>NZ_JAPVZP010000020.1:0-643 GCF_041432415.1 Streptococcus sp. 27098_8_22 | reverse complement strand
TGTTGAGGCTGATTCTGAAGCTGATGTTGATGCAGATTCAGAGGCGCTTGTTGAGGCTGATTCTGACGCACTTGTTGACGCTGATTCAGAAGCGCTTGTTGACGCTGATTCTGAGGCACTTGTTGATGCTGACTCTGAGGCGCTTGTTGACGCTGACTCTGAGGCAGACGTTGATGCTGACTCTGAGGCACTTGTTGAGGCTGATTCTGAAGCACTTGTTGACGCTGACTCTGACGCACTTGTTGAGGCTGATTCTGAAGCACTTGTTGAGGCTGATTCTGAAGCACTTGTTGACGCTGACCCAGACGCTGATGTGCTTGCTGACTCTGAGGCAGACGTTGATGCCGATTCTGAAGCCGATGTGCTTGCTGATTCTGACGCACTTGTTGAGGCTGATTCTGACGCACTTGTTGAGGCTGACTCAGACGCTGATGTGCTTGCTGACTCTGAGGCGCTTGTGCTTGCTGATTCTGATGCACTTGTTGACGCTGACTCTGAAGCTGATGTACTTGCTGATTCAGAGGCGCTTGTTGAGGCTGATTCAGAAGCCGATGTGCTTGCTGACTCTGAGGCAGACGTTGATGCAGATTCAGAAGCTGATGTGCTTGCTGACTCTGAGACAGACGTTGATGCAGACTCAGAA
>NZ_JAPVZP010000018.1:0-974 GCF_041432415.1 Streptococcus sp. 27098_8_22 | reverse complement strand
TCTCCATAGGTAAATGCAAAGATTTCATAGGCTGACTTTCCATTTAAAGCAGCACGTTTGACGTTGTTGACATGAGAACAGACGAGATTGATGTCCTCTTGAGTTAAGTTGTCAAAGGAAGTTCCCTTAGGTAGAATGTCGCGAATCATCGTGTGATTTTTCTCAATTCTCCCTTTCTGGTCAGAGCGATTAGGGTCACAAAAGAACAGTTTTATTTCACCACGAATATCCATTTCGATGTCATCAACCCTGGCAAACTCTCCACCATTATCGGTAAGAATGACAGGAAAGAGTTGGAAGAAATCTTTGTCAGCTTCGTGAAGGGTATTCTTAATATTATAGAGGTTCTTGATAACTTCAAGGGCAGTTTTATTCTCCAGAAGCCTAGCGAAGATAAAGTTACAGAAAGACAGGTTGAAGGTGAGTAGGACTTTCCCTCCCATTCTGCCCATAACTGTATCCATTTCCAGCCAAGAGTTTAGTTGGTTAAGGACTAAATAATTTTGAAAATCTTCATAGGAACGTCCTTTTTTAGCTTCTTTAGGGATGGAAGGTAGGTTACTTTTCCGTCTCTCTTTGAATTTAACGGCTCTAGCTAGATCAATAGGAGCGATAGACAGGTAGCCTTTTCGGATATGTCGATAGACGGTTGAGGAGCTGACATCAAGGTTATGAGTTTTGAGGATATGATAGATGTGCTGTCCCTTTTTAACACCCTCAGAAATGATTTTATCCATGTCCGAGAAAGTCTGAGAATTGAGAGGAGTTCCTTCACGAGCCTCGACAAGAGTTTGTTCGTATTGTTTTTGAGCTTGTTTAGCAAGGTAGAAAATCTTCTTATAGCCACAATTCTGTCTTCTTTTAGGGCATCCATTACAGACAAAGGGAGCCTTATCAAGTAGAGGGCAAGGAAGGTTGTTAGAGGTAGAGTCTCTAATTTGTTTGTTTCGT
This sequence comes from Streptococcus sp. 27098_8_22, assembly GCF_041432415.1. NCBI lineage: Bacteria > Bacillati > Bacillota > Bacilli > Lactobacillales > Streptococcaceae > Streptococcus > Streptococcus sp. 27098_8_22. The sequence continues at coordinate 23 of NZ_JAPVZP010000018.1, read as the reverse complement.
TTGACTTCTTTGGAAACAGTAGT
>NZ_JAPVZP010000017.1:0-3237 GCF_041432415.1 Streptococcus sp. 27098_8_22 | reverse complement strand
TTATGAGATTAATAGTAATTTTAAATGTCAACCCAGATTCATCCATTCAAACAAAAATTATCGAAAATAGAGAATACACTCGCAATGAATTGAGAGATATTCTCCATAAAAGTTTTTCTAAATTTATCGATGAAATCATATTTTACGATAATTTTGAGAGATTCAAAAAAAGTGTTTTTAATCACCTAGACGACTTTGTGTTAAATTTTGATTTTGGATATAACAGCCGAATTAGAAACATGAGTGTCCCAGCATTTTGTGAAAATTATAAAATTAAATATTTCAACCCAGACCCATATGTACAAGTTTTATGTCAAGATAAATTTATGACAGAGAGATTTGCAGAAAATTTTGGTATAAAAGTCCCAAAAAGCTTGTTAGTATTTGATCATTCATACACTAAAGAAATTCTATCGAACTTTGAATATCCAATTATTATTAAACCGAACTATGAATCAGAATCAATAGGAATTACACAAAACTCTATTGTTGAAAATATGGAACAGGCAGATATGGCACTCAAGCAATTAATGAAGGACTTTGATGGTATTCTAGTAGAGGAATACATTGAAGGGAGAGAAGTAGCTATTACTATTTTGGAAAATGAAGGAGAGTTATTCTTTGAAGAAGTTGAACTTATTTTTCCAGAATCTAATGAATTCAAGTATCAGGCTTATACTTCAGAAATTAAACAAAAAATCGGTATAGAAATCGAAAAAAGTTGCTATTTAAGCGATAAAGATATTATCAACTTAAAGCAACTTTATAAGAACTTGTCTCCAAATAAATTGATACGAGTAGATGGTCGAATAAAAAATGCAGAATTTTATCTAATAGAGATCAATGCTAATCCTGGGTTGTATCCAAAATCTGTTGTACCTAAAACATTCAACATAAATGGCTATACGTACGATGAAATGATACAAACACTCTTTACTCATCATTTAAATTAAGGGGTAGTTTCCACGAAGTTTCATACATTAACTTCATTTCGTAATCATTCTTAATAATATCTTCCTCTATTTTATTTTTGTATTCTTCCATTTTTTCGAGGTTATACATTTTTTGATAATAATGATAGAGATTGTAGTAAATCTTATCCAAAAAACGCTTAAAAGATGTCTTTGAGATGAGTTCCTCCAATTCAACAACAATTGACTGACATTCAAGACTACCTACTCTATCCTTTAAGAGATAATAAACAACTAAATTATTGTAAATGGCAAATCGGTCATATTCATCATATGCGGTGATTTTTGCGCTATTAAGTAACTCCGGTATTGCTTCATCAATATCTCCACTATAAAATTTTATTGTAGCCTCGTTATGAAGAATCATATGATTATATACAAGTGATTCACCGAAATAGTTTCGAGCGGTTATTAAAAATTGTTCGGCACGAGAAACATCTCTTTCTACAGCATATAAGTAAGCTAGATAGATAGCATGAAGTCCTGAAAATTCAGAATCTTGTTCCTTAAAAATTCTCTCCGTAATTGACTGAACAATTTTTATACGGTCAGAAAATTGGCTATAAAAAACATTAGATAATCTGATTAAGTAGGGATATAGTGGATGAGTGTGTTGCGTACTTAATTCCTCGAAAATACGTTTTGCTTCTTCTCGTTTTTCAAGTTGTACTAAGTTCATTATTAAAACTAAAGAAAGCTGGAAGTATTGTGATGAGTTTTTATCTAGCTTAACTATATTTTTTTCAATATAGTTAATAGAAGCATCAAATTTTTCACATCGATTTAGTAATAATGCTTTGCCAAAAACAACCTTATCAATATTGTGAGAGATAAAATTAATGAAAGATAGGGATTGTTGATACAAATTAGCATCATAGGCAATTTTTACAAGTGTCAGTATAAAATCTTCATCAATTGTTTTTACATCATGCTGTATCAGATTGAATTTCTCAAAATAGGCTACACGCCCTTCTTGTGAATCAATTCTTATCAATCTCTCTCGAATTTTAGGGAAAATAGATTTGAGTTGTAAAAATTGGCGGTGAAGTAAATAATGGTCAACTAAAATATCAAGATATTCAGCACTATTAGTTTTATATAACTTTCGGCTAATATACTTAACTAAAAGAGAGCTTAGAGCTAGTCTTAACTTAGGGAAAAATGTTGTAGGGCTAACAACTATATCTATAAAATTAGGGATTGATAAGGAAGAGTGATTTCGTTCTAGTAAATCTTTGTTTACTAGAAAATCAATATTTTCCGAATCAAACTCCCCGTATAGTTGGGATAAAATTTCCATCAAATCAACTTGAGCTAACCTATTCTTTGTTAAGGAAAGTAAGATTAAAAGGGCTATTTGTTTGTCTGATAATTCTTCAACAATTTGTTTAATCGTCTGTAATTTTACTGTCCGATCCAACTGTACTCTATCATCAAAATCCTTTAAAATTGTGGAGATTTCTGCTAAATCTCCTTTTTCAACACTATCATGTAAAATTGTAAAATCAATTTGCTCATAATTCAATTCTAACTCTTCAGTTAATTGTTGGATGTAATGAAGAATATGTTCATTAGAAAGTCGATTTAAGTGATAGGTTTTAAGAAAAAATTTACTACTATTTTTCAAATACTGCTCCACTCTGTTATCATCACACTCAAAAATAAACAGGCATTGTTGAGAAGTAACTATTAATTTATTAAATAAATCCAAAGAAGAACGATCAATCTGAGATGCTTGTGGATACAAAATAGACAATTTTCTCTGTTTTAGAACATAATTAGCATATTCAAAGAGATTTTCCACTTGAGCTTTTAGCACAAATGTCTCATATTGAGTAGGTTCTTCTATCAATGAAGGTAAGTCAATCTCTGACGCTTCTAGTCCAATATTATTATCTTTAAAAAATGTTCCAATAAATGCTTTACCAAATATTGCTGAAATTTTCAGCAATATTTTAATAGCTTTATCACTAGTCATTTTTTTGGTGTAAAATTCTTTAAAATCATCATAACCATATTCGTTACTGATTTTATCCAATTCTATAACAAATCTTTTAAATGTTGAAAAATCATTGCTATCATCTAATGGAAGAACTTCTATAAAAGATAAGTTTAGTTTCTTAGATATTTCTTTAATAAATTCGGATTTCCCTACGCCTGAATCAGCTTTAATGATATAAACTTGATTCAATCCACGATTCAAATTATTAGTGTAATCCTTTTGTAAATTACGGAGCTCTTCTTTACGATTGATAAACTTCATGAC
>NZ_JAPVZP010000016.1:0-4018 GCF_041432415.1 Streptococcus sp. 27098_8_22 | reverse complement strand
CATGTGGTACAGACACTCAATATCAAACTGCAGTAAAGCTCCATGGGGTCTTTCCGTCCTGTCGCGGGTAACCTGCATCTTCACAGGTACTAAAATTTCACCGAGTCTCTCGTTGAGACAGTGCCCAAATCATTACGCCTTTCGTGCGGGTCGGAACTTACCCGACAAGGAATTTCGCTACCTTAGGACCGTTATAGTTACGGCCGCCGTTTACTGGGGCTTCAATTCATACCTTCGAGTTACCTCTAAGCACTCCTCTTAACCTTCCAGCACCGGGCAGGCGTCACCCCCTATACATCATCTTACGATTTAGCAGAGAGCTGTGTTTTTGATAAACAGTTGCTTGGGCCTATTCACTGCGGCTGACATATGTCAGCACCCCTTCTCCCGAAGTTACGGGGTCATTTTGCCGAGTTCCTTAACGAGAGTTCTCTCGCTCACCTGAGGCTACTCGCCTCGACTACCTGTGTCGGTTTGCGGTACGGGTAGAGTATGTTTAAACGCTAGAAGCTTTTCTTGGCAGTGTGACGTCACTAACTTCGCTACTAAACTTCGCTCCCCATCACAGCTCAATGTTATAGAACTAAGCATTTAACTCAATTCACACCTCACTGCTTAGACAGACACTTCCAATCGTCTGCTTTAGTTAGCCTACTGCGTCCCTCCATCACTACATACTCTAGTACAGGAATATCAACCTGTTGTCCATCGGATACACCTTTCGGTCTCTCCTTAGGTCCCGACTAACCCAGGGCGGACGAGCCTTCCCCTGGAAACCTTAGTCTTACGGTGGACAGGATTCTCACCTGTCTTTCGCTACTCATACCGGCATTCTCACTTCTATGCGTTCCAGCGCTCCTCACGGTACACCTTCACCACACATAGAACGCTCTCCTACCATACCTATAAAGGTATCCACAGCTTCGGTAAATTGTTTTAGCCCCGGTACATTTTCGGCGCAGGGTCACTCGACTAGTGAGCTATTACGCACTCTTTGAATGAATAGCTGCTTCTAAGCTAACATCCTAGTTGTCTGTGCAACCCCACATCCTTTTCCACTTAACAATTATTTTGGGACCTTAGCTGGTGGTCTGGGCTGTTTCCCTTTCGACTACGGATCTTAGCACTCGCAGTCTGACTGCCGACCATAATTCATTGGCATTCGGAGTTTATCTGAGATTGGTAATCCGGGATGGACCCCTCACCCAAACAGTGCTCTACCTCCAAGAATCTCTAATGTCGACGCTAGCCCTAAAGCTATTTCGGAGAGAACCAGCTATCTCCAAGTTCGTTTGGAATTTCTCCGCTACCCACAAGTCATCCAAGCACTTTTCAACGTGCCCTGGTTCGGTCCTCCAGTGCGTCTTACCGCACCTTCAACCTGCTCATGGGTAGGTCACATGGTTTCGGGTCTACGACATAATACTAAAGCGCCCTTTTCAGACTCGGTTTCCCTACGGCTCCGTCTCTTCAACTTAACCTCGCATCATATCGTAACTCGCCGGTTCATTCTACAAAAGGCACGCTCTCACCCATTAACGGGCTCGAACTTGTTGTAGGCACACGGTTTCAGGTTCTATTTCACTCCCCTCCCGGGGTGCTTTTCACCTTTCCCTCACGGTACTGGTTCACTATCGGTCACTAGGGAGTATTTAGGGTTGGGAGATGGTCCTCCCAGATTCCGACGGGATTTCACGTGTCCCGCCGTACTCAGGATACTGCTAGGTACAAAGACTATTTTGAATACGAGGCTTTCACTCTCTTTGGCTGATCTTCCCAAATCATTCTCCTATAATCTTTGAGTCCACATTGCAGTCCTACAACCCCGAAGAGTAAACTCTTCGGTTTGCCCTTCTGCCGTTTCGCTCGCCGCTACTAAGGCAATCGCTTTTGCTTTCTCTTCCTGCAGCTACTTAGATGTTTCAGTTCACTGCGTCTTCCTCCTCATATCCTTAACAGATATGGGTAACAGGTAGTACCTGTTGGGTTCCCCCATTCGGAAATCCCTGGATCATCGCTTACTTACAGCTACCCAAGGCATATCGTCGTTTGTCACGTCCTTCTTCGGCTCCTAGTGCCAAGGCATCCACCGTGCGCCCTTATTAACTTAACCTTATTTTTCTGACCTTTCAGTCATAAACTCTTTATTAATACTACAGCGTTTTCGGTTTATTTTCTTGTTACTATTTGATATAGATATTCAATTTTCAATGTGCATTACTTGGTGATCTCTCACCAATGGAGCCTAGCGGGATCGAACCGCTGACCTCCTGCGTGCAAAGCAGGCGCTCTCCCAGCTGAGCTAAGGCCCCACAAGACCTCTCAAGACTAAACAAGACCAATGTGCATTCCTTATCCTTAGAAAGGAGGTGATCCAGCCGCACCTTCCGATACGGCTACCTTGTTACGACTTCACCCCAATCATCTATCCCACCTTAGGCGGCTGGCTCCTATAAGGTTACCTCACCGACTTCGGGTGTTACAAACTCTCGTGGTGTGACGGGCGGTGTGTACAAGGCCCGGGAACGTATTCACCGCGGCGTGCTGATCCGCGATTACTAGCGATTCCGACTTCATGTAGGCGAGTTGCAGCCTACAATCCGAACTGAGACTGGCTTTAAGAGATTAGCTTGTCGTCACCGACTTGCGACTCGTTGTACCAGCCATTGTAGCACGTGTGTAGCCCAGGTCATAAGGGGCATGATGATTTGACGTCATCCCCACCTTCCTCCGGTTTATTACCGGCAGTCTCGCTAGAGTGCCCAACTGAATGATGGCAACTAACAATAGGGGTTGCGCTCGTTGCGGGACTTAACCCAACATCTCACGACACGAGCTGACGACAACCATGCACCACCTGTCACCTCTGTCCCGAAGGAAAACTCTATCTCTAGAGCGGTCAGAGGGATGTCAAGACCTGGTAAGGTTCTTCGCGTTGCTTCGAATTAAACCACATGCTCCACCGCTTGTGCGGGCCCCCGTCAATTCCTTTGAGTTTCAACCTTGCGGTCGTACTCCCCAGGCGGAGTGCTTAATGCGTTAGCTACGGCACTAAACCCCGGAAAGGGTCTAACACCTAGCACTCATCGTTTACGGCGTGGACTACCAGGGTATCTAATCCTGTTTGCTCCCCACGCTTTCGAGCCTCAGCGTCAGTTACAAGCCAGAGAGCCGCTTTCGCCACCGGTGTTCCTCCATATATCTACGCATTTCACCGCTACACATGGAATTCCACTCTCCCCTCTTGCACTCAAGTTAAACAGTTTCCAAAGCGTACTATGGTTAAGCCACAGCCTTTAACTTCAGACTTATCTAACCGCCTGCGCTCGCTTTACGCCCAATAAATCCGGACAACGCTCGGGACCTACGTATTACCGCGGCTGCTGGCACGTAGTTAGCCGTCCCTTTCTGGTAAGATACCGTCACAGTGTGAACTTTCCACTCTCACACTCGTTCTTCTCTTACAACAGAGCTTTACGATCCGAAAACCTTCTTCACTCACGCGGCGTTGCTCGGTCAGACTTCCGTCCATTGCCGAAGATTCCCTACTGCTGCCTCCCGTAGGAGTCTGGGCCGTGTCTCAGTCCCAGTGTGGCCGATCACCCTCTCAGGTCGGCTATGTATCGTCGCCTTGGTGAGCCGTTACCCCACCAACTAGCTAATACAACGCAGGTCCATCTGGTAGTGATGCATTTGCACCTTTCAAGCAGATATCATGCAATATCTACTGTTATGCGGTATTAGCTATCGTTTCCAATAGTTATCCCCCGCTACCAGGCAGGTTACCTACGCGTTACTCACCCGTTCGCAACTCATCCGGAGAAGCAAGCTCCTCCTTCAGCGTTCTACTTGCATGTATTAGGCACGCCGCCAGCGTTCGTCCTGAGCCAGGATCAAACTCTCATTAAAAGTTTGAGTTCTCACTCATTTCTGTCACTGACAGATTTATTGTTTTTTTCATTGTTCAGTACTACAACTTCAGTTGTAGTGCCCTGCACATTGGTTCGTCTTGTTCAGT
>NZ_JAPVZP010000015.1:0-20585 GCF_041432415.1 Streptococcus sp. 27098_8_22 | reverse complement strand
TAATCCGCCATAGCTCAGTTGGTAGTAGCGCATGACTGTTAATCATGATGTCGTAGGTTCGAGTCCTACTGGCGGAGTATGTAGACGTTCCAAGGGACGTCTTTTTTTATATTTCAGGGGTCATCTTGATTATTTTTTATTTAGCTCTTTATTAATATTTAATATCTTTTATAAGTTTGTTAGATTTGAATGTTTCATTTTAAGTATTTTTAATAGGTCTTATAAGTAATTCTTTAATGGATTTTGAGGTGTTGTAATCATTGTTCAGATAAGTTTTTTTTATTATAAAGTAGACTACCATAATTCCTACAGTGATTTCTTTTCATTATAGAAATTTTAGATCTTTTTTTGAAATGTAGGATTGTTGACCTGAACTGTTAATTTTTTTATCTGTTATTTATTTGAATATTCATTATAGTACATGATAGAAGTATCTTCCCTGGTTCTTCTATTTTTTTGTTATACTCATTTTATCAATAGAAATGGAGTCAAATAAAATGATTGAACAGATTTATGAACAATATCTTGATTTTTATGATGTTATTGAAAAGGAATATAGTTATTTAGTAGATAATGATTTAGAATGGGAAGTTTTTCATCTTCGATTTTTACTCTATTATTTAGTTCGGTACAAGCTTGATACTATGCATCCTTTATTTTCTTACCACTATAGAGCTTGCTACCGTTTGTACATTGAGCAACTATTGATTTCAAATGATTGGGTTGGGAGATAATTTATAAATTCCATATTTCCGAACGATTTCATAGTTTTTTCTTTTCAAAATATAAATTTACAATATTTTTTTAATATTAATTTTCTAGTTTTCTCTAGTTCCCTAATGTTTCTGGTCTTTGGTCTTGAAAAAATTGAGAATCTTTATTATAATAAATTGTAAGATATAATTGTAGGTGAGATTCCTGCCATGTATGTGAGAAAGGAAGAGCCTAAGGGCTCAGACAAGATTATGACTTCAGTTGTTGTTGTAGGTACCCAGTGGGGTGATGAAGGTAAAGGGAAGATTACAGACTTCCTTTCAGCTAATGCAGAAGTGATTGCGCGTTACCAAGGTGGTGATAATGCTGGTCACACAATTGTGATTGATGGAAAGAAATTTAAGTTGCACTTGATTCCTTCTGGAATTTTCTTCCCTGAAAAAATTTCTGTCATTGGGAATGGGATGGTTGTAAATCCTAAGTCACTTGTGAAAGAGTTGAGCTATCTTCATGATGAAGGTGTTACAACAGATAATCTACGTATTTCTGATCGTGCGCATGTTATTTTGCCGTACCACATCGAGTTAGACCGTCTGCAAGAAGAAGCTAAGGGTGAAAATAAGATTGGTACTACTATCAAGGGTATCGGACCAGCTTATATGGATAAGGCTGCTCGTGTTGGAATCCGTATTGCGGATCTTTTAGATAAAGATATTTTCCGTGAGCGATTAGAACGTAACCTTGCTGAGAAGAATCGTTTGTTTGAAAAATTGTACGAAAGCAACCCTATTTCAATTGATGATATTTTTGAAGAATATTATGAGTATGGTCAACAAATTAAGCAATATGTCACAGATACTTCGGTTATTTTAAATGATGCGCTTGATAATGGCAAACGTGTCCTATTTGAAGGTGCCCAAGGTGTCATGCTAGATATTGACCAAGGTACTTATCCATTTGTTACGTCATCAAACCCTGTTGCAGGTGGTGTGACGATCGGTTCAGGTGTTGGTCCAAGCAAGATTGACAAGGTTGTAGGTGTATGTAAGGCCTATACAAGTCGTGTTGGTGATGGTCCATTCCCAACTGAGTTGTTTGATGAAGTGGGAGAACGCATTCGTGAAGTAGGTCATGAGTATGGTACTACAACAGGTCGTCCACGTCGTGTAGGTTGGTTTGATTCAGTGGTTATGCGTCATAGTCGCCGTGTTTCTGGCATTACAAATCTATCTTTGAACTCTATCGACGTTTTGAGTGGTTTAGATACTGTGAAAATCTGTGTTGCCTATGATCTTGATGGTCAACGTATTGACTACTATCCAGCTAGTCTTGAACAATTAAAACGTTGTAAACCTATTTATGAAGAATTACCTGGTTGGTCAGAAGATATAACTGGAGTACGTACTTTGGAAGACCTTCCTGAAAATGCACGTAACTATGTTCGTCGTGTTAGCGAATTGGTTGGCGTTCGTATCTCTACTTTCTCAGTAGGTCCTGGTCGTGAACAAACAAATATTTTAGAAAGTGTTTGGTCATAAGAGATTTTTTAAGATTTGTTTAAGATAGTTCAGCTATACTATAGACAGTTACAAGAAGACCTCCTAACTTGTTGTAACAAATATCCTAAACTTTTCTTTTTCATAATAATCTCCCTATAAAGTCACCGCATTCGGTGGCTTTTTTTGTCAGTTTTTAAGTCCTATCTGGGTGTCTTCTTGAAAGTAGCATATGAAGAAAAAACAGTGGGTATTAAATCTCTAGATTAAGTCTCGATTTGGTAGCCACAGATCTACGAGTTTTCAACATTTGGGTAAATTGGTTAAAGTTGTGAATGGAGAAAAGAAGTTTTGGTAAAAGAAGCTTTTTGAATTCTCAAATACCAACAAATCGTTCAATTTGCCATCACATCAAAGGCGCATAACTAAGAAAAAATGAGGTTGGGATTTCTGATCCCAGCCTCTTCAGTGAACTATTTTCTTGAGAATTTGTAAGTTAGACAAACTTGAATTTTTTCTGAGTCAGCTTACTTGATAAATTGATTGCCTGATTTATCACTTTGAAATAGCTTCATTTCATTCATAAAAGCATCTGCTTTTAGTTTGTTTGTGATGATACTGATACTGACTAGCTTATTTAGTTTTTTTTTCATGTCCTTCTAAAAAAATAGGATTTCTAATTTTTATGCTTAACTTTACGCAATTAAAAGGACGCTTTTTAATGGTTATTTGTTCGATATCTTGAAGGCCAAATTGATAAAGTAATAGGCTGTGGCCTCTACTGCTATAGGTATAATACTGAACAGTATTGTTTTTAAAAATCTCTACTTTTACTCCATTTATGAAGAGAGAAAAGCCTAAAAACCATATAAGAAGTGGAGCATAAATCAGCGCTACCGCCATAACAATCTTGTCTGCAAAATCAGTATTGTAAGTCATCAGACGCTTTAGAATCCAGAGAATCATAACAGATATAGATATCATGGATGGGCCCCATACTCTATTAAATGTATCTTTATATGAAAACATCAAGGTAAGTTTTGGTTCATCCTGTAAAAAATCTAATTTCATTATTTACCCTTTCATCTTGTTTATTATTTAAATCTCAGGATAATCATCTCTTGGAGACTTATGGTTAAAAATCTTCCGACAGATTTGTATATTTTGTATCAGTTGTCTCCATTACTCTCAGTTCATGATTTCTAGTGTTTCTCTAAATTTTGCTACTATTATACTCTTTTTATAACATTATTTCTACAAACCAGAGATTGAATACTATCTAAAGTTGGTTTCTGCAAATATTATAGAGCTCTTTTTTTGTCTAGGAAAACATGCTATAATGATAGAATTGATAGGCGAGAAAAGAGAGATGTTATGGATTATACAGTTGAAGAAAAAGAAGCATTTATGAGAGAGGCCTTAAAGGAGGCGGAGATTGCTTTAGAGCATGATGAAATTCCAATTGGTTGTGTAATTGTAAAGGATGGAGAAATCATTGGTCGGGGGCACAATGCACGTGAGGAGTTGCAACGTGCAGTCATGCATGCGGAAATTATGGCCATCGAAAATGCGAATCTGAGGGAAGAGAGCTGGCGTTTGTTGGATTGCACACTTTTTGTTACTATAGAGCCCTGCGTTATGTGTAGTGGGGCGATTGGGCTTGCTCGTATCCCTAAGGTAGTTTATGGGGCTAAAAATCAGAAATTTGGTGCAGCTGGAAGTCTGTATGATATTTTGACAGATGAGCGCCTCAATCATCGTGTAGAGGTTGAAACAGGGATTTTAGAGAGTGAATGTGCAGGCATTATGCAAGAATTTTTCAGAAATCGACGGAAAAAATAATTTCTCTTTTAAAATCTTTGGAAATGTGGTATAATAACTAATGGAGCAACAGTTCTGCGTGAAGCGGGTCAGGGGAGGAATCCAGCAGCCCTAAGCGATGTGAATTGTGTGCTCTTTTTTTGTACTTTAAAGAAAATAGTTTAAGTATGGCGAAATAGGAATGAGTTTGTTAATAAGAGGGAAAATAAGGGACATTTGAAATATCTTTAAATTTTTTTGTATGATTTTATTGTTTGTTTTTTGATAGGACACTTTTCTTTATTTTATATAGAAGATTTTTCGTGCTTTTTTCGAATAAATAAGATAAAATAGCCTAGAATAAATGATAATAGAAAAGAGAAGATTATGAAAATTCGTGGTTTTGAACTAGTTTCTAGTTTTACAGATGAAAATTTGCTACCGAAGCGTGAGACAGCGCATGCGGCTGGGTACGACTTAAAGGTTGCGGAGCGTACAGTTATTGCTCCAGGAGAGATTGTCTTGGTTCCGACAGGGGTCAAGGCTTATATGCAACCGACAGAAGTGCTCTATCTTTATGACCGTTCATCAAATCCTCGTAAAAAAGGTTTGGTCTTGATTAACTCTGTGGGTGTCATTGACGGAGACTATTATGGAAATCCTGGGAATGAGGGACATATCTTTGCACAGATGAAGAATATCACAGATCAAGAAGTTGTTCTTGAAGTTGGGGAACGTGTGGTTCAGGCTGTCTTTGCACCATTTTTAATCGTAGATGGAGATGAGGCAGACGGCGTGCGGACTGGTGGATTTGGATCGACTGGGCACTAAGATGAAGATTATTTTTGTGCGTCATGGAGAGCCAGATTATAGTATGCTTGATAAACTTGAAAATCCGCGACTCTATAGTGGTTTTGGTCGTGATTTAGCACCATTGACAGGAAAAGGTCGCAGTCTGGCAAAAGAAGTTGCTAAAACTGCATGTTTTAGAAAGGCAGAGATTATTATTTCATCGTCTGTGACGAGGGCTTTAGAAACAGCACATTATATAGCGGTTGAAACAGGATTGGACTTATTTGTGGAGCCGTTTTTTCATGAGTGGCGTCCAGACTTAGATGGCACTAACTCTGATTTAACTAGTGTATTGGTAGCTCATGAATATTATCTAAAACATCAAGGAGGTTTATCTGAAGATTCTCCTTATCGCTATGAAACAGCTCTGGAGATGCGTCATCGTTTTTTAAGAACTTTGGAAAAATATAAAAATTATAAAACTATTATCATTGTAACTCACGGAATGCTCATGCGCCAATTTGTACCAGACGAGAAGATTGATTTTTGCCAAGTGATTGAATGTGAGATAGAGATATAGAAAGAGGTTTATCATCGCAAAGAAAAAAGCGACATTTGTGTGTCAAAATTGTGAATATAATTCACCTAAGTATTTAGGACGCTGTCCAAACTGTGGAGCCTGGTCTTCTTTTGTAGAAGAAGTTGAGGTCGCAGAAGTCAAAAATGCGCGTGTCTCCTTGACAGGTGAGAAAACCAAGCCTATGAAATTGGCTGAAGTAACTTCTATTAATGTCAATCGAACTAAGACTGAGATGGAGGAGTTTAACCGAGTGCTTGGTGGCGGTGTGGTGCCAGGAAGTCTCGTCCTCATCGGTGGGGATCCTGGGATTGGGAAATCAACTCTGCTCTTACAAGTCTCAACCCAGCTGTCTCAAGTAGGAACAGTTCTTTACGTTAGTGGGGAGGAGTCTGCTCAACAGATTAAACTCCGTGCAGAGCGCTTGGGTGATATCGACAGTGAATTTTATCTCTATGCTGAGACCAATATGCAGAGCGTTCGTGCAGAAGTCGAACGTATCCAGCCGAATTTCCTTATCATCGACTCTATACAGACCATCATGTCTCCGGAGATTTCAGGAGTGCAAGGATCTGTTTCTCAGGTGCGTGAGGTGACCGCTGAGCTTATGCAGCTGGCTAAGACCAATAACATCGCCATCTTTATCGTGGGGCATGTGACCAAGGAAGGGACCTTGGCAGGTCCTCGTATGCTGGAACACATGGTGGATACGGTACTTTACTTTGAAGGGGAACGCCACCATACCTTCCGAATCTTACGAGCAGTCAAGAACCGGTTTGGCTCGACTAATGAGATCGGAATCTTTGAGATGCAGTCAGGTGGATTGGTTGAAGTTCTTAATCCTAGTGAAGTGTTTTTGGAAGAACGCTTGGATGGGGCGACTGGATCGTCAATCGTGGTGACGATGGAAGGGACGCGTCCGATTTTGGCGGAGGTGCAGGCCTTGGTGACACCGACTATGTTTGGGAATGCCAAGCGTACGACGACAGGTCTTGACTTCAATCGCGCTAGTCTAATTATGGCTGTTTTAGAAAAACGTGCAGGGCTTCTCTTGCAAAATCAGGATGCCTATCTCAAATCGGCTGGTGGTGTCAAGTTAGATGAGCCTGCCATTGACTTGGCTGTTGCGGTTGCCATTGCTTCGAGTTACAAGGATAAACCAACCAACCCTCAGGAATGTTTTGTGGGAGAGTTGGGCTTGACTGGAGAGATTCGGCGTGTAAATCGTATCGAACAACGAATCAACGAAGCTGCTAAGCTTGGATTTACAAAAATCTATGTACCCAAAAATTCCCTAACAGGTATTAAACCACCTAAGGAAATTCAGGTAATCGGAGTGACGACTATCGGAGAAGTTTTGAAAAAAGTATTTTCCTAATAGTCTTACTCAGTTTTAGATTGCAAAACACTTTATAGCCAATATTTATTAAAAACAAGGAGGAATTTCTGATGAAATTTTCTATGGATAGTCAAATTCAATTTCCTTTGGTAGAGTTATCGCTCAACCAAGGAGAAACAGTCTTTATCCAGCGCGGTAGCATGGTTTACCACACACCTAATGTCAGCCTCAATACCCAACTTAATGCCAGCGGTTCTGGTTTGGGGCGTTTTGTCAAAGCCGTGGGACGTTCTATGGTTTCTGGTGAAAGTACCTTCATTACTCAAGCTATTGCAGAGTCTGACAACGGACATCTTGCTTTAGCACCAGATACTCCTGGTCAAGTGATTGCTCTTGAACTAGGCGAAAAGCAGTATCGATTGAATGATGGGGCTTTTCTGGCTCTTGATGGGACGGCTTTCTATACAATGGAGCACCAATCTATTGGGAAAGCACTTTTCGGAGGTCAAGGTGGTCTTTTCGTAATGACTACTCAAGGTCAGGGAACTCTTTTGGCCAATGCTTTTGGCTCTATTAAGAAAATTGAGCTACAAAACCAAGAAATAACCATCGACAATGCCCATGTGGTAGCTTGGAGTCAATCTTTGGACTATAATATCCACTTAGAAAATGGCTTCTGGCAGTCTATTGGTACAGGCGAAGGAGTGGTGAATACCTTCCGAGGTACCGGTGAGGTCTATGTACAAAGTCTCAATCTTCAAAGCTTTGCAGGCTCTCTTAACAAGTATATCCAAAAAGGTTCATAATAATAAAAAAACTAGGGCAGAAACCCAAGCTAGAAGCTGGATGTCTCTGTCCTGGTTTTTTAATAAGGAGGTTGACAGCTGACAAATACTCTTAAAAATGATAAGATAGGAGAAATGTTTGATTATCAAATTTTTAAGGGGGAAATCGTGTCGTATTTTGAACAGTTTATGCAAGCCAACCAGGCTTATGTTGCCCTGCATGGGCAGTTAAATCTGCCAATCAAGCCGAAAACCAGAGTAGCCATTGTGACTTGTATGGACTCACGTCTGCACGTTGCACAAGCTTTGGGGTTAGCACTTGGAGATGCTCACATTTTACGGAATGCGGGCGGTCGAGTGACAGACGATATGATTCGCTCACTCGTGATTTCTCAGCAACAAATGGGAACAAGAGAGATTGTGGTTCTTCATCATACAGACTGTGGTGCTCAGACATTTCAAAACGAAGAGTTTCAAGAACATTTAAAAACTGAATTAGGGGTTGATGTCTCGGGTCAAGATTTTCTCCCTTTTCAAGACGTTGAGGAGAGTGTTCGTGAAGATATGCAGTTACTTCGAGAATGCCCATTGATTCCAGATGATGTCGTTATTTCAGGGGCTGTTTATGATGTAGATACAGGCAGTATGAGAGAGGTATACTAACTTTTCCTTTGTGAGTTCCTATCTTCCTATGAGATAGAATGTCTAAGTTGTCACATTTCAGCTTGAATATAAGGAATATAAATGAGCACAAGACAAGGGGATAAATGTCCATTCTTGTCTTATTTTTTATTGAAAAATCAAGAAAAAAGCGCTACAATGGTAGTTGGAAAAATGTTGTGAAAAAACACAAGTGATACATAAATACTGGAGGAAATCATGTCTTTTTCTGATTTAAAGCTGTTTGCCCTTTCTTCAAATAGAGAATTGGCAAAGCGTGTGGCGCAAGAGATTGGGATAGAGTTGGGAAAATCGACTGTACGTCAATTTTCAGATGGAGAAATTCAAGTTAATATCGAAGAATCGATCCGTGGAAAACACGTCTTTATCCTACAATCAACTAGCTCACCTGTAAATGACAATCTGCTAGAAATTTTGATTATGGTAGATGCTTTGAAACGCGCCAGTGCAGAATCTGTCAACGTTGTTATGCCTTACTATGGCTATGCACGTCAGGATAGAAAAGCGAGAGCGCGTGAGCCAATCACTTCAAAACTTGTGGCAAATATGCTAGAAGTGGCTGGAGTGGATCGTTTGTTGACGATTGACTTGCACGCTGCACAGATTCAGGGATTCTTTGATATTCCTGTTGATCACTTGATGGGTGCTCCTTTAATTGCAGACTACTTTGAGCGTCGTGGCATGATTGGTTCTGACTATGTGGTTGTCAGTCCAGACCATGGTGGGGTGACTCGTGCTCGTAAATTGGCAGAGTTTTTGAAAACTCCAATTGCCATTATCGACAAACGTCGTAGCGTGGACAAGATGAATACTAGTGAAGTGATGAACATCATTGGTAAGGTAGAAGGCAAGACTTGTATCTTGATTGACGATATGATCGATACAGCTGGAACTATTTGCCATGCGGCGGATGCTCTTGCAGAAGCTGGTGCTGTCGAAGTTTACGCAAGCTGTACGCACCCAGTTCTTTCAGGGCCTGCTATGGATAATATCCAAAAATCAGCTATTAAAAAATTAGTTGTTTTGGATACTATCTACCTACCAGAAGAACGTTTGATTGATAAGATTGAGCAAATCTCTATCGCTCATCTCTTGGCAGATGCTATCATCCGTATCCATGAAAAACGTCCTCTATCTCCATTATTTAGTATTGAGAAAAAAATCTAACGAATTCGTTGGATCAGACAAAACTCCTAACAAAGTGATAGACCTTGTTGGGAGTTTTCTTAATTAGATCAGAAAAATGTGAAAATTTCACTAATTGTTCGTTTTTTAGTCCATTTTTTTCCTTAATCTTTCGAGAATATTGCTTGTTTTTTAAGAATATAATAAATTTTACTCGTTTTTTACCAGGAATTTTAAAAATACTTTAAGAAAAAGCTTGACAACCTAGATATATGTGATATAATTTGAGGTAATAAGGGTTATCCTTATAAATAAAATTAAACTTAAAGAGGAGATAAAACAATGAAAAAAGTTTTATTGTCATCAGTAGTAGCTCTTGCAGTATTCTCAGCAGCAGCTCCAGCTTTTGCAGATATTAACGGTGGAGCTAACACTCCAGGTGCATATGACCAACCAGTAACAGGTGGTGGAGTAGGCGACGCTTACAATTCACAAACTGAATTTGTAAATGCACAACGAGTTAACGAGTATATCGCAGCTCATTCAGAAGATATCAATGCTAATAAAGCTGAATTGGATGCAGCTAAAGCAGCATTGGCAACAGCAGAAAATGCACCAGAAAACTTTGCACACAACCGTAATGAGTTGTTGAAACCTTACCGTGATGCAGTAGCAGCAGCTCAATCTAAATATGATGCAGAAGTTGCACGTGTTCGTAATGAAGCTGTTCAAAGCCTACAAAAAGAGTGGAACACAGCTAACAAAAAACAAGGTGACTACTACATCTTGAACGAAACTCCAGAACAAAAAAATGCTCGTTACTTGAAAGAACATGGTCTACCTGATCAAGCACCTGCTGATCAAGCAGCTGATCAAGCTGCAACTAAACCAGAAGATGGTAAACCAGGTGCTGTAGACCAAGCTAAAAAAGCAGACGCAGCTGCTAAAAAAGCAGGCGCAAATGCTAAAGCAGGTCAAAAAGCCCTTCCAAAAACACACGCTGCTAAATAATTTTATTTAAAAAGTAGCCAATCACTGAAACTT
Organism: Streptococcus sp. 27098_8_22; assembly: GCF_041432415.1. Taxonomy (NCBI): domain Bacteria; kingdom Bacillati; phylum Bacillota; class Bacilli; order Lactobacillales; family Streptococcaceae; genus Streptococcus; species Streptococcus sp. 27098_8_22. The sequence goes on along the minus strand of NZ_JAPVZP010000015.1, from coordinate 10,232 downwards.
GGTTTCAGTGATTTTTTTGGTAAAAAATGAGGGAGGAAAAGATGAGTAGACGTTCTACGACAAAGAAATCACCAATTACTAAAATAATTGCTTCAATCGTTGCAGTAGCTATCGTTGCTTTGGGAGGCTTCTTTATCTATAAAAGCTTCCTAGCTCCAAGTGGAGATAAGCTAAATGATGCAAAGATTACTCAGGAAGCTCCAAAGCAAACTTACACTACTAGTGAGGAAGAAAAGGAATATCTTGCTAATAAGTTTAAAGGATTGCTCGCAACAAACTCTGAGACGGTTGGTTACGTATATATTCCTGGTACCCAGTTAGATGAACCAGTTGTTCAAACAACGGATAATGCGACTTATTTAGATAAGCGCTTTGATGGCGTTAATGAGCCTTTAATGGGTACAGTCTTTATGGATGCTGATAACAAGAAGGACTTTAGTGATCGATTGACTTGGTTATTTGGTCACGCTCGTGGTAGTAAAGTGCCTGACCACCGCATGTTTAAAGATGTGAATTACTTCAGTCGCCAGGAATATTTTGATGAACACCCTTATGTTGTCATTGAAACTCCAGAGAGAAAGTATTATTATGAAGCTGTTGCTATGATTATTGTTCCAGAAGAAACAGCTTTTTACCGTACTTCTTTTGATGATGATGCGGATTTTGAGAAACAGCTAAATATTATTTATGATACTGCAGAGGTTAAGAAACCAAATGTTAAGGTATCAGCTAAGGATAAATATCTTGTTCTTTCTACTTGTCGTGAAGAAGATGATACGATTCGTGCCAATCTCTACCTTCGACAAATTCCTGACTCAGAGATGAGTGACTTTGTCAAACAACATGGAGAAAGCCTTCAGTATAAACCAACAAGAGAATAATCTTTAAATAAAATTTTTATGAATCCTCCTCAAATTAAATGAAATTGTTTAATTTTGGGAGGATTTTTTGATTTTATAGTAAATTTCTGCAAACCCTTTCAAAATATGCTATACTGATGAAAAAGGAGGGTTTTTATGACTCAAGAATTTATCAATCCAAGTGATGGCGTGATCCGTCAGTATCTAGAAACCAGTAAAACTCTAGCAGTAGTGGGCTTGTCTGACCGTGAGGAAACAACTAGCAATCGAGTGACAAAGGAAATGCAGGCTCGTGGCTATAAAATCATACCAGTAAACCCTAAGGCTGCAGGTGGGGAAATCTTGGGAGAAAAGGCTTATGCTAGTCTGGCTGAGATTCCTTTCCCTGTAGATATCGTTAATGTCTATCGTCGTAGTGAGTTTCTACCAGATGTGGCACGAGATTTTCTCAAGGCTGATGCTAAGATTTTCTGGGCGCAACTAGGACTTGAAAGTCTAGAAGCGGAAGAAATCTTGCGTTCTGGAGGTTGCGATGATATCGTGATGAACCGTTGTATTAAGAGAGAACATACACGCTTAATTCTTGAACAATAAAAGAGGCTGGGACAAAAGTCCTAGCCTCTCAATTGTCTTTGGATTGTCGAGTAAGACGCAGTGATTGAGTGGGCTCTACTAAGCTGATTTCATCAGCTTTTACAGCCCTACTCAACTGTGCGGAGGTGGGATGACGAAATCGAATTCTAACGAATTACCGATTTCTGTCCCACTCTCTTTGTCTTAGAAAATACCGATGAGCATTTGCATACCCAGGCTAGTCAGGATGATGGCAATCCAGCAGAGAGCTCCAAGTAGAATAGCTTTACCGCTGGACTTAATCATAGCAATGAGATTGGTTTTGAGACCGATGGCGCTCATGGCCATGATGATGAGGAATTTAGACAGTTGTTTGAGAGGTGCAAAGAAGCTACTGCTGACACCGAAGGAAGTAAGGACGGTGGTTAGCAGGGAAGCTAGGATGAAGTAGAGAATGAAAATAGGGAAGATTTTTTTTAGTTTTACTCCTTGGTTGTTGCCTTGTTGACGACTTTGCCAGTAAGACAGGAAGAGAGTAATGGGGATAATAGCTAGGGTACGGGTCAATTTGACAATAGTAGCAGACTCAAGAGTGTTTGTGTGGTAAAGACTATCCCAGGCGCTGGCAGTGGCTGTTACAGAGGAAGTATCATTGACCGCAGTTCCTGCAAAAAGAGAAAAACCTTCGTTTGAAAGATGGAGCCAAGAACCTAGAGTTGGAAAGATAAGAGCTGCCAAAACATTGAAGAAAAAGATAACAGAAATGGCTTGGGCCACTTCTTTTTCCTTGGCGTGAATAACAGGAGCAGTCGCTGCAATGGCAGAACCGCCACAGATAGAAGATCCAACTCCAATCAAGGTAGCTAGCTTTGTATCTAGGTCAAAAAAGCGCTGGAAGAGATAGGCAACAATCAAGGCGATAGAAATGGTCGAAAGGATAACAGGGAGGGAAGATTTTCCAACTGCGAAAACTTGAGAGATATTGAGTCCAAATCCAAGCAAGATGACAGCGTACTGGAGTAATTTTTTAGAGCTATAAGTCAAACCAGCATCCAGTTGTTTATAGGAAGTGAGAAAGGGATGGAGAATCATGCCAATAAAGATGGCAAAAACAGGTGCCCCAATAACAGGCAAGAAACTTCCTAAAATCCAAGAGATGGTAGAAATGATAAGACAGACTAGAAGTCCGGTCCCATTTTTTGATAGAAATGACATAAAAACCTCCGAAAATAAGCACTTCTTATTATAAGCTTGTCTATCAAAAAAGTAAAATAGAAAGTGGGAAATAGGCTGTGACTAAATGGATTTTTGCGGTCAAGGAGCTTTTGTAGTATAATAGATGTATGTTCTTTAATCAAGGAGGGTATCTATGGACTTAACCAAGCGCTTTAATAAACAATTAGATAAGATTCAAGTTTCCTTGATTCGTCAGTTTGACCAGGCTATTTCAGAGATTCCTGGAGTGTTACGTCTGACATTGGGAGAACCGGATTTTACAACACCAGATCATGTCAAGGAGGCTGCAAAGCGAGCCATTGACCAAAACCAATCCTACTATACAGGGATGAGCGGTTTACTGACCTTGCGTCAGGCGGCTAGTGATTTTGTAAAAGAAAAATACCAGCTAGACTATAATCCTGAAAATGAAATCTTGGTCACAATTGGTGCGACAGAGGCTTTGTCAGCTACCCTAACAGCTATCCTAGAAGAGGGAGACAAGGTTCTCTTGCCAGCTCCTGCCTATCCTGGCTATGAGCCGATTGTCAATCTAGTTGGGGCGGAGATTGTCGAGATTGATACAACTGAAAATGGCTTTGTCTTGACTCCTGAAATGCTGGAGAAGACCATTCTAGAGCAAGGTGACAAGCTTAAGGCTGTCATTCTCAACTATCCAGCTAACCCAACGGGCATTACTTATAGTCGCGAGCAATTAGAAGCTTTGGCAGATGTTTTACGCAAGTATGATATTTTCGTCGTCTGTGATGAGGTCTACTCAGAATTGACCTATACAGGAGAAAATCATGTATCTTTGGGAACGATGCTGAGAGATCAAGCCATTATCATTAACGGTCTATCTAAATCTCATGCTATGACAGGATGGCGTTTAGGTTTTATCTTTGCACCAGCAAACTTCACAGCTCAACTCATCAAGAGTCACCAATACTTGGTTACTGCTGCAAATACCATGGCGCAACATGCTGCAGTGGAAGCTTTGACAGCTGGTAAAGATGATGCAGAACCGATGAAGAAGGAGTATATCAAGCGTCGAGACTACATTATCGAGAAGATGACGGACCTTGGCTTTGAGATTATCAAACCAGATGGCGCTTTTTATATCTTTGCCAAGATTCCTGCAGGTTACAATCAAGATTCTTTTGCTTTTCTAAAAGACTTTGCCCACAAGAAAGCTGTTGCTTTTATCCCAGGTGCTGCCTTTGGTCAGTACGGAGAAGGGTATGTTCGCCTATCTTATGCAGCCAGCATGGACACGATTAAAGAAGCCATGAAACGACTTGAGGAGTATATGAAGGAAGCATGATTCAGTCTATTACGAGTCAAGGCCTGGTGCTCTACAATCGTAACTTTCGTGAGGATGATAAGCTGGTCAAAATCTTTACAGAGCAAGCTGGGAAACGGATGTTTTTTGTGAAACATGCTAGCAAATCTAAACTTGCACCAGTCATTCAACCCTTGGTGCTGGCTCGTTTTCTTTTACGAATCAATGATGATGGGCTTAGTTATATTGAAGACTACCATGAGGTGATGACCTTTCCAAAAATCAATAGTGATCTCTTTGTCATGGCCTATGCGACCTATGTGGCAGCTCTGGCAGATGCTAGTTTGCAGGACAATCACCAGGATGCTCCCTTGTTTGCTTTTTTACAAAAGACTTTAGAGTTGATGGAAGAGGGTCTGGATTATCAAGTTTTGACTAATATTTTTGAAATTCAGATTTTGACACGTTTTGGGATCAGTCTTAACTTTAATGAGTGTGTTTTTTGCCATCGGGTGGGTCAGGCCTTTGATTTTTCTTTCAAATATGGCGCTTGCTTATGTCCTGAGCATTACCATGAGGATGAGAAACGTTGTCATCTGAATCCAAACATTCCCTATCTGCTCAATCAATTTCAAGCTATTAATTTTGAGACTTTAGAGACTATTTCTCTCAAGTCTGAAATCAAGAAAGAATTGCGTCAGTTCATGGATCAAATTTATGAAGAATACGTAGGAATTCACCTAAAATCAAAGAAATTTATTGATTCCCTAGCTGATTGGGGACAATTACTAAAAGAGGAAGACAAATGAAAAAAATCGCAGTAGATGCAATGGGTGGCGATTACGCACCTCAAGCCATCGTTGAGGGTGTCAATCAAGCCCTTGCTGACTTTTCAGATATTGAGGTTCAACTCTATGGAGACGAAAGCAAAATCAAGCAATATCTAACAGCGACAGAACGTGTCAGCATTATTCATACGGATGAGAAGATTGATTTTGATGATGAGCCTACAAAAGCTATTCGTAAGAAGAAAAATGCCAGTATGGTATTAGCGGCTAAGGCAGTCAAAGAAGGAGAGGCAGACGCTGTCCTCTCGGCTGGGAATACAGGTGCCTTGTTGGCTGCAGGATTCTTCATTGTAGGTCGTATCAAGAATATCGACCGTCCTGGACTCATGTCGACCTTACCGACCATTGATGGCAAGGGCTTTGACATGCTAGACCTTGGAGCCAATGCAGAAAATACAGCTCATCATCTGCACCAATACGCTGTTTTGGGTTCCTTTTACGCGAAAAATGTTCGTGGGATTTCGAAACCACGAGTTGGTTTGCTTAATAACGGGACAGAGAGCAGCAAGGGAGATCCACTCCGCAAGGAAACTTATGACTTGCTAGCAGCTGATGAGAGTTTGAACTTTGTCGGTAATGTGGAAGCGCGTGATTTGATGGAGGGTGTTGCAGATGTTATCGTGGCAGACGGTTTCACGGGAAACGCTGTGCTAAAATCCATAGAAGGTACAGCCATGGGAATTATGGGCTTACTTAAAAATGCTATTACAGGTGGTGGACTTCGAGCAAAACTTGGTGCTCTTCTTCTCAAGGATAGTCTTAGAGGTTTGAAAAAGCAGCTTAACTATTCAGATGTTGGGGGTGCAGTCTTGTTTGGTGTTAAGGCGCCGGTTGTTAAGACTCATGGCTCAAGTGATGCCAAGGCTGTGTACAGTACGATTCGTCAGATTCGTACCATGTTAGAAACAGACGTAGTTGCTCAAACTGCGCGTGAATTTTCAGGAGAATAATATATATGACAGAAAAAGAAATTTTTGACCGTGTCGTGAGCATTATCCAAGAACGTCAAGGAGAAGACTTTGTAGTCACAGAGGCCTTAAGCTTGAAGGATGATTTGGATGCTGATTCGGTAGATTTGATGGAATTTGTCCTAACCATTGAGGATGAATTCGGAATCGAAATTAGTGATGAAGAAATCGATCACCTCCAAAGTGTGGCAGATGTATTAAAAGCCATTAAAGATAAAATCTAACATATAGCAACATGCAAGTCATGTTGTTTTTTTATTTTTCGAAAAAAGATAAGATTTTGAAATTTTACAGTTGAGTTTACGAATAAAGAGATGAGAACAAAAAAGGGGGATTACTGATGTATGTGACAGGTCTTTATCCATGGTTGATCAAGTGGTTTTTAAAATAAATTTGATTTAATTGTTTATTTTAAAATGATTTCTCGAATAGATAAGTGAGAAGAAAAGGAAGGAGATTGCTTCATGTTTATGCCAATCATGTATCCATGGTTAATTAAGTGGTTTTTAAAATAAATTTGATTTAGCTGTTTATTTTAAAATAATTTCTCGAATAGACAAGTGAGAAGAAAAGGAAGGAGATTAGGAATGATTATTTCAGTTATTTATCCAATTTGGCTTTTAAAATGGTTTAAAGGTTAGAAATCACAAATATAAAAATAAAGGAGAAAACAAATGACAAACTTTGACAAAATGGAACAGAACTTTGTAGTTCTTACGGAAGAAGAGCTAATGAAAGTGGATGGGGGAGTTGCTTGGGAGGTAGTCTCTGTGGGTATTGCAATTGGTTGGGGGATTTACCAAGTTGGTGAAGCTGCTGGTAAAACGTTCTACTATATTACTCATCCATAGTTTTTGATAAATATGAGCAAGAAAACATTTTGGATTATACTACTCGTTATTACAATTGTGGTGACTGCCGTTGGTTTAGGATTATCTGCATATAATTATTATGTTTTTGATAGACCTTTTTTCAATAGTACTACTAAAGGACTGTTGTCTGCGTTTGTTATGAGTGTATTGATGATTATTATTGGTGTATTAAAAGAAAACTAATTTTTATTATTAAAATGGAGGATAAACATGTCGAATTTACAAACTATTGAACAAAATTATACTACGTTAAGTGATGTTGAACTGCAAGAAGTCAATGGTGGAGGAGTAGTACTTTTAATTGGTGGTGGTATTTTGTCTGTTGGACTATTAGCTTGGGGTGCGTATAATGGTTATCAGTCTGCATCACGAGGTGGATAAAAAGCTAGTAAATTCTTTATAAGAAAGCAGGAGTCTGCTATGAAAACATTTTTATTAGGATTTGCTGAAGGTTATTTTATCGTGTCAGTCATTATCTATATTGTAACGTATTTGATTTTGAAAAAACCGATCAATACCTTGTTTTATCCAGAAAACTATCCAATTCTGCTTGGTCTGTTTTATGTAGGATACAAGTATCAAACAAAAGGAAGTAAGATTGGGAATTGATGGACCATCAAAATGGAGTTTGAGATGAAAGTCGTTCAAGTGTTACAAAAAGCTTGGCTAGAGTTTACTGTATGCTGCAGTTCGATGGTTTATATCATTGTTAGAATAGTGGCTGATGTAAACAAAATAAATCTACCTACATGGTTTGAAAATTTTGACATACCTACAATTTCACTATTCTTGATAGTATTTATTTTACTTTATAGAAGTGAAGAAAAATATGATAAAGGTTGATAAAATGAATTTGAACTTTGTGACTCCAGTATTAGGGCAATCTTGGGGAATGTTGGGGTGTTAAGCTGATGAACTGTAGTCTGATTTTAGTTAGAAAGATATTCGTATGTTTAAAAAAGAAGTGATATTATTAGGCTTGCTTCTACTAGTACGTATTGTACTTTCTATCATGCAAGTTTTAATAGACTATAAACTATTGCTAGGAAAGTATAACATAAATTTCATGGAGCTTTCAGATTTATTCTCTTATCCCCTACTTCTTTTAATCATTTACATAGCAGTAAAATATCATGCTATCCAGAAAATAAGAGGTAAAGAAGATAATCAGGATGGAAATGAATAAGACTTTAAAAATCTTTCTAACATTCCTTTTCTTATTTCTGATGAATATGTTTATTCTCAAAATACTAACAACACTTGGATTTCAGCTGACAATGAGTGAAAAGAGTCATATTGTACCACCGCTATTTTCGATTATCGTTTTGTACATGATTGACAAAGGAATTAGGAAGAAAAAGAAATCTTTATAAATATATATTTTAGGTAGAATGTTTGTTCTACCTATTTTTATGTAGGAAAAAGTGCTGTTCAGGTGCAGTTATTGTTTTTTTAGAAATAATTTTCTTTTTGCTTCTTTGTTTGGATAAAATAATCTTACAAAGTTTTCTTTGGAGATTGTTAGGAAAAGGAGTAGGATATGAAATTTAGTAAACGGCATTATCGTCCTCAGGTAGACCAGATGGATTGCGGTGTGGCTTCATTAGCCATGGTCTTTGGTTATTATGGTAGTTATTATTCTCTGGCTCACTTGCGAGAGTTGGCCAAGACGACCATGGATGGGACTACGGCTTTAGGTTTAGTCAAGGTTGCAGAGGAAATTGGTTTTGAGACGCGAGCAATAAAGGCGGACATGACCTTGTTTGATTTGCCGGATGTAACCTTTCCTTTTGTGGCTCATGTGCTTAAGGAAGGGAAATTGCTCCATTATTATGTGGTGACTGGGCAGGACAAGAACAACATTCATATTGCTGATCCAGATCCTAGTGTTAAGCTGACTAAGATTTCTCGTGAGCGCTTTGCCAAGGAGTGGACAGGAATCACTATTTTTATGGCACCATCTCCGAGTTATCAGCCTCATAAGGAACAAAAAAATGGTCTGCTTTCCTTTATCCCTATATTAGTGAAACAGCGAGGTTTGATTGTTAATATCGTTTTGGCGACCCTCTTGGTGACCTTGATTAACATTGTGGGTTCTTATTATCTGCAGTCTATCATTGATACTTATGTACCAGATCAGATGCGCTCGACACTGGGAATTATTTCGATAGGGCTAGTCATCGTTTATGTCCTTCAGCAAATCTTATCTTATGCCCAGGAGTATCTTTTACTTGTTTTGGGGCAACGCTTGTCAATTGACGTGATTTTATCCTACATCAAGCACGTTTTTCATTTACCTATGTCCTTTTTTGCAACACGACGGACAGGGGAAATCGTGTCTCGTTTCACGGATGCAAATAGTATCATCGATGCACTGGCTTCGACTATTCTGTCAATCTTTTTGGATGTATCTACTGTCTTGATTATTTCAGTAGTTCTATTTTCGCAGAATAGCAATCTCTTTTTCATGAGTTTACTAGCCCTTCCTATCTACACAGTGATTATCTTTGCTTTTATGAAGCCCTTTGAAAAGATGAATCGGGAAACTATGGAAGCCAATGCGGTTCTGTCTTCTTCTATCATTGAGGACATCAATGGCATTGAGACCATCAAGTCCTTAACTAGTGAAAGTTCACGCTACCAAAAGATTGACAAGGAATTTGTAGATTATCTGAAAAAATCTTTTACTTACAGTCGGGCAGAAAGTCAGCAAAAGGCTCTGAAAAAGCTTGCCCAACTCTTGCTCAATGTTGCCATTCTCTGGATGGGGGCTCTCCTAGTCATGGATAATAAGATGAGTTTGGGCCAGTTGATTACCTATAATACCTTGCTTATTTACTTTACAAATCCATTGGAAAATATCATCAATCTGCAAACCAAACTTCAGACAGCGCAGGTAGCCAATAACCGTCTCAATGAAGTTTATCTGGTTTCATCTGAGTTTGAGGAAAAGAAAACAGTCTCAGATTTGAGCTTGCTAGAAGGAGATATGGATTTCAAGCAGGTTCACTACAAATATGGCTATGGTCGAGATGTCTTGTCGGACATCAATCTAACCATTCCACAAGGATCTAAAGTGGCTTTTGTAGGGATTTCAGGATCGGGTAAGACTACCTTGGCTAAGATGATGGTTAATTTTTATGATCCTAGTCAGGGAGAGATTAGTCTGGGTGGTGTCAATCTCAATCAGATTGATAAAAAGGCTCTACGCCAGTATATCAACTACCTGCCTCAACAGCCCTATGTTTTCAATGGGACGATTTTGGAGAATCTTCTCCTCGGAGCTAAGGAGGGGACGACCCAGGAGGATATCTTGAGAGCAGTGGAGTTGGCAGAGATTCGGGAGGATATTGAGCGTATGCCACTGAATTACCAGACAGAATTGACTTCGGATGGAGCGGGCATTTCAGGTGGGCAACGTCAGAGGATCGCTTTGGCGCGTGCTCTATTGACTGATGCGCCTGTCTTGATCTTGGATGAGGCGACCAGCAGTCTAGATATTTTGACCGAGAAGCGAATTGTCGATAATCTCATGGCTTTAGATAAGACCTTGATTTTCATCGCCCACCGTTTAACCATTGCTGAGCGGACAGAGAAGGTTGTTGTTTTGGATC
>NZ_JAPVZP010000014.1:0-31398 GCF_041432415.1 Streptococcus sp. 27098_8_22 | reverse complement strand
AAAAAGTAAAATACCGGAAATCTCCGGCATTGATTGATAAGCACTAGCTTCCTGAAAATAGATTTACCCATAAATCCCAAGATGCAGTGATGTTGATCATGATATGAAGTAAAATAGGGTAATAGAGAGAATGAGTTTTTCGGTAGAGGAATGCACAAATTGCTCCACCACTTGCATAGGTGAAAAAGGCGAGTGGTGTTAAACCTGAACTGACATGCACATAGCCAAAGACACAGGCTGATAGTAAAACATCTCCATACCAAGGTGAATCTTTCAAAAATGTATTCATCAGAACTCCTCGATAAACCAATTCTTCTGTAATTGGTCCTAGCAGACAAACAATAAGTAAAAGATAAGGTAACTCTTGTCGCCCTGTCATCTCAGTCAATTCATTTAAAGCGATTTGATTGGACGTTGCTGGGGTTAAAAAGGGCCATGCAATATCTAAAAGATAATTGACACCATAAGCAAGAAGCAAATAAACTGGATATCTCCATTTCCACTTCAACTCAAGCATTTTTCTACCTTCGAATACTAGTAAATATAGCATAGCTAGAAGAGTAACGCTAAACTCTAAAAAAGCAAGAATTTGAAAAAATTCTCGACTAGCAGCTACAAATCTAGCTGTAAAGTGATTAAAAATCCACCAAAACCAAGTCTTTCTATAAATGATTACCAATAAGGCTAGTAAAATCTGTACTGTTCTTCTTTTCATGATAAACCCTCTGCTTTTTTATCCACTATCAGTATGTTGCGAGTTTAGTATAGCATATATTTGCAAAAAAGCTTCTTCCAATCATGAATTGTAATTGAAACGTCCTAAATTGACATAGTAATCCTTATTTCCACTAAATTATGCTATAATATAAGCAAAACTCGTGAAAAGGAACTACTATGATTAAACTACTTGCCCTTGATATGGACGGAACTCTGCTCAACGAAGCCAAAGAAATTCCTCAGGCTCATATTGATGCCATTCATAAGGCTATCGAAAAAGGCGTCAAACTGGTTCTCTGTACTGGTCGTCCTCTCTTTGGAGTTCTTCCCTACTACAAGAAACTCGGTCTTGATTTGCAGAATGAATACGTTATTGTCAACAATGGTTGTTCTACCCACCAAACTAGTGATTGGGGACTGGTTAACTGGAGAGAACTTAGCAAATCAGACATTGAATACCTGAATGACCTTGCAGAAAAAAGTGAGGTTCAGTTAACTCTCTTTGACGAGGAACACTACTTCGTTCTCGGAGGCGAACCAAATCCTATCGTAAAATACGATGCGACACTCGTCTTTTCTGACCTGACTAAAATTTCACTAGAGGAAGCTACCAGTGGTAAATATCGCATGTTCCAGGGTATGTTCTTAGGTACAAAAGAACAAACAGATGATTTTGAACAACGATTTGCTGATGAACTTTGTCAGAGATTTAGCGGAGTTCGTTCACAACCAGTTATCTATGAAGCAATGCCACTCGGTACAACCAAGGCTTCTGCTCTTTCTCGTTTGGCTGAGATTTTGGATATCCAAGCTTCTGAAATCATGGCAATGGGTGATGCCAATAACGATATTGAGATGTTAGAATTTGCAGGGCTTGGGATTGCCATGGGAAATGCCAGCGACTATGTCAAATCTCTCGCGGATGCCGTCACTGCTAGCAATGAAGAGGAGGGTGTTGCACGCGCCATTGAGAAATATATTTTGTAGAAAATGAGCCCAGTCAACTAGTATTTCTAGCCAACTGGGCTTTTTATTTTTAGAAACTAAAAAACTTTAGAAACACTTTAGAAATGCTTGACGATTCTTTGATATCTATGCTTTATACTAGAGTTATAAAAATAAAACATCTTATACTCTTCGAAAATCAAATTCAAACCACGTCAGCTTCGTCTTGCCGTACTCAAGTACAGCCTGCGGCTCGCTTCCTAGTTTGCTCTTTGATTTTCATTGAGTATTAAAGGTTAAAGGAGAAAACTATGAAAACAGTCCTCGAAATCCATGGCTTGTCCAAACAATTTGGCAAACAACCTATTCTACAAGATCTTAATCTCTCAGTGAAAGAAGGAGATATCTATGGGCTTATCGGAAAGAATGGTGCTGGTAAAACTACTCTGATTAAAATCATTACCCAATTATTATATGCTGATCATGGAACTATTTCCCTCTTTTCCAGTCAAAGTTATAAGGAATGCACAAAAGCCCTATCTCGAGTAGGTTCAGTCATTGAATCTCCAGTAGCTCATAATCATTTAACGGCCTATCAAAATCTTAAATATTATTGTACTATTCGACATATCCCAAATGCTGATCAAGTCATTCAGGAAACGTTAAAGTATGTAGGGTTAACAGATACAGGTAGAAAAGTTTTTCGAGATTTCTCTCTTGGGATGAAACAACGTCTAGGTATTGCTATTGCTCTCCTATCAAAACCAGACTTTCTCATCCTTGATGAACCCATCAATGGTCTCGACCCAATCGGTATCAAAGAGTTTCGTCAAATGATTCAACGTCTGAATCAAGAGAAAGGAATGACCATTCTCATCTCTAGTCATATCTTGTCAGAACTTTATCTTGTTGCCAATCGCTTTGGAATTCTGGACCAAGGGAAGATCATTCGAGAAATCAGTAAGGCCGAATTTGAGACACTCAATGAAGACTATATTGTTCTGAAAACAAGTGAAAAAGAAAAAGCTAGTCAAATCTTAAAAGACAAAGTGCGTCTTGAATTTAAAGTTGTTAATTCAGATAATGAGATTCATATTTTTAGCCATGAACAAGATGTCAAACGAATTCTCAAAGAACTTACTCTAGCAGATGTCGCTGTTGATGAGATTTACTATGCTCGTCAAAATCTTGAAGAATACTTCACACAATTAGTAAAATAGGAGGAAGAACATGATTCATACAATTCAAGCAGACTTTTACCGTCTTTTCCGTTCCAAAGGTTTTTGGATTACAGAGATTGTTCTCTTTGCACTCATGTTAATGGGAGCTACTATTGGGGCTACAGGACATCTAATGTCAGTTGATACAACGCCCCCAGAATCAGAAATTCCAACCCAAGGTTGGAATGGTGTGCAAGCCCTGATTAACGCATCTAGTCAAGGTTCAAACCTCGTTTTTCTCTGTATTATCCTTGCTTGCCTCGTTCTGGGAGTTGATCTTATCGGAAAACTCTATAAAAACAGTTTGACAGTGGGAGTTTCTCGTACAGAATTCTTCCTAGCTAAGTCTGTTGTATTAGCCAGTATCGCTCTAATGCAAATTCTTATTAGCCTAGTTATTGCTTTCGTACCAGCAACTATCCTAAACGGGGTAGGAACGATGCCAGAAGGATTTATTGGCAATCTCCTTCTAACGATCGGCCTTCAATTCCTCTGCCTTCTTGCTTGGCTTTCCATTATTTCTTTCATTCTCTATGTGACTCATTCCTATTTGGCTGTTTTCATTGGCTATTTAATCAGTTCTATCTTGCTTTCAACGCCGATGCTTATCTTTCCAGATATCGAAATTTTACGCTATTTATCCTTAAATGTTGCCTATGCCATGACTGCCTATAGTCAGGCTGTTCTATACACCATTATCGTTACAGTGACTGTTATTCTATTCTTTACCGTTAGTGGACTTGCTGTTTTCAAGAAGAAAAGCTTATAAAAATGACCTCCTCTGTTCAAAAAGAGGAGGTTTCTTGTTTTAAAAAAGGATCTTAACTGTAAACCAAGCACCATCTGTACTTAGTTGTAGTTCTGCTCCAAGGAGATGAGATAGTTCTTCAGTAATATAAAGACCTAAACCAGAGGATTCTTCTGTATCTGAGAGATTTTCAGAGTAAAATCGCTGACTGAGATTTTCAATTTTGCGAATGGGTTGTTTGACCAGATTTGAAATTTCCAAACAAATGTGATTGTCCACTTCCTTCAAAGAAAATCTCGCTTCATCCTTACCATGTTTTAAAACATTGCCAATGAGATTTTGCAACATACGGTCTAATAAATCCGAATCTGTCAGTAAATACAAACCTGGTTCTACTTGCAAATCAAGGTCAATCTTTGCCGTCTGAAAAGAATCATAATAGGTCAGCAATTTTTGCGTCATAAATGTCGAGACTTCTAACTCAGATAAGTCAGGTTTAACTGCTCCTTCCATTAACCGACGATAGTCCAAAAGAGCCTCTAGACGTTTTGAAACTTGATTGAGATGATGGGAAATTTTTTTCAAACTCTCAGACTCAGGATTTTCTGTTTTAAGCAATTGCTGAGTGTAACCCGACGCAATCGTTAAAGGAGTTCGAATATCGTGGGCAATATTGCTAATAGCCATGTCTAAAGTCTGTTTTTCACGCTTCATAATCAAGCGTGACTGCTCAACTTCTTGAAAGAGATGATTGATTTGCTGGTAAAGATGTAAAAAATCCTTGGAGAAAGTTGACACTCCGATTCTCTTCATACTTCCAGTCAGAATCTTATCTTCAATCTGTTGGCTCAAGTTAACGAGTGCTAGATGATAGCGAATCAACCATATCGTCAATAGGATAATGACCAGCACTAGTAAAGATAGTAAAATGTAGATCATTGCTCATCTCCTTTTAACCGAACACCAACTCCCCAGATAGTCTCAATATACTCTTGCTCTGGATCCAGTTGGCCTAATTTTTTACGGAGATTACTTAAATGAGTGTTGAGAGTATTATCGCCTGGTAAATAAGTATCCTCCCAGACCAGCTCATAGAGTTCTTCTTTCGTGAAAATTTTCTTAGGATATCCCAGTAAGGTTTGGAGAATCAAACATTCTTTCTTAGCTAGGCGAATAGTTTCCTGGCTATTTTTGATTTCAAAACTATCTGCATCAAATTGAATATTTTTTAACTGTTGAATCAACTTGTTAGGATGTTCGATTTCAGCTGATTGCTTATCACTATTTTGACGTAATTGAACCGTAACCCTAGCAAAAACTTCATCCAAATCAAAAGGCTTTACGATATAATCATTGGCACCATCTAAGAGATATTGGCTGATGAGCTTCTTATCACTTAAGGCAGTTAGCATGATGACAGGAACTGAGCTATCTTTTCTAACGGCTTTTAAAACTTGATCGCCATTTTTGCCTGGAAGCATAATATCTAACAAGATTAGATCAATGCCACCTTGCTCAAATCGAATCATCCCTTCGGTACCAGAAAAAGCTTGAATCACCTCATGTTCCTCAGAAAGAAGAGTTTTCAAAATTTCTTGAATCTCATTATTATCTTCAACGATAAGTATTCTAGCCATAAACACCAACCTTTCTAATAGTATTATATCATGTTTTTTTAGGAATTTCGGATAAAGAAAAACTCTCCTTCATGCTTAAATACGAAGAAGAGTTCATTAGCTATATTAAATTAAAGCTGTCAATGCGGTAATAAGTCCAAAAATGATACCTGGTGCATTAGCTGCTGCCAAAGGAATATCACGTTCTTTTTTAAAGAGACCGTAGTAAACCCAAAGACTGCAGTTAAGTGCAGCTACTGCTGGTTGGATAAAGTTTCCTTTTTGACCCGCAAGGTTATTCATAATTTGTGGAATATAAGAGACATACATCATTACAGACATAAAGGTTGCAATCCAACCCAAAATTTTCATTTGTTTTTCAGACATTTTCTTCTCCTTTCAAAAACAGTCTCAATTATACACTATTTTTAAAATCGTGTGAGCAAAAAAACTTTTTGTTATGAAAATGTAAATTATCACAAGATTGTGATAAGAGTATTCGTAAAAATGGCGGTGGGACAGAAATCGATAGACAAAGTCTCGATTTCGTAGTCCCAGCCCCGCGAGGATGATTAGGAGCTTTTTGGAGTCTAAAAGACGAACAAAAAGTTCAATCAGCTACCGCGTCAAAGTTTGATTGCTAATAAAAAGTGAGGTCGGAATCTTTTGTCTCAACCTCAATCTTATTCATTTAGATAACTTACTTCTTCTCAATCGGTGCAACACTGGCCAAAAGTTTTTTCAAACCGACTTCTGGGAAATTGATTTTTAATTCCTGTGTTGATCCACTACCTGACACTTCAAGAACAGTTCCTTCGCCCCACTTCTTATGAAGGGCAATATCACCAATAGACCAGCTGGTTTCACTTGAAGTTGATTTTGATCCAGCAGCAAATTGTCCAAAAGGTAGTCCTTTTGATTCAATTGATCTTGGTGCTGCGTTGCGTTTACGATCTTGTAGAGCTTGAGCTAGACTCATGCCTTGACCAAAGGCGATACCACCACTGCTATAAGATGCTTTGAAGCTACTATTAGCTGGACGTGCCAAACCTTGATAAGTTAACAAATCTGAACTAATCTCATTGATAAAACGTGTTGGGCGATTATAGTTCGTTCGACCAAACAGCAAGCGTGAGTTAGCATTAGTCAGATAGAGAATTTTCTCTGCGCGCGTGATACCAACATAGGCTAGACGGCGTTCTTCTTCCAATTCATCCATGTCTTCTGCTGCACGACTAAGCGGAAAGACATTTTCTTCCATCCCAATCAAGAATACAACTGGAAACTCCAGTCCCTTGGCAGCATGGAGCGTCATCAAGGTTACTTCTGATGTTTCCTGACTGCCAGAGTCTGTATCTGCAATCAAGGCCAAGTCATTGAGGAAGCGACTGAGCTTATCCAAGCCAGTTTCCTCTTCTTGATTATCTGGATTATCATCGAAGTTCTTGGTAACAGAAAGGAACTCTTCGATATTTTCAACACGAGCCTTGCTTTCCAAAGTCGCCTGGGCATTGAGAATATCCACGTAGCCTGTCTTTTCCAAGACTGTTTCTACTAACTCAGTAATGCTTAATTGGTCCAGTTGCTCCCGCCAATCAAGAATCATATTGGCAAAATCCCAGATCGACTGGGCGGCCTTACCCTTAATTCCTGATAACATGATGTTAGCTGAAGCATCTAGCATAGACATGTTTTGTAGGTTGGCAAAGTCACGAATTTTCTCTACTGTTCCAGGACCAATGCCACGTTTAGGTTCATTGATGATGCGTTCAAAACTGATATTGTCACTCAAATTGGCAATGAGATTCAGATAAGCGATAATATCACGAATTTCCTTACGGCTGTAGAATTTTGTTCCACCAACCATGGTATAAGGAATATTGGACTTAAGCAAAGCTTCTTCAATCGTACGAGATTGGGCATTGGTACGGTAAAGAACTGCAAAGTCCTTGTGGAGGAAGTTTTGACTTCGACCAAGTTCATCAATGGTTTTGGCTACAAAGACTGCCTCGTCTTGTTCATCATCAGCACGATAGTAGACAATCTGTTCCCCATCAGCATTTTGAGTCCATAGATTCTTAGGACGGCGATTTTTATTGTTTTTGATAACGTCATTAGCAGCTTGGAGGATGGTCTTGGTTGAGCGGTAATTTTCCTCCAACAAAACAACCTTGGCTTGAGGATAATCCTTCTCAAAGTCCAAGATATTCTGCATATCAGCACCACGCCAACCATAGATAGACTGGTCTGCATCCCCAACTACACAGATATTTTGAAAGCGTGAAGCTAGGAGTTTGACTAATTGATACTGGGCATGGTTGGTATCTTGATACTCATCAACGTGGATGTACTGGAACTTCTGCTGATAATAAGTCAAAACATCAGGATTTTGGTCAAAGAGACGCAAGGTCAACATGATTAAGTCATCAAAGTCCACCGACTCTGACTGACGAAGTTCTTTCTGGTAAGCCGTATAACACTTAGCTACAATTTGCGTGTACATATCACCTGCCTGGGCAGCATAAGCCACATCGTCAATCAAATCATTCTTAGCATTGGAGATAGTTCCCAAAATAGCCCGTTCATTCCATTTTTTAGGATCCAAGTTTAACTGCTTGAGAATACGTTTCATGAGCGTCCGCTGCTCCCCTGGATCCACAATCGTGAAATTGCGATTGTAGCCAATGTGATCCGCATCGCGACGTAGGATACGCACGCACATAGAGTGGAAGGTCGCAATCAAACAGTCCTGAGTAGCTGGATCGAGTCCATAAGCACGCTCCTTCATTTCACGTGCCGCCTTATTGGTAAAGGTAATGGCCAAGATATTCCATGGGTTTACCAACTTTTCATCAATTAAGTAGGCAATACGGTGGGTTAAAACACGAGTCTTACCAGATCCAGCACCCGCCATGATCAGCAGCGGACCTTCAGTCGTTTGAACAGCCTCAGCTTGACGGTCATTCATTCCCTTTAGTAATTCGTTCATTTTCTCTTCCTTATTCTTCAAGTCAATGTTTCTATTATATCAAAAAAGCAGAAAAATAACTTTTCTTAGAACTCTTCTGATTATTTTAGTTGGCAAGACAAGAAGAGGCTGGGACAAAAGTCCTAGCCTCTCAATTCTCTTTTGATTGTCGAGCAAGACGCAGTGGTTGAGTGGGCTCTACTACGCTGATTTCATCAGCTTTTACAGCCCTACTCAACTGTGCGGAGGTGGGACGGCGAAATCGAATTCTAACGAATTACCGATTTCTGTCCCACTCTCAGTAATTATTCTATTAATCCTTTATAGATTGCAAAAGCGTCATTAAGGCTTGGGCAGAACGACGTCCTGCTTCTACGATAAATTCATCAAAGGAAACGGATGCTTCATGGTTGGCATTGTCACTCATGGCACGAACGACTAAGAAAGGTAAGTTCAAAGCGTGAGCTGCTTGAGCAATAGCTGCCCCTTCCATCTCTACAGCAAGAACTTGAGGGAAGTGCTCTTTTATCGCTTTGATTTTATCTTCTCCAGCAACAAAACTGTCTCCTGTCGCAATCAAACCTAAATGCCAAGTTTGTTCCAGTTTAGACAAACTCTCTTGAATCAAACTGATAAACTTTTTGTCTGATTCAAAATAGAGAGGCTGTTGCGCCATTTGACCGTAATCATAGCCAAAGGCAGTCACATCAACATCGTGATAGGCAAGCTTGTCTGCAATCACTACATCGCCTACTGCAATCCCATTTGCCACTGCACCAGCAGATCCAGTATTAATCACTGCATCCACCTGAAAGTAATCTGCTAAGATAGCGACACTCATAGCAGACATGACTTTTCCGATTCCACTCTCTACAAGTACAAGCTCGACAGAACCAATCTTACCAGTATGATAGCTGTTTCCCAGAACCTTTTCTTCGCTGGCATCGTCCAAGTGTTGAATCAAGTAAACTAGCTCTTCTGGCATAGCTGCTATAATTCCAATTTTCATGATAGACCCCTTAGATAAATCTCATTGCTAGAATTAACAAAATCAAGAGAAAAATAACTGCAAATAGAATTTTATTCAATTTAGAATTAAAGACATTTCTCTTAGTATTTTCAATCCGACGACTTTTGTGAATAGAAGGTTCAACTTCGATGGTCAGTGTATCCTGGCTAAAACCATGATCTCTGGTTCGTGAATAACCAAAATTTTGAGAAGAAGTCGGTAAAATCTTAGTTTCCTCATCATCTAGCAAGGGAGGACCAGAGATGTCCTCTCCTCGATTGGCACGTTCAATCATTTCATCTGTTAATAAAGGTTTACCCATGGGTTCCTCCACTATTTTTTTGTAATTCCCAGTACTGGATAGCCATGATGGTCTTGGCATCACAAATATCTCCTGACTGGATCAGTGCTTTAGCTTGGTCAAGACTGACTTCAAGCAACTCCAAAGTCTCATCTTCATCCTGAGGACGAGGATTTTCAACTTTTGTCAAATCGCTTGCCAAGTAAAGTTTTAAGCGCTCGTTACAAAATCCAATCGCTGAGTAAAAATCATAGAGAAGGCTTAATTTTCCAGTATAGGCTGCCTCTTCCTCTAACTCACGAAGGGCTGCTGCTTCTGGATCTGCATTCTCCCCGATTTCAAGTTTACCTGCAGGAATTTCATAAGAGATTTTTTCAATTGCCTTGCGATATTGTTTAACAAGGACAATCTTATTTTCTGGAGTGACTGCAAGGACACAAACTGCTCCATTGTGGAAAATCAAATCACGTTGCGCTCTACCTTTGCCAGAAGGTAGTTCAACCTGGTCTTGAACCAATTGGAAGATTGGTCCTTTATAGATTTCTTTACGACTTATAGTCTTTTCTTCGAATTCCATCGTTAGCTCCTATTTATTGTTAGGATGATGAGGGAGGCGAGTTGCATATTCATCCTTATTGACTTGACGACCTCGTCCAATAGCAATGGCATCAGCTGGGACATCCTTAGTAATGGTTGAACCTGCTCCAACAAGAGAGTTATCTCCAAGTTCTACTGGAGCAATGATAGTTGAATTAGATCCAACGAAAACATTGTTTCCAATGGTTGTTTTAAATTTGTGTTGACCATCGTAATTTACAGTGATCGTTCCTGCACCGAAGTTGACATCACTACCAACCTCACAGTTACCAATATAAGTTAAATGACCAGCTTTTGTATTTTCACCGATGCTTGAACCTTTGACTTCAACAAAGTTTCCAATGTGCACATCTTTTGCAAGGCTTGATCCTGGACGGATATGAGCATAAGGACCAACTGTAACGCCATCAGCAACTGAGCTTTCCTCAATCATTGAATTGTTAATCACTGCTCCTGCTCCGATACTACTATCAACGATATAAGTTCCGTTGGTCAAAACAGTTCCTGTACCAATCTTACTAGAACCTTTGAGGGTTACATTTGCTTCGATTTGAACTTCTGGAGCGATTTCAACATCAATGTCAATGTAAGTAGCTTCAGGATTCACAAAACTAACCCCATTGACCATATGCGCTTGGTTAATACGGCGACGCATAATGCCTTCAGCTGTCGCAAGGGCAACACGGTCATTAACTCCGAGACTTTCATCAAAGTCTTTCAGAGTATAGGCACCAACTTTTTTCCCTGCTTCACGGAAAATGCCGATAACATCAGTGATGTAGTATTCGCCTTGAGCGTTATTGGTATTGATATTCTTAAGTGCTTCAAAGAGACGAGCATTATCAAAGACATAGGTTCCTGTATTGATCTCCTTGATTTGTTTTTCAAAATCAGTCGCATCCTTTTGCTCCACGATACGAAGCACTTCAGCATTCTCGTTACGAACAATACGACCATAACCAAACGGATCTTCAGCTTCTGCAGTAAGAATTGTAGCTACGTTCTTGTGATTAACGTGGAAATCAATCAAGTTCTTTAGACTTTCACCAGTAATTAGTGGTGTATCACCAGCAATAACCAATGTTTGTCCGGAAAGTCCTTCAAGAATTGGCTCAGCCATCATAACCGCATGACCAGTTCCTAATTGCTCAGACTGTCTTACAAAATCAGTTTGACCAGCTAAAACTTGTTCAACTAGCTCTGCCTTATGACCAACAACCGTTACTGTTTTTTCAGGCTTGATTGCCCCTACACTACGAAAAACATGCTCCAGCATAGAAATTCCTGCAACCTTGTGCATGACTTTTGGTAGATCTGATTTCATACGAGTACCTTTACCCGCTGCTAAAATAACTGCATAATTTGCCATATTTTTCTCTTTTCTATAGAAATTCCCTTATATTATATCATAAATTTGTTCATTCAAACACAAAAGAGGGCAAATGCTTTAAAACATCGCATTCTCTACATGATTTCGAGTATTTTTTTTGATTTTTTTCACCATTTACGATACACTATAAAAGTATGAGAAAGAAAATAAATCCTGTTTTTATTTTTACTGTATTAGCGACTATCGTGGGTATTTTAATCATTAACAGACCCAAGTTTGAAGACCATCCAATCAAAACAAAGCAAAATCCAGTTCAAGTAGAAACTCAAGCTTTACATAATATCAACAAGCCGATTATTGATGTTTCTGGCTGGCAAAGACCATCTGAGATCAATTATGACACCTTAACTCAAAATATTTCAGGTGCGATTGTTCGGGTTCATAGTGGAGCTCAAGTTTCTATTGATGAAAACGATGCTTCATTCAAAAATGGAGTCGATAAGGCTTATAAAGAACATATCACTGAATTCCAAAAACGAAATGTTCCAGTTGCTGTTTACGCCTATGTAGCTGGAAAAAATGTCGAAGAAATGGAAAAAGCTGCTGAAGCCTTCTATAACGCCGCTTCTCCTTACAATCCTAGCTACTATTGGCTTGATGTTGAAGCAAAGACTATGTCTGACATGAATCAGGGCGTTGAGGCCTTTCGTTCCAAATTAGCTTCATTGGGAGCAAAAAATATTGGTATCTATGTTGGTGTTTACTTTATGGAGGAACATAGTATCAACGTTGATAATTACTCGGCTATCTGGATACCTTCCTATGGAACCAACTCAGGTTACTATGAAAGTGCTCCAAAAACAGATCTTGACTATGATCTTCACCAATACACTTCACATGGAAATCTTGGTGGATTTGAACATCACCTCGATTTGAACCTTATTTCTTCATCAAAGAACAAGGAAGAAACCTTTAGAAAATTATTTTTGAATCCTTAATCACTATCACAATAAGCAAGTCAGACATTGCTTTCTGCTTGCTTTTCTTTATTTTTCAGTATTAAATCACTGTTTTATCTATATAGAATATAAATCTTGGAGGACCTCTATGTTATCATGGTTATCAAAAATTATTAAGGGAATTGTAATTGCCCTAGGTTTCATTCTACCAGGGATTTCTGGTGGCGTTCTTGCCGCTATCTTGGGAATTTATGAGAGAATGATTCGTTTTCTTGCCCATCCTTTTAAGAATTTCAAAGAAGATGTGCTCTTTTTCCTTCCTGTCGGCATTGGGATGCTTCTAGGTATCGGACTTTTCTCCTATCCAATCGAGTACCTTTTAGAGAATTATCAAGTGTACGTATTGTGGAGTTTTGCTGGAGCTATCATTGGTACCATCCCAAGTCTTGTCAAAGAATCAACTCGTGATTCTGATAGAGATAAGGTTGACCACATATGGTTTTGGGCAACCTTCATCATCTCAGGTATCGCCCTCTATGCCTTGAATTTTGTAGTTGGTTCTCTATCTGCAAGCTTTCTTAACTTTACATTGGCTGGTTGTTTGTTGGCGCTTGGTATTTTGGTTCCAGGGCTTAGTCCTTCCAATCTTCTCTTGATCCTTGGTCTTTATGGCCCTATGTTAACAGGGTTCAAGACTTTTGATTTGTTAGGAACCTTCTTACCAATTGGGATTGGACTTCTTATCACTCTGATTATTTTCTCAAAATTTATGGACTATGCTCTTCGCCTATATCACTCACGTGTGTATCATTTTATCATTGGAATTGTACTATCAAGTACACTTTTGATCCTTATTCCAAACGCTGGCAATGCTGAAAGTATCAGTTACAGTGGTTTGTCACTAGTTTCATATGTACTGATTGCTTTCTTCTTCGCACTAGGGATTTGGTTGGGAATCTGGATGAGTCAATTGGAGGATAAGTATAAATAATGGCAAAAAAAGTAAAAGTCAAGAAAACCTTGGTCCAACAAATTTTAACCAAGGCAGGAATAAACCATACAGGTATTCAAATTAATGCCCTGGAAGGTGAGATGCCTCAAGGTTATGAAAAGAGTCAGATTTTCAAGACTCTAGCACTTCTGGGAGATAAGACTGGACCCATTATCGGCATCCTTCCTATCACTGAACATCTTTCTGAAAAGAAACTTGCTAAGATTTCTGGTAATAAGAAAGTCAGCATGATTCCACAAAAAGACCTAGAAAAAACAACAGGCTATATCCACGGTGCCAATAATCCAGTTGGGATTCGTCAAAAACATAACTATCCTATCTTTATCGACCAAACTGCTCTTCAACTGAATGAAATGATTGTTTCTGCAGGGGAGGTTGGTCATAGTATCATTATCAATCCTCAAGATTTAGCATCCTTTGTTAAAGCTGAATTTGCAGATATCTTGGAGGCAAGTAACTAATGAAATTCTATTTTATTCGTCACGGTAAAACACTTTGGAATCTGGAGGGACGTTTTCAAGGAGCGAGTGGGGATTCTCCACTCTTAGATGAATCTATTGAAATCTTAAAAAAACTAGGTCGGTATCTCCAGGAAACTCCATTTGATGTGATTTATTCTAGTGATCTTCCTCGGGCTAAAACTTCTGCTCAAATTATCCAAAGTCAACTGAAAGACAGCTGTCCATTAGAAGAAATCCCCTCACTAAGAGAATGGCAACTTGGAAAACTTGAAGGTGCAAAATTTGCAACCTTGGAAGCCATCTATCCCGAGCAATTAAAAGCTTTTCGTACCAATCTAGCAAAATTCGATTCGACTATGTTTGGAGCAGAGTCTGTCTATCAAACAACTCAACGTACCATTCAATTTATCAAATCATTAGAGTCCAAACCTTTTGAACATGTTATGATTGTTGGTCACGGGGCCAATCTCACAGCCAGTATTCGAACTCTTCTAGGCTATGATACTCCACTACTTAGAAAAGATGGTGGTTTAGCAAATGCCAGTGTGACTATTGTCGAAACGAAAGACTTTAAAAACTTTACCCTCTTAGTCTGGAACGACACTTCTTATCAGAATTAGAACAGAACTTAACAATCACAGTTAAGTTCTTTTTAGATTTTGTAGAATATCCGTGAATTTATTTGACTTTTATGATAAAATGGGAGTATCGCAAAAAAGACTCATCGTATTAAGAATTGAGTAAAAACTAGGAGGAAACCATGTCAACAGAACATATGGAAGAACTAAATGACCAGCAGATCGTTCGCCGTGAAAAAATGGCTGCGCTCCGCGAACAAGGAATCGATCCATTCGGTAAACGATTTGAACGCACTGCTAACTCACAAGAATTAAAAGATAAATATTCTGACCTCGATAAGGAACAACTACATGAATTGAACGAGACTGCTACTATTGCAGGTCGTCTTGTTACCAAACGTGGTAAAGGTAAGGTTGGATTTGCCCACCTTCAAGACCGCGAAGGTCAAATTCAAATCTACGTTCGTAAAGACGCCGTCGGTGAAGAAAACTACGAAATCTTTAAAAAGGCTGACTTGGGAGACTTCCTTGGTGTCGAAGGGGAAGTGATGCGTACAGATATGGGAGAACTTTCTATCAAGGCGACTCATATCACGCACTTGTCTAAAGCCCTTCGTCCATTGCCTGAGAAATTCCACGGACTTTCAGACGTTGAAACAATCTACCGTAAACGTTACCTTGATTTGATTTCTAACCGTGAAAGCTTTGACCGCTTCGTCACACGTTCAAAAATCATTTCTGAAATCCGTCGCTACCTCGATGCTCAAGGTTTCCTTGAAGTAGAAACACCTGTACTTCACAACGAGGCCGGTGGGGCTGCTGCCAAACCATTTATTACACACCACAATGCTCAAAACATTGATATGGTGCTTCGGATAGCTCTAGAACTTCATCTCAAACGTCTAATTGTCGGTGGTATGGAACGCGTCTATGAGATTGGCCGTATCTTCCGTAACGAAGGAATGGATGCAACTCATAATCCTGAATTTACCATGATTGAGGTTTACCAAGCCTATGCTGATTTCCAAGACATCATGGATTTGACTGAAGGCATTATCCAACACGTTGCAAAAGTTGTTAAAGGTGAAGGTCCAGTTATCTATCAAGGAACTGAAATCAAGCTTAACGAACCATTTAAACGTGTACACATGGTTGATGCAATCAAGGAAATTACAGGTGTTGATTTCTGGAAAGCTATGACTTTCGACGAAGCCGTAGCCCTTGCAAATGAAAAACATGTTCCGGTTGAAAAACACTACACAGAAGTGGGACAAATCATCAATGCCTTCTTTGAAGAATTTGTTGAAGAAACATTAATTCAACCAACATTTGTCTATGGACACCCAGTAGCTGTATCACCACTTGCTAAGAAAAATCCTGAAGATGAGCGCTTTACTGATCGTTTTGAGCTCTTCATTATGACTAAAGAATACGGAAATGCCTATTCTGAGTTGAATGATCCAATCGACCAGCTTAGCCGTTTCGAAGCCCAAGCTAAAGCCAAAGAACTTGGTGACGACGAAGCGACTGGCATTGACTACGACTACATCGAAGCACTTGAATACGGTATGCCTCCAACAGGTGGTTTGGGAATCGGTATCGACCGTCTCTGTATGCTCCTCACTGATACTACTACTATCCGTGATGTATTGCTCTTCCCAACTATGAAATAAAATATAAATCTCCTAGTCACATTCTAGGAGATTTTTTAGTATTAATATAAAAGACAAACTCGATTTCGAGATTGTCTTTTTGTTGTTCAATTAAAATAATCCAAGAACAGTTCCATCACTTTCAACATCCATGTTGAGAGCTGCTGGTCGTTTTGGAAGTCCAGGCATGGTCATAACGTCACCAGTAAGAGCAACGATGAAGCCTGCACCCAATTTTGGTACCAATTCACGAATAGTAATTTCAAAGTTTTCAGGGGCTCCAAGAGCATTTGGATTGTCTGAGAAACTGTATTGAGTTTTAGCCATACAGATTGGCAATTTGTCCCAACCATTTTGAACGATTTGAGCGATTTGAGTTTGAGCTTTCTTCTCGAAGTTTACTTTACTTCCACGATAGATTTCAGTGACAATCTTTTCAATCTTCTCTTGTACTGAAAGGTCATTGTCATACAAACGTTTGTAGCTAGCTGGGTTTTCTTCAATTGTTTTGACGAGAGTTTCAGCTAGAGCCACTCCTCCTTCAGCTCCATCAGCCCATACGCTAGCCAATTCAACTGGAACATCGATTGAAGCACAAAGTTCTTTCAAGGCTGCGATTTCAGCTTCTGTATCAGATACGAACTCGTTAATAGCAACAACTGCTGGAATACCGAACTTACGGATATTCTCAACGTGACGTTTCAAGTTTGCAAATCCTGCACGAACTGCTTCTACATTCTCTTCTGTCAATGCATCCTTAGCAACCCCACCATTCATCTTAAGAGCACGAAGAGTTGCAACAATGACTACTGCATCAGGAGATGTTGGCAAGTTTGGAGTTTTGATATCCAGGAACTTCTCTGCACCAAGGTCTGCACCAAAGCCAGCTTCTGTCACTGTGTAATCTGCTAAACGTAGAGCCGTTGTCGTTGCCAAAACTGAGTTGCAGCCATGGGCGATATTGGCAAATGGTCCACCATGTACAAAGGCAGGTGTTCCATAGATTGTTTGAACCAAGTTAGGTTTGATAGCATCCTTCAAAATCAATGCCAAGGCACCTTCAACCTGTAGATCACCCACTGAAACAGGTGTACGGTCATAACGGTAACCGATGACGATATTTGACAAGCGACGTTTCAAATCTTCAATGTCAGTTGCCAAGCAAAGGATAGCCATGATTTCTGAAGCAACAGTGATATCAAATCCATCTTCGCGAGGAATACCATTAAGAGGACCTCCAAGTCCAACAGTTACATGACGAAGAGCACGGTCGTTTAAGTCAACAACACGTTTCCAAAGAATACGACGTTGGTCAATTCCTAGCTCATTTCCTTGGTGCAAGTGATTGTCAATCAAGGCAGAGAGAGCATTGTTTGCAGTTGTGATAGCGTGCATATCACCAGTAAAGTGAAGGTTGATATCTTCCATTGGTAGTACTTGGGCATAACCACCACCAGCTGCACCACCTTTAATCCCCATTACAGGACCAAGAGAAGGTTCGCGGATAGCAATCATGGTTTTCTTACCAATCTTATTCAAAGCATCAGCAAGTCCGATGGTAATAGTTGATTTTCCCTCACCAGCAGGTGTTGGGTTGATAGCTGTCACCAGGATCAATTTACCGACTGGATTACTTTCCACTTCACGAATCTTATCAAAACTAAGCTTAGCCTTGTATTTTCCATATAATTCCAAATCATCGTAAGAGATGCCAAGTTTCTCTACAACATCAACGATTGGTTTTAGCTCGATACTCTGTGCAATTTCAATATCTGTTTTCATAACAAACTCCTCTACCTCAAATGTGTTAATTCATTATAACACAAAACAAGATTTTTAACAGACATAAAGCTTTATAACGTTCGTAAATATAGCGCCCTCAAAGGATTTATTGGCTACTATTTAAATTTTTATATGCCTTTATAGGTTTTAACTATAGATTAAGATTTCGACTAATTCAAAAAGTAGCTATCAATTTCTGATAAATCATGTAGAATTTGACTATTAGAAACTCCTATTTGCTCAGCTAATTCAATTGAATACTCAAAACGAAGACGTATATTGATAGATAAATCAAAAGAGTAATCCTGTAATCGTCCTAGTTTATGATATTTATCTATAATATCATTAAAAATAATCTTGTATTTATCATCTAAGTTTTTGATATGGTTATCTAAGTTTTCCCTGTAATTTTGAATTAATTCCTGTTCCCTATCACTTAAAATCCCTTTGCCTATTTCCCAAATTATTGAAGTAGCAATTGAACCTACTACTGCTCCTAAGACAGGGACAGGAATAAGTGTTTGACCAACACATGAACCAATTGTCGCTAATGTTGTATCCAATGTATTGATAGTTATAAAATTTATAAATTCATCCTCAGTAATCTCATTTGTTCTAAGTTTAGTAATAATATCTACTATGCCGTAACTTGCTGTTACAAACGAACTTGCACTTGGTGCACTCATTTTAAAAACATTAGTGAGACCATAAATCGCGTAACCTGATATAGAACCTTTTACCGCACCTTCCACTGTTTCCAGTCCACAGTCTAACCAATCTGATTGATCAAATTCAAAAATAGTTTTTCCTTCTTTGTATTTTCCATACACATTGAGCATCAAAGCTAAACCACCCTGTAAAACAGCTGCGTTTCTAGCAATCTTATTGGCTTCTTTTATTCTTGGCAGTGAATTTTTTTGTGCTACTAACCGTTTTCTATTTAACTCTTGTTGTTTTAGTCTGACAGTTTTACAAATATTCTTCTCCTCGGAATCTAAAATGGATTTTATTGAATTTCTTTGAGCATCATCATAATTTAGAACAGATGATTTCATCCAAGATTTATATGAAGTAAGTCCCTTGCTTTCGGTAATATCATTGATCATTTGTCGTATATCAGTAATTTGTTTAATAGACAATTTTTTACCATTAAATTCAACTTCTTTGGCGCCAGCCATAATTTTTTCGTATACTAACACGTGATCTTTTGGAAACATCATTTTCATTTTTGCACTGTAATGAAATGATTGAGCTAGTTCATCACGTAAATTATTATAAAACTTCATTTGAATGGTATTTCTACCAATTAATAAATCGGCTGGTCCATTATCATTCAATACTTTTACAATAGGATTTAATCCTTCAAAAGCTCTTCTCGCATTCACAATTCCTGCTTCTGCAAATTCAGCAATAAAACCGTGACCGCCGTATTCACCTCCACGATTCTTTAGAATAACGTCTTCAATGTTATCTCTAGCATAGTTTAAGATTTTAGAGGCATTGTCCTTGTTTAAAATGACATGTTGAGCTTCATCCTCAATCATTTTCATAGCAATTTGTAAGTCTTGAATTCTCAAGTTGTTTAAACAATTGACATATGCACCTATCCCTTGATAAAATGCTCTATTAACAGCCTGATTCATCATTTATTTTAATTTCCTTATTAATCATCGAAGTAAGTGAGAGGGTTGAATTTACTAAACTACCTGCTTGATACTTTTCATCATCTGTAAATAAGTTATAATCTTTTCCAATTAAAGAAAGATTAGCTAAATAAATCCCCTCAGTTTGCTTTTCAATAAAATTAATTAATTCACTAATTTCTATTATTGATTTATCAGTTTGTCTAATTAATAACTCAATTTTCTTTTGTTCATCAAGCGCTTCTTTAGCTACTTCTTCATTTTTTTTATTAGCAAAAACACCTGCTCCGACAGACGCTGTTAACATTAAGCCAGCAATCCCCCAACCAACAGGGCCCGCCATGGCTAGAAAGGCATTGCCAGCAGCCATACCTCCTCCGCCTGCTGCTAGACTTCCTCCACCTAACCAAGCTAATGCCGCACTATTTGCTGCTGCACCTGTCAAGCTAGAAATTGCTGTTCCTGTTGATGCGACACCAAAAGTAGTTGCAACTCCCATAGCTGCAGTAGGACCTAAAGTTGCGACTGTCACACCTAAAGCACTTAAAGAAGCTGTAGCTGCCGTACTACCGCTGGCTAATTCTGCTTCTTTGATTGCCTGAGTAATAGCTAACTGTTTATCTTCGAAATTCTGTATTTCAACAATTATTTCTTCTAACTTTGTTTCAAATTCTTTCGGTTTATTTGCTAATTTACTAATTCTCTCTTCAACAATTTTTACAACTTTAATCGCCTTGTCTCTAGTTTTATAAAGCTCAGTCGATTTATTCGTTAGATCTGTGGCTTTTTCATTATATGTTTGAATAGATTCATGATAGTTCTCAACAGCTTCGGACCTTAGTTTACCATTAAAAAGATCTATTGAATCAATTTGTGATTTTGCTTCAGTTGCAACTTTACCAGCTTGATTAAGCGTGCCAGATGCAACCTCTGTTACTTGTTGAACAGTATCATTCGCTACTGTAGCAGCTTGACCTGAAACGTCTGAAACAACATTTCCTATCTTATTTGATACATCTCCTATTACTTTTACAGAATCTGATAATAAATCTCCTGTAACTTTCCCAGCGCTATCTAAAGCTTTTCCAGCTTCATTAAGTACGCTACTGGTTGTCTTACTAGCATCATCAATTACTTTACTAGCTTCTTTAACCATATTATCTGCAAATTTAAAAAAGTCCATAACTGCTTCCCCTTTTCATATATAACTAAAATAATTATCTTATATCTTAAATTAATTGTCAATAATAATATAGTTATAAAGTTTAGTTATATTTTATCGCTTTCATTTTACTTACTGCTCATTTTTTTGTACAATAGTTCTATGAAAATTTTAGTTACATCTGGTGGTACAAGCGAAGCAATAGATCAAGTTCGCTCCATTACCAATCACTCTACCGGTAGACTTGGTAAAGTAATAACTGAGACTTTACTAAAGGCTGGGCATCACGTTTGTCTGATTACTACGCAACAAGCACTAAAACCAGAACCACACTCGAATTTATCCGTCATCGAAATCAAAAATACTTCCGATTTACTCCAAGAGATGAAACGGATTGTCCCTGATTATCAAGTTTTGATTCATTCCATGGCAGTCTCTGACTATAGTCCTGTTTACATGACTGGTCTTGACCAAGTCCAAGCAAGCCAAGATTTAAGTGAGTTTTTGCATAAGAAAAATATGGAAACAAAGATCTCCTCTAAGGATGAGGTGCAAGTCCTATTTCTCAAGAAAAATCCTAAAATTATTTCTCTTGTCAAAGAATGGAACCCAAGTATTCATCTCATTGGCTTTAAACTCCTTGTCGATGTTACTAAGGACCATCTGATTCAAATCGCTAGAGAAAGTCTTAAAAAGAATCAAGCTGATTTGATTGTCGCTAATGACCTCACTCAGATTAATGCGAATCAGCACCTAGCTTATCTAGTAGAAGAAAAGGATTATCAGATTGCTGCTAGCAAGAAAGAAATCGCTGACTTATTAGTCAAAAAAATTCAAGGATTTGATTCTTAGAAAGGAAAATTATGGCTCGTATTACAATTGCTATTACTGGATCTATTGCCGCATATAAGGCTGCTGATTTGGTTAGTAACTTGAAGAAACAGGGGCATTCTGTTACGGTACTTATGACCCAGGCTGCAACTGCCTTTATTCAACCTTTAACCCTTCAAGTCTTATCTCAAAATACAGTTCATCTCGATCTTATGCAGGAACCATATCCTGACAAAGTCAATCATATCGAGCTTGGCAAAGAAACAGACTTATTTATCCTTGCCCCTGCAACCGCTAATACAATTGCAAAACTAGCACACGGTTTCGCAGATAATATGGTAACTGCTACCGCTCTTGCCTTGCCCCACTATGTTCCAAAACTAGTGGCACCTGCTATGAATACCAAAATGTATGACCATCCAGCAACTCAAACAAACCTAAATACTTTAGAAACTTATGGTTATACAATTATTTCTCCTAAAGAATCCCTACTGGCCTGTGGCGATGTAGGACGGGGGGCTCTTGCTGATCTTGATACTATTTTACAACAGATAAAGGAAAAACTTCATGAACAAACGCTCTAATATTGCTCCAATTGCTATCTTTTTTGCCAGCATGATCGTCATTCATCTGCTGAGTTCTATTGTCTTTAATGTCTTGCCATTTCCAATTAAACCGACCATTGTCCATATTCCGGTCATCATTGCTAGTATCATCTACGGACCACGGATTGGGGCTATCTTAGGTTTCTTGATGGGGATGATTAGCTTGACAGTCAATACGATTACGATTCTCCCAACTAGCTACCTCTTCTCTCCTTTTGTGCCGAATGGGAATTTAGCTTCACTTGCTATTGCTATTATTCCTCGTATCTTAATTGGTTTAACACCATACTTTGTCTATAAACTCCTCAGAAACAAGGCGGGGCTTATCTTTGCGGGAGCGCTCGGTTCCCTTACTAATACTGTATTTGTACTAGGCGGTATCTTCTTCCTCTTTGGAAATGTTTTTGACGGAAATATCCAAAAACTATTAGCTACTGTTATCTCAACAAACTCTATCGCAGAACTGATTATCTCAGCAATACTCACCCTAGTTATTGTTCCGAGACTTGAAAAAATCAAAAAATAAGAGGTCGGGAAAATCCCGACCTCGATTTTTATTTGCCCTAAGTCACTGACTCTGTATTTAATTAAGATTACAGACTCCTAAAAGTCCCTTTGACGAAACTATCTAAAAGCTTGATTGTAAAGACTCACCAATATGGGAAAAAATCAATCTTGGAAAAATATTCACTTTCCAACAGCCTTTTATCTCCTTATCATTGGGCTAGACGTGCTTCTTCTAAAATCTTTTCAATTTTTGTTGTCAGCAAATCAATGGCTACTGTATTAGTCACACCTTCTGGAATAACGATATCTGCATAACGCTTTGTTGGCTCAATAAATTGATGATACATGGGTTTCACTACACCAAGATACTGGTCAATAACGCTATCTAGACTACGACCACGTTCTTCCATATCACGCTTAATACGGCGAATGATACGAACGTCATCATCTGTATCTACGAAAATCTTGATATCCATTAAATCACGAAGTCGTTTGTCCTCTAAAACTAAGATTCCTTCTACGATAAAGACATCCTGAGGTTCTTGACGATAGGTTTTAGAACTTCTGGTATGGGCAGCATAATCATAGGTAGGAATATCTACAGGACGTCCTGCCAACAACTCTTTGATTTGCTCAATCATCAAATCAGTATCAAAAGCAAAAGGGTGGTCATAGTTGGTCTTGATACGCTCTTCAAAGGTTAGATGTGATTGATCTTTATAGTAGGAATCATGCTCAATCATAGCTATTTTCTCGTTTGGAAAATGCGACAAGATTGCTTTCGATACGCTTGTCTTTCCTCCTCCAGATCCCCCTGTTACTCCGATAATGATTGGTCTATTTTGCATTGTAGCCTCCTTGTATTTTCCCTTGTCTATTTTACCATATTTTTGATAAATTTTACAGATGAAGTTTTCTACAAAATAGAAGAAAAAGTCCTCATAGCTAGAAGCTACAAGGATTTGTAATTGATTAGTCTACGTTAACGTATTCTTTTGAAAGTTCAAGAACTTCTTCCATTGTTGCACATTCAGTAAGAGCGCGGTTAGCGTATTCTTGCATTTTAGCAGTGTCAAGTTTCTTCATCAAGCTACGTGTACGAAGTACAGATGTTGCTGACATAGAAAACTCATCTAAGCCCATTCCGACAAGAAGTGGAACAGCTGTTTGGTCACCAGCCATCTCACCACACATACCAGCCCATTTACCTTCAGCATGAGCTGCTTTGATAACATTGTTAATCAAACGAAGGATTGATGGGTTGTATGGTTGGTAAAGGTATGAAACTTGTTCGTTCATACGGTCTGCCGCCATTGTGTATTGGATCAAGTCATTTGTACCAATTGAGAAGAAGTCAACTTCTTTTGCAAATTGGTCTGCAAGCATAGCTGCCGCAGGAATTTCAATCATGATACCAACTTGGATATCATCCGCAACTGCAACACCTTCAGCAAGAAGGTTTGCTTTTTCTTCATCGAAGACTGCTTTAGCTGCACGGAATTCTTTCAAAAGCGCAACCATTGGGAACATGATACGCAATTGACCGTGTACAGAAGCACGAAGAAGAGCACGGATTTGAGTGCGGAACATTGCATCTCCAGTTTCAGAGATAGAGATGCGAAGAGCACGGAATCCAAGGAATGGGTTCATTTCATGAGGCATATCGAAGTAAGGAAGTTCCTTGTCACCACCGATATCCATTGTACGGACAACAACTGGTTTACCGTTCATTCCTTCAAGAACAGCCTTGTATGCTTCGTACTGCTCGTCTTCAGTTGGGAAGTCTTGAGAATCCATGTACAAGAACTCTGTACGGTAAAGACCGACAGCTTCTGCACCATTGTCGTTAACACCCTCAACGTCTTTTGGAGTACCAATGTTTGCTGCCAATTCGAAGTGTTTACCGTCAGCAGTAACTGTTTGAGCATCTTTCAAGAGTGCCCACTCAGCTTTTTGTTGAGCGTAAGCTTCACCAGCTGCTTTAAATTCAGCTGCTTGTTCGTCAGTAGGGTTGATAATCACTTCACCTGTAATACCATTAACGGCAAGTAGGTCACCATCTTTAACGATTTCAGTGATATTGTTTGTACCCAAAACTGCAGCGATTTCAAGTGTACGAGCCATGATAGCTGAGTGACTTGTACGACCACCAATGTTTGTTACAAAAGCTTTTACAAAGTTTTTGTCCAATTGAGCTGTATCAGATGGAGTCAAGTCGTGAGCAATCACGATCACTTCTTCATTGATAGAAGCTGGGTTTGGCAACTTTTTACCAAGGAGGTTAGCCAATACACGTTTTGTTACGTCGCGGATATCCGCTGCACGTTCTTGCATGTATGGGTTGTCTTCCATGCCTTCAAAGATTGTGATAAACATGTCTGTAACTTCTTTCAGACCTGCCTCTGCATTCACTTTCTTAGCACGGATAGTTTCTTTGATTTGACCAATCAATTCAGGGTCAGCAAGAACCATCAAGTGAGCGTCAAATACTTGTGCCGCTTCTTCACCAAGCGTACCTACAGCCTTCTCGCGGATAAGAGAAAGCTCGTTTTGAGAAGCTTCAAGAGCAACATCCAAACGAGCCTCTTCTGCATTTGTATCTTCGACTGTAACAGTCTCGAATGATAAATCCGGTTGAACGAGTAGATATGCTTTAGCAACTGCAACACCATCAGATGCTGCGATTCCTTTAAGCATTTCTGTCATATCCTTATGCCAATCCTTCTTTTTCCATTGTTTCTGAGATCGCAGCGATAGCGTCATCAGCGTCTGCACCTTCAGCAGTGATTGTAACGTCAGCACCTTGACCAACACCAAGGCTCATTACACCCATGATAGATTTAAGGTTAACTGATTTACCTTTGTACTCAAGAGTGATATCTGAAGCAAATTTGCTAGCAGTTTGTACCAACAATGTTGCTGGACGTGCGTGAATACCTGTTTCTGCCACTACGTGGAAATCTTTAGAAGCCATAATTTGACTCTCCTTTAAATGTTTTCTTTTTGAGTTATATCTGATAACCCTTACAATTTGATATTATATCACCTTCATTGATATTTTTCAAGTATTTTATGGACTTTCTTCAATTTCCTTTCAGATAACTTGCTGAAAATCTTCTATAAAATCTAGCAAAACACAGTATGTAGTTTTTGTGGAAGCTCTAATCATGGTAACATTGCTCTTTCTGTAGTTGTTTTTTAAATTCTACACTATATATTGTGTTTGTTAGTAAAATCAGTAAAACAAGTACACAAGATTTAGTTTTAGAAAGTTGACAAAGTTTTTTTTTCTGATATACTAAGAAAGTAATAAATTTTTAAAGAGGAGTTACAGAAATGGTAACCGTATATTCTAAAAACAACTGTGTCCAATGTAAAATGACGAAACGTTTTTTAGACAGTAATAATGTTGAATATAAAGAAATCAATCTTGATGAACAACCTGAATACATTGATCAAGTAAAAGAGCTTGGCTTTAGTGCTGCTCCTATTATTCAGACACCGACAGAAGTTTTCTCTGGTTTCCAACCAGGTAAACTCAAACAACTTGCTTAAGAATCAGGACAAAAGCTTCTATGTCTACCTTAGAAGCCTTTCTTTTGTAATTAGATAAAGGATTTTTTATGGGATTAAAACAACTTGAGGATGTGACTTACTTCCGTCTTAATAATGAAATTAACCGTCCTATCAATGGACAAATCATGCTTCACAAAGACAAGGAAGCTTTAGAAGCCTTCTTTAAAGAAAATGTTGTACCAAATACAATGGTTTTTAACTCAATTACGGATAAGATCAACTTCCTCATTGAGCATAACTACATTGAGACAGCATTTATCAAGAAATACCGTCCAGAATTTTTGGAAGAACTGCATCAATTTATTAAGGATCAAAACTTCCAATTTAAATCTTTCATGGCTGCCTATAAATTCTATAATCAGTATGCTCTGAAAACGAATGATGGTGAATACTATCTTGAAAGCATGGAAGACCGCGTCTTCTTTAACGCCCTTTATTTCGCAGATGGTGATGAAGCGATTGCTATCGATATTGCCAACGAAATCATCCACCAACGTTATCAACCTGCTACTCCTTCTTTCTTGAATGCAGGTCGTGCGCGTCGTGGTGAGTTGGTATCTTGCTTCTTGATCCAGGTAACAGATGATATGAACTCTATTGGACGTTCTATCAACTCAGCTCTTCAACTTTCACGTATCGGTGGTGGCGTGGGAATTTCCCTCAGCAACCTTCGTGAAGCTGGTGCTCCTATTAAAGGATATGAAGGAGCAGCTTCTGGTGTCGTACCTGTTATGAAGCTTTTTGAAGATAGCTTCTCTTACTCAAACCAATTGGGTCAACGTCAAGGTGCTGGGGTTGTTTACCTCAACGTCTTTCACCCAGACATTATCGCCTTCCTTTCAACTAAGAAGGAAAATGCCGATGAAAAAGTTCGTGTCAAGACTCTCTCACTTGGTGTTGTGGTACCAGATAAATTCTACGAATTGGCTCGGAAAAATGAAGAAATGTACCTCTTCAGTCCTTACTCTGTAGAGCTTGAATACGGCGTGCCATTTAACTACATCGACATCACAGAAAAATACGATGAGCTAGTCGCAAATCCAAACATCCGTAAGACAAAAATCAAGGCGCGTGATTTGGAAACTGAAATTTCTAAATTGCAACAAGAATCTGGTTATCCTTATGTCGTCAACATTGATACTGCTAACCGTGCAAATCCAGTTGATGGCAAGATTATCATGAGTAACTTGTGTTCAGAGATTCTCCAAGTGCAAGAACCAAGTCTTATCAACGATGCGCAAGAATTCCTAAAAATGGGTACTGATGTTTCATGTAACCTCGGTTCAACAAACGTGGTAAACATGATGACTTCACCTGACTTTGGTCGTTCTATCCGCGCCATAGTCCGTGCCCTTACTTTCGTTACAGATAGTTCACACATCGTAGCTGTTCCAACTATCGACCATGGAAATAGCCAAGCTCACACATTCGGACTTGGAGCTATGGGACTTCACAGTTACCTTGCCCAACAATTGATCGAATACGGATCTCCTGAGTCTGTTGAATTTACAAGCATCTACTTTATGCTTATGAACTACTGGACCTTGGTAGAATCTAATAACATCGCACGTGAACGTGGTGTTACCTTCCACAACTTTGAAAAATCAGACTATGCTAATGGAAGCTACTTTGATAAGTACACAAGTGGGGAGTTTGTACCAAAATCTGATCGTGTTAAAGAACTCTTTGAAGGTATCTTTATCCCGACTGCTGCTGATTGGGCTGAACTTCGTGATAAAGTTAAAACAGATGGACTTTACCACCAAAACCGCCTTGCTGTAGCACCAAATGGTTCTATCAGCTACATCAATGATGTGTCTGCTTCTATCCACCCAATTACGCAACGTATCGAAGAACGTCAAGAAAAGAAAATCGGTAAAATCTACTACCCAGCTGCAGGCTTGTCAACAGAAACCATTCCTTACTATACTTCTGCTTACGACATGGATATGCGTAAGGTTATTGATGTTTATGCTGCTGCGACTGAGCACGTGGACCAAGGACTTTCACTCACACTCTTCATGCGTAGTGATATTCCAACAGGCCTTTACGAATGGAAGAAAGAAAACAAACAAACGACACGTGACTTGTCTATCCTTCGTAACTATGCCTATAACAAGGGTATTAAGTCTATCTACTACGTCCGTACCTTTACAGATGATGGTGGAGAAGTCGGTGCTAACCAATGCGAGAGCTGTGTGATTTAATTCAACTCTCAAAAAAATTACATTTACTTAATCCATTAAACGTATTTTGCTGATAAAATCATGTAAGAATATAAAAGTCGGGCTTCCGACTTTTTGTTCGATTATAGCATAGAATTATGATAGAATAACAGTGATTATGTTATCGCATTACTACACACAGAAAGAGATTTCAAATGAAAACTTACTACAAAGCCATTAACTGGAATGCCATCGAAGATGTCATCGACAAATCAACCTGGGAAAAACTGACTGAGCAGTTCTGGCTCGATACGCGTATTCCCTTGTCAAATGACCTAGATGACTGGAGAAAGCTTTCTAACAAGGAAAAAGACCTTGTTGGTAAAGTTTTTGGAGGTTTGACTCTTCTTGATACCATGCAATCAGAAACTGGTGTTCAAGCCCTTCGCGCTGATATTCGTACGCCTCACGAGGAAGCTGTTTTTAACAATATCCAATTTATGGAATCTGTTCATGCTAAGTCTTACTCTTCTATCTTTTCTACCTTGAATACCAAGTCAGAAATCGAAGAGATTTTCGAATGGACCAACACCAATCCATATCTTCAGAAAAAAGCTGAAATCATCAATGAAATCTACCTAAACGGAACTCCACTTGAAAAGAAAGTAGCGAGTGTTTTCCTTGAAACCTTCCTTTTCTACTCTGGTTTCTTCACACCACTCTACTATCTTGGAAACAACAAGTTGGCCAACGTTGCGGAAATCATCAAATTGATTATTCGTGATGAATCAGTTCATGGAACCTACATCGGCTACAAATTCCAACTTGGTTTCAATGAATTGCCAGAAGATGAGCAAGAAAAACTCAAAGAATGGATGTACGACCTTCTCTATACTCTTTATGAGAATGAAGAAGGCTACACAGAGAGCCTCTATGACGAAGTCGGATGGACTGAAGAGGTTAAAACCTTCCTTCGCTACAATGCAAATAAAGCCCTTATGAACTTGGGGCAAGATCCTCTCTTCCCTGACTCAGCTGACGATGTCAACCCGATCGTTATGAACGGGATTTCAACTGGTACATCAAACCACGACTTCTTCTCTCAAGTTGGTAATGGCTATCTACTTGGTGAAGTTGAAGCTATGCAGGATGATGACTATAACTATGGACTAAATTAATACCTAACCTAAAAAACATCTAAGTTTAATTACAAACTAGATGTTTTTTTTTGTTTATTTTTGTTTTCTTTAAGTTGCTTAGCTGTTTAAAATATGATAAAATAGTATTAAATTTGGGGGTGGTTCAATGCTGAAGCAAGAAAAATTAGATACTATTTTAGAAATTGTTAATACAAAAGGAACTATCACTGTTAAAGAGATTATGAATCGCCTTGATATTTCCGATATGACAGCTAGACGATATTTACAAGAGTTAGCGGATAAGGATTTGCTGGTTCGAGTTCATGGTGGTGCTGAAAAACTTCGAACAGGTTCCTTATTAAATAATGAGCGTTCTAACGTTGAAAAACAAGGACTACAAACAGCAGAAAAACAAGAAATTGCTCGCTTTGCAGGTCACTTAGTTGAAGAAAGAGAAACTATTTTCATTGGTCCAGGTACCACATTAGAATTCTTTGCGCGTGAGCTTCCTATCGATAACATTCGTGTTGTTACCAATAGTTTGCCTGTATTTCTCATTCTAAATGAGCGTAAGCTAACTGACCTAATTTTAATCGGTGGTAATTATCGTTCAATTACTGGAGCCTTTGTAGGTACTCTAACCCTTCAAGATATCGCTAGTTTGCAATTTTCAAAAGCCTTCGTTAGTTGTAATGGTATCAAGGATCATGCTATCGCTACTTTTAGTGAAGACGAAGGTGAAGCACAGAAATTAGCACTGGAAAACGCCAATAAAAAATATCTCCTAGCTGACCATAG
Organism: Streptococcus sp. 27098_8_22; assembly: GCF_041432415.1. NCBI lineage: Bacteria > Bacillati > Bacillota > Bacilli > Lactobacillales > Streptococcaceae > Streptococcus > Streptococcus sp. 27098_8_22. The sequence goes on along the minus strand of NZ_JAPVZP010000014.1, from coordinate 1,077 downwards.
CAAATTTGATAAGTTTGATTTCTTCACATTTTACAATATCTCAGATATCGACACCATTATCACTGATTCAAAATTAAGTGACCAATCACTCCAATCCCTGTCTAAACAAACTAAAATTATCAAGTCAAAACCTTAAACTCTACAACTAGTCCTAGAATCTAGTAGCTACTACTAATTCCGTGGCTAGTTTTTTATTTTGCAAAAATTATAAAAAGTTCCCGCAATGTTTATAGATATTTCCAAAGCACAAATATTATAGAACGAAAAAAACCCGAAAGTTATATCTTTCAGGTTTTTTGATCGGAATAATCAACTAATAGAATCGTTAGAAGATTTAGTCTTCATCATCACGCTTACGACGTTTAGCCACTAATCCGAATCCAGTTAGACCTGCTACAACTCCAAGGAGAGCATTTGCAGCTGAAGCCGTTGTTCCAGTATTTGGAAGTTGCTTACGGGCCTTAGTGGTATCAGTTTGTGGAGCTTGACTAGTTGAAGTCGAATGAATCATAGACGCACTTGTTGATGCAGACTCAGAGGAGCTTGTGGAGGCTGATTCTGACGCACTTGTTGACGCTGACTCTGATGCACTTGTTGACGCTGACTCTGATGCACTTGTTGACGCTGATTCAGAAGCGCTTGTACTTGCTGATTCTGAGGCACTTGTTGATGCTGATGCAGATGCGCTTGTGCTTGATGATTCTGAGGCACTTGTGCTTGCTGATTCTGAGGCAGACGTTGATGCCGATTCAGAAGCTGATGTGCTTGCTGAAGCTGACGCACTGGTTGAGGCTGACTCTGATGCTGATGTGCTTGCTGATTCTGAGGCAGACGTTGATGCAGACTCTGAGGCACTTGTTGATGCTGACTCTGACGCTGATGTTGATGCAGATTCAGAGGCGCTTGTACTTGCTGATTCTGACGCACTTGTTGAGGCTGATTCTGAAGCGCTTGTGCTTGCGGATTCACTTGCGCTAGTTGATGCGCTTTGTGACGCGAATGTACTTGCACTTGTTGAGGCCGATGTGCTTACTGATGTGCTTGCCGATTCTGATGCACTTGTTGATGCTGATTCAG
>NZ_JAPVZP010000013.1:0-39551 GCF_041432415.1 Streptococcus sp. 27098_8_22 | reverse complement strand
GGTGTGAAGATATTATTGAACTCTGTATCTGTTGGAAGGGCTTTGGTTGCTGTAAGGGTATGACCTGCTTTCGTTACAGTCACTGTCACCTCTGCCTTCATTGGGTCATAAGTTACCCCAGTAAGTGAACCTTGAACCTCACGTACGATGTACTTATGCGTTCCTTCTTGACCATTCTTGAAGGTAAGAGCATCAAATTTCACAAGTCCATTGGCATCATTTGTCTTCGTTTGAAGAACTTTTCCGTTTGGATCTGTTGAAGTATCGCTTGGGTCTACCAACTCAAAGCTAAATTCACCAGCATTCAACTGACGACCTGCAAGAGCTTTAGTGAAGTCAAATTGTGCAGTGACAGGAGCAACAACGTGATTATTGAAAGTTGTATCATCTGTACCTGTTGCTTCACCACCTGTTGCAGTCATCTCTGTTTTGGCAGTTAACAGACCTGAATCCTCATCTTTTGTTACAGTCACCTTAACTGCGACAGTCATTTCATCGTAGTCTACATCAGGTTTGTTACCCTTCACTTCTTTAACAGTGTAGTTGTAAACGCCAACTTTATCGAATGACAGTTCACTGAAGTTAACTTTCCCATCAGCCTTGTTAGTAACAGTTTCATTTACATTATTATCACCGGTCAATGTGAAGCTAAAGTCACCAGCATTCAATCTACCATTTGAGAGCTCTTTATTAAATTCCAGATTTACCTTAACAGGAGATGATTTGAAGGTATTGTTGAACTCTGTATCATTTGGCAGAGATGTTTGAGCTACGTAGGAATCTCCGTTAGCATTTACCGTGATTGTTACGTTAGCTTTCATTGGATCATAAGTCATACCAAGCTCTTTAGTAGATGGGATAACTTCTTCTACTGTATAATGATAGGTCCCTACAGAATTAAACAAGAGTGGATCAAAAGTAATATTTCCCAAACTATCATTTTTTTGAGTGTCAACAACTTGACCCGTACTATCGTCAATCAAATTAAAAGTGAACTCGCCACGTTTTAAATTTCTTCCTTCCAATTGTTTCGTAAATGATAAATCGACCCTTGCTGGTTTTTTTGCTTTTGTAGCTGAGCCAGATCCCCCTGCCTTAAAGGCAAAAGTTGCTTGGTAACTATACTCTTCTCCATTGTTATAGGTGATTTTAATATCATTTCCGTGTTTTTGTTGCAATTCTTCAAGTGTAGGGCTTGCTGAAACATTCTTCAATCTAGTCATATAACGGACGTAAATCATTTCGTTCAGTTGTGCTATCTTGAATGAAAAACCAGACGAACTTGTTTTGATGTTTTCTAATAATTGAATTGCATTTCCTTTAGATACCCACGGTGAAATTGACTGAACCTTTTCGGCTCTAAGAGCTTTTCCATTCCACAAATCCACATGATCGTCAGGAATTGGTGTTGCATGCCCTGCTCGCCATGTTGCTTTTGTTTTATTATCAAACTCTGTTAATACTGGATCACCATCTTGAACCAATTCCTGATCATCTGGAAGACTATCAATCAATTGGTAGTTGTTTAAAACCTGTGGAGCTACTAGACTTCCTGCATTTACACGGATGGTCCATTTGATTAATTCAGGATGTCCTGTTACTGCTTCTCCGTATTTTTCAACCTTTGATTTTGCTGCTGGTGTTGGAGCATTTTCGGGGCCTACTGTTACCGTAATCTTGGTTCCACTGAAATTGAGTTCCGTTGGAACATTTGGTTTAACAGTTGATTTCCAACCTGTACTAATGTTTAACGTATAATTTTTTCCAAGATTATTTTTTTCAAAGTAATCTGTAAAAGTGGTGATCACTTTATTATTGACTGAATCCAAGAAAGCATTCCCGATAACTTGACCACCTGGTCCCGTCACATCATAGTGCAAACTTGTAGGAATTCTAATAGCATCTGGGATATCAACTACCAGTTTATCATTGCGATTGATGGTTAAACTATCAGGCATATTCATGCGAATGACAGTTTCTACTGGGGCATACAATCCGTTACCATTTGGAAAATTCACTTCAACATCTGGATTTTGTACGGTAATCGTATTACCTGTTTTTACATAGGTTGTTGCACCACCTGATGAAGGCAGTTCTCTTTTAGACCGTCTTGATCTAGTTGTAGGTTGTGATTCAGTTTTTTTCTCGCTAGCCGCAGATGAAGAGGCTTCGGCATTGGCTTTTGAAGTTGGAGAAGCTGACTCAACTGGTGCAACACTAGTGCTAGCTGGTGTTGCAACCTCATTTGATTGTCTTTCAGTCTTTTCCTCTTTAATCACATTTGCAGAGTTTTCGGCACTAGCTTGTGAAGTTGGAGAGGTCGACTCAGCTGGTGTAGCGCTAGTGCTAGCTGGTGCTACAGCTTCATTTGATTGTCTTTCAGTCTTTTCCTCTTTAATCACATTTGCAGAGTTTTCGGCACTAGCTTGTGAAGTTGGAGAGGTCGACTCAGCTGGTGTAGCACTAGTGCTAGCTGGTGCTACAGCTTCATTTGCTTCAAGACCAGATTCCTTGTGTCTCTCGCCTTGATTCTCTTGTGCGACAACTGAAGTTTGTGAATCTGTATTATTCTTCACTTCGTCCGCATAAACGTTTCCTTCCACAAATATCAGTGTTGACAACAACACGGAAGCAACACCGATAGTGTACTTTCGAATAGAAAAACGTTCTTTAGATTCAGAAAACATTCTTTTCATTCGTTATCTCCTATATTACTATTGTTATATTCGAGGTTATTTTACCATATCGCTCTTTAAAAGACAAGCTTTTATAGTTTTCTTTAATTATTTTCAACAGGTGGAAAAATTCTGAAAATATTCCTAATAGGATTCATATAAATTTTAATAGCTATTTAAATTATGTTTATTTGATAAAAAAGCGAGCCATCAGTATGACTCACTTCTTCTTTTCACTCTTAATTACGGTAAAAATGACTATCTTTGTCGCTTGGTGATTGGCCAATTGCCAAGACATCTTGGCTACCATCCGTACCAGTCAATTCATTTGCTACACCTGCTGGTGTATAGATGAGGCGTGCACCTTCTCCACCATCAACAAGATGGATTCCTGTTGAATAGTAGCCATCTTTTTCCTCTACTTGCCCCATTTCATACTGGAAGGTTCCTTTTGAACTTTGAATGGTCACGATTCCATCCGCTGTAACTGTCGCTGTTGTTCCAGCATAGTTTTCCCACGTTCCAAGGAATTTTGCGTAAGCTTCTGGAGTTTTTTTCTTCTCTTCCTTCTTATCCGTTTGAGTGCTTGCGGAACTTGATGGGCTCGTCTCAGACTTCTGCTCCTCTTTTTGACTAGCTTCTGTTTTACTTGATGACTCCTTAGTTACTTTAGAAGAAGCCTCTTTGCTTGAAGATGCTGTAGTTTTTTCAGCATTTCCTCCACAAGCAGCAAGTGTCACCGCAGCCAACAAGGTAAGAGCTGAAAGACTGGTGTAGCGCAATGTTTTTTTCATGATAATCTCCTTTTAAAATGATGATACAGTTTCATCTGTATCTAAAATGCCTAGCCTGAAATTACATATATTTTTGACGGCTAACCTATAGTCTTCAGTGTATCATTTATTTAGCATTAATTCAATAGCTATCTGATATCAAAAAAGGCTAATCCAATCAGGAATTAGCACTTCTATTTTTAGTAGATAAACATGGCATCGCCAAAGCTAAAGAAACGGTATTTTTCATCGATAGCATGCTGATAGGCTTCGAGGACCAATTCACGGCCTGCAAAGGCTGAGACAAGCATGACCAAAGTAGACTTAGGCAAATGGAAATTAGTAGAAAAAGCATCCACAACCTTCCAGTCATATCCTGGCTTGATAAAGATATTGGTCCAACCAGAGTCTGCTTGGATTTTGCCATCAAACTTTGTCCCGATGGTTTCGAGAGTACGGATAGAGGTTGTCCCCACAGCAATGACACGGCCACCATTTTCTTTGACCTGACGCAAGGTCGCTGCAGCTTCCTCAGACAGTTGGTAAAACTCTGAGTGCATCTCGTGTTCATCTAGATTGTCGACTGAAACAGGTCTAAAGGTTCCAAGTCCAACGTGCAAAGTCAAGTAGACAAGATGAACTCCTTTTTTCTGGATTTCTTCTAGTAATTCTTTGGTAAAATGCAGACCAGCAGTTGGGGCAGCAGCTGAGCCACTCTCCTTGGCATAGACTGTTTGGTACCGTTCGCGGTCATCCAATTTTTCATGGATATATGGTGGCAAAGGCATTTCTCCCAGACTTTCAAGCACTTCTAGGAAAATCCCTTCATACTCAAAACGGACAATACGGCCTCCATGGGTTAATTCCTCGGTCACGACTGCGCTTAGGCGACCATCACCAAAGACAACTCGGGCACCGACCTTGAGACGTTTGGCTGGCTTCGCCAAGACTTCCCATTCGTCTCCTGCCGTATTTTTCAAGAGCAAGAGTTCAACGTGTCCACCTGTTTCTTCCTTCTGACCATGAAGTCGAGCTGGCAGAACACGTGTATCATTCATAACTAGGGCATCACCTGGCTCTAGCATCTCGATAATAGAGTGAAAATGGCGATCTTGAAATTCTCCTGTTTTGCGATTGACTATCAAGAGTTTAGAGGCATCGCGCTTTTCCAGAGGTGTTTGTGCAATCAATTCCTCTGGCAAGTGGAAATCAAAATCATTGGTATTCATTGGTGTCATTTTTCCTTTTCTTTTCTAATAGAATTCATTAGCTATCAAAGCGAACTTCTTCAAGAAGGTATTCGATGAAGCGTTCACCCATCTTAGACAAGCTTGTCTTTTCATGCTGGATATAAACCAGCTCAATGGGATCATCAATATCCAGTGGAATCGAAACGATATTGTCTCCATTAAGATTACTATTGAGGATACCAGTCGCGATGGTATAGCCGTCCAAACCAATCAAGAGATTGAACAAGGTCGCACGGTCACTAACCACGATGGATTTCTTGTGGTGTTCCTGTGACAAGATCTCTTCTGAGAAGTAGAAGGAATTATGGGTCCCTTGGTCATAGCTCAAATATGGGAAGTCTTCTAGATCTGCCAACTGCACCTTGTCTCTTTTGGCAAGAGGGTTGGACTTGCTGACAAAGATATGGGGCTGGGCTGTAAAGAGATGATGAGCAACTAGATGGTTATCATCCAACATCTTCGAAAGGACGTCTCGGTTATAGCTATTTAAAAAGAGGACTCCTACTTCACTACGGAAGTTCTTGACGTCGTCGATGATTTCCCAGGTTCTGGTTTCACGCAAAAAAAGCTCGTACTTTTCCATATCGCTTTTCTTAAGCAAGGAAACAAAGGCATTGACCACAAAAGCATAGTGTTGCGAAGACACACTAAAAAGCTCACGATGAGCGATCGGATTTTTATAACGTTCTTCTAGGAGTTGAGTTTGCTCAACAACCTGACGGGCATAGGACAAAAATTCCATCCCATCACGTGTGAGGGTGATTCCCTTGGGATTTCGAATAAAAATCTCAATTCCCATCTCATTTTCTAGGTCACGAACTGCATTTGACAGACTAGGCTGAGTAATGAAAAGTTGCTTGGCAGCTTCATTCATCGAACCAGTCTCTACAATTTTGATAATATAGTGTAATTGTTGAATTCTCATGCTTTTATTGTACCATACTTGAGGCAATATAAAAAGAACCAGTCACTTAAAGCCAAGCTAGCCGTATATCAGTCTTTTTGTAGTCCATAAAAAGAAGCTGGAAGATTTCCAACCTCTTTATCTATTCTAGCAAGTTAAATCTAGCTTCCTCTTTCCCAGAAGATGGCTAATAAAATCATGGCCCCAAGAACTGATGGGATAATGGCTGTACCGTTTAGGCTTGGTCCCCAAGCACCAAAGAGTAATTGTCCTAAAAAGGCACCAATCCAGCCCAGAAACATTTTCCCGAAGCATCCCATTCGTTCGCCGCGATTGGTGATAGCCCCAGCTAGAAGTCCGATTAAAAGGCCGACAAACATACTTCCAAGCATAGTTTCTCCTTAAATCGCCCAATCTCCATTGCGGAAGAGTGGTACGCGTGTTCCATCCTCACGGATACCATCGATATCCATTTGGCTCGAACCAATCATAAAGTCAACGTGAACATCTGAACGGTTGAGGCCTGCAGCTTCCAGCTCTTCTTCGCTCATCTCTGCTCCACCAACAACGCTAGTTGCGTAAGCTGCACCAATAGCCAAGTGGTTAGAAGCATTTTCATCGAAAAGGGTGTTAAAGAAGGTAATGCCTGACTGTGAAATTGGACTTGGATCTGGTACCAAGGCACATTCACCCAAGGCACGCGCACCAGCATTCTTAAAGACAAGGTCCTTCATAACCTGGTCACCCTTTTCAGCTGTGATATCAACGATTTGACCATTTTCAAAGGTCACTTTGATGCCTTCAATAATATTTCCATTGTAGCTAAGAGGTTTTGTAGACGTTACATAACCATCTGCGCGACGGAAATCAGGGGCTGTAAAGACCTCTTCTGTTGGCATATTTGGCAAGAAACCTTCGCCTTGAGCATTGATTGCTCCGGCAGATTCCCAAACGTGGTTCTTAGGCAAGCCAAGTGTCAAGTCTGTTCCAGGAGCAGTGTAGTGAAGAGCTGAGAATTGCTCTTTGTTGAGCATTTGCGCCTTGCTCTTGAGGATAGCAGCATGTTTTTCCCAAGCCTTAACTGGATCTTCTTCGTAGACACGGCAAGTTTTGAAAATTTGGTCCCAAAGGAGATCAACTGCTTCTTCATCGCTTGCAGCATTAGGAAAGACCTTCTTAGCCCACTCAAGTCCAGCAGCGGCCGCCACAGTCCAGCTAACCTTGTTGGATTGAGTTGCGATACGCATTGGCTTCATAGCAATTCCCATAGCTTTGGCAGAAGCTGAGAGTTTTTCAGCATCCACTCCGTTCAAGGCACCTGGATCAGAAGAACGAACACCGAGACGACTTGCTTTGTTTTCAAGAAGGTAGTTCATCTCAGCGATCTTGTATTCTGGTACATTGTCCAAACGCTCCATCGGCGCGTGAAGGAATTTCTCACGGTTTACAAAATCATCTGCCCATTGAACGATAACTTCGTGCGCTCCAAGTGCATAGGCTTCTTTGACGATTAAGTGAGCCAACTCGCGTTGCTCCACATCGATAGAGAGAGCCAAAGTGTGACCAGGTTGCACGTTCACTCCGTTTGCAACCAAAAGCTTAGCGTATTTTTCTAGATTTTCTTTAAAATTTGGTAAAACCATCTTGTTTCTCTTTTCTATTTTTATTTTTCTTTCAAAGCAGAAAATAATCCTGCTAAAGCAATAGCACCTGACAAGAGTGCTGTCGATAGAAGAATTGTCTGATCAGCAAGTTCCAATTGATACTCAAACACCTTCTCAGCCGGTTTATCTTCCGCAAAAATTCTTAGTTTCATCTTGAACTCCTTAAAATATATTAAAATAAATCACTATGACTTCCTGTCCTCAGCAAGTTTAAAATCAATTCCGACTTGTCTACCTTATAGACCAAAAGCCAATCTGGTTGGATATGACACTCACGAACCCCTTGAAAATGTTTGGACGTCGTCAATTGATGGTCGCGATATCTAGCAGGAAGTTCTTTTTCTTGAACTAGAAAATTCAATACTTCTTCTAATAATTCTGCCTTCAACCCACGCTTCATAGCCAACTTAAAATCTTTTTTAAACTGTTTATGGTAACGAATCTTAAGCACGCAAGTCCTCCATCAAGTCTGAGACAGATTCAAAAGACTGACTCATATTACGATTTTGGTCTAAATCCGTTAATACTTGGAGCAATTTCCGATTCTCATCTAGTCTAACATCGAAAGGTAAACCCTGATATTGAATAGCTTGACGAAGGAAAATATTGATGGCAGTCGTCATATCCATTCCCAGATTATTAAACACCTGTTGGGCCTGCTCCTTAACCTCACTATCCAGACGGATGCTCATACTCGTCTTTGACATACTCTCACCCTCTTTCTATAGACTATTTTAACAAAAAAGAAGGCTAATGTAAATCTATTAGATATACGTTAGCCTCTTTAAATAGATGATTATCGTTGCTCTGATGACTTGCTTTCTATAAAATCATTTACCTTAGTCAAAATCTCTTTTTCCAGTTCTGTTATTTGTTCCGGACCCCAACCAGAATCTTTTTTAGAAGTTATCTCTGCCATTATCTGTAATTTTAAACTTTGACGATAAAATATATCTTGCCATTGATTGTATTTTGCACTTGGAACTAAATTTCCAAACTTCGAATTCTGACTATCTGTAATGATACAAAGATTCCCGAAGGAGTGCAAAAATTTATCATCAATCTTTTCAACTATTTCATCACTATTTGGATGTTGTGGAAACCAGTGCTCTATGGAACGACGATATGTAAACTTAAAATCTTCAAATTCAACGTTCGAATACTTTCCTTTTAAATCCGAACAATTTTTCCATAAAACATAATCTATAAAATTGAAATCATAAACACGAATGGCGCCATATCTTTTGATATTTCCATCCTTGTCAAACAAACTTTCTTCAGCATATCTCACTGCCATTTTCTCAAGAAAATTCTTAAACCGAGCACCAAATTCTGGCTGATCTAACTCTTCAATATGGTTAAAGAGGAATTGCAAGATCTCATATAACCAACGACTGTCACGATTGGCTGTAAAGGTCACAGCAAACATAGATTGGAGCATTAAAATATCATCATTGAACTTTTCAAAAGAATTTTTATCATAATAATATTGAACAAATAAATCTCCTCTAGTTTTATTATTATAATCATTCCGATAAACTTTCTGCAGAAACCAATCATTTTCTTGTCTTCTATTATTAGTCTCTTGTGACATTCGTACGATCAAATTATCAAATATAAATTTTAATTTCAATAAATTCCTAATAAACAATGTAATATCTTCTATGTTTGTATTAACACTAGTTACATTTTCAAATGTTTCTAATAATTTCTTATCATCTAGCTGTATATCAGAAGGGGATATATTCCCAAATGTTATATAATATACGAAAAATAAAAATGTTTCAAAGTTTATAATCGTTCTGTATTTTTCCACTTCATTCGTATGTGATATTACTTTAACTGTTGTAGATTCTTTATTTTCTATACTAGATAATAAAGATTTCTTATTAGTTGACTGAACTTCTATTTGACTTAAGAACTTATCAATGTTTAAAAGAAAGCTATTCTGATAATTATTTCCTTTAATCCAATTCAAAGGAAATATTTTTTCTCTTTCTGCATCAGGATGCTTTTTCTTTGCTTTTTTTGTAAATGCATTGATTACCGGTTTATCAAACTCTGCACAGGCATCCCAAATTCTTGCGAACTTTTGAGCCATTTCTTGATCTGGACCGAACTTAGCCATCATTTGCGCCTTAAGAATCTCATGAGCCTCTAGTTGTTCTCCACGGGAGTTGAAACGTTCGAAATAAAGATTTAAATCTAAATCTTCAGGAAGTATACTCCGAAAAATAATAACTTTATCAAAAAAATAATCAACGAAAGACTGAGAATCTAGTTGGCGATTTCCTAACACTTCCTTCAATACGTCTTTAGCATGTCCGTAGCCTCTAGTCAGCTCATTTTCATCATCCTCTGAAATTTTTTTCTTGATAAATAGCTTTTGAATATTCTCATTTGATTTCTTCCGAGCTGGGAAGATAAGATTAACAGATTTCAATCTATCAAAACCAAACTCATGCTTCAAAGCTAAGGCAATCAAATTAAGGGCCGTTGTTCGCTGCTGCCCATCTATAATTTTGAAAAGGTCATTCTCTTTATTAACGACTAATGTTCCAATATAGTAATTGTCTCTGTTTTCTTGAAAAGCATCTGCTACATCATTCAGTAACTGCTCAATTTCATCATAAGTCCAAGCAAAATTTCTCTGATAAAGAGGAATAGCATAGGTATCTTCATTTAACAAACGATTAACTGATAAGCTTATATGTGTTTCTACCATTTACCATTTACCTTTTTCCTCTTCTATAATCTTGTCCACAGTATAGTTTTCAAATAACTCTCTATCTATCTTGACCATGAAATCATTCGGAGTGACAGCATGAGATAAAAGTTGAAATAGTTTTTGAGCCTCTTTTTGTCTAAACTTTCCACCAGCAGCATAGTTTCCTACCGTTGCATCATATATAGCTTTAGACTTAACTCTAGGGTAGTAAGACCAAATAAACAGGGTCTCTACTATCTCCTTTGATAGCTCATCTTTTCCAAATCTATCTGCAAAAAGCGAACAAATATTTAGAAACAGATTGTAGCATTTGAGATAGCGTCCCTTTGAGCTATTGTAAATGTTCAACATGCCTTCTGGGTAATCTACATTTTTTTCTCCCTCTTCAGGCTCATCAAAAAATCCTAACCTTTCATTTAAAAAATCTTTATGATCTTTAATAGTTTCATGAGCAGATTCAATATACTCAAAAAATTTACTTCCATCAATGATTGGCATAGTAATTGAAAGAGGAAATTTTTCAATATGACGATACAATTCTAGGTACGGAAAGTTCTGATTCAAATCAACGCCTTTAAAGTCGTCAATATAATCCTCTGTAAATCGTAGATAAGAGCCATAACGCTTGTTTGTTAATCCTGTTTCTCCCCTAGACCAACGTCTCATACGAAAAAGATGCTTATCAAATAACTCTTTGAGACTTAACTCTTTATCTTCTACAAATTGCTCCCACTTTTCAACAATTCTTTCATCTTCAGAATCTTGCTTACGAAGATGATAGGCTTTGAGCAAATCATGAGGTTCTAGAGATTTTCCACGATTATTCTGAGAATCAAATAGCTGAAAGGCCTCTGATAATCGTTCCTGTGGCATAGTAATCACAGAGACAGAACAATTTTCCAATAGAAAGTTACAAATATCTTTTGCCTGATTCTCACCAACCAATTGAGTCAAATTTTCCCACTCATTATAATTTTCACTCGCATGATAACAAGATAGCTCTCCAAATTCAGCACTTAGTAGTTGATTAGCACCCTTATAATCCTCAAAATCATCTAGTAAATAAAGAAACAAGGAAATAGAAATTAGCCGTTGCTGTCCATCGACAATATCTAAGTATCCATCATTTTCATGCAAGATAACAGAACCAACCTGATATTCCTTTTTCCCCATAGCATCTCGTAGATCATAAAAAAGATTACGGATATGCTTTCTGTTCCATTTATAAGGTCTTTGATAAGAAGGAATCCGCAAATCCTCTTCTTTCAATAGTTCTCCAACTTTTTTAGAAGTAAATTGAATACTCATTTTATCCGCCTTTATAGTATTTTAAAAAAACTACAAATTCATATGAATCTGTAGTTAAGAGTGGCTAATTCTTTTGAATAACACTTGTATTAGGAATATTTTTTGAATACTGTTCTGCTGCTTCCTTTGTCCAAAATCCTTGTGCAATCATGTTGCCAAACTGATCAATAACAATCCATTCAGTCATATCTCCATCACCTTTCTACTTCTTTATTAATTATATATTAATCATCAGAGGTAGTATAGCATATAAAAATTGTAAAATCAATATTGTCTATGTAGAACATAATATTATTTTTCTCAATTTAAGACCAACTACAATAAATTTTCTATATTTGAGAATACCAGTATATAATTGCAGGAGTAAAATAGTACGATTTTTAGCAAATTTCGTTCTGTCCTACTCCTGAAAAGATAGTGTAACATTCTTCCGAACTTAGAAAATGAACAATAAAATCAATCAGTTACTGCATCTTGTAATTATGACTTTTGTTCATTTAAGATTGATAACGTTTGAATAAAAATCATTTATCCATAGTTCGCCAACCTTTTTAGAAGTAAATTGAATCTCCATTTCATCCTCATCTATATTTATCTATCATTTCTTGAATTGTTTGCTTCATATCCTCTACTAAAATCCGAGGAGACAAAACAGTAACTGCTTCCCCTTGTCCGAGTAACCATCTTTTAAGCCCAGGTGTATGCTGACTTTCAAATTTTAAATGAGTCCAGTCCCCATTTTTCCCAACTATTTTTGCATTTGGAAATTGATCCATCACAATAGTCGGATCGTACAAGTACTCGATTTCAATTCTGATTCTTTTCCCAATAAAAGCGTCTACTCTCTCGTTACGAATGTCTCCATCTCTAAATTTATCTCGATAAGAAATAGAGGGTTTCTCTATATCACTATGAGACCAGGACTGGATACGGTCTACTCTTAAAGTAATATAAGTCTCATATTTCAACTGGTATACAACCAGATAGAAATAATGACTATCATAGTAAAGAGAGACTGGCAAAACAGTCTGCCTCTTAGAAGACTCAGAATACGGGTTTTGATAGATAATATCTAGAACCTGTTCATGCAAAATAGCTTCCGATAAATCCCAAATTTTCTCTACTCTATCTTGCTGATCCGTTAAGGGAATATAGTTAAGTTTTTCACTGCCAATGATCTGCTCAATTTCTTTTTGGTCATCACGAGGAACTAAGGAAAGTAAATTTTTTAGTAAGCTATCAATTTCTGGTTTATTCAGTGCTCGATTTTCCAATAAAATCTTTGAAATAACGAGAATATCCTTTTTATTAAAAACTGACTTACTTGCTAAGCAATACTTATTCGTTTTACGGTTATAAAGCAAGTCTCCACTATAACTGGTGTTACTAGATAAAATATCACGGAGTAGCGAAAAATCTCTCTGTATCGTCTTTTCACTAACCTCAAATTCCTGGGCTAATTGTTTTTTTCCTAATGAAGTACCTAACTGTAAACGTAAAAAAATGTTTAGTAGTCTCTCTTGATCATTCATTTGCAGTCCTTCTTATTATTTTTCAAGCGATGTTAGACACACCGTCATTCCCCACTTAAAACGAGCAATCAAACGAGATTGAACATTTTTCAATTGATCTGGTTCAGAGTCACTAGATAAAACAATTTGCTTATCCTTAACATGTAGAGAATTAAATAGATTAAAGAATTTTTCTTTAATCATATCATCTTTTTCTCCCAATATCTGGATATCATCAACGATAAGAAGGTCTAATTTTGCATCTCTAACTTTTTGTATTTCTAGCTCATTTTCTAATAAGTTTTCAGCAGAAATATATTTTACTCGCTTTTCTGGATTGTTCTCAAGAACCTTATTTCCAATTGCTTGAAGGAGATGTGTTTTACCTGAACCCGATTTTCCATAAATATAAAGGGGATTATATTTTAATCCTAGGTTCTCTATTACTGCTAAGGCACCTTTCTTTGCTAAATCATTACCATCTTTTTCTATAAAATTTTCAAATTGATAATTGTTATTTAATCCTGTATTGTTCATCATTTAAACCTCTTTCTTTATTATACTATAAGTATACTAAAATAGATGGACAAATATTGTCCATCTATTATCTTAAAACAAATCATCAAACAAACTCAACTGATTGTCCTCTGGCATATTGCCGAGAATTCCCATTTCATCCATCTTTTCAACCAAGGTTGAGGAGAGTCCTCCACGCTTGCGGAGTTCAGTTTTAGAGAGGAATTCTCCCTCTTGACGAGCGCGCACCAATTGCTTGGCAACGTTCTCTCCAAGACCATCCATAGCGACAAACGGTGGGATGAGGGTGTCTCCATCGATGATAAATTCAGTCGCATCACTACGATAGAGGTCTAGTTTCCCAAATTTGAAACCACGTTCCCACATCTCATTGACGATTTCAAGTGTGGTATAAAGGTCAATTTCTACGTTGGAAGCTTCATTGTTCTTGCGTTTTTCAGCAATTTCTTGCATCTTGCGTTTAATAGCATCCAAGCCCGCTCCCATAGTCTTGATATCAAAGGCCTTGGCACGGATTGAGAAGTAAGCACAGTAGTAATAAATCGGATGGTGAACCTTGAAGTAGGCTACACGCAAGGCCATCATAACGTAGGCTGCCGCATGGGCTTTAGGGAACATGTACTTGATTTTTCCACAAGATTCGATATACCACTCAGGAACATTATTGGCCTTCATGGCTTCGATATAACCATTGCGCTCTTCTTCAGAGATTTTGAGCCACAATCCCTTACGTACTCGCTCCATGATAGTAAAAGCCATCTTAGGATTTAAACCTGCGTGCATGAGGTAAACCATGATATCATCCCGACATCCGATAACGGTTGATAGGTCCGCAATTCCAGTCTTAATCAAGTCTTGAGCATTTCCCAACCAAACGTCGGTACCGTGAGACAGCCCAGAAAGTTGAAGCAGCTCCGCAAAGGTCGTCGGATGGGTTTCATCCACCATCCCACGTACGAAGTTAGTCCCAAACTCTGGAATACCAAGCATACCAGTCGAAGTCCCGATTTGTTCAGGTGTCACTCCTAGGATATCTGTACCTGAGAAAAGGGCCATGACACCAGGATCATCCATTGGGATATCATTTGGATCAATGCCTGACAAGTCCTGAAGTTTCCGAATCATGGTCGGATCATCATGTCCTAGGACATCGAGCTTGAGGACGTTCTCATCGATATCGTGGAAGTTAAAGTGAGTAGTCTGCCATTCAGCAGTTACATCATCTGCAGGATACTGTACTGGAGTAAAGTCATAGACATCCATATAATTAGGGATAACAACGATTCCTCCTGGGTGCTGACCGGTCGTCCGTTTGACACCGGCAGCTCCTTGGGCTAGGCGCTCTACTTCGGCTTCACGGTAGAACTTGCCATAGTCACGCTCGTAGCCCTTGACAAATCCATAAGCTGTTTTAGCAGCCACCGTACCAACCGTTCCTGCACGGAAGGCATATTCTTCCCCAAAGATATCACGAACATCCAAATGGGCGCTCGGTTGATCTTCACCTGAGAAGTTCAAATCGATATCGGGAACCTTATCCCCGTCAAAACCAAGGAAGGTCTCGAAAGGAATATCCTGTCCATTCTTACTGAGTTTGTGGCCACAGTTTGGACAGTCTTTATTTGGCATATCAAACCCTGAACCGTAAGAACCATCTGTGATAAACTCACTGTACTGACACTGACCACAGACATAGTGAGGAGAAAGAGGATTAACCTCGGTGATCCCAATCATGGTCGCAACAAAACTGGATCCAACAGACCCACGAGAACCAACCAAGTAGCCTCGTTCGTTGGAGCGCTGCACTAGCATCTGGGAAGCCAGATAAATCACGGCAAATCCATTCCCCAAGATAGAGGTTAGTTCCTTTTCAATCCGTAAATCAACGATATCTGGGAGCGGATTTCCATATATTTCAAAAGCTTTTTTATAGGTTAACTCGGCGACCGTTTCCTCTGCCTGGTCGATAAAAGGTGTATACAAGTCGCCTTTAACGACCTCAACAGGCTCAAAGATTTCTGCCATGGCATTGGTATTTTCAATGACAATCTTACGAGCCAAATCTTCACCTAGAAAGGCAAATTCATCCAACATTTCATTGGTCGTTCTAAAGTGTGCCTTTGGTAGCGGAGCTGGTTGGGCAGCTTCCCCATGACCGATCGTTCGGTTAATCATCGCCCCCTGACCTAGACTTCGTACGATGATTTCTCGATAAATCTCATCCTCAGGTTCGATATAGTGGACATTCCCCGTCACAAGGACTGGCTTACCGAGACACTCTCCAACCTCTATCAAGCTCTTGATAATGGTCTGAAGCTCCTCCATGTCCTTGACCTGCTCTTTGGCAATCAGAGGTGCATAGATTGCCGGAGGCATCACCTCGATAAAGTCATAGTATTTAGCTACTTCGACTGCCGCATCTACACCTTGTGAAACGACTGCATCAAAGACTTCACCTTCTGTACAGGCTGAACCTAAGATCAAACCTTCTCGATGGGCATCTAGCACCGTACGTGGAATCCGTGGAACTCCTTCAAAGTACTGGGTATTTGAAAGAGACACCAGTTTAAAGATATTTTTCAAGCCCACTTGATTTTTCACATAGATTGTCGCATGCTTGACACGAGCTTTTTTATATGAATCTGGACTGATTAAATCAAGGTTTAATCGTGCTAAGTTCGTCACACCGTGTTTTTCTGCTACTTCTTTGATAAAGATAAAGAGCAGACGGCCAGTTGCTTCCGCATCATAGTTGGCCATATGGTGGTGTTCTAAAGCTACACCAAAACGTTTGGTCAAGGGTCCAAGACCATGGCGTTTGTACTCAGGATAGAGATTTCTAGCGAACTCTAGCGTATCGATAACAGGCTGAGTTATTTTTGGAAGACCGTGACGCTCATAGTTGGCATTCATAAAACCAACGTCAAAGGTTGCATTATGGGCTACAAGAACGGTATCTTTACAGAATTCTTGGAATTCTTTTAAAACTTGAACCAAGGGTTTGGCATTTTTTACATGGTCATCCGTAATTCCAGTCAATTCCGTAGTAAAGGCTGACAAGTGATGCCCTGGATTGATAAATTCATCAAATTCAGCAATGATATTGCCCTTATACATCTTGGAAGCCGCCACCTGAATCAAATCATTATAGATGGCAGATAGACCAGTCGTTTCCACGTCAAAGACTACATAGGTAGCTTCAGAAAGATCCACCTCCACTTCGTTATAGACGATAGGAACACGATCCTCAACGATATTGGCTTCCATTCCATAAATGAGCTGAATACCAGCTTTCTTGGCTGCCTTATAACCATGAGGGAAAGACTGAACATTGCCGTGGTCTGTGATTGCCACTGCTTTGTGGCCCCATTTGGCAGCTGTCGCAATGAGTTCTTCAACTTCAGGAAGAGCATCCATGGTCGACATATTGGTGTGCGCATGGAACTCAACACGACGTTCCCCCTCTGGCATCAAGTCTTTCCGTTCATAGTGAACGACTTCCTGGACATCTTGCACATTCATGGTCAAGTCTCGCGTGAAATTATTGACTTCAACATTTCCTCGAACACGGAGCCAAGAGTTTTTCTTGATCATGTCAAATTTTTGGGCTTCTTCTTCATTCTTGACCCATTTTTGCATAGAGAAACTAGAAGTATAGTCCGTCATCTTGAAGTTAATCAAGACACGACCCGTTCTAGTCACCTTATGCTCAACATCAAAGACAACTCCTTCAAAAACCAGACGATTTTCCTCAGTATTGACCTCGATCATAGGAGTAATCTCTGCCTTATCAAGTTTAGGCTTAGCAGCTGCCTTCTTGGCTTGAAAATCAAAGACAGGCTTATCCTCAGCTGGAGGCGGCGGCGCCATCTGTTCCAATTGTTCCATAGCCCGAAGTGTTTCTTCATTGGCAGCTTGGATAATCATTTGATTTTCCGTCTGAAAGGCCTCTTGCTCTTCCCTCGTGAGTTCTTCATTTTTTTCTAAACTGCAGGAAAGTTTAGGAAAGCCAAAAAGTTCCAGCTGTTTGCTAAGATTTGGCAGATGATTTTTTCTAAAATGCTCTGTATCTGCCGCCTCAGAAGCTTCAATGATTAACTGGTCATTTTCAAAGCGAACCTGAAAATTCTGATATATAGAACGAAAACCTTGACTAGCACAAGGACCATCCGAAAAAGCCTCTCGATAGTAGGCTTGTAAAAGTTCTCTAGAAAATTCCTGATTTCTCGTTTTAATCTCAAAACTAGCCTGATTTCCTGTTTTTGAGAATTCATCCTTCAAACCTCTTTTCAACTCCAGAAAAAGTTCAAAAGGCAAGATATTTTCAAAAACAAAACGAAACTCCCAAACTTTGCTTCGTTTATGAACAATAACTTGTTCTATTTCAGCCTGAGAGAAGGCCTCATGATTTCTCATTTCAGCGGGTATTCCCAACTGATTCATTAAAATTTCAAAAGTGGTTGACATCCATTTTCCTCACAATATACTCCTTCTATTTTACCATATTTGAGGCACTTTTACCTATTTCTACCAAACAGAAAAAGAAGCCACAAAGTGACTTCTTTTAAAGTGACGGTGAATTATTCTTCACCTTTGTTTTTCTTAATGATTTCTTCTTGTACTGACTTAGGTACATCTTCGTAGTGGTCGAATACCATCATGAATGTACCACGTCCTTGTGATGCAGAACGAAGAACTGTTGCATAACCAAACATTTCAGCAAGTGGAACGTAAGCACGAACGATTTGGCTGTTACCGTGTGCTTCCATACCATCTACACGTCCACGACGAGCAGTTACGTGACCCATAACATCACCAAGATTTTCTTCTGGAACAGTGATTGTTACAAGCATCATTGGTTCAAGGATAGCTGGTTGTGCAGTCTTAGCAGCTTCTTTAAGTGCAAGAGATGCAGCGATCTTGAAGGCAGTTTCAGATGAGTCGACATCGTGGTATGAACCATCGTAAAGCTTAGCTTTAACGTCAACCATTGGGTAACCAGCAAGAACACCGTTAGCCATAGATTCTACCAAACCTTTTTCAACCGCTGGGATAAATTCACGAGGAACCACACCACCGACGATTGCGTTTTCGAATTCGAATCCTTTTCCTTCTTCGTTTGGAGTAAATTCAATCCATACATCACCGAACTGACCTTTACCACCAGACTGACGTTTGAAGAATCCACGTGCTTGAGTAGAAGCGCGGAATGTTTCACGGTAAGATACTTGAGGAGCACCTACGTTCGCTTCAACTTTGAACTCACGACGCATACGGTCAACAAGGACGTCAAGGTGAAGCTCACCCATACCAGAGATAACTGTTTCACCAGTTTCAACGTTAGTTTCAACGCGGAATGTTGGATCTTCTTCAGCCAATTTTTGAAGGGCGATACCCATCTTATCTTGGTCTGCTTTAGATTTAGGCTCAACCATCAATTGGATAACTGGTTCTGGAACGTTGATTGACTCAAGGATGATTTTAGCTTTTTCATCTGTCAATGAGTCACCAGTTGTTGTATCTTTCAAACCAACGGCAGCAGCGATATCACCAGAGTAAACTGTTTCGATTTCTTTACGAGTGTTGGCGTGCATTTGAAGGATACGTCCGATACGTTCACGTTTACCTTTAGAAGTGTTCAATACGTATGAACCTGATTGAAGAACACCTGAGTAAACACGGAAGAATGTCAAACGACCTACGAATGGGTCAGTCATGATCTTGAAGGCAAGAGCTGCAAATGGCTCATCATCAGATGCTGGACGTTCTTCTTCTTCGTCTGTATCTGGGTTTACACCCTTGATTGCAGGGATATCAAGTGGGCTTGGAAGGTAGTCAAGGACTGCATCCAACATCAATTGAACCCCTTTGTTCTTGAAGGCAGAACCACAAAGTACTGGGTAGAATTCAACGTTGATTGTTGCTTTACGGATACCAGCTTTCAATTCTTCGTTTGTGATTTCTTCCCCTTCAAGGTATTTCATCATCAAGTCTTCATCAGTTTCAGCAACTGCTTCAACCAATTTTTCACGGTATTCTTGAGCTTGTTCAAGGTATTCAGCTGGAATATCTTCTTCAAGGATATCTGTACCAAGGTCGTTCGTATAGATTTCAGCTTTCATCTTGATCAAGTCAATGATTCCGCGGAAGTCATCTTCAGCACCGATTGGCAATTGAATTGGGTGAGCGTTTGCTTGAAGACGGTCATGAAGTGTGCTTACTGAGTAAAGGAAGTCAGCACCGATTTTATCCATCTTGTTTGCAAATACGATACGTGGAACTCCGTATTCAGTTGCTTGACGCCAAACTGTTTCAGTTTGAGGTTCAACACCTGATTGTGAGTCAAGAACGGTTACAGCACCGTCCAAAACGCGGAGTGAACGTTGAACTTCGATAGTGAAGTCCACGTGTCCTGGTGTGTCGATGATGTTTACACGAGTGTCTTTCCATTGAGCTGTTGTAGCGGCAGATGTGATAGTGATACCACGTTCTTGCTCTTGCTCCATCCAGTCCATTTGTGACGCACCTTCGTGAGTTTCACCGATTTTGTGAATCTTACCAGTGTAGTAAAGGATACGCTCAGTTGTAGTTGTTTTACCAGCATCGACGTGAGCCATGATACCGATATTACGAGTTTTTTCAAGTGAAAATTCGCGTGCCATGAGGTTTGTTTCTCCTATATTTTTTTATTTCTATTTTATTATAACACGATTTAATAAAAACGGATAGGCAGGACCTACCCGTTCTCAATGTTTATCTTGTTATGGTTGGTTTCAACTTGTAGACAAGTTGAATTGAACTCGGGCTAAAGTTAGCTAGCCGATAGTAGCTCAATTGGACCCGGGCTAAAAGCTCAAGTTAACTGATTTGAGCCGGAACGGGATGCTGTGTGAAAAAGATAAACTTCCTTGTATTCGTCGAATACTGCGTCAGTTTCCTATTTTCACTTTGCATCCTTGCCGTTCCTAGCATCATGATTTTACCAACGGAAGTGTGCGAAGGCACGGTTAGCTTCAGCCATACGGTGAGTGTCTTCACGTTTCTTAACTGCTGCACCAGTGTTGTTAGCAGCATCCAAGATTTCTTTTGCAAGACGGTCTTGCATTGTGTGTTCACCACGAAGGCGAGCGATTGTTACCAACCAACGAAGTCCAAGTGTTGTACGACGTTCTGGACGAACTTCAACTGGGACTTGGTAGTTAGAACCACCAACACGACGTGCACGTACTTCAAGTACAGGCATGATGTTTTCCATAGCTGTTTCAAATACTTCAAGTGCATCGTTACCAGTAACTTCTTTGATTTGTTCAAAAGCACCGTAAACGATTGAAGCAGCTGTACCACGTTTACCGTCAAGCATAACGCGGTTGATAAGACGAGTAACTAATTGTGAATTGTAAAGCGGATCTGGCAATACGTCACGTTTTGGAGCTCTATTTTTACGACTCATTTCTCTTTATCCCCTTTCCTTATGCTTTTTTCGGACGTTTAGTACCGTATTTAGAACGGCCTTGTTTACGATCGTTAACACCTGCAGTATCAAGTGCACCACGGACGATATGGTAACGTACCCCTGGAAGGTCTTTTACACGTCCACCGCGAAGAAGCACCACACTGTGCTCTTGCAAGTTGTGTCCGATACCTGGGATGTAGGCAGTAACTTCGATAAGGTTGCTCAAACGTACACGAGCAAATTTACGAAGGGCAGAGTTAGGTTTTTTAGGTGTCATTGTTCCAACACGAGTTGCAACACCACGTTTTTGTGGTGAAGAAACGTTTGTTTGAACTTTTTTATGACTGTTGTAACCAACGTTCAAAGCTGGTGATTTAGATTTTTCTACTTTTGATTTACGCGGTTTGCGAACCAATTGGTTAATTGTAGGCATCTACATTCTCCTGTGTTTTTTTTATTTTTGGTGATGATACACTTGGTGACAGCTATCATCTGTGTGTACTTTTGCAACATTTGTCAGCACGTCCCTGTACACTCTTGAGAGACCAAAAGTAAAAAGTACCGTCTATTATTGTACCACGTTTTTCTACTCTTTGTCAATATCTTTCTGCTGATTTTTTGATATTCCGACTTTTTTGAAGCAAGATTTTTAATAGCTACCACATAGTTTCTATAACCAACCACTTAGACAAGCGACCTTGTCTTTGTCAAGAAAATGGTGTTTAATAGATTTGTAAGTAAGAGATCTCTACTACAACTTTACAAAGGAGAAAATATGAAAGTCAGACTTGACATTGATCAACAATATATTGAAGAACAAATCATCATCGAAGCACCATCTTTGTCCCCTAGAGTTCAAAAAGTTCAAGACTTTGTTCAATCACTGGATCAAAAAGAAACTCTTAAAGGAAAATTCCATGACCAGGTCTACTTGATTCAGATTAGTAAGATTCAACGTATATATATTGAAAATCGCAAAGTCTTAGCTGAAACGGATAGTCGAACCTACACTCTCGACATTCGTCTTTACCAAGCAAGTGAACTTCTACCTGCTTCCTTTATCCAAATTTCCCAATCGGAAATTGTCAACATTGATGCTATCAGTCATCTAAAACTAACCTCTAACGGCTTGATTGAAATCTATCTAAAAAACGAAAGTTTCACCTACTCATCTCGCCGTTATCTTAAAGCTATTAAGGAGAAATTAGAACTATGAAAAAACAAGTATTTCACGATGCAACAACTGGCGTGCTCATCGGTCTCATCCTATCCATCATCTTTTCTTTTATCTTTTCACCAAGTAACTACGCCCCCCTCAGTCCCAACTCATTGATCGGCCAATTCATGACCCAACATCAGGTGCATGGTTCACTTGTCCTACTTTACTGTCTAATCATCTGGGCAGCTATCGGAGTCCTCTTTAGTTTTGGTAGCCGTCTCTTTGCCAAAGACTGGAGCCTTCTTCGTGCTACTGTTACTCACTTCTTCCTCATGCTATTAGGTTTTGTTCCTCTAGCAATTCTGGCAGGTTGGTTCCCACTTCACTGGACTTTCATCCTTCAGCTCATCCCAGAGTTTGCAATCGTATACCTCATCATCTGGACGATTCTTTATAAAAGAGAATCCAAAAAGGTTGCACACATCAATCAACTATTGGCTCAAAAACACTAATATACAAGAAACCCACTCAGTCTTTTGAGTGGGTTTTGACTTATAATTTTTGCTTCAGCTCTAACAAGAGATTCATGGCCTGCATCGGTGTCATATTGTACACATCTACTTTAGCCAATTCTGCTAGAATAGGATTTTCTTCCGTTGAGTCGAATAGGGAAATTTGTTCAGAGACTGCATTCGTTTGTCTCATTGGAGCAGAATTTTCCTGACCTTGGTTTTCTAGCTGGGATAATATCTTATCTGCCCTAGCTAGCAAGTCTGTCGGTAATCCTGCAATCTTAGCTACGTGAATACCGTATGATTTATCAGCTGGTCCTGCTTCGATCTTGTGAAGGAAGGTAACCTGTCCATTTTGCTCAAGCGTAGCCACGTGAACGTTAACCAGATGTCCCAGACTAGTCTCCAAACTAGTCAATTCATGGTAATGAGTCGCAAAGAGAGTCTTGGCTCCGATATGTTCATGGATGTACTCGATAATTGCCTGAGCCAAGGCCATGCCATCATAAGTTGCTGTTCCGCGTCCCAACTCATCAAAGAGAATCAAGGATTTTTCAGTCGCATGCGCAATGGCATTATTGGCTTCCATCATCTCGACCATGAAGGTGGACTGACCTGACACCAAGTCATCTGCTGCCCCGATACGGGTAAAAATCGCATCAAAGATAGGCAAGTGAGCACTTTCTGCTGGAACATAAGATCCTATCTGGGCCATGACTGCTGTCATAGCTAGCTGACGCATATAGGTTGACTTTCCGCTCATATTAGGCCCTGTAATCAGCTGGATGCTAGTATCTTCACCCATTTGGATACTATTGGGAATATAGGTTTGGGATCCCATGACCTTCTCAACGACAGCGTGACGTCCCTTTTGGATGTCAATTCGTGAATCCTGACCAAACTCTGGACGAATCAGATGTTGATTTTCTGCTACCACTGCCAAGCCTTGTAAGACATCGACAGTAGCGATTCCTTGGGCTAGGGCTTGCAGGCGTTGGATATATTTCCCAACCTCCTCACGGATCCGCATAAAAATTTCGTACTCTAAGTTTGCTGATTTCTCACGCGCTTCTAACATTTCTCCTTCGATACGCGCCAACTCCTCTGTCCCAAAACGCTCCGAGTTTTTCAGCGTAGCCTTACGGAAAAAGTGGGCTGGTACATTTCCTAGTTGCGAGTTTGTAACATGGAAATAGTAACCATCCTTTTTATTGTAATCAATCTTGAGCGTACTGATGCCAGAGTTTTCTCTTTCCTTAGCCTCAATCTCAGCAATCCAGCTGGTTCCTTCTCTGAGAACACGACGGTATTTATCCAAGGTCTCGTCAAAGCCAGTCCGAATAATACCACCCTCGGTAATGACATGTGTAGCCTCTGGCGCAATGGCTGCGCTAATAAGACTTTCCAACTCAGGGATAGCATCTAATTGTTCAATCAGATAGGCCAGTGCTGGTTGCTCCATTCCCTCCAAGATTGCTCGAATCCGAGGAACACTAGCTAGAGTAGTCGCTAATTGCAAGAGATCTTTAGGATTGCTTTTCCCAAAAGATACTCGACTAGCCAAACGCTCGATATCGTAGACTCCCTTGAGACTTTCTGTCAAATCACTGCGCTCAAAGAAATAATCCAGAAAGACTTGTACAACTTCCTGACGTTCAAGGATACGATCCTTGTCAATCAAGGGACGGTGGATCCAAGAACGTAGGAGTCTCATCCCCATAGCAGTCTTAGTTTCATCTAATAACCAGAAAAGACTCCCTTGTTTCTTGCCAGAACGAGCATTTTCAACTAGATCTAAACTAGCCTTGGTTGCATAATCCATCTGCAAGAAATCCTTAATTTCATAGCGAACAACTGGCTTCAAGTGGTTGAGCTCTCTCATCTGAGTCCGATGGACATACTGGAGAAGCTTACTGCTGGCAGCTTGTTCAACGGGTGACAATCGTGGATCCAGTAGATGGATGTCTTCAAATGATTCTTGCTCATAGGAAAGTACCAAATTCATTTGACGGCTGAGAATCTGTTCTTCCTCTTCGGTTAAGGCATAGCCGATGACGACTTCTCTTGCCTTAAGATTTCGAATTTCACCACAGACCAGGGTAAAATCCAATAAACCTGTCACATAAAAATCACCCGTCACCAGATCCATATAGGCCAAGCCAAATTGCTGACCGTCACGGTCGATAGCCACCAAAAAGTTGTTTTGACTATCTGGTTTACTACTATCAACGACTGTCCCAGGTGTAATCACCTGCACAACCTCACGCTTAACAACCCCTACTGCCTGCTTAGGATCCTCCATCTGCTCAGCAATGGCAACCTTGTAGCCACGCTCAACTAGGACATCAATATACTGTTGAGCAGAGTGATAGGGAACTCCAGCCATGGGAATAGGATTGTCAGCATTTTTATTGCGACTGGTTAGTGAAATTTCTAGTATCTGGGCAGCATTGACTGCATCTTCGTAAAATAACTCATAAAAATCACCCATACGAAAGAGCAAAAAAGCATCTGGATATTGTTTTTTGATATCCACATACTGTTGCATACCTGGTGATAATTTTTCTGTCGTCATCCATTCTCTCCTTGCTAAAAATAGTCTTGAGAGAGACTCCCAAGACCTTATATATCCTTCATCAAATCTAACAAACGATCTTCCATGAGTTTAGCGACATGCTGATCTCGGCAGATGACCAAGAGAGTATTGGCACCCGCAACTGTTCCCAAAATCCATTCATCCTTGTTGGCATCGACAACATTGGCTAAAACTGCGGCTTCACCCAATTTAGTGTGCAAAACTAAGGTAAACTCAGCTCTTGCTACACCTTCCAAATGATGGGACAAAAACTCAACCAGATCAATCTTCTCTGTCTCATTTGCTAGTACGTAGTAGACCTTATCATTTTTCTTAACTTTGGTCAAGCCCAGTTCGCGAAGGTCACGCGACAAGGTCGTTTGCGTCACAAAAACATTGCGTGCTTCCAAACGATCTTGAATCTCCTTTTGAGTCCCTAATTTTTCCTCAGTGATCATCTGCTTGATCAACTGATGGCGTTCTCTTTTTCTCATAACATCCTCTCGAGTGAATATTTATAACATTTTACAACTATTTAATAAGAACATTATATCAAAAAAACTGGATATTTCAAAAAAATTCTCTTCTTTCCAAAAAAATGTAGTAAATTGTGTTAAAATAGTAGAAAAGCCCTAAAGGAGCCCTAAATGAATACAAAAGAATTGATTGCTAGCGAGTTGGCTAGCGTCATTGATAGCCTGGACCAAGAGGCTATTTTAAATTTACTAGAACAACCCAAAAACTCTGATATGGGAGACATCGCCTTCCCTGCCTTTACTCTAGCAAAAGTTGAGAGAAAAGCTCCACAAATGATCGCGGCAGATATCGCTGAAAAAATCAATAGTCAAGCCTTTGAAAAAGTCGTCGCTACTGGACCTTATGTTAACTTCTTCCTTGATAAAAATGCCAT
Organism: Streptococcus sp. 27098_8_22; assembly: GCF_041432415.1. Classification (NCBI taxonomy): domain Bacteria; kingdom Bacillati; phylum Bacillota; class Bacilli; order Lactobacillales; family Streptococcaceae; genus Streptococcus; species Streptococcus sp. 27098_8_22. Next base: position 13,592 of record NZ_JAPVZP010000013.1, on the reverse strand, counting down.
TTCTGCTCAAGTATTACAAGCTGTTATCACTGAAAAAGAACACTATGCTGACCAAAATATTGGTAAACAAGAAAATGTTGTTATCGACATGTCTAGTCCCAATATTGCTAAGCCATTCTCTATTGGTCACCTGCGCTCAACTGTTATCGGAGATAGCTTGTCACATATTTTCCAAAAAATCGGTTATCAAACGGTCAAGGTCAACCATTTGGGAGACTGGGGTAAACAGTTTGGAATGCTGATTGTTGCCTACAAAAAATGGGGAGACGAAGAAGCTGTAAAAGCTCATCCAATCGATGAACTCCTTAAACTCTATGTCCGCATCAATGCTGAAGCTGAAAATGACCCTAGCTTGGATGAAGAAGCACGCGAATGGTTCCGTAAACTTGAAAATGGAGATGAGGAAGCTCTCGCACTTTGGCAATGGTTCCGTGATGAAAGTTTGGTGGAATTTAACCGCCTTTACGATGAATTACAAGTTGAATTTGACAGCTATAATGGGGAAGCTTTCTACAATGACAAGATGGATGCAGTTGTAGACATCCTTTCTGAAAAAGGACTTCTTGTTGAGTCAGAAGGAGCCCAAGTTGTTAATCTTGAAAAATATGGAATTGAACATCCAGCACTTATCAAGAAATCTGACGGTGCAACTCTCTACATCACACGTGACTTGGCCGCTGCCCTTTACCGTAAAAACGAATACCAATTTGCTAAATCTATCTATGTCGTTGGTCAAGAACAATCTGCTCACTTTAAACAACTTAAGGCTGTCTTGCAAGAGATGGGTTACGATTGGAGTCAAGATATTGTCCATGTTCCTTTTGGATTGGTAACAAAAGAAGGCAAGAAACTCTCTACTCGTAAAGGGAATGTTATCTTGTTAGAGCCAACTGTTGCAGAAGCCATCAGCCGTGCTAAAGCGCAGATCGAAGCCAAAAATCCTGAACTTGAAAACAAAGACCAAGTCGCTCATGCTGTTGGAGTTGGAGCCATTAAATTCTATGACCTTAAAACCGACCGTACAAATGGATATGACTTCGACCTCGAAGCCATGGTATCCTTTGAAGGTGAGACTGGTCCTTATGTTCAATACGCTTATGCTCGTATCCAATCAATCTTGCGTAAAGCCGATTTCAAACCTGAAACAGGTGCCAACTATAGCTTGAATGATCCTGAAAGCTGGGAAATTATTAAACTCATCCAAGATTTCCCACGTATTATCAACCGTGCGGCGGATAACTTTGAACCTTCTATCATTGCTAAATTTGCAATTAGCTTAGCCCAAGCCTTTAACAAATACTATGCTCACACTCGCATCTTGGATGAAAGTCCAGAACGCGACAGTCGTTTAGCCCTCAGCTATGCAACTGCAGTTGTCCTTAAAGAAGCCCTTCGTCTGTTGGGTGTAGAGGCGCCAGAGAAGATGTGATTCAGTACTAACAATTGGAACTAAAGTTCCTAATTGTTAGACGCTAGCCGCTTTTATGCGGACTAGCTAACTGCTTCACTAGTCATGGCCCCTAAATATAATCGATTTAGGGACCACGACGTCGTAAATGAGGCGACTTGCCTAAACGCTTCACTAATTCACCTAACCAAATAATATCGATTTAGTTAGGCTCATGTCGTAGGCTTTTAATCACTTTATTGTAAAGCAGTCTAAGTAACTAACGCCAAATCCTATTCGAACCTTGGCTAGGCGCTTCACTAGTCTTTGGATAGAAATATTATCGATTTCTACCGAAAGAAGTCGCAATCTTAAAGTTACTGTATTACAGAGCGATCTAAGCAACCAATCCTAAACCTCTACGGACTTTTATTTGGTACTAGGGGCGGAGTGCATTACATCTACTATTTTAGATTAGCGATCACTTGCCTAATTTCTATATTGTCATTACTTGAAAAGCGAAAAATCTTTTTCGCTTTTCTCTTGCTATTAATTTCTTTATCACTTAGGGAGAGATTTTATGAGCCAATATGCTTATATTTTAGTTGTCATCAGTCTTGTCGCTCTTTTTCTCATCAACAAATACGAAAAGGAAAAACTACAAAGACTCCTACAAGAGCAACTGTTAAAGGATGAAACTTTTCGAGCAACTATCAAGGAAAAGATTCAAACAACAGAAAATATTAACGATGTCATCGACTACATCAATAAGAGATATCGTTTGGGAATTATGATTTCAAAAGAAATTGTTGAAGACATCAAAAAATAAAAAAAGGATTCGAGATAGTATTTCTCGAGTCCTTTTCTATTTTTTCCTGAGAACTAAAATTCCCACCAGTATAACAATCCCTAGTGATGCCATGGTTCCGTATGCTGACAAACTTTCATCAAGAAATTTCTCGGAGAACTGCAGCAAAGCGATCGCTAAGAGTAGCAAGGCACTGCTAAGCATAATGTCCTTGAAGCTTGGTTTGCGTCTTATATACTTTAAAAATCTATCTAGTTTACTCATTTCCTTATCCATTTCTACTAAGTATTTTTACATAATATCGCTCTATTTATCTTTATCTCTATTATAGCTCACTCTAGAACTAAAGCAAGCACGGTATCACTTTTTCTCTATTTCATTGTAAACTATTTTCACTATTTTCAAAATATTTTCAAAATTCACTTGCTTTTCTAATCATTTTTTTATAGAATAGAGTACATATCCAGATTATTCTGAAAATTTAACAATAGGAGATTTATTATGTCACAAGTTTCTTCGTTAAACCAATCAACGTGGACAAGTAAACTTAAAGCAATGGGACCTGGTATCCTAATGGCTTCTGCGGCTGTGGGGGGATCACATATCGTATCTTCTACTCAAGCTGGTGGTTCTTATGGTTGGTCCCTACTACTCTTGGTCATATTAGCTAATGTTTTTAAATATCCATTTTTCCGTTTCGGTGCTGAATACACTGCTGATACTGGAAAAACCTTAGTCGAAGGTTATGCTGAAAAAGGGAAAATTTACCTCTGGATTTTCTTTCTACTCAATGTCTTCTCTGCTATGGTCAATACTGCTGGTGTTGCTATTCTTTGTTCAGCCATCATCGCTAGTGCATTTCCAATGATTGGACTAAGCATCACTCAATGGTCTCTCATACTTGTGGCAATCATTTGGGCTATGTTGCTCTTTGGTGGCTACAAACTTTTGGACGGTATGGCAAAATGGATCATGTCTGCTTTAACCATTGCAACTGTTCTTGCAGTTATTATTGCTACTATTAAGCATCCAGAGTACAGTTCTGATTTTGTTGAAAAAACACCTTGGCAAATGGCTGCACTTCCCTTTATCGTTTCCCTCCTAGGATGGATGCCTGCACCTATTGAAATTTCAGCCATTAACTCACTTTGGTCTGCTGAAAAGAAAAAGACTGTCAACTTTAATACAGAAGATGCTCTTTTCGATTTTAACGTAGGTTATATTGGAACAGCCATTCTTGCAGTATTCTTTGTAGCACTCGGAGCGCTTATTCAGTATCCTACAGGACAAGCAGTTGAAGCCGCTTCTGCCAAATACATCTCTCAATTTGTAGGTATGTATGCCTCTGTACTTGGGGAATGGTCTCGTTACTTAATTACCTTTATCGCTTTCCTCTGTATCTTTGGAACAGTTATCACTGTTATCGATGGTTATTCTCGTGTTAACCAGGTTTCCCTTCGTCTCCTAGCTAATCAAAAAGATGACGATAGCAAATCTTTGAAAATCTGGATGACCATCACAGCTATCATTGGTATTGTTATTATCAAATTCTTTGCAGGTCAAGTGTCAACCATGCTTCGCTTTGCCATGATTGGTTCTTTCCTCACAACACCATTCTTTGCCCTTTTAAACTATGTCTTAGTGACACGTGAGAACAAAAACCTTCCTTCTTGGCTGAAACTACTCGCTATTGCAGGACTGATTTTCCTATTTGGTTTTGCTATCTTCTTTATCTACGCACTCGCTATCGGAAAAGCAGGTTAGTTTATAAAGTAGCGCCCACCTTGGGTGCTTTTTTGCATATTCAAAAAGCAGTTGAGAACCCCCAACTGCTACATCAAATAATTCTATTAATCCGTATCCAACTCATACAAGTCTGCAATAAGCCCTGCAACCTTCTTAATATCTCCCAGCATTCCACGCATCTCAAAGTCAGCTAGAACGGGGAATCCGAAGCGTTGGCTGTATTGTTTAGCCGTTAAACAGTATTGGTTGTTGAAGTTACGATTGCCTGATCCTACGATACCAAAACACTTGCTGGCATTGTCACCGTAAGCGATAAAGTCCCCTACTGGAGTGGTCAAAATTTCCACATCCCCATTGTCAACTCCATTACCACCTTCTAGATAAGTCGGTAGAAAAGCGACATATGAATTGGTCATCTCAAAGAAATTCTCTCCCTCCTTGACCAAATCTTTAATATGGATCTTTTCCACTTCAATGTTTCCATACTGTTCTAAAAGGTATGCCTTCAGACGTGTTACAAAACTCTCAGTATTTCCACTCAGACTGATATAGACTAAGGAAATTTTTTTCATGCTCTCCTCCTTCTTTTTTGAATTCAAAAAAACAACTACCAAGATTGTATCTTGATAGTTATCCTTTGTCAACTCTTAGGCTAGTGCTTCCTCTTCTTGAGCTTCTGTTAATTCTTTTTGCTGACGCCACATTTTATAGAAGACGATTGCTAGGAAGATAACATTGAGTACGATCCCAAAAATGGCTGAACCTTTGGCACCAAGCTCCGCTCCCATTCGGATATTAGGATCTGTAAAAAGTGAAACCGCATCCTGAACGCCGATAAAGTTGTAGATAGAACCAACGATGGCAACGAAGACATAAGCAAGATAAGTGTAGTTAGCCAATTGAAGGTTTTTACGAATAAGGAAAAACAAAGCTACAACAACTAGAATAACAGATAAGACAACCAAGAGAATGCTGAAGATAGAATGACCATGCTCCGATACCTTAATGGTGTAATCAACAAGCTCCTTAGCATAAGTAGCATTAACACCTGATGCTGATGTTTCTAGATTGCTCATACTCTCCGCAGTAGGTACTGGAGATATGATTCCAAATAGCGACATTGCTGAGAGTAAGGCTGAAAAAATCAGTAATACCCATAGATAGATTGGTTTCTTTTTCATCAAAGCAACCCCCTTATGTTTTTTTAGTTTATTATAGCATATTTTAACAAGCAAAACAAATCCTACAAGTTTGCTTCCACCTGCTTACGGTAGGCCTTAGGAGACTTCCCACATAGTTTTCGAAAGACCTTATAGAAATAACCAACATTACTGTAACCAACCGTATAGCAAATATCCTCAATACTATCATTTGTAGATAGCAAGAGCTGCTGGGCAGCCTTAATGCGTTGCTTATTGAGAAGCTCTGCAAAGGTGGAATTGGTTTCCTTCTTGATCAACTGCCCCAAATAAACAGGATTGATAAAGAGATCCTTGCTGATATCCTTGAGAGAAAGCTCTTTTTGGTAATCTCTACCAATAACTTCAAGTACGCTGACTACATTTTCATTCATTCGATATTGGCCGAAGAAGGATGTTAAGGTTTCCTTAGTATAAGCGACTAAATCCTCAAAAGTTGTAATGGCATGAATGTTCTTGACAATATCTGTCATATCGTCTGCTTTCAAATGTTCAAAAAGATGGAAGACATCCATGACAAACTGGGTAAAGAGCTGCTTGGTAATGGATACCCTTGGTGTATTTTCAAGGACAATCTTCTCAAGCAAGGTCAATTCATCAATAATCTGCTGGAGATTTCCCTGGATGATCACTCGATAAATGGGTTCGTAATAAGAAAAGAGACTTTCAGACTGATCTAAATTGACCGAACCATAAAAGAGTGTCTTTTCAACATCACGCTTCCACTTTTCAAAGTTGGCTTGATAAGGTGCTTCAAAAGGCATGACCAACAAGCCCTCAAATTCCTGATCAGCAAGGACAATTTGCCAATCTTGCCCCAGAACGTAGTAAGGAATAACAAAATTCCCTTGTTTTTCCTTGGAAAGTCCGATCCACCAATTTTCTTTTTGGCTGAGATGAGTCTTGAATGCTTCTTCATCTAGTTGCTGACTCAATATTTCGGGCTCATGAGATTGTTCACCAAGCTGACTGGCAATCTTTTCTAGCAAGCGTTCAAGCTCAACCTTATCGACTGGTTTAACCAGATAATCAACTACATTGAGATTCAGGGCTTTCTTGACATAGTCAAATTCTTGGTAGCCTGAAAGGAGGATATAGTAAGCATTTGGCAACAACTCCTTCATCTCCCCAATCATTTCAAGCCCTGTCTTGTCAGGCATATTGACATCTGAAATGACAATATCTACGGAATGTTCTCGAACGTAGTCCAGAGCATCGTCAGCATGATTGGCTGTTGCAACGACTTCCATATCCCATTTGTCAAAAGGAATCAAACGTTTGAGTCCTTCTGTAATCATGTACTCATCATCAACTAAAAGTACTTTATACATCTTTATCCTTTCTCGTCATTTTGAATGGTAATTCGATAGCGAACACCTTCTTGTTCAACTGATTCTACACTGATGTCATAGCGGTCGCCAAAGTAGAGTACAAAACGCTCATGCACATTGACAATCCCAATTGACTGGCGTTTCCCACTATAATCCACCGTATGTTCAAACGTTCTTTGAGCTAATTTAGCTTGGACTTCTGCCAACTTATCAGCAGGCATTCCACGTCCATTATCGGTTACCAAGATTTCGACATATCCTTCTTTTTTCAAAGCCTTGATACTGATCACATTATCTGTACGTCGATGATCAACTCCGTGGGCAAAATAATTCTCCACCAAGGGTTGGAGGGTGAATTTTGGAATGCGCATTTCTTCCAATCCTGGGTCGATTTTAAATCCGTAAGCAATGGATTTTGGATAACGCACCATACAGAGATAACTGTACTTCCGACAAAATTCCACTTCTTGCTTTAATGTTGTTTCTCGTTCGTCAGAAATGTTGTTGCGCAAGAGACTACTGAATTCGTAGATAATATTCGCTAGTTCATTTTGGTTTTCCATGACCGCGTACATCCGTAGAAACTCCAGAGTATTATACATGAAGTGCGGGTTTATCTGAGCTTGTAAAGCTCGCATATTGGCATCTTTTTGACTCAGTTCAAGTTGATAAATATCATGGATATTTCTCTCCAATCGATCCAACATATCATTTGTCGTCTCAGCGATTACAAGCAATTCCTGGTCTTTTTTCGTGAGATCAATTCTTTTACCTTGCTCCCCTTGCGCAATATCATGGATTGTTTCCACTAGGTCAACAACCTGCGTTTGATACTTCGAAAATGTTTTTTTCAAGGTTACATATAAAATAACGATAAAGAGGAGACTCAAAGCAAGAATAAAAACCGAACTAGAGATACTCCCACTAAGGGCATAATCCCTTGGCACTGCAACCTGAACCTGATATCCATGAGCTGTCTCATCTAACAGCCACTCTTCACGGTCATTTTTTTCACCTAGGTGAAACATTTCCGTTTCAAAAGGAGAGGTAATGCTCACAGCAATTGGGATATTTCCTCTGGTATTGTCAATAGCCTTATAAAAAATATCGGAAGATACAGAAACATAAATAACGCCAAGAGCTTGGTCAGATACGGGATCAGATACGGAAATGGCAAAACTATTGGCATCTGGCTTAAAAGCTTCTGCAAAAACCTTGTAGCCACTACGATTATCCCTAGTCGAAACATAAACTTCTGTCGAGTCTTGCAAGACAATGGCTACACCCGTTACAAAATCATTGCGCACATAAAGGTCATCGATATTTTCATAAATGGATACAGAAATATAGGGTGATGCCTTACGCTCCAGTTGCCAGTAAAAATAATCCGGTGTACTAAGGCTAAAATACTTATAGATTCCCTCGATTCGCGCTTGATTATCTACTAAACTTTGGGCTGAACGCGCTGATTCTCGATAATAATACTCAACCTCACTCACTGTCCGAGTCAAAACTCGCTGGGAAACCTGTCTTGCTTCTTTTTCTCGACTATCCCAGTTCACATAGGAAATCAACAGGGCAAAACTAGCAATGATGACAATCATCACCCAAGTATAGGTTCGAAGGAGTGAATGAAGCCAAAACTGTTTCATCCTATTTGGACGCCAATTTTTCATGAATGCTTTCATAAACCGGCTCCAATAAATCACTAATAAAGAAATGCCACATACCAATCCCTACAAAAATAATGAGGGCTGGCATATAAAACCCAATAATGGCTAACAAGACGCTACCAAGAAGAACTTTAGCCACTGCTGATAAGCTCATAAAAATTCCGATAAAGGCAAGCTTTAAGGTATTTTGATAGGATAAGTCAAAATAAACTTGTAATTTTAGAGAAACTGTATAAGCCAAAAATACCAAGGCTACCAAAAAGATATTTAGAAAGGTTGCTGCCAAATGGATAATGGTCTGATGCGGCAGTTGGATCATGAGATACAAACCATAAATCAAGATCAAGTCAAGTCCCATAAAGGTGTAGAAACTGAGATTGCTTTTAATAAAATTACTCTTGTAAAGAGTCCAAGCCTCTTTAAAACCATAGGCACGGTAAGAATAGCCATGTTCTGCAAATAAACTCATGATAGTCGCACTAGCTGGCGCTATACCAAAAACCACACCTCCTGCTAGTGTCAATAACCAAAAATAAGCCGTTGCAATCATCCCCAAAAAGAAACGATGAAAGACTAGCTCAATAAAATTTCCCACGGTTTGCCTCCAAAAAAATAATCTAGAACTATTATAACATATTTCAAGCGCTCTCAAAAAAGAAGAGGATAGAAAAGGTAGTGAGAGTTTAACTCACTACCTTAAAATAACCTTATAAATAACAGATTTTATCCCTTTTAGCGTTCACGTTTACGTTGAATTGTAAATCCTAAAATCAATCCCAAAATAGTATATCCACCGAGGGCCATCTGACGTTCCACTCGAGAATAACTACCAGTATTTGGCAACTCCTGTTTAGTCGCATCTTTATTTGCAGATACAGCTTCTACACCTTCAATTTCTTTCTTGTCATCTCCTACCACTAACTGTACCTGTTCACTAGTTAGCCTTGACGATAAATCAGATTTTGTAGTTGAAATATTTACATGCATTGGTTCACGAGTGTTGACGACATTTTGATTAAATGTAGGTAATTTTTGAGATGGCATGGCATTCGGTGTAGCAACAGCACCATCATATTTTGGACTTGTCTTGTAACCATTCAAATCAAAGGTTGGCAACTCATCAACAATTGGTGTGTCAACGGTTGTAGCACCAATACCATCTTCATTTTGGGTCACTTTGTAACCGTTCAATTCAGCATTCAAATCAAAAACTGGAAGTTCTGTTGGTATTACAGTTGGTGCGTCAACGGTTGTAGCACCGATGCCATCTTCATTTTGAGTCACTTTGTAACCGTTCAATTCGGCATCCAAATCAAAAGCTGGAAGTTCTTCAACACTTGGTGTTTCACGAGTAACTGCAGAAGCTACACCTGTTGTATCTTGATAGACAGCAAGAGCCTTATCAATTGCAAGAATATCAATCAAACGTTGAACATTAGATTTGGCATCAGAAAGTGCTTTTTGGGCTTGCGCAAGTGCTACTTTTGCGTCTGCTACACGTTTGTCAGCAGTTGCCTTATCTTCTTCAGCCTTAGCCAATTTAGAAGTCAAATTACCCAATTGATCTTGTAAGCGAGCGGCCTTATCACGAGTCTCGATCGCTTTATCGATTTCACCTTGGATAGCTGCTACGCGATGAGCCAAATAATCAGCATAATCTGTAGCACGGTCAGCTGCAACTTTCTTTTCTTCAAGAGTTGCTGCAGTTGCTTGGGCAGCTAACTTAGCAGTCGCAAGAGTTGCAGTTGCCTTGTTCAATTCGTTTGTTGCAGTTGTAATAGCCGCAGCACGTTGTTCTTGACTACGTGTAGCCGCTGCCAATCGACCCGTCAAGGCTGTTTGACGTGTCACAAGGACATTGCGTTCACCTTCTTGACGAGCTTTAAGAGCTTTCAAGTCATTCAAGGCGCTTACGAGTGCACTGTTATCACCTTCTTGTTTGTGAGTTACAAATACAAAATGATGGTCCGCAAGGAATTTCATTTTGCGACCGTAGAAGGTTGGGTTAAGTGCATCGTCTTTGAAGTTGTTGTAGTTATCCCAGAATTTCTTGCTAGATTCACTCTCTTCTTCAATATAAGATGTACCATCTTCGTCAGTTGAATATGTGCTACCTGTATGAGCATTGTTTTCAAATGCTGCATAACGGAATGTGTTGTTAGAACCCACAATATTAGCGATTGCAAGCCCCATTTTACCACCCATTGGCACTAGAAGTCCACGACGGTGTCCGTGACTAGCACCTCTGACATTCGTATAATCATCATACCAGTTGAGCAACATATCATAGGCCAATGTTTCATTGGTTACGATGTTGTTAAAGTTGATAAATCCATCTTCTGTGGTTGGGTCATCACCATATCCATAAATAATATTTTCAAGACCGTTTTCGTTTTTGTTCCCTGGCTCAGTTAATACTGTTTTATGGCTCAACTTGTCGTTACGTTGCATTTCATTAGCACGTTGTTGAGCATAATCCAAGTAAGCGTCGTCCACTTGCATGTTACCTTCAACACCATTTGCTTCACGCAATTCGTTGAGCATTTTCACAAACGCTTGAGATAATCCACGATTGTCCACTTTATAGCGGAACACTGGACGTTTCTTAAATGTATGATTCACAACGTCATATGGCTCATTACGGTAGTCTTCAAGTGCTTTTTGGAAGTTCAACATATCTTGAGTCGCTTCGATTTCGACAATTTTGACACCTTGGAAGTTAACAGGTTCCATTGTTGGGTTACCTGACGCGTCTTTTGGCGCATTGTCACGGTTGTGTTCGTAGTCCATGAGGTTGTCATGCGCTACTGCATTACGCTCAGATGGGTTCAAGTCAATCGTTTTGATAACTGGTTTGTAGTTATCCACTTCTTGTTGCTTCGCGTCAATACGGCTAGTTGTTGCAGCAATTTGTGCAGATTTCGCAGTCACTTGACTATTGACATCATCCAATTCGGTTTGGATTTCTTTAGGGTCTTGGCTAGTTGTTGCAGTTGCTTGATTCAAAGCGGCTTTCTTGTCTTCGACAGTTTTCTCAGCATCTGTGACAGCTTTTGTAGCGTCATCATGCGCACCTTTAGCGGCTACTGATTCATCTTTTGCAGTTTGCTCAGCAGTTTTTGCATTTGAGAGTTCAGTATTGAGTTCTGATTTTTGCTCAGTTTTAGCCTCAATTACCTTGTTTTGTTCTTCAACAATTGCAGCTGCGTTTTGTGCGGTTTTGATATCTTCTTTGACATCTGTAACAGCTTTTGTAGCAGCTGATAGTTGGTCTTCAGCGACTTTCACATCGGCAGTCTTTTGGTCAACTGTTAATTGTGCAGATTTGGCAACCTCTTGAGCCTTAGTCAAATCTTGACTTGTCACTGCTGCTTTTTGTACGGTTGTTGATGTGGTAGGTTGTGTAAGCTCGTCTGCTTGAACAGTTGTATTAACAACACCAGCACCGACAAGAACAGAAGTTAAACCAGCACCTAATAAAATATCTTTCTTTTGCATATATTCTCCTAGTATAAAATTCAAAATGATTCAATTCCACATTATAACCTGTTCTCCAAAGAGAAACAAAGTTCGATATTATAACTCTCTCATTATCTGTTTTCTATAATCCTATGATGAGTCCTTGTCTCTAATAATTGAATTGTCTGAATAACAGATTGATTTTGTTCAGCCGAAATGGCCTTGTTCGAATCCAATACTGTTTTTGAAACTTGAAAACAATGCCCAAACATACAAAGCAATTCTTCCCTACTATATTCATTCATATTGGTTTAATATTCCCCTATGGCCATAATCCGATTTTTGAGTGTATTTATCATACAACTATCTATTATATTCCCCCGAAATGGCTTTGTCAAAAGTTACCTATTACTTTTAATAAAATGTTTTATTGCCCTCTCTCTAGATTTTTGTTATCTGATAAAGATAGATATCGAATGTGTCACAATACTAAAAACTGATCAAAAGAGGTGTTAAAAAATAAAAAAGTTTCTTTTAAAAATTATTCTTCAAACTCATTACTTTTAGTTTCAATCGCTGTCAAAGCAGATTTTATTGCATGAAATTCATCAATCCATTTAAGAGTTTAAAACATATAGTTAGATAAACCACCACCTAATTTTTAAACAACACAAAAACACTCTAGGCAATATGACTAGAGCATTTTTATATGTATTGATTCGTATTGAATGCTTACTTCACTTCTATAAAAGATTAAATAATTTCTATTTTAGCTGTTAGAAACGTTGGTACATCAATGTTTTTAGAATGCTACATAATAAAAGGTAGAGTGAATGGTAGAGTAGTAAAAATAGTTGTTATCCTAGTTGATTAAAAAAATCTCTGATTTCCTCATCTTTTATAAAATAATATATAATTTTCCCCTCTCTTCTAGTATCCAAGATGTTTTGATTGGCTAGTTTACGAAGATGGTGGGAGGCAGATGCCATACTGAGATTTAGTAAACAGGCTATATCGCAGACACAGAGTTCTTCAACAGCAAGGAGATAAAAGATGATATTTATCTGTTTATTATCGGTAAACTTTGATAAAATACGAAGTGATTTTGGGACTTTTTCCTTTTCAAGGTAGTTCGTTGCGGTTGTAACATTTTGTTGATTTATAACATTCACTTGGCAGATACTATCTTTTTTCATAATTTTTTCTCCTAGCCGAACACAGTCCTTAGCATGTCAAAGCTGTTGTTTTCAATCAGGATATACATCCCCAATCCTAAATAAACAACGGCAATAAACCATCTGCTATATTTTTCCAAAGTTTCTCCAACAGAAGGGACTTGTGCCAATTTTTGGGCAGAAAAAACCAAGAGATAAATCAGGACTAGAAAGGTAAGTAAAGCCACTATCAAATTCGCTAAATTTAAGGTAATAAAATATGGGACAAAAACACCAATATTGTCAGCACCACAACTTGCAAAAGTAATCATAGCGACTAGAAAAATCAGGTTTTTATCATCTTTGCGCAAACCATCTTTTGCAATAGCTTCTCCATCAGAATCTCCTAAAAGCAAAACTTTGAGTCCTAGGAAAATTGGAATCAAACCGAGCAAACCTAAAATCTCTTTACTAGGAATATAATTTAAGACAAATGCAAAAAGCAAACTTAGCAATATTAGACTAACAGAGCCTAGAAATTGTCCTAAATAGATGTTAATGATGTCTTTTCTGCTTTTTCTTTTGGCAAAAAATAACATTAGGATAATAAGTAAGTCTACGGCTGTCCCAGAATACAGGATTATTGAAGTAACAACATTTTGAACCATAAAACACCTCGTTCAAATATATTTTTGAATGTATTTTAACATTAAACTTTGTAGATGTCAACTTCAGCTCCATCAAAATATAGATAAGAAGGTAGTGTACCAAACATTAAAAAGCCCTGCCATCGAAATGATAGCAGGGCTTAACTTCAATATCCAGATGATATATT
>NZ_JAPVZP010000012.1:0-54535 GCF_041432415.1 Streptococcus sp. 27098_8_22 | reverse complement strand
TTTTTGTTCAGGTGTGTATTTTTCGTATTCATCTACAGTTGGTGGGCGTGTACCGACTAGACTCATGTCTCCAATCAAAACATTCCAAAATTGTGGCAATTCATCCAAGCTAGTTTTTCGGATAAACTGCCCAATCTTAGTCACTCGAGGATCGTTATCGATCTTAAACATACCACCTTGCATCGTATTTTGATCCATCAACTGTTCCTTGATAGCTTCAGCATCGATTCGCATCGAACGGAATTTATAAAAGGTAAAGTGACGACCATTTTTTCCGATACGAGTTTGTGAAAAGATTGCAGGCCCACCATCTTTTCGAATCATGGGAACTAAAAATAGGCTAGCAATCCCACAAAAGATCAATCCAACAATAGCACCACAAATGTCAAGGATTCGTTTAGCAATCACATGGCTTGACTTGTAAAAATTTGTAGAAAATGTCACTACGTTCAAGCCCGCCATCTCATGGATTTGTTTATCTCGACCTAAGTTTTTATCAAAAGCATTGAGATTGACTGTAACATCGATTCCCATCGTTTCAAACTGAGAAATAATAGCCCCGATGTCATAGTCCTCACTTGGAAGATTGACAAAAACTTCATCAACTACCTCGTGCGTTGCATAAGAGAGCAACTGTTCCCTTGGAACAACCGTCACCTTTTCATGAGTGAATTCTGGCATATCTAGGACACATACAGCGACTAGTTCCCCTTGAACATCGTTAGCAGTTAATAATCGGTCCATTACTCTTTCGGTACGAGACATCGCTGTGATCAACAAAATTTTACGACTGCTCTTCAAATTGTGGTTAAAGGTTTTCCAATAACGCTTCACAAAGAAACTGAGTAGATAATTCAAAACACCATACAAGGAAAGCAGATAGAGCATCCCTCGTCTAGAAATCACAAATTTTTCTTTCAGGAAGAAACTTGAAAAACTAATCAACAAGGCATAAAAGAGGATGTATTTGACCGTTTCTACTAACTCAACATATTGACCTCGTTTGAAAAAATCCTTACCGTAGCCACTAATGTAAAAGGCTGCAAAGTGTAGAAAAAAAAGGACAAGCACTGTATTGAGAACAATATCAGTTTCTGAAATTGCAATCAGTATATAAGCTAATAAACTAACAAGAATACTCTGTAAGAATGCCAAAGTTACATTATAGAAACCTCTTCCCTCCATACTAAACTCCCTTACTTCATTTTATTTTTTCCCGTATGAACCATATGAACCGTAAGAACCGTATTTTTCACGTTTAATATTAAATTTGTTCAGAACCACACCTAAAAATGGCATTCCTGTTTGTTCTAACTGACTTTTAGCTTTTTGAACTTCTCTTCGTTTTGCCACACCAGCTTCTGTGACTAGAATAGATGCATCACATTTTTGTACAATAATAGCCGCATCAATCACGACTCCTATCGGAGCAGTATCAACGATAATATAGTCAAAATATTTACGCAAGGTTTCAATCATACTTCCAAAGTTGGCGCTTTGAAGAAGAGCTGTTGGATTTGGTGAAATTGCTCCTGATTGGATCATAAATAAATTCTCAACATTTGTCTCACAAAGGCCATTTGACAAGTCTTGGGTACCAGCCAGATAATCTGTCAAACCAGTGATTTTTTCTCTTGATTTGAATACTCCAGACATGACTGAGTTTCGGATATCGGCGTCGATCAATAGTGTTTTGTACCCTGCACGCGCAAAAGCCCAAGCAATATTGGTAGAAGTTGTAGATTTCCCTTCACTAGGATCGACTGATGTGACTGCAATAACCTTTAAGTTATTTCCACTCAGTTGTATATTTGTACGTAAAGCATTGTAGTACTCTTCTGCTTTTTTTACAGAGTTCAGTTTTTGTTGTGATAATTCTAACTTTGCCATAAGTTCTCCCTTACTTTAATTTATTCAGGTCTGGAATGACTCCAAGGAGTGAGATTTTCATAACATCTTCGATATCTTCTGGACGTTTGACACGGTCATCCAATAGTTCAATCAATAGAACGACGACAATAACCAATCCTGCTCCAGCACCAGCACCTATCATAGTATTACGACGGATATTGGGTGATGAAGGACTAGTAGCTGGATGCGCTTCTTCAAGGGTAGTCACATCTGACACTCGGGTTACAGCAACAATTTTTTGTGCTGCGACATCTCGAAGCGCATTTGCAATACGACTTGCTTCATCTGGTTTATGGTCGCTAACTGAAATAGATACGATACGTGTATCTGCGGGAACTGTTACCTGAACCTTTTTCGCCAATGTTTTTGCATTGATGGTCAAGCCAAGATCAGAAACCACCTTCTCTAAAACATCTTGAGAAAGAATGATTTCACGGTAGTCCTTAACCAAGTATGTTCCTGCCTGCAAATCCTGATTTGTCAATGCTTTATCACCTTGAGAACGATTAATGACATAGATGCGAGTAGTACTTTTATATTCAGGTTCAACCACAAAACTACTATATGCAAATGCAGCGGCTCCTGCTACGATGGCTACAAGAAGGATTAGCAGTTTCTTTTTCCATAGCGCCTTTAACAACTGAATAACGTTGATTTCAATAGTATCTTGTTCTTTCATTTTAACTCCTATATTATTTGATCTTTAATGACTTTTTCGGGATTTTCCACGAAGAGTTCCCTAGCCTTATCTTGGCCATACCTTTTGCTCACTATCTCGTAAGCCTCTCGCATATAAGGTGGACGACCATCTAGATTATGCATATCACTAGCAACTATATGGACCAAATCCCTCTCTAAGAAATAGCGAGCACGCTTTTTCATAAATTTATAAGTATCACCAAACAATTTTGGTTTGAGGATGCTCGAACTATTGACTTGGGTATAACATCCCATATCGATGAGGTCCCGCACCCTTTTTTCATTATTTTCCAAAGCATCATAACGTTCTATATGGGCAATAACAGGAGTTATTCCCAACATCAAAACATTGGTTAATGCGCTATGGATTTCACGATAAGGGGTATTCATACTGAATTCTATCAAGGCGTAACGGGTGCCATTTAGCTGTGGAATCTGCTGATTCTCTAATTTATTTAAAGCATCACTACTGTAATAGATCTCTGCCCCATACAAGATGGTAAAGTCGGGAGCAATCTCCTTAGCTAACTCCTTGACAACTTTAAAATTTCTTGCAATGTCCTCCTCTGGCGTTTCAAACATTCCCTTCCGACGATGAGAAGTCGAAACGATGGTACGGACTCCTTGAGCATAGGCTTCCTTCAGAAGCGCTACACTCTCTGATTTATCCTTTGGGCCATCGTCTACATCAAAAACTATGTGTGAATGGATATCAATCATCTTATTTTCCTTCCATAATATCTTTGATCTCTGTTTTGAGTGTCTCTAAGCTATTTGGATCAACCTCTAACATGTAAAGGTTACTATCAGGCATGGCATAGGAAGGAAGATCCATATGACCAGTTCCCTTTAGATCTCGAGTGATGACAGTATATTTTCCCCCACTTGCTAGTTGGTCATTTACTAAGCTAACCATGGTTTCAGGAGGCATATTGGTTTGTACAGAATCTTGCAAGCCTTGCATGATACTATCAAAATTCTTCAAGGCTTCTGCCGAAGTTAGTTTTTGAATAATGGCAGCAATGACTTTTTGTTGATTACGTCCACGATCTCCATCACCATTAGTTAAGGAATAACGTTCACGAACAAAGCCTAGAGCCTGCTCAGAGTTTAGATGAACATTTCCAACAGGGAAGTGATAGTTCCCATGAAGAGATGTGAAGTCTTGATCATTATAAACATCGACACCACCTAAGAGGTCAATTAATTTCAAGAAGGAAGTGAAGTTGAGTCGTGCATAGTAATTCAGATCAATTCCATAGAGATTTTCTAAGGTATGAATGGAAGCATCCACGCCATAAATACCTGCATGGGTCAATTTATCATTTTGGTTATTGCCACCATCAGCTATGGGCACATAAGCATCCCTAGGCGTTGTTGTCAGGAGAATTTTCTTGGTCTCTTGATTGACCGTCATAATGATATTGACATCCGAACGAGAAACGGAGCTAATCGGTCCGTATGTGTCAATCCCACTGATGTAGATATTAAAAGCCTTGTTTTGAGAAACTTTAGGCGCTTCAACACTCTTGGTTAGTTCTTTGGTATAAATCTTCTTGATCTTTTTGGCATGGTCTGGGTACTCTTGCTCGATCAGATTTTCAAAGACACTGTTCAAAACGATTGCCTTGGTCTCTCCAGATAAGAGACTCTTATAAGCAGCAAGATAGGAAGCACTCTCTTCAACCGTTAAGTCTTTGCTCTGACTTGTCTTAATATCATCGAGCAGTTTTTTAATATTTTCTGCATCTGTTTTGGTTGGAGCTGTCACACTGGATAATTCCGAGACATTTCCAATCTCACTATCCGCCAAAACTGCAACACTGATAGAGTAACTAGAATAGTTAGATGTCGCATTGAGTTGATTTGCTAGGCTGATAAATTGATGAACTCCAATCAAAGAAAGGGAACTAACAAATACCGACACCAATAGTAAAATCATGGTGAAGATCTTAGCTTTTCTCTTTAGAATCAAAAATAAAGCTATTAACGCAAGCAAGATCATAACAATCGCTATAAGGACATTGGCATAGCTAATTTCTAAAATATGATATCTGAATATTAAAAACAGCAAAAAACAAGCAAGTACTATATATACAAACAACAAAATAATATTGATGCTTTGTTGAATCTTGCTCGTTTTTCTTTCTTTTGAATGTCTACTCAACTTACACCTCTACAAAGTTTTTTTATTTCCATTATATCACAAAGTAGTACTGGATACCACCAAGATATATTAAGCAACCGTTTTTATACACCTTAAAAACATGAATAGTAAATTCCAATGATGAAATGGCTAAAATGTCGCTTGAAGGAAGTATCTGACCTAAAAAAGACGGGACTATAAACTGTTAAACCAAACCTCAACTTCCTAGTTCCAAATCTACGATATAGTGGATTGAAATAAGATGTGAACAAAGAGGCTAGGAAAGTCAAATTAATTTCTAAAAATGTTTTAGAATCTGTAACGTACTATTCTAAGTTCAATCTACTATATTTTAACAATCGACTGGGTTATCGAAGAGTGTAGATAAGAAATACAAGATTTTCCCCAAAAAAGATTTCTAGAATCCGAAAAATTAACAAAAAATCCAACCAGCTGTCACATCGAAAACTTATCGCTAATAAAAAATAAGGCTGGGATGTTTGTCCCAACCTCTTCTTATACTTATTTTACGTGACTTTCAAAGTCTTTTTGACTCTTTTCGACTGCATTTTTGCGTTCTTGTTCCCATTTAGCCTTGGCTTCAGCAAATTGAGAGCTTGTAACAACATCTGTCTGTAATCTCATGTACTTGTAGTTGCTTCCAGTTCCTTTGATACCAACTAGTGAGTAAGCACGTGTAAATGGTGTCACACGAGTCACTGAAGCACTACCACCGTTTGACACAACTGGGATTAGAAGGGAACTATCAATCAACCAAGCTTGGGCATCTGCGTAGTTTTCATAGCGTTTCGCTACGTCTGTATTTTCTGCATCTGCTGTTTTTAATTTTTGAGTATATTGGTCCAAACCTAGACTGGTAATCTTGTTTGCATCCTTGCTTGGATCAAGTCCCAAAATCTTGAGATAGAATCCATCTTCAGAGTTGAAAGGATTGAGGTAAGTCGAAGGATCTTGGTAATCAGCTGACCAGCCATCCAGGTTCAAATCATAGTCATGATCAGCTGGAGTTGGTGCTTGATAGGTAGCATTTGCATAGTCATCTGTCGATACTTGGATAACATCAACCACTACATTTTCAGAACCGAGTGTTGATTCGATTGATTGCTTGATTGAGTTTGTTCCTGAAAGCAAGGTCTTGTTAACTTGGTCTACAGGCAAGTCCAAATGAATTGGGAAGCTCACACCTTGAGATTCTAATTCTTTCTTAGCTTCTGCAAACTTGGCTTGTGCTTTATCTTTATTGAAATAACCGTCTTGAGCATCTTCAAGATTCATATTTGACCATTGTGTGCCATAGTTGACCAATTTTGAAGCAACTGTTTCACCAAAAGTCTTGTCTCCAACTTGTACGAAAGTTGGTGGTACAAGCGAGTTACGAAGAGTGTTTTTAGCTGCTTCTTCACCGTTTGATTGAGCTGAGTATGCTGTACGATCAATGGCGAAGTTAATTGCCTGACGGAAGTTTTTGTTCAAAACTGCAGCTTGAGTTGCTTGTTTTTGCTCATCGCTTGTTTTTGCAGTATGGTTATAAGCACCACGGTTAACGTTAAAGTTATAGTACCAAGATGTTGCATCTTGCAAGCTATAAACGATATTGTCCTTGTATTTTTCCTTAGTCTTTGCGAAGTTTGAGCTATTTGGATAAACACCTGCAGATGAGTAAGCACCACTTTCAAAATTACGGATTGTCAAGTCTTGGTCTGAACCGTCAAAGTAGGCCAATTTTACCTTTTCAATCGTTACTTTTTCTTGGTCATAGTAATGTGGATTTTTCACATACTCGATAGATGATTTAGATGTAAAATCTTTTAACAAATATGGCCCGCTATAAAGAATGCTATCAGGTTTCAAGGTTCCGAAATCTTTTCCTTTAGAAGATAGGAATTCTTCATTAACAGGGAACAAAATACTGTTGGTTGTCTTTGAGTTCCAGAATGGCTCTGGACGAGTCAAGGTATATTGTACAGTATAGTCATCTATGGCTTTGACACCAACATTTGAAAAGTCAGTATTTGCACCTGTTACATAATCGTCCAAGCCCTTGATAGAGTTCTGAATCAAGTCTAAAGCTTGTCCTTTGTTGTCAGCAGCGTACTTGATACCAGTTACAAAGTCTTGGGCTTTAAGAGGAGCGTATTCTTCACCGTCAGCTGTATACCACTTGGCATCTTGGCGAAGTTTGTAGGTATAAGTTAAACCATCCTTAGAAACACTCCAATCTTCTGCAAGAGCAGGAATGAGATTTCCGTAGTTATCATTTTCAAGCAAACCATCTACCAAGTTGGTTACAATAGCAGTGTTATCACCAGCGTAGTCCAAGAGATAGTTGAAGGTTGTCGGATCTGCACCAAAGGTAGACGAGTATGTTTTACCGTCTGATGCTGACTGGCCACATGCTGTCAATAGGACCGCAGCAGCAAGTGTCAAACCTGCTCCAATCAAACGTTTTTTAAGTTTCATGTTTTATTCCTCCTTTTATGTTAGCTTTTGTGACATGAAACTATTTTATCAAATTTTGACCTAAAAGTAAAGTTATATACTAATCGATCTCTCATCGGCAATAAAACAAAAAAAGAAATCCAGCTTAAAAACTGGATTTCTTTACTCATTGGCAAAGGCTATTTAACGTGGTTTGCTAACTCTTTTTGATATTTAGCATTTGTTTCAATCTTCTCTTTTTGCCATTTCTTGAGAGCTTCTTCGTATTCTTTAGTGGTTACAATATCGTTTTGCAACTCTAAGCCTTTGAATACAAATGGATCACCCTTGATACCAACTTGAGAATATGCTTTTGTAAACGGCACTGTACGACTAACTGTCGGAGAACCACCTGAAGATGCTACAGGGATAAGGAGTGAGCTATCTGAAACCCATGCTTGTGCTTTGGCATATTTTTCATAGCGTTTGTTGAGATCGCTCGTTTCTGATGCTGCATCATCCAAGAGTTTCTTGTACTCATCAAGTCCAACTTGAGCCATGACTTCTGGATCTTTTCCTTTTGTGATACCCAAGTGTTTAAGGGCAGAACCTTTCTTAGCATCTAGGATATTGAGATAGGTTGCCGGATCTTGATAGTCTGGCCCCCAACCAGTTCCATTCAAGTCATAGTCTTTTTGAGAAGGAACTTTAGCTTGAGATGTAATGCTCATTTTCTCATTGTCAGTCATTTGAAGTACATCGATGACAACATTTTCACTTCCAAGCGCTGCTTCGACAGACTGTTTGAGAGAGTTAGTTTGCTGTACAGCAATGACATCTGTCTGTTCAACTGGAATATCCAAATGGATTGGGAAGGTTACACCTTTAGCTTGCAATTCTGATTTTGCTTTTTCAAAGGCAGCTTTTGCTTTTGTTGGATTGTAAAGGGTATCTTTACCATCTGTCAAAGCTACATCCTTCCACTGGTCTCCGTATGTTACCAATTGTTCTTGAGCCAATTCACCGAAGGTCTTTTCACCAACCTGAACATAGTCATAAGGCACAAGGCTGGTACGGATAATCTTGTCTGCACCCTCTTCGCCATTCATCTGTGCAGAGTAAGCATGACGGTCAAGAGCGAAGTTGATGGCTTGACGGAAGTTTTTATTGAGAAGCGCTTCTTTAGTTGATGTTTTTTGGGCATCATCTGTCTTGGCTGTTTTATTATAAGACTGACGATTTACGTTGAAAGTAAAGTAATAGCTAGTTGCTTCTTGTGGGCTATAGACAATTTTATCGCCGTATTCTTTCTTCGTTGAATCAAAGCTTGAACTAGTTGGGAAGAGACGAGCTGTCGTATATGAGCCTGACGCAAAGCTACGAATCAATGATTCTTGGTCAGAACCATCGTAGAAAGTCAGTTTGACGTGGTCAATTTTCACATTGTCTTTATCCCAGTAATTTGGGTTCTTTTCATACTCGATCACGGATTTCGAAGTGAAGTTCTTCAAAATATAAGGACCATTGTAGAGAATCCCTGAAGGAGCTGCTGCACCGTAATCTTTCCCTTGAGAATTTAAGAATTCTTCATTAACTGGGAGCATGGTTGCTGTTGTTACCTTAGAATTCCAGAAGCTTTCTGGTTTGTTCAAGGTGTATTGAACAGTGTAGTCGTCAATTGCTTTAACTCCAACTGTTGAGAAGTCATTTGTTTCACCGCTAACGTACTCTGCCAAACCCTTGATAGAGTCTTGGAGAAGTGTTAGGCCATCTGATTTACCATCTGCAGCATGTTTTAAACCAGTCACAAAGTCTTGGGCCTTGACTTCAGCATACTCTTCCCCTTCAGAAGTATACCATTTGACACCTTTACGTAGCTTGTAGGTGTAGGTCAAACCGTCTTGTGAAACAGACCAGTCTTCAGCAAGCGATGGAATCAAGTTTCCATATTTGTCATTTTCCAAGAGTCCGTCGACCAGGTTGGCGATGACATCTGATGTTGAACTTTTACTAGTAACGCTATAGTCCAATGTTGTTGGATCAATAGCATAAACATACGAAAATGTTGTTGGAGCATCTGCTTTTTTCTCAGTCTTGCCACAAGCCGCCAAAAGAAGAGCTGCGCTCATCGTTATCCCTGCTACTGCGAGCCACTTTTTCGATTTCATCGGTATTCTCCTTTAAAATACTATTTTTCACCATTATACCCTATTTTTATATAAAAGCAAGGGTTTTAAGGGTATTTTTTAGAAAATTCAAACTAATATTTATTAAAGAAGTTTTTACACTTATTTTAGAAAAAAACTCAAGCATCTTTGGACACTTGAGTTTCTAGGTTTATTTGGCTAATTCGATACAGAAGGCATCCCATGGAGCCAAGTTCTGTGTAGCTAAAGCTGCTTCTACTGAGGTATTTTCAATCAAGACAGATATGATTGATTCTTCAACTGCAAACTCTTGCTTTTGGTTGGACAAATTGGCCACAACTAGGAAACGACGGTCTCCATCTTTACGGATATAAGCAAAAACTTTTTCAGCCGTATCAAGAAGTTCAAAGTCAGCACGAACCAACCAGCTATTTTCCTTACGAATGTTTACCAATTTTTGATAAGTATAGAAGATAGAATCTGGATTTGCTAAAGCTTCTTCTACATTTATCTTCGCATAGTTTGGATTAACAGCCAACCAAGGTTGTCCGTCTGAGAAACCAGCATTTTTTGTCTCATCCCACTGCATTGGAGTACGCGCATTGTCACGTCCAATCACACGAATGCTATCCATGATTGTTTCCATTGAAACACCCTTTTCAAGAGCTTCACGCGCATAGTTGAGGGATTCAATATCCTCTACTTGATCCAGCTTTTCAAATGGGAAATTGGTCATCCCAATCTCCTCCCCTTGGTAAATATAAGGAGTCCCTCTCATGAGATGAAGCAAGATTGCATACGCTTTAGCAGATTTTTCGCGGTATTCTCGGTCATTTCCCCAGATAGAAACAATACGGGGGAGGTCATGGTTGTTCCAGAAGAGGGAATTCCAGCCATCTTCAACTCCCAACTCTGTCTGCCATTTGTTGAAAATTTCTTTTAATTTCCCTACATTTAGCTCTTTTTGGTACTGCCACTTAGGTTGCCCTTCCTGATACTGAAGACAGATATGTTCAAACTGGAAGACCATAGACAGTTCTTGTCCTTTAGGATCTGAATAGAGTTTGGCAATCTCTGGTGTTGCTCCCCAAGTCTCCCCTACTGTCAAGAGCTCTTTGTCGCCGAAAGTAGCCTGATTCATTTCCTTGAGATAGGGATGGAGCATAGGACCATTGTTGACAATCTTCTGATCAGGAATCTTCCCAATCATGTCAATGACGTCCATACGGAATCCACCAATCCCTTTATCAATCCAGAAATTCATCATCTCATAGATTTTTTGGCGTAGTTCTTCATTTTCCCAGTTGAGGTCTGGTTGCTTCTTGCTGAAAAAGTGCAGGTAATATTGGCCTGACTTTTCATCATATTGCCAGGCAGATCCACTGAAAATTGACTCCAATTCGTTAGGTTCATCACGCCAGATATAGTAGTCTCGCTCAGGACTATCAGGATTTTCACAAGCTTCGATAAACCAAGCATGCTCATCGGATGTATGATTGACAACTAGGTCCATGATGATTCGAATGTCTCGTTTTTGGGCTTCAGCAATGAGCTCATCCATATCTTCCATGGTGCCAAAAATAGCCGCGATATCTTGATAATTGGCAATATCATAACCATTGTCATCCATGGGGCTATCATAGACTGGAGAAAGCCAGATCGCTGTAATCCCTAACTTAGCTAGATAGTCTAGCTTACTGGTAATCCCAGGCAAATCACCAATCCCATCTCCATTGCTATCCTTAAAACTTTTTGGATAGACCTGATAAACAACGGCATTGTGCCACCATTTTTCTTGCATCTTTTTACCTCTATTTAAAATTGACTTTACTCCATCATAGACCTTTTATCAATTTTATGCAAGCGTTTGCTTTGTCTTTTTTTCTCACTTTTGCGACTCTCTAGTTTCTAATCTTCCATTTTTTTTATATAATAGAGGTCAGAGGTAAAAAAATGAAAAAACAAGCTTTTAGTTCTGAACAATATTTAAATCTACAACGCGACCATATCTTGGAGCGCATCAACCAATTTGACGGCAAACTCTACTTGGAGTTTGGTGGCAAAATGTTAGAAGATTTCCACGCTGCTCGTGTCCTTCCTGGATATGAACCAGATAACAAAATCAAACTCTTGCAAGAATTGAAGGAGCAAGTTGAGGTTGTCATCGCCATCAACGCTAGCAATATCGAGCACTCAAAAGCTCGTGGAGACTTGGGCATTTCTTATGACCAAGAAGTGCTTCGTTTGATCGATAAATTCAATGAACTCGGTATCTTTGTTGGTTCAGTTGTCATTACTCAATATGCAGGCCAACCGGCAGCTGATGCCTTTCGTAATCAATTAGAGAAAAATGGTATCGACTCTTATCTTCACTACCCTATCAAGGGGTATCCGACAGATATGGATCACATCATTTCTCCTGAAGGTATGGGGAAAAACGACTATATCAAAACTAGTCGTAACTTGATTGTCGTGACTGCTCCTGGGCCTGGTTCAGGTAAGTTGGCAACTTGTATGTCTAACATGTACCACGACCAAATCAATGGTATCAAGTCTGGTTATGCCAAATTTGAAACCTTCCCAGTTTGGAATCTCCCACTTCATCACCCAGTCAACTTGGCTTATGAAGCTGCTACAGCAGACCTAGATGATGTCAACATGATTGACCCATTCCATCTCCAAACTTATGGAGAAACCACAGTCAACTACAACCGCGACATTGAAATTTTCCCTGTTCTTAAGCGTATGCTGGAACGTATCTTAGGTGAGTCTCCTTATGCATCTCCAACTGACATGGGTGTAAATATGGTTGGTTTTGCAATCACTGATAACGACGCTGCCATTGAAGCATCTAAACAGGAAATTATCCGTCGCTATTACCAGACAGTTCTTGATTTCAAAGCTGAGAAGGTTGGAGAAACTGCTGTGAAGAAGATTGAGCTTCTCATGAATGACCTAGGTATCACACCAGCTGATAGAAAAGTTGCTGTTGCCGCACGTCAAAAAGCAGAAGAAACAGGCGGACCTGCTCTAGCTCTTGAATTACCTTCTGGTGAAATCGTTACTGGTAAGAACTCAGAACTCTTTGGTCCAACAGCTGCTGCTTTGATCAATGCAATCAAGAAATCAGCTAATATTGATGCTGAAACAAAATTAATTGAACCAGAAGTGGTGAAACCAATCCAAGGTTTGAAAATCAATCACTTGGGTAGCCGCAATCCCCGACTCCACTCAAATGAAATCCTTATCGCACTTGCAATCACAGCTATGCAGAATCCTGATGCAGATCGTGCCATGAAAGAACTCGGAAACCTCAAAGGAAGCGAAGCTCACTCTACGATTATCCTAACAGACGAAGACAAAAATGTTCTTCGCAAACTAGGAATCAATGTAACCTTTGATCCTTACTACCAATACGATCGTTTATATCGCAAGTAAAATACGACACTCACTCCTCTAAGAGTTGGATCCTTATCGTCCAGCTCTTAGAGTTTTTTTATAGCTTTCCAGTCTTTCACAAGCATAGCTTTCAAAAAGAATTCTAATTTTAATAGAAACTGGGATAACATTTAATTTTAGATTTATTTCTCATGAATTCTTAAAAGGAGTGATACTCAATGAAAATCAAAGAGCAAACTAGCCGCAGGTTGCTCAAAGCACTGCTTTGAGGTTGTAGATAGAACTGACGAAGTCAGTAACATATATACGGCAAGGCGACGTTGACGCGGTTTGAATTTGATTTTCGAAGAGTATGAATCAATCCTCTTCAATCTAGGCTAGAACTATCTTGGCTGAGGCCTTGATCCGTTTTCTCTACAATATCAAATTGGTGTAATGAGACTGACTGCGTTACTCTTATCTAGAACCTCAAAGCTATTCTGTGAGATATCTGCCTAAACACCTTAGTTTGGTCATTAATTTTCATTAAGTATACAAAAAAAGTGAACAAGACAGCATTCTGATTTCCAGAAAACTATTTAGTTCACTTTTGCTTATGATTTAAACTTTGGGTTTATTCTACCGTTACTGACTTGGCAAGGTTACGTGGCTTGTCCACATCAAGTCCACGGTGGAGGGTTGCAAAGTAAGCGACCAGTTGCGTTGGTACGACCATTGAGATTGGTGAGAGGTAAGGGTGTACGGTCGTAAGGACAATATCATCGGTATCTTTAGCAACATTTTCTTCTGCGATAGTGAGCACTTTGGCACCACGAGCTGCCACCTCTTGGATATTTCCACGAGTGTGGTTGGCAAGAACTGGATCTGACAAGAGAGCCAAGACAGGCGTTCCTTCTTCAATCAAAGCAATAGTTCCGTGCTTGAGCTCTCCAGCTGCAAAACCTTCACACTGGATGTAAGAGATTTCTTTGAGCTTGAGACTGGCTTCCATGGCTACGTAGTAATCTTGACCACGTCCAATGTAAAAGGCATTGCGTGTCGTTTCAAGAAGCTCACGCACCTTGCTATCAATCAATTCTTTTTCTGAGAGAGTTGATTCGATAGACTGAGCCACGATAGACAATTCGTGAACCAAATCGAAAGCTTTGGCTTTTTCATTGCCATTTGCTTCACCGACCGCCTTCGCAAGGAAGGCAAGAGCTGCGATTTGTGCTGTATAAGCCTTGGTTGAAGCAACGGCAATTTCAGGACCTGCGTGAAGAAGCATGGTATGGTTAGCTTCACGAGAAAGAGTTGATCCTGGCACGTTTGTCACTGTCAAGCTTGGAATTCCCATTTCATTGGCCTTAACCAAAACTTGACGGCTATCTGCTGTTTCACCAGATTGGCTGATAAAGATGAAGAGTGGTTTCTGGCTGAGAAGTGGCATACCGTAGCCCCACTCAGATGAGATACCAAGTTCAACTGGCGTATCTGTCAATTCTTCTAGCATCTTCTTAGAAGCAAATCCTGCGTGGTAAGAAGTCCCAGCTGCTAGAATGTAGATGCGGTCTGAGTCTTGAACAGCCTTGATGATAGCTGGATCAACCACTACTTGACCAGCCTCATCTGTATAGGCTTGGATCAACTTACGCATCACTGTTGGTTGCTCATCGATTTCTTTAAGCATGTAGTAAGGGTAAGTTCCCTTACCGATATCTGACAAGTCAAGTTCAGCAGTGTAGCTAGCACGCTCACGGCTATTACCATCATAGTCTTGCACTTCAACGCCATCAGCTTTCACGATAACCAACTCTTGGTCATGGATCTCCATGTATTGGTTAGTTTCACGAATCATAGCCATAGCATCTGAGCATACCATGTTGTAACCATCTCCAAGACCAATCAAAAGTGGTGATTTGTTCTTAGCCACATAGATGACATCTGAATTTTCAAAGTCGATCAAAGCGAAGGCATAAGAACCACGGATGATGTGAAGAGCTTTTTTAAAGGCTTCAAGTACTGACATGCCGTCTTCTTCAACAAATTTTCCAATCAAGTGTACAGCGATTTCAGTATCTGTTTGTCCCTTGAAGTGGTGTCCTGCAAGGTATTCTTCCTTGATTTCAAGATAATTTTCAATCACCCCATTGTGGACCAATACAAAACGTCCTGTCTCAGAGCGATGTGGGTGAGCATTGTCTTCTGTTGGTTTACCGTGAGTGGCCCAACGAGTATGTCCGATACCAGTTGTTCCCTCAACCCCAGTTGTCTTAGCAGACAATTCTGCGATACGACCAACTGCTTTCACCAAATGGCTTTCAGCACCACCTAGAACAAAAATTCCCGCAGAATCATAACCACGGTATTCGAGCTTTTCAAGTCCTTGAATCAAAATATCAGTTGCATTTGTGTTTCCAACAACACCAACAATTCCACACATAGTATATACGACACAGACAAGCTGTGCTTTCCCCTTGAATTGGTATAGTCTAATTCTCGCTTTGCAGAATCAGCAAAAACAGTATATACTTGTTTCTTTTACTTGTCAAGAATAAAAATTGGTATAGCGTGATTCTGCCGATTCTATCTACTAAAAATCTATCATATTTCGCCTAAAGCAAGTATTTAAAAAGGGCTCTACCGCCCTTAATAACTACTATTTTGTAGCAAGCCTGTCTGCCTTTACTACTTCTTGAAAGGTTTTTTGATAATTTACTTTAATCGTCATTGTCATGTGAGAGTCCTCGTTTCTTTTTGATGAACCCAGTATAAAATCCCTTCCTAAAACATAGCTTATATTTTCCTTAGAAAAAACTAAAAGTAACTTCTGACTCAATGAAAACGAAAGAGCAAACTAGAAAGCTAGTTACAGGTTTCTCAAAGCACTGCTTTTAGATTGCCTGTTAAGACTACGGTGTTGTTTGAAGTGATGTTGAAGTTTATACATTCAGTAAATCAAATGAACATAAGCATTTTTCTAAATCCCTTACCTGAGAATCTCATACAAAAAGAGCGTTACCGCTCTTTTACTTAGTATTTAGAAGAAGGTGTTTGTTCCTGTTGAAACATTTTTTGGTAATTTACTTTAATCGTCATCGTCATGTGAGAGTCCTCGTTTCTTTTTGATGACCCTAGTATAGGCAATAACCCTAAAAGCAAACTTAAGATTTTCTTAGAGAAAGCTTAATCCAAATGTTCTTTCTTTTCTAGATTTAGGGCAATCATATGCCACTCTGGATCCTCCTGCCAGTTAGGAAGAGAGCTGATATAACCAGCTACCTTACGCGCTTCCTCAAGTATTGGGAAGTCCTCGATAATATCAGCAACTTGAAACTCTGGTAGACCTGACTGTCTGGTTCCAAAAATCTCACCAGAGCCACGCATTTTCAAATCTTCCTCTGCAAGGACAAATCCATTAGTCGTTTCCGTCATGATGCGCATGCGATCCTTTCCAGAGTCAGTTTTGGGATTGGCCACAAGTACCGCATAGGACTGCTTATCCCCACGGCCTACACGACCCCTAAGCTGATGGAGTTGACTAAGCCCAAAACGATCAGCATCCATGATAATCATAACCGTCGCATTTGGCACATTGACCCCAACCTCGATAACCGTTGTCGAAACCAGAATATCTGTTTTTCTCTCTTTGAACTCCTGCATAATCTGGTCTTTTTCATCACTCTTCATCTTACCGTGTAAGAGAGCAACTTTTGCTTTTTCTGCAAAATGAGCCGTCAATTCTTCCGATAAAGCAATAGCATTTTTAAGATCCAGGGCTTCAGATTCTTCAATCAAGGGCGAAATGACATAGGCTTGGGAGCCTTTTTGAATCTCACCCTCCAACCAAGTCAAGACCTGAGGCAGTTGTTCATGCTTGATCCAGCGTGTTACGATCGGTTTTCGTCCCGCTGGCATCTGGTCAATAATGGATACATCCATATCTCCAAAAGCTGTGATAGCTAAGGTCCGTGGAATCGGAGTTGCCGTCATCATAAGGACATCTGGATTTTCTCCTTTTTCCCGTAAAATACGCCTTTGTCCTACACCAAATCGGTGTTGTTCATCGATGATAATCAAACCAAGTCGAGCGTATTCCACCCCATCTTGAATCAGAGCATGAGTTCCGATAATCACATCGACCTCGCCCTTAGCAATGGTCTCTAAAACCGTGCGTTTTTCTGCAGCTTTTAATGAACCTGTTAGGAGGGCTAGTTTCAAATCTGGAAAGAGACTCTCTAAACTTTCAAAATGCTGCTCTGCAAGGATCTCTGTCGGAACCATTAGAGCTGCCTGATAACCAGCCGTTACAGCCGCGTACATCGCTAGAGCCGCAACTACTGTCTTCCCACTACCGACATCCCCTTGTAAGAGTCGATTCATGTGATGGTCCGACTTCATATCTGTTAGGATTTCTTGCAGGCTCTTTTCTTGGGCTTGGGTCAAAGCAAAAGGCAACTTTTCTTGTACAGCCGTTAGTTTTTCCTGGGACCAATTCAGGACCAATCCACTTCCGTGAATCTTATTTTCAGACTTAAGGGTCTGTAATTGCATTTGGAAATAAAAGAGCTCCTCAAACTTGATTCGACGAAGGGCCTGTTTGTATTCTGCTAAATCCTTAGGAAAATGCATGGCACGAACAGCCTGACAGCGAGACATGAGTTTGTATTTATCGAGCAAGGACTGAGGGATATTTTCCTCTATCAAGAGATCTAGACCCTGGTCAAAGGCGGTTTTGATGACCTTAACAAGTCCTGCTTGACTAACTCCTTGTGCGAGACGATAGACAGGTTGGAGATCATCCTCCACTTGGGCTAAAACCTTCATGCCTGTGAGACTAGCTTTAGCACGATCCCACTTTCCAAAGACAGCCAAGGTTGCTCCTAGCTCAATCTTGTCAGCTAGGTAGGGTTGATTAAAGAAGTTAACCGCAAACACAACTTCTCCCTGTTTAAGGCTAAAGCGAAGACGATTGCGCTTAAATCCATAATACTGAACACTAGCTGGCGTTACCACCTGACCAGATAGGACAGCCTTTTCACCATCTTCTAGTTCTAGCACCTGCTTGGTCTTAAAATCTTCATAACGGAAAGGAAAGTAGAGCAAGAGGTCTTGCAGATTTTCAATTCCTAGTTTGGCATATTTTTCTGCTGATTTGGGTCCCACACCAGGCAAGACATGCAAGGGTTGGTGTAAATTCATGCTACTCTCCTTTCCTTCTGTTTTTTAATAATATTCTCTTGGAATTCGATCACTGAGGAGACAAACCACCTCATAATTGATGGTTCCTCGGTAAACTGCTACATCTGTTGCAGTAATTTCTTTATTACCGTCTGAGCCAATTAAAGTTACCTTGGTACCCAATGGGTAAAGCTTAGGTAAGCGAATGGTGATTTGGTCCATGGATACACGTCCTACGATGGGGCACAATTGTCCATCTACCAGAACTGAGAAATTCTGCATATCTCGTGTCCAACCATCTGCATAACCGATTGGCAAAGTGGCAATGACTTGCTCACTGTCTGCCTGATAGGTCGCTCCGTAGCCCATACAAGCTCCAACCTCTACTGTTTTGACATGAACGATGGCTGACTCCAAAGTTAAGGCTGGTTTTAGTTCATAAGGTAATTCCAAAACTTGTCCACTTGGATTGAGGCCATACATGGAATCTCCCATGCGAACAGCACTGAAAATCGTTTCCGCATGCCATAGAGTCGTTGCAGAGTTACTTGCATGAACCAATTCCGGTACTTCATTCAAGCCTGCAAGGATTGTCTTGAAACAGTCCAACTGTTGCTTAAAGTAGCTATCCGACTCTTCATCAGCTGTTGCAAAGTGGGTAAAGATTCCCTCAACATTGGCTCCATGTTCCTTGAGTAAAATTTGGGCTTGTTCGGCCTCACTAGCGCTTCTAAAACCAATTCGTCCCATGCCTGAGTCAATTTTAAGGTGAACGGTTAAACCAGATAAGTCTGACTCAGTATCAAGGAGATTCTCAATCCATTCCAATCCCGCCACTGTCAAGGTAATCGCATACCCCTTAGCCAATGAAAGAGATTCAACCTCAGATACTCCCAAAATAAGAATCTTCTTAGAAATTCCTGCCTGACGAAGCTCGATGGCTTCATCGATATTAGAAACGCAAAAACCATCGACATCATCCTGAATAGCTGTTGCAACAGCTACCGCTCCGTGCCCGTAGGCATTGGCTTTTACAACTGCCCATTTGAGGGTATCTTTGGGAATGTGCTCTCCCATTTGTTGGATATTGTAGCGGATAGCACCCAGATCGATGAGGGCCTTGGTTGGTCTATGTGGACTAGTTTTCATAATCTTCCTCCAAAATAACACTAGCTGTCACAAACTGATCTGTATGGCTAATCGATAGCCAAACTTTTCCTGAAAACGGGGATTTGCTGAAGTAGGGAGCTCCTCTTTCATTGTTCAAGATTTCCAAGTCTTGAAAGCCCAACTTCCCAATTCCCGTTCCCATAGCCTTTGAGAAAGCCTCTTTAGCTGACCAACGACCAGCCAAATACTCGACCTGTCTGCGACCTTTAAGACTGGCAAAGCGCTCCATTTCCTTGTCTGTCAAGACACGCCGTGCAAATCCTTCTCTTTTTTCAACTGCATTTTGTATAGAAGCTAATGCTTCGATATCAATTCCGTGTCCAACTATCATTTTCGTCAAAAGGAGTTGAGACACCCCCAACTCCATCCTTTTCACTTATTTTGTTAAGGTAGTATAGATTTCTTCTACCAGAGCTACTGTATTTTCCCATCCTAGACATGGGTCTGTAATAGAGCAACCAAAAATTTCTGGTTGATTTTGGCGACCATCTGCCAAGTAGGATTCAATCATGAAACCTCGAACTGTTTTCTTAATCTTTTCATTCCAATCACGGTTGAGCAGTGCTTGGCGAACAATTCGAACTTGCTCCATATATTGTTTCCCTGAATTATCATGGTTAGTATCAATCATGATAAAGGGATTTTCAAGCCCCATAG
Source organism: Streptococcus sp. 27098_8_22 (assembly GCF_041432415.1). Classification (NCBI taxonomy): domain Bacteria; kingdom Bacillati; phylum Bacillota; class Bacilli; order Lactobacillales; family Streptococcaceae; genus Streptococcus; species Streptococcus sp. 27098_8_22. The sequence continues at coordinate 34,807 of NZ_JAPVZP010000012.1, read as the reverse complement.
ACTCATAACGCCCGATAGCATCTAAGAGAGTTTCATAGTAGAAGTTTGGTTCATTTTTCCCATATTCATTCATAGCTCCACGAAGGATAACGTGGGCCAGGGGATTACCTGAAGTCTCAACTTCTTGTCCATGGTAAAGAAATGTTTGCTTGTTTTGTGCAGCATAGATGGCATTAAACATAACAGATAGATTTCCTGAGGTTGGATTTTTCATCCCCACTGGTGCATCAATCCCTGAAGCTACAAAACGGTGTTCTTGGTCTTCTACTGAACGCGCACCCACGGCATGGTAGCTCACCAAGTCGTCAACTAAAACTAGATTGGATGGATAAAGCATTTCATCCGCTGTGGTCAATCCAGTTTCTGTAATCACTCGATAATGAAGTTGACGAACCGCTTGCAAACCATTAATCAAACTTGGGGCTTTAGAAGTATCTGGCTGATGAACCAAGCCCTTGTAGCCATCTCCATTGGTTCGTGGCTTAGCTGTGTAAACACGCATGACCATGAAAATCTTATCCGCAACTTTCTTCTGCAAGTCTGCCAAACGGCGAGCATACTCAAGAACTGCTTCTTCATTGTCAGACGAACAAGGTCCAATGACCAACAAGATTCGGTCATCCTTTCCTGAAAGGATGTCTGCTAGTTCTTGGTCTCGGCTTTCCTTATGTTGCAAGGCTTCTGCAGACAGCTGTGTTTTCGCCTTAATCGCTTCGATATCGATTTCTTGACCTTTTTCAATAAATGCCATATTATTCTCCTAGTCTTTGGTAGATTTCGCGCACAAGAGCTTCAGTATTTTCCCATCCAAGACATGGATCGGTGATAGATTTTCCAAAGACCTCTGGTTCATTTTGACGACCGTCTTCTAGATAAGACTCAATCATGAAACCACGAACATATTTTTTAATCTTTTCATTCCAATCGCGGTTAATCAAGGTCTGACGAACGATGCGAATCTGATCCATATACTGCTTACCTGAGTTATCATGGTTGGTATCAATGATGATAAATGGATTTTCAAGGCCCATCTTTTCATACTGGGCAATAGTATCCATCAAATTATCATAGTAGTAGTTAGGAATGTTTTTCCCGTATTCGTTGAGGGCACCACGGAGAATGGCATGGGATAAAGGATTTCCAGTAGTTTCGACTTCTTTTCCTAGGAAAAGAAAACTCTGCTTGTTTTGCGCTGCATAAATACCGTTGAACATGACATTGAGATTTCCAGACGTTGGATTTTTAAAACCTGTCGCAAAATCTGCTCCACTAGCTACAAAACGGTGTTGTTGGTCTTCAACCGAACGAGCTCCAACTGCCATATAAGAAATCAAATCATCTACCAAAGGAAGGTTCTCTGGGTACAACATTTCATCCGCTGTCGTCATTCCTGTTTCAGAAATCACACGGTAATGCAGGTGACGAACCGCCTTGATCCCATTGATGAGACTAGGTGCTTCTTTGGCATTTGGTTGGTGAATCAAGCCCTTATAACCATCACCATTAGTACGTGGTTTAGCAGTGTAGACGCGCATGACCATAAAGACGCGATCTTTGACTTCTTCTTGCAATTTTGCCAAACGCTTAGCATATTCGAGAACTGCTTCTTCATTGTCAGATGAACAAGGACCAATCACCAACAAAATGCGTTGATCTTCACCACGAATAATCGCTTCAAGTTCTTGGTCACGTTGTTGTTTATTAGCCAGTGCTTGTCCTTCTAATTTAGATAAACTACGAACTTCTTCAATATTAATTTTAGGGCTTTTTGCTGTAAATACCATTATTCATCTCCTTATAAAGCAAACGGACGCCAAGCGAAAATTCACTTTTCACTAGGCATCCGCCTGAAAATTAGTCAATTTTAACGTCGTTTACCGTGACAGTTTTTAAATTTCTTACCAGAACCACATGGGCACAAGTCGTTACGCTTAACTTGGCTAAGATCCAAATCTGCAGGAAGCTCAGCCTGTTGTGCAGCGATATTACGAGTAGCTGTCGTACTGATATGACGCTCTGCTTGTGGACGCTCTTGTTCATGAATTTGTGCTTTCATCATCAAACGGGTCACATCAAACTCAATGGAACCAATCATATCATTAAACATACGGAAACCTTCTGCTTGATACTCAACGACAGGGTTATTCTGAGCATAACCACGGAGACCAACAGCATTACGCAACTGATCAAGAGCATCGATATGGTCTGTCCACTTGTTATCTACAACACGTAGGATCAAGACTTTTTGGAATTCTTTAACAGCTTCCTCATCACGAAGCTTAGCAACTTGGCTATCGTAGACTTTCAATGCACGTTGGTAAAGTTCATCTTTGATCGCTTCGTCTGACAAACCTTCTAGGTCTGAAGGTGAAATTGAATCTTCTGGAAGCAAGTTGTATCTTGCAAAATTCAAGATAGCTTCTAGTTTTTCATTTTGTTTAGCACGCGCATGATTATCAACAACACGATTAATAGTGCGTTTAATCATTGCATGAATCTCAGGAGCCAAGTCGCGATCAGCAGTGATGACATCGTAACGTTGTGAGTAGATAATCTCACGTTGCTCACGCATGACATCATCGTATTGAAGGACTTGTTTACGTGTGTCGTAGTTGTTTCCTTCAACACGTTTTTGTGCTGCTTCAACCTGACGTGTCAACATACGAGATTTGATCGCTTCGTCTGACATATTGAGACGTTCAAAGACACCCTTCAAGCGCTCTGAACCGAAACGTTTCATCAAATCATCTTCCAGAGAAAGGTAGAATTGTGACTCCCCTGGGTCCCCTTGACGTCCTGAACGTCCACGAAGCTGGTTATCGATACGACGACTTTCATGGCGTTCTGTACCAATGACACAAAGTCCACCAAGTTCACGAACACCTTCACCAAGCTTAATATCAGTACCACGACCGGCCATGTTGGTTGCGATAGTGATCGCACCACGTTGACCAGCATTCATGATGATTTGCGCTTCTCTGTAGTGGTTTTTAGCATTCAATACTTCGTGAGGTACGCCTGCTTCAACCAATTTCTTAGAAAGAAAATCACTGGTTTCAACGGCAACAGTACCTACCAAGACAGGTTGACCTTTTTGGTAACGCGCCTTAACATCTTCTACCACAGCCTTGAATTTTGCATCGAGACTAGCGTAAAGAAGGTCTGAATGGTCAATACGTTGGATCGGACGGTTAGTAGGAATTGGAATAACACGAATGTTGTAGATTTCGCGGAATTCTTCTTCTTCTGTTTTACCAGTACCTGTCATACCTGCCAATTTTTTATACATACGAAAAAGGTTTTGGTAGGTAATCGATGCTGATGTCTTGGTCTCATCTTGGATTGGCACACCTTCTTTAGCTTCAATCGCTTGGTGCAAACCATCAGAATAACGACGACCTTCCATGGTACGACCTGTAAATTGGTCGACAATCAAGATTTCCTGCTCTTCGCTGACCACATAGTCAATATCAAGAATCATGATGTAGTTAGCACGAAGGGCATTGTCGATAAAGTGAGTCAAGGCTACGTTTTCGATATCGTAGAGATTTTCTAGTTTGAAGTAGCTTTCAGCCTTGTCAATACCAGAATCAGATAGACCGATTGTCTTAGACTGAATATCAATGATATAGTCATCTTTATCCAAAGACTTCACAAAGTGGTCCGCCATATGGTAGAGTTGACTTGTTTCAACCGCATTAGCTCCTGAAACGATCAATGGTGTACGAGCTTCGTCAATCAAGATAGAGTCAACCTCATCGACCAAGGCATAGTTGAGCGGACGTTGAACCATATTCTCTGCACGAACAACCATGTTATCACGAAGATAGTCGAAACCAATTTCTGAGTTGGTTGAGTACGTAATGTCACAAAGATAAGCTTCTTTTTTCTCCATCGGAGATTTTGCAGCTAGGTTAATCCCAACTGACAAACCAAGCCATGAATACAACTCACCCATTTCAGTTGCATCACGTTCTGTAAGGTATTCGTTGACGGTAACTACGTGTACACCTTTACCTGACAGAGCGTTTAGGTAAACAGGCATTGTCGCTGTCAAGGTTTTACCTTCACCTGTACGCATCTCAGGAACGTCACCATGGTGAAGAACGATTCCCCCCATAACCTGAACCTTATACGGGAAAAGACCAAGAACACGCTTAGCTCCCTCGCGTACAACAGCAAAGGCTTCGTACAAGAGTTGATCAAGCGTTTCACCATTTTGATAACGTTGCTTAAATTCTTCTGTCTTAGCTTGCAACTGCTCGTCTGTCAAAGCAGCCATTTCATCTTCGTATTTGAGGACTTTATCAGCCATCTTTTCTAGGCGGCGGAGTTCCCCTTTATCATTTTCGATGATTGTTTTTAATAAATTTGCCATTTTTTTCCTTACTTTAAATTCTGAATATTTTAGAATGTTCTTTTTATTGTAGCATATTTGCCCATTTTTTTCAAGAAATATTCCGTTTTCCCTTAGGGCAAAAAAGGGCTAATCAAGGTGATTAGTTCCCTTAAAATTCCTATTTCGAGTCTAGTTTTCTTCATTAATGCTTCTAGCTAGTTTATCCATGAAAAAATTGCCATCATTTTCTATTAGGTAAAAGCTTGCCTATTTCTTTCAAGGAAGACTGGATTTCTTCTTTTCCAATCGTAGCTTATTCATAAATTTTAGACAAGCATAGATTTTCCAGTCATTGACTAAGGATAAAAAGACTAAAAGTAGCCATATCATCCATCTAGCAAGATCCCTTGGTTCTTGTAAAATAAAGTTAAATAAGATTAGCGAAAAAAGAGTGAAAGCTAGACTAAACAAGGCCATGAGAGGTAAATAAATCCAGTAAAAATAGTAAAGGAATGAAAAGTGCTTACTTCCTGGTCGTGCCTTCCTTTGCCAACTAAAAAAGAAAAAATAGGGCACTAAAACTAGCAATTGTATCAACTTCTCCATCTCCTCACCTCCAAAACTCTTTCCTATTTTTATTATAGCAAAAAGACCTGGAAAGTAGTTTCCAGATCTTGCAATTCTTAGAAATAAACGGCCCCTCTACTGTTTTGATGTAGAAGTACTAAAATCAACCTTTGGAGCTGTCTTGGCTTCTTCGCTTTCTTTGAAGGTTTCTGCTTCTTTAAAGTTCATCATATTAGCAAAGAGAACAGTTGGGAAGCTTCTTAATTTTTGATTGTAGTCAGTTGCTGCCTGGTTGTAATCCTTGCGGGCTACAAAAATACGATTTTCGCTTCCAGCCAACTCCGTCATGAGTTGTTCCACATTTTGATTACTCTTAAGCTCAGGATAGTTCTCTGTCAACACAAGCAGGCGTGAAATAGCTGAACTCAACTCACCTTGAGCCTCTTGGTTTTCCTTCGAAGTAACAGAGCCATTCCCAATTTTTGCACGTGCTTCTGCAATCTGGGTGAAGACCTCTGTCTCATGGTTCATTTGTCCCTTTACAGACTCTACCAGATTTCCAATCAAGTCTGAACGACGTTGAAGAGCTGTCGCTACATTTGCTTGAGCTTGTTCTACCTTGGTCTGTTCGGAGACAAGACCGTTATAAGTACCTACAACCGAGCAACCTCCCAGCAAGATAATGGCTAGTAAAATGCTCAATACATAAATGATTCCTTTATTTTTCATATCTAAACCTACTCATTTCTTTAAATTTTATACTAACATTACCAATCATCAGAGGAACCTCCACCGTCAAAGCCTCCGCCGTCCCAGCCACCAGAAGAATCTGAACCTGAGTCTGACCAAGATGAATCTGAATCGGATGAGTCACTAAACCACCAGCCACCGCTAGACGAGTCACCGTTACGAGAACTTCCACCTCCTCTGATAACGGCAATAATGACTCCAATGATATATACCACCATCATGAACCCAAAGAAATCTTTTATGGGGTCATTTTTTTGACTGTAATTTGAGGAACTGCTTCTATTTCGACTCGATTTTTTTCCACTGATGCTTTCAGAATAACGTTTGATTTTAGCGGATTCATCAGATTGAAATGTTCCACTTCCTCTATAAAACTGATTGTCCAAGCCTTTGGCAATCGCTAGAATTCCTTTACTATAGTCCCCATTTTTAAAATCTGTACGACTGGCTGCCAAGATCTGCTTGGTTTGGTAGTCCGTTATTCTAATTGCGGTATTATTACTTGTCTCAATCCTTGATTTACGATCTTGAACAGCTACCACAATCAAACTTCCAAAATTATCTCCTGAATAACCTATCTTCCAGGCTCTAGCAGTCTCATTAGCTACTGTTTCAATGTTTTCTCCTTCTAAACTGTCCACGATATAAACTCCCACTTGAAGCTTTTCTGCCTTTTTACTATTAGCTTCATTCAAATCACGAATTTGTGTGATAGTATCCTCTGTCAAATAGTGATTTGGATCGTAGATACCATAGTCTGGTTTTTCAGGTGCTGTGAATGCTGATAAGAAGAGAAATCCCATCAGCAATCCAAGGATACGCGCCAAGAAACTTTTCTTTAACAATCTATATTTTTTCATAATAACCTCCCTGTGCAAGGAAAATTGTTTAGAGAATTATAGCATTTTGATTTTTATAAAAAAAGTACATTTTCATTACAAATCTATGACAAGAACTAAGAAAATGATGTTGTTTTGATGACAAATCTGACTCTCTATTCTGCATTAAATGGTCTAAATTTCCACCATATTGACTGCAATCTCTAGAAGGAATAAGCAGAGGCACTCGAAACCAATCTTAGATAAATTTTGGATCTGTTGGCAAGCCTTATTTCTTGGCATTATAGTTCATAAGATTTGCATTTCTTGATATTCAACAACTCATGACAAAAGAGAGGCTTTGAGAGGGAGGAATTCCTCTGTACTACACCCCCGAAAAATTTAACTTTCGGGGTCTATACATTCTTAAATCTACTAGTCTTTGTATTCTTGTGGAGAGAAATTTTTATTTTACAATATGATAAAAAATATAGTCATCGATATATTTATCTACTGATCAAACATTTTTTACGTTTTTTCCGTTATTCTCAAAATTTTCAAATCACTTGATGAATTTATAATGTTTTAGCACTCTCTGTTAGGGGTGCTATTTCACTGGGTAATTTATTTTCAAAATAAATATAGGCTTCATCTGTCATAGCGTTCAAATTATCTATTCACATGCTTTTTATAGTGAAAACTTCTACATCCTACGCGATAATCTATCTCAAAATAATAATAATGATCTCTGCCATCTTTGGCATTTTCCTTGTTTAAAACAAAGTAGTTCTTTTGGTTGATGGCCATGGTCCGTAGGATATCATCAATGAGAAAGGTCAGGGGTACATTCATGGTAGAGTACTTTTGAAAATCTTCTTCAAAGCGGATGTAATCATCTGAGAAGTAATCCATCTGCAATTTGTTTTCATATAACTCTTTTCTAGTCATCAACTTCCTCCTGACAAAGTTGGATTGTGAGAATATCATCTACCTTTATTAATCGATAACCTTCATCCGTTCTAACAGAGATTTCTTGAGGAGATAATTCTCTTACTTCACCCAATATCGTGCTTTTATAATTTTTCTCCTTGACCACAAAAGAGCCTTTTTGTCGTCCAACGTAGAGCTGGGAAAGCCACAACAATTTCTCAACTGGATTCAAATCAGGCGATACATCGACACGATTTTTTTCTGCACTGAGTGAACTGGTATGCTCCGATAAGAAAAATCCCATCCACTTCTGCATGCCTGGATCCTGGTAGTCCCTCGCGGATTGAAAAGGTAAGTAAGAACGATCAATCATTTGAGTCCATCTAATCCTCCAGCAGAATGCCCTCCGATCAGCTTACTTCTGGCAATACTTCTCGATGCATCCTCTAAGGCAGTCGCCTTCAAGAGAGAAGTAAATCCGAATTGTTCTCGAATGGAATCAATGGCAGTCTGGAGCCTTTCTTCTTTTTCTAGCTTGTCAACATCATCAAAAAGGGAAATTAAAGCAAAGGACTCGTCCACAAATCCTGAATAACTAACGGCAACACTTCTGACAGCCCCAGAAGTATATTTGCTATGGAATAATTTCAGTACATAACTGACTAAAAGACTGGTATTATTGGTCGGCTCAACCTTCATCTGGGTATGGATGGAGCGTTTTTGTTCCTGCTTAGAAAAACTAAGATGGATAGACACAACTGTCGTCTTCTTTCTGGCCCGTCGAAGCCTGATAGCCACCTGCTCAGCCATCTCTCGGAAGATAACTTCGATATCTCGCTGCTTGACATAGTCTCTCGGTAAAATTTGCGAATTGCCTAAGCCGTGAGATTTTGGCTTATAAGGCTTATGAACATTACTCTCATCTATTCCATTGGCATGAAACCACAAGCGTAGTCCAGCTTGGCCAAGCTCCTTCTTCAGGACATCAGGATTGCTATTGGCTAATTCCTTAATCGAATAGATTTCCAAGCTATTCAAGCGCTTCTCCATCCGATGCCCAATCCCCCAAAAGTCGGTCATCTTTGGAATGGACCAGACCTTATCCTCCACATCTTGGTAAGACCAATTGGCTCGCATAGTCGGTGTGTGCTTAGCTTCATTATCCAAGGCCAACTTAGCAAGCAGAGGATTGGCATTCGACATACCGACTGTCGAGTAAATCCCGGTCTGCCGCCAGATATCTCTCTGGATACGAGCCGAAAGCATGTCCAGCTTATCTTTACGAGAAATCTGCTGGTCCGGAACAAAATAATTGAGCGAACTGGTTAGATCAATAAAGCCTTCATCAATTGAATAAGGATAAATATCATCTGGACTGCCATAGTTATGAAAGATTCGTTGGATTTCCATATTGACTGCAATATACTTATCCATCCGAGGAGGAACAATGACGGTCACTTGAGCCCAATCCTCGATAAATTTCACATAAGCTGAATCCGTAGGTAGGCCTTGTTTCTTAGCATTGTAGTAGGAAAATTTGCGCGTCTTGATATCAAAAGGCATATCATGAGCTCGACCAACATTTGCTTTCCCAAACACCTTTTTAAACATAGGCGAGGAGGCAAGAATAAGCCCAACAGAATTATCCGCCCGACTCATGACACAAAGGGAGGTTTTAAGAGGATGAAGCCCTCTTTCCACACACTCAACACTGGCATAAAAGGACTTCATATCGACAAAGGCAATATCACTTTTGGGCTCTCTGGAATAATCAAAGTAGCCCATAGACTATCCCTCCATTGGCACAAAGTTACCCACGATAATGCCTACAATCCTCGGATCTTCCTCATAGGAGATGAAAATATCCTTGTATTTAGGATTGATGGAGACTAGACGTAAACCTTCTGCCTCTCGATAGACCCGTTTGATATAGGTCTGGTTATTGCAAACCACTGCATAGACTGCCCCGTCATAATCAAATCCGGTCTCTCGAATCAGAGCCACGGAACCGTTTTGATATTTAGGTTCCATAGAATCCCCTGATACCCAGGAAGCAAAATCATGAGCCAGTTCCTCATTGAAATAAACCGTATCAAAGTTGCGATCATCATAAACTGAAGCTCCGATACCGGCTGACATACGTTCGTAGACATGATACTCGAAAAGTTTTTCTGGCATGGTCGTTACCTTCTTGGCTTGTTCTTCTTGAACCAGGTTGCGAGCATAAACTACCACCTTTTCTTTCCCTTGATTAGAGAGGCTATTGTAGAGACGGACAATCTCAATTTGGGTGAAATAGCCTTTTGGTACTTTTAAGATTTTCTCTAGCTGACTAACCTTTTCTTCGGAAGGCTCCTTGACTCCACGCTCCCAAGCCGAATAAGCCTGAAAACTAATGCCAAGCTGCTCTGCAATCTCTTTCTGTGTTAATTTTAGCTCTTTTCTCCGAGCCTTGAGTTTCTCTGGTTGGTACATATTTTACCTCCTAGCGTGATGTTTTCATCGTAGGTTGATTCTATTTTAAAAATTCAACCATTTTGGTTTATTTTTATTATATCAAAAAAGTAGACGAATGTCTACTAGGAATGTTGAGTTTTGGCAAACGACTGGTAATGATGATGCTATAGATTCCTTATCTCAAATATCGCCGTATGAATCCACTCGTTATTCATTTGAAAGTCATTTTCTATGATTTTACTAAAGGTGAAACCGTTTTTTAAAAGCACTCTCTGAGAGGCCAGATTGTCCGTTGCCGTCCCTGCGATAATCTTATGTAAACCATAAGTAGTAAAGGCCTTTTCTAAAACGAGTTTAACTGCTTCGCTTGCATATCCTAAATTAGTAACATTTTCTCCAATCCTATATCCAAGTTCTGCTGTTTTTCGATCATCCTCTAAGACACTTAAATTGATTCTTCCGACCATAGTACCTTGTGCATCTCTAATAAGATGCATGTAGACATCATGATTCTCTTGTTCCCTTAACAATTCCCTTGTAATTTCTTTAAAACCTTCTGAATCAAAATAGGTAGCTGATCTAGGAGGTAAATTCCGCTCAAAATACTCTCTATTTTCTTTTTCAAAAGAATAAACATCTATGCTATTTTCTTCAGACATCAACTCTAAACTTATCATTGTAAACCATCTCCTATCATTCTTTAAACTCAAATTTACTCATGTTCATACAAAGTGATATTTACAAAATTTAAAGAGATATCTTAATTTTTTCATATCGTATCTACATTATAACACAACATACTATGAAGAAAAATAATATCCATCAAAGTCCTCATAAATTCCAACATCTTGCTAAACAGGCTGGAATGCCTATGGAAGCTATTTTAAAAGCACTAACCCACAGCGATACATGCTTTCCTATCAGAGCAAATACGACTCTTATCCTGGCATTTAGTTACAGATCAAACTCTAACTTGACATCTAGAAATTCCAATCGTGGGTTTAGCATATTTCAAAGTAAGATGAAGTTTTCAAGGGTGCGACCAGTTATCTTTGTAAAAACATTTAATAAAAGTCACTCGTCCAGAAGGGTACTTGCTTATATTCTTTTAAAGCTAGAGAAAGTTTCCTATTTCCAAATTCAATCTCAAAATAATCGTATAAGTCTTTGCCATAGTAAATAATATCTAAATCCACTACTGATAAAATCGGCATCTCCTGATTCTCATAACTAGGGAGAAAACGATGCCCATATAAGGGGATTAAGCGAGGTGCTGATCCTAATATTTTCCTGATTTGTACATTTCTGTCCAAGAGTGTAGTCGGCTCGATTCCCCAAGATGCATCCCACACCAGTTCATCCAAACTTTCCAAAATTCCATCATAGGGAGCAGCTAGGTTCCGTTTTATATGTTCTATATTTTCAGCTGAGAAATCTCTCCAGTTATAAAAACCTTCTGAAATAGGCAACAATTGTTGATAGACTGCCAACCACTGCTCAGGAAATTCAATTCCATAGATTGTCTCAACTTTTTGTATTTCTTCATCACTTAGACCTGGTTCCAAAGAAATCCCATTCTCGAGCAATAGCATCTTAATCCTATCGATTTTCAAAAGATCTCCAACCATTTCCTCTCCTCCTATTCACTCCCTATTTTATGGAGATTAGAGCACATGTCACATCTTAGCTAAATTAAAATGACTTCAAAAAATCAACAACCCCATCATGTAATTGTATATTCTTATTTAAAACTTCCTTACTCTCTTTATCAGATAACTCTAAATTCATATTACGATAGCCATCCAACAATTCCATCATCAAAACCAAAGTATCATAACTAACATTAAAAAGCAGTTCTTCTTTAGTTAAATCACTCTGATGGATATTCATATTTACAGCTTGCTCCTGGATGATTTTTAGTTCTTGTAAAAATAGTGCTTGCTTATCTGTCATGCTTTATCTAGTCTTTCTATTTTTATTATGGGTATATTGAACTTCCTTATCGCACAGGCCTGGAGATTCAAGTTACCAAAATTCTCTCTTTGACAAATGAAGATTGTTCCTGTCATAAGATAAATTTCCTGAATAATTCTGGAATTCCACCTTCCTGTGTCAATAAAGTCTTTACAGCAAAATCATTATCGCAAAAAACGATTTCTTGAAAGACATTATCCATTCTCCACTCGATTTCCGTATAAGAAATATTATCATTTTCTACATTAACAATTTTAAACCAACCTATTGTCACTCCATAAAAAATAATCTCTTCCAATATCTGAGGCGAATATCCTTTATTTTTAATAAAAAACAAAAATAAAGTCGAAATAATAGCATCTTCTTCAACTATCGAGAGTAAGAGTTCTCTTAAATCCTCAAAAATCATTTTATTTACCTCCAGTCAGCTCCTCACTGATCTCATCTCTTTTGATTTCTACCAAAGTATTACGTTCGCTAATCTTATAATAGCCTATCAAATCTCAATACTCTTCACAGATAACTTCAATGTCCTTATCTGAAATAGTTCGATTAGATTTTAGGATAAATTTTTTAATACTATTTATATCCTCATCTGTCAGATGTTCAACGCGAAATTCAATGATAAAATCGACGATATCGCTATTTCCTGAAATAATAATCATCGCATCTTCAACAACTCTTCCTACAAATATTTGCCTCACATGCAAATATCCAGTAGCTGGACTCGAAAAATACCGCTCCCACTTTATAGCACTTGAATAACTTAGTTCCTGGTCCTTATAATAAAAGTGAGAAGTAACAATCTGCTGGCTAACATCTAATAAATTCAATAAGCTATCTATCATGGTTACGTCTGCTACCGCTATTCTCAATTCAACACTTAACATCATTTCATTCCTATTTATCAATACTCAGTAATAAATTACACGTTTTTTGTTGTTCTTCGATCCGTTATGATAACCGTTTAGGTACACTTTACTCATTCTACAGTTTCACGATCCTGCCAAAAGAACTGAGCATCCTTTAAATCAAGATGTTCTATCTGAATATCACGGCAAACAATTGTCATTTGCAACAAACCAATATCAACCATACACTTCACAAAATCAGGATTCTCCTCATAAATTTGTAAAGAAATTTCTTGACCATGATGATGCAATTCCCCTCTAGTCATATCTTTGACATGTTTATCTTTTCTCCACTGGATGTCTAAAGCATCATTGCTATACTCTACTTTTGCGCATACTAAAAACTTAATTTCCCAGTATTTTTCTTTGTTATGATAATCTTCTATGCACAAAGAAACCTCATCTCCAAAATAGGATATCTTTAAATCTAGTATTCCCATTTCCCAATAATCTAGTTCTTCAAGCTCTTTTTGCTTGGTAGATAAATCAAACAGCAACAAGATTTTTCTCCTTCCCATTTATCTCCAAATAAATTCCTCAGATATTTATAGATGACTATTTTCATCAATAGCGCTAAGCTCTACCAAGGTTCAGCCTAACACCAAGTCACCGTCTATCTTGAAGATTACACTCCTCAATGTATTCTAACCAGGCATCAATAGTGGGAAACACTTCTCTTTGCTCCCATCCTATATCAGCAAAGTCATGAATGATATGCACTAGAGTACTATCAACATCTTCAAAACAGGCGATATCATCATTATCACCTCTCCTTGCAAATGGATATAATGTTCGCTCAGGATATCTTGTTTGAAGACCTCGAAATCTTCTCACTGTTTCATCGTCATTCATCAAGTACCATACACCAAAATCAACCCTACCTTCGGAAACTAAATCCTTTAATGATTGTGGATAGGAAAAGAAAGAATGCTCAAATGTAATGTCCGACATGAATGTTCCCCCTTGTTACTATTGAAAAAACAGCAAATACTTGTTACCTTTCGGCCCATTTAGCTAATTTGATACAATAATCTTCGATTAAAGCTTCTGTGTCATACATTTTTAGAATATTCTCAAAATCTATCGCTGATATTTCAGATACATCAAACTCCCCTATAGCATTTATTGCATCAAAATCACTTGGATATGGAGCTTCTCCCAACTCCAAAGGTGTCCGATTATCAAAATAAGCTACGTGTCCATTATGGTAGATATCTAATCGTTTCGTTTCATAGCGCTCCTCGTCTATTTCAGAATACATTATGATCGGATCACAGTCATTCGTGTGATTCCAAATTGTTTTATAATACAACATTCAGTCCCCCTAATTCCCCAACTATCTATCCAGTCAAAATCATCTCTCTTTAGATACCACCCATAACATGGACTAAGTAAGTCTTTAGTTTAATTTCAACTCGTATTCTCCAAATTTTCTGTGATAAGGTCCATCTACAATTCTTTCATCTGTCACACGGCCCAAGACATAGGTTTACTAAGATTTTTTCTAGTCGTTCCTTTAAAACTGAGGGGTTAATTGGTCCCACCTACTAAGCTAGTAAACCAATCATCATAAAATTGTTTCTGTTCTGCGACACTGACACAGTTTAAGTTTGGTTTATCTTGGTCAAAAATCTCATAAACATTGTTTAAACTGGCTTGTTTTCCCATTTCCAAGAAATAGGCTTTTTCTCCTCCAAAATTCAGCTGCATCGGAGAAGGAAATACACACTTGTCAGCTCCATTGCATTGGAGAATCCCGCCTTCCTTTTCCAAATCCAGACGATAGTTCGTAAGCGCCTCAAAGAAAGAGTCGGCTTCATAGCGTTCAAAACCCGAATCTCTATCAACATCAAGAATACATAATTCTTCGCTATCTCTAATAAAAATCTGACAAGTTTCTATTCTATTCTCATCCTTATAATAAATCGGCAATAAAACGACTCTCATTTCCCACCTCTGCTGATTTTTTGTAAAATCTTTTACTTTAAATTTTTCACTATTTCGAGCATCCGTCTCATAACTTAGTCCTGCACAAGCAAGAAAATCTACAAACTAGAAATCTCAACACTTTTCCCCATAGAAATTGCATGTTCAAAGCCCAAAATATTATCATAAGACGATAATTTGCTAAACTATACTCTATAGTTAGAGTAGACAATTCTTTAAATAATATACTGAAACTCTCCCCTGATACAATTCATTCATAAGGATTGGATAACGACTACCCCAATTTGCATTTTCAAGACGGACAAAGACAGTTGAAAAAAGGAATTCAAAATCCAATTGTCTAATAGAACAAGCCAACCTTTAAGACAAGTGACATCGTAATCCCCATAAATTTATTTCAACAGAAAATCAGTTATTCTAAGCTATTATAGCATTCTTTCAAGTAAAGTTGTATGGGCTTTTCTTAAATTCATTAAAAAACACCTCATGGTGTGAACCACGAAGTGTTTCGAAACGTTGATAGTATCGTGTTGATGAACCTTTTGAGGCAACTGACTTTGTCAGGTTGCAGCCACATTTGTAAGCGACTAAAGTCGCAACAACTGTGTCAATTGCACCAATTTAGTATGGAAGCATAAAAAGAACACCTCGAAAGGTGCTTTTTGTAAGTATAGTCATTCTTTCGAAGAACGTTTACTAAATTGTGAAGCTTTACGAGCTTTTTTCAATCCTAGTTTGAAAAGTCTGGCTTTTAGGACAGCTCAAAAGCGCTTGATAGGAAACGTCCTAAAAGTTTCTGCCGATTTTGATTTCAAGAAATAGGAATAGATGTATCTATAATAGTGAAATTTCTTAACGCAAAACTTTCAATCCTATCCTCTACCTTCTTATCCTAATAAAGTTTGTAATATTGGAATAACAACGATAAATAGAACTGTACTTAGAGTCACCACATTCGTAGAGAATTCCACATCTCCTTTTCCCTGATTAGCAAGAATCGGAAGAACAGCTAAAGCTGGTGTAGCGGACTGAATCATAAAGGTCTTAAATTCTACTGTCGCCATATTTGGTGCAAAGAACTTCAATACAAGAAGCATGATTAGAGGAGCCAGGATAAAGCGTCCAACTAAAGTGACAATTGTATCTTTATCAAAAGTAATAGTTTTCAAGCCTGCCTTTGCAAGAACGATACCAATATAAATCAGAGATAGGGGAGTGACGATATTTCCAACATAGGTTAAGGTATTCGTTGCGAAATCTGGAATAGAGATTCGGAGAATCAAAAATAGCAGAGCCACAAGAAAACCTACAAGCGGAGCTGGTAGCAATTTCTTCCAGTCAAATTTACTCGTCTCCTTGCTTTGACCCGATTTACTGTCACTCGTCATCAAATACACGCCTAATGTCCAGGTGGAAATCGTGTTGGTGATATAGTAAATTAAGAAATAAGGGAGAGCCTGATCCCCAAAAAGAGCAACGTTTAAAGGTAAACCAATAAAAATCGTATTGGCATTCACAAAGGTATTAATCATGGTTCCTCGCCGTCCTGGACGAACCTTGAAAACCACAACTGCAATATAAGCTACGATATAGCCCAAGATAAAGGCCACAAATGTATAAAGGAGACCCCCAGAAAGACTGATTAGTTTATCTAGTGTTAGGTATTTCATTACCGACACAAAGATTGACGCTGGCAAGGCTACATTCATGATCAAACGAGATAGGTTAGGTCCAAAGGCATCTCCAAACCATCCCTTCACCTGAAGAATATACCCCAAAACAATAATAGCGATAATCGGAATGATACTCGTAATCGAGGTTAAAAAGAGTGACATAGGTATCCTTTCTAAATTACTTAAGTCCACAGCCCATACAAATCTGTCGCTAGCGAAGGATAGACAGCAGCAGTGAATTATTTATACTCTGGATACCACTTCAAATCACGAACTGCTTTGGACATATCTGTTTCCTTAGCACGCGCAAGACCTTGTTCTTGTGCTTTTTTAGCAACCGCTTCTGCTACTTTAATGGAAACATCGGCTACATACTTGAATGGAGGCAAGACTGGTGCTCCAGGTTGCCCTGGATTGACAATACCACTCAATGAATGAGCCGCTGCTCCAATCATTTCATCAGTCAAAAGACTTGCTTCAGAAGCCAGCATACCTAGACCAAGACCTGGGTAAATCAAGGCATTATTGGCTTGACCAATCACATAGTTTACACCTTTATAAGAAACCGTATCAGCAGGAATTCCTGTTGCGACAAAAGCTTTGCCATCTGACCATTCAATCAAATCTTTGGCACTAGCTTCTGCTAGTTTGGTTGGATTTGACAAAGGGAAAATCATCGGACGTTCTGTATTTTCACACATAGCTTCTACTATTTCTTTAGTGAAGGTATTAGGTTGAGTTGAAGTTCCTACAAGAATGGTTGGCTTCACAGTCTTCACTACTTCAAGCAGGTCTGTCAACTTGTCTGCATTACTAAAGTCAGCACGTTTCTTAGCAAACGGTTTTTGTTCAGGAGTTAGGTCATCCATGTCATCAAAGAGAAGACCTTGTTTATCAACCATAAAGAAACGTTTATAGGCTTCTTCTTCAGAAATACCTTCACTCACCATTTCACGAAGAACACGAGAGGCAATTCCTGCACCTGCAGTACCACCACCATAGCAGAGATAAACTTGATCTGTTAATTTTTCACCACTAATATCCAGTGAACCAAAGATACCACCCAAGGTAACGATTCCTGTACCTTGAATATCATCATTAAAAGTTGGAATTTGTTTCCGGTATTTTTCAAGAATATTGGCAGCATTCAAGCGGCCGAAGTCTTCCCAGTGAAGGTAGAGTTTAGGAAAGAGACGTTCTGCTGTTTGAACAAATTGGTCAATAAAGTCGTAGTAACGATCTCCGCGAACCCGTTCGTGACGATTTCCTAAGTAATTAGGATTGTTACGAAGTTCTTCACGGTTAGTCCCTGCATCAATGACTAAAGGAAGAACCATAGAAGGATCGATTCCAGCAGCACCCGTGTAGACCATCAATTTCCCAACAGAAATATCGACACCATTTGTTCCCCAGTCACCGATTCCAAGGATTCCTTCTGCATCTGTTACAACAATGAGACGAATCTCGCGATCCCCAGCAGCATTTTTCAAAGTGGCTTCAATATTTTCAGGATGATTGATATCAAGATATCCCGCATATTGGGGATCTACAAAGAGGTCACTATAGCCTTCAATGGTATCTGCAATGGTTGGATCGTATACAATTGGATTGAATTCCTCCAAATGTTGAGAAAAGAGGTAATAGAAAAGAGTTCGGTTGGTATTAAAAATTTCCATTAGGAAAAGACGTTTTTCCAAATCATTGGCTTTTGTTTGCATTTGTGCATAAGTTTGCGCCGCTTGCTCTTCAATCGTTTGAACATACGGTGGCAGTAAACCAATAAGACCTAGTTCCTTTCGCTCCTCTAAGGTAAAGGCAGTACCTTTATTGAGGAAAGGGTTGTTTAAAATATCATGTGCAGTCATAGTGCAACCTCCTTTTTACTTCTATTATACCACTTAAAATGAATTGTTTGGAAAACTTTGTTGTTTAAAAAATACAATCGTGTACACATATGTTATAATGAGTCTACGAAGACAATTTTCTAATAAGCTCTTTTATACTTAAAACACTATTGTTAATGGCACTTTAAGGTGTTATTTTTTATAAAGTTCTGAACTCATAAAACTCTCGATGATCACTCTTTACTAAAAGTTTCGAGTAAAAGAAACTAATCATACAAATTGGCAATCCGAATTAAAATAAAAATTACATAAGTTTGCTATGCAATACTTTGTATTTTTTAAGATGTTTTTTTGTCATACAAAACTTGTATTCTATTTATATGACGAATAAAAACTATTTACAACAATATATTTCCCAAAAAGTGAAATATTTTCGAACACAGAAAAAAATGAGCCAGGAAGAACTTTCGGAACAAGCGGGGCTCGGGCTTAAGTATATCAATCAACTTGAAAACCAAAATGTGAATCTGACCATTCACAGTCTTGAAAAAGTGATTGTCGCCCTAAAGATGACCCCAGAGGAATTTTTCAATTTTGATAGCCTTGAATCAACCTCTGATAAGACCGACAATCTTTCACTCAAAAGAATCAACATGAAGATTAAACAACTCCCTATTGATAAACGAGAAAAGATGTTGGTCATTTTTGAAAGTATCTTAGATAACCTTTGATATCCCTGACTCACTTACATTTTAACCGGCGAATACTCGTATAGTCAAATTGTGGGATACGGATAAAAAGTATTTATCTGGTGATTTCCACTTATTTTCCTTCTCCAACTAATGAAAGTGAGCCCATATGAATTTAAAAGATCTACAATATTTTTATGACCTCTGCCATCTTCAATCCTATACGGAAGTAGCAAAACAACACAAAGTCAGCCAACCATCTATTTCTTATGCCATCAAGCGCTTAGAGGAATCTTTTAATTGCAAATTGATTCACCACGATCCCTCGCATCGTTCCTTCAAACTAACTCCTCAAGGGAAAATCCTTCTAAAGCATACAGAAAAGATCTTACCTGAGGTCATTTCTACTCGCAAAGAAATCAATCGTTCCTTGGCCCAATACTCTACTGTAGGATTCCCTCCTATTATCATTCAGTATCTCTTTGCTGCCTTAAACGAAAAAGATCAATTCGATTTTTTAAAAAAAGTACGCCCTATCCGCGGTGGCTCCGTAGAGTTATTAAATCTTCTCCTCAAGGGAGACCTTGATGCAAGCCTACTCGGCTTGATTGAACCACTCAATCATCCTTCAATAGAGACACATGAACTCTTTCATAAAGAACTGTATGTCGTTTTATCTAAGAACCATCCTCTTGCTACTGCTCCTTCCCTCACTTTTGAAGATTTAGTAGATCAATCCTTTATACTTTTAGACGAACACTTTGTTCACCTGAAAGCTTTTGAACTACTTAATCAAAAGTATCAAAACAAGGCAGAAATATTCTTCAAGAGTGACGACATTGTCATCATTAAAGAGCTTTTAAAGAAAGGGATTGGCCTTAGTTTACTGGCTGATATCGCACTTTCTGATGAAGATGATGACTTAATAAAAATCCCTCTAATACCAGAGGACCAGATAACATTTACAGTTTATTACGCTTATCTCAAATCAGCTACACTGTCATCAGAAGTAGAAGCCTTATTTAATCTCATTAAATCCTATGAATAGAAAAAAACTCTAACTATCAACTACCTGATAGCTAGAGTTTTTTACATTATAGGTATTAGACTAAAGTGCGAAAAAATAGGATATGATCGCCGAATCTTTTCATTTACCGATATCCTTCAAGGAGATTTCTAATTATAAATCTACAAGATATCAATAAAAAAGAACACCCCGAAAGGTGCTCTTTGTAAGTATAGTAATTCTTTCGAATTAACGTTTACTAAATTGTGAAGCTTTACGAGCTTTCTTAAGACCTGGTTTGTAAAGTATGGGTTTCAGTTGGGTTAAAAACAACATAATATCAAGGTTTTTAAGAACAATATATGCTAATTAATTTCATAAAATATGAATTAATAGATTCTAAATAGGGGAAGAATCAGCAGGGGGAGTTCATTATATCATACAGAAATTTCAATGTTTTTAAGAGGAGGAACTAGTCAGTCTGCAAAGTATAATAAGAAAAATGGGAATTCCTATAAGAATATTGACAACCTAGTCGATTTTGATAGACCTGTTCACATAGTTCCCCATATGTTCCAACATAGTTTTGTTTCAGTCATGGCTGATAAGAATCTAATCCTAAACGTTATTCGAGAGTTTGTAGGACATTCATAAGATAGTAGGGAAATAGAAAAAATCTACCTTCATGTCATGCAAAAAGGGAAAACATAAGATTGAACAAGCCATGATAGATTTATCTGAAATAATTTCTTGATTATTATAATCAGTTAAAATTCAGTTATTTTATTAAAATTAAGAGAAATTCTTGAATTTAGCGAATTTTTGGGATATAATTATTATGACACCATATATAGTGTCACTTTAGGTGAGGTATGTCATGGGCAAAGAAAAAGAGTTGCAAAAAATAAAAAATGACCCCAAATCTGTTACCCCTGAACGTTTAGAAACTCTGTGCAAAAAGTATGGTTTTATGTGGAGAGAAGGAAGCAATCATTCAATAACGACTCATCCTTTGTTACAGGAGAGTTTTCCAATACCACGACATAAACCTATTAAACCAGTTTATGTTAAGAAGATTATAAAGATGATTGAGAAAGTGATAGAATTAGAGGAGGGTTTAAGTAATGAGGGATAAAGAATATTATCTTGGACTAAATTATCCTATTTTGATTAACAAAATATATGAAGATGGTGAGTGGTTATTTACTGCTTCTATTAAAGAATTACCTGGATTAATTGTTTATGGCGAAACTTTGGAAGAAGTTTATGAAGAAATTGAATTAGCTAAAGCTGATTGGATTGAGGCTAATCTTGAGTGGGGCAGAGAAATTAAAGAACCTCTTGAAAATTCTTTAGAGGAATATAGTGGGAAGATAACCCTACGAATAGCCAAAACATTACATAGGAATTTAAAAGAACGTTCTGAAATCGAAGGTATTAGTTTAAATCAAACTATAGTGCAATTGATTAATGATGGAATATATAAGCAGAGTCAAAATTCTTTTGAACAATTAGCTAGCAAATTTGAAATCATGACTAAGCAATTTAGCAGAACCATTGAAGAAAAGGTCTCTTCACCAGTACAACATATTCATTACATTGTGAAAAACGAGTCCGAAACTAGGTTACCATATAAAGAACAGAATATTCCTAATAGAAGGAATACAAAAGGTAATGTTATTTCATTGTCAGTTGGAGGCTAAAATGAAATCAACAAATATAGAAATAAGAAAAATTACATTTAATAAATTTGAATTTGCCGTACATCAAGATGAGGTAACGAAGGAGGATGGGAAAGCTACTATTAGCGTGAATCTTCCTGATAGAGAAGAAGGGCAAAATAATCAGATTATTATAATTAATATGGAAATCACCTACCCAGACAGTAGGTATAATATTTATGCCGAGATTAAAGCCGTATATTCAGTTTTAGTCACTGATTTACCAGAAGATCTCTCTACAGATACTGAATTTCAACAAGCATTAATTCATCCAATGATAGAGAAACTTAGACTTTATACTGGTTTCTTTTCAGAGGGTGCTTACGGAGCTATTCAAATTCCAAACATGCATTTCAATAATGATTAATTAATTATTTATTTTTAACTGAAGTATCTTAATCAGTTAAAATTCAATTATTTTGCTAAAATTAAAAGGAAAAAGCCTTTGAAATACTGATTTCATAGGCTTTTATTATATCTAATTATTTCACTTCTGTAAAAATCAATTTCTACACTTACAAAGCTTATTCTGACAGACTTTATAACAGTCTAAGAAAAAAAGGTAGAGACTAAAATTACATCTGGATTTTCCAAAAATTATTTGTAAAACATAAAACTTGGTTTGGAAAGTATAGGTTTCAGTTGGACTAAGAATAGCGTAATACCAAGTCTGTTCAGAACTATATCTACTGATTGCTTTCATAAAATATGAATCAATATTTTTTAAATAAGGGAATAGTTTAGTTCTGTAAATACTAATATAATACACCAACAAATGTGTAAAATCTCCATATTCATTTTATATTCTTTAATTCTTGCCACTTACATTGTTTTATCCAATTACCTTCTGGGAGTTGATGTAATGCTTCATTTTTCACTTGATACTCTTCTATAACTTTGTATTCCTCATATGCTAACCTTTGCATATTTCTGTAATAATTATCAAACTGATATGGCACTTCTTTTATCACTTCAATTTCAACTAGTTTTCCATCTTTTAAAATATCTTTTATAATGTTTTCCGTAAGCTTCATTGTCACTTGTTTATTTGATGTGTTCCCCCAAATAAAATTATGAAAATGTCCACCAGCATCAAAGAAACGACATCTTATATCCGCAGCTCTCCCAATATAATGACAATGTTTATTTTTTTTTTATTTTTATCGCAGGAAAAAATACCATAAACTCCTCTAATATTACTATTAATAATCTTTTTATCTATCAAAACTTCACTGGGTAATCGGCCCAATTTTTGCTTTATGTTTAAACGCATGTACTTTTAAAAACTACTGTATACTGTTCCTGTATTGTAGTTTACATTAACCCCTATATATATATTTATTTAAATTAGTTCTATCTAAAATCTTTACGAAACACTTAGTCTTTATACCTTTGATTCCTAAAGGACTTAATACTGTGTCTGCAACACATTATGCATTACAACAATTTATTGACAGAATTAAATGACATTCGATATTTTATAGCCATTCTAAATTTCATAAAAACTCCTTTTATAGTGTTATTATAGCAAAAAAACAACTATTTTCCTGAAACTTTTTTATTTGGTTATAATAGACATTTCTAGATATTTCCATTATATAGTGGTTGCCATCCAATCAAACATCGCTCTACTTGTTTTCTTGAGGCAACTGTGCATAGCATATCTCTATGCGACTAAAGTCGCTAGATCTAGCCTAATTGTGTACCGCCAGTTCTCATACAAAAAACACCTTGCAAGTTGCAAAGTATTTTCGTTTGTATTGTGCTTCCCAGCAACGAATTAACGTTTTGAGAATTGTGAAGCTTTACGAGCTTTCTTAAGACCTGGTTTTTATGACCGATGCTATTTAGCCATTATTTTTAGTCTTTTTCAAGATTTGTTGCTTAAAAAACCATAGATAACATTAACAATCATCAGTAGCGGGGCAATAGGAATGAGATTTGGAAAAAGATAACCAACTAATAATATGATCACTAGCTGCAATCCATATAATAGTGCCCACCGATAAGGTATCTTTTTTTCTTCAGCTGATAACGGTCTTTGACTCGTCTTGATCACCATTGCTGTCATGATTATCCAAGCTACATCCCAAAGGGCAAGAACGATGAGGTAAAACAGGAGAAAGGCAAAATTAGCGGAATGCTGTCCAATCCCTCGAGTCGCTAAGGGAACAAAACTAGCTGTTAAAAGCCAAAAACTATTGGCTCCAAATAAACGAAAGCTGACATGATCTACTAATTTGTAGAGTTCATGATAATATAGCCAGACTGCCATGATTTGCAAAAAACTAGTAATGTAGATAAAAAGCATGGGTAGCATGCTTCTAAGTCCTACTATCAATTCCTCAGGTAACTGTAACTCCAAGGCCATAATTGTAACAATAATGGCCAATATAGCATCTGACAAGGCTTCTACTCTTTGTTTTTCCATTCTGTCCTCCTAATGACTGCTTTTTTCTAATGGCTGAGAGGTAGTTTCTAACGGCTGTGTTGAGGACTCTATGCTGCAGCCATCAATCCCACAAACTAAGCCTGTCTCTTCTGAATTGCTGTCTAGTAGTTGAAAAGGGGTATCTATCATTTTATTGTGCTCCTTCCTCTGCTTGAATTTGTTTTAGTACCGCTAACATGTATTCATAAGGCTGAGCACCTGAAATTCCATACTTATTGTTCAGAACAAAGAAAGGTGCACCTTGAACGCCTGACTGATGGGCTTCTAAGATATCGCGTTTGACCTCGTCAGCAAACGCATCTCCAGCAAGTACCTGCGCTGCCTCTTCTTGTGGTAGAGCGAACTCACTGATAACAGTTAGTAACACAGAATGATCCGCAATATTGGCATGTTCTTCAAAGTAAAGATAGTACAAGGCCGTAATGAAATTTTGATGATCTTTTTTATCTAAATACTCCTGCGACCATTTAATAAGACGGTGAGCTGAAAAGGTGTTGGTTGGGATAATCCCCGCCATATCAATACGAAGCCCTTCTTCATTTCCCATACTTTCCATGTGCGCAAACTGAGCTTTAGCTTGCTCAGTGGTCATACCGTGACTGGCAGCAAACTCTGTGAGCATGGTTTCACTTGTTTCTAAAGGCGCATTGGGATTTAGCTGGTAAGCTTTCATTGTCAAATCTTCCGGGTTTAAACCAACAGCTGCCATAGCACGCTTCATCCGACTAGCACCAATGTAACAAAATGGACAGGCAATATCTGACCAGTAACTAATTTCCATATTTCTTCCTTCCTTTCTTTCCACTACCAAGAAGCTTTTTTCAACCCAGGAATGACACCTTGGTAAGCTTGCTGGCGTAAACAAATCCGACAAAGTTTAAACTTGCGGTAGACCGAATGCGGGCGACCGCATGCTAAACAGCGTGAGTATTCTTGAACCGGGTAAGCCTTCTTTTTCCTTTGTATCAAAGCTTTTCTTGCCATTTAAACCTCTTTCTTATCAACCAATTGACCCTTTTTAAAGACTAATAAACTCGTCAGTGTAGGCTGAATGCCAAATAAAGAAATGAGACGGGGCACTTGAAAAATATCTGCTTGGTAAAGCACCAAATGCTCTCGTTCAGCCGTGTCTATGAGTTCTTTTTGCTCAAGAGACGATAGACTGCATTGATTTCCTGAAACAAGAAGAGCTAGATTTTGATGTTTGGCTAACAGTTCTTCTAATTCGATACTAGACGTGACTGATTTCATCATAGGTTATCAATATAGGCCAATGTATCTAGGGCAGCAATGGCACCGCTGCCTGCTGCAGTAATGGCTTGTTGGTATTTTGGATCTTGCACATCACCAGCTGCAAAAATACCTGCAACAGAGGTCTTTGCTGTTCCTGCCTGTGTTTGAATATAGCCTTTATCATCCAATGCTAATTTTCCATCAAGAAAAGCGGTGTTTGGTTGATGACCAATGGCCACAAAGAGACCGTCAGCCTGAATGTGCTCAATATCACCTGTTTCATTATTACGAACATCCAAACCAGTCATTCCCATCAGATTAGATGCAACTTTGATAGGCGTGTAATTTAACATCCAATGAATTTTATCATTTGCCTGAGCCCGTTTGGCCATAATATCAGATGCGCGTAACTCATTGCGGCGATGGACAACGGTCACTTTCGATGCAAAGCGTGTCAAATAGAGGGCTTCTTCCATAGCGACATCACCCCCGCCAACTACAAGGACTTCACGCTCTTTATAGAAGAAAGCATCACAGGTCGCACAAGCGCTGACACCTTTTCCGACGGCCTCTTCTTCGCCTTCAATCCCTAGGTATTTAGCGCTAGAGCCTGTTGCGATAATAACGGCCTTGGTATCAATGATTTCACCATTATCCAGATGTACCTCGAAAGGAGACTTTTCGCCTTCAATTTTTTGAACAAATCCAAAGGTCATTTCGGTGCCAAACTGTTCTGCTTGGCGGCGCATTGTTTGGACTAATTCATTGCCATCAATCCCGTTTTCAAAACCTGGATAATTTTCTACGAGGGTTGTGGTGGTTAATTGACCACCCTCAGAATAGCCTGTGATCAATCGATTTTTCAAACCAGCTCGACTTAAATAAATGCCAGCTGTGTACCCTGCAGGTCCTGAACCTACAATAATTGCATCATACATAAATCACCTCATGATAACTGTGCTTGGATTTTTTCCATCAATGTTTGTTTAGGATGAACACCAACAAGAGCATCAACGGGTTTGCCATCTTTAAAAATCACCATTGTTGGGATAGAACGAATGCCAAAGAGATTGGCCAGATCTTGTGATTGGTCCACATCCACCTGAGCAATCGTTACTTTTCCGTCAAAGTCCTGTGAAAGTTCTTCCACTATTGGCTCCATCATCCGACAAGGTGGGCACCACTGCGCCCCAAAATCGATAAAACTTACCCCATTTTGGATAGATTTCGCAAATGTTTCGGTTGTTAGTTGTGTCGTCATAAAAAACTCCTATCTAAAATAAAACGCCTCTATTCAATCATATAATTGAATAGCATAAGCATAAAAGAATGAATTTCAAAAAGGTTAACTTAGCCCTTCTAAAAATCCAATTTGTATCACTTAGTTTCTTTGAGATACTAAATAAGAAGTATTTCAAAGATGTAATTCAATAAAATTGTTGAATAAGTTGAGTAAAAAAGAAATTCAACTTTTTTATTGAATAGTTGAATTATAACACACTAAATCTATTTTGCAAAGATTTTGCTCACGAGTCTCCGGTTATAAGAAAAGAGGCTGGGACAAAAGTTCTAGCCTCTCAATTGTTTTTGGATTGTCGAGAAAGACGCAGTGGTTGAGTGGGCTCTACTACGCTGATTTCATCAGCTTTTACAGGCCTACTCAACTGTGCGGAGGTGGGACGACGAAATCGAATTCTAACGAATTACCGGTTTCTGTCCCACTCTCAAGTTATGAACGAGAAGATGCACCCCACTTCCAATCAGCAAAACTGCGATTGAGACTATAGATACTGTAGCCCAAACTCTGTAAATCCTGTGCTGCTAGGTTAGCATAGCCACATTGGCGCCCGCGACAATAAACAATGATGGTCTTCTCTTTGGGAAGCTGAGCTTTTTTTTGATCAAACTCATCGATTGGTAAATTAAGAGCTTTTGGCAAGTGCCCTGCCTCATACTCCTCAACAGGCCTTAAATCAAGTAGGAGAGCATCTGTCTTAGCTGCTAATTCAATTGCATTAGCGAGCTCAATCTGAGGAACACCAGCTGCCTCATCATAGTCTGACTCAATCGCTCTGACTTCTGCTAACTGTTCTTCACCGACGGCAAATAACAGAAGGACTAACTGGACAACCTTTTCAGAAGCCAAGCTATAACGGATAAAATTACCATTTCGACTCGTCACCACCAAGTGACTTTCTTTTAAAACCTGAAGGTGGCGCGAAGTATTGGCAACAGAGAGACCCGTCGCATGCGCAATTCCCTCAACTGTCTTTGGTCCCTGTGATAATATATTTAAAATATCAAGACGCTTCTCACTTCCTAGCCCCTTTGTTAAGCGAGATAGCTCTTGGTAAATATTTTGTTTGTAATCAATCATTTTCTCTTGCATCAAATCAACTCCTTATCTATTCAATTTAATAGTATAATTCTTAAAAACAATTGTCAACTATTCCATTCGAAAGATGTTGATACTCATTTGTGACAAAAAAGCCGGTATTCGCCAAAAAATAGAAAGAATACTTATCCTTAACATTTACTAATATTAATAGGTAAATCATGTAAAAAGAGACCTATCTCTGAAAAAATGAAATTTTTAACGAGCCGTAGTTTCTTTTGTGACATACTATCTATGTGCGACCATAAATTGTATCAAAATAATTTACTTAGAGCTCTCAACTGCCAACAATTTTCTAATGATTAATTTGAACATTCACAAAAATAATCCACAACTACTTCTGTTGTCGCTATTATCTCAAAGCCTAAAACAAGAGACAAGAAGTAAACAGCATGCAAGACATACTACCTGAACAGTTTGTCTTTACTTATATAGACACTAGAGGAAACATCAACAAGCCTTTACATGCTGACTATCTAAACGATAAAATGAAAAGCATCAGAGAGCGACATAAAGAACTGGCACATGCTACACCGCATAAAATGCGACATACAGGAGCAACGCTTGCTAGACAAGCAGGAATGAGCTTAGAAGCTATTTCAGAAGCTCTAACATACAATGACACAGGAACAACACAGATTTATGTAAATACTTCTAATGTAGTTCCTATGACAGTAGGTGAATTTGCTTTAAAGTCTCTAAAACAATAAGGTGAAAATAAGGTAAACTTTTCAAAAAAACACGAAAAAAGCACCCATAAGGTAAACTTTTGAGTGCTTTGAAACGTTGATATAATCGGTTCGATTAACGTTTTGAGAACTGTGATGCTTTACGAGCTTTCTTAAGACCTGGCTGGAAACATTTCTATTTAAATAAGTTTCAAGATGTTTTTAAAATCAATATTTTTCCACATTTATAGAAAACAGAATTTCATCTAATTTGAATAAATTTCAGTTGAATGGTGTGAATTTTACCCTAAAAATACACGAATTGAGCTAGATTTTACCAAAAAGTTCACACCATTTAAATTGTTATTGCTTTGTACATTTGATATACGGAATGCATTATAAATTATCACAAATATCTCTCCTCTACGAAGATAAAAGGTTCTATATCTTTAAGAGCGAGACCTTTAGATAGAGTAAGGCATTGTTTTGCTGTACCTTTTCCTGGTCGATGGTAAAACGTTCTAATCCCTTGAAGGAATATTCCAAAACGCGAATGACGTCCCGAGGCTGTCATCTCATCTAAATATTTGTCAACAGCTAAAGCGAATACATTTCCATAATACCTATCATCGTCAAATCTTGTTCTAGTCATATAATCTTGAATGTCATAGAGCATAGATTTCATATTTCGATAATTGGGTGCTCCCACCAATGCTCGACTAGCTCTATTTATACCATCAACATAACTGTAAGCATCATTTAATTTACCAAAATCCCAAAACCTTTTAGAATCAAAATACTCATACTCCATATCTAGTTGTGATTTTAATATTCTTAAAATGGACAGTGCTGTACTGTCATCTTTATTTTTTATTGCCACATAAGTTTCTTCTACTCCGGTATTATAAAAATCAATGTGCTGATTAATTTCAGAACCTAGAACACCTGTAATATCAAATTCAAGTAAATCATTTTCCAATGTAATCATAATTTCTCCTTCAACATTCAGTTCAACAATTGTTAAAGTTTATTTACTCTTTAACTAATGACAGAACATTAACAATATCACTCTGTTCAAAATAATCTTTAGCTTTTTCAAGAATCTGTTGGTCATTACATGGCATATAAACAATTAAGTTTTTTATTGCTCTAGTGATTGTAACATAAAATAGTTTCTTAGTTCTGTTTTGAACCTTCTCATTAGATGAACCTTTACCAAATATAGAATTAAAATTATATTGATTCCATCTTCCATTATCTAACAAAACTAAGACATTCTCATATTCACTGCCTTTAACCTTATGCTGAGTTATGACAGATACATATTCTCTAAGATAAGCAATACTATTTACATATTCTTGAAATGGTAATTTCTCAAGGCGTAACCATAAATAATAGCCCTTATTTTCTATAAAATTAGTAAATAAGTCGTCCTTTGAAATTAATCCAGTTCTCTCTGCAAGTTTTATGACTTTTCCAATTGTAATATCACTATCAGAGATTTCTTTCATAATTTTAGATAGATTAATTTTATCAGCAGACGAAGTTATTTTAAAGCAAGTAATACGCAAAAAATCGTTATGCTTACCTATTTTATATAGTTCTATTAGTTCAAAGATTAGATCTAATCTTTTAAGAATCCTATCTCTATCTGTACCCGCCTCATATCTACTACTTAAACCATTAAATTTATAGGCCAATAAAGAATCTTTATTAACTTTACTCTTACTAATCACTTCTTCAAACGAAAATGTCTTAATTTCTTCGTAAATGGCTAAAAGTTCTGGAATAGATTTGACAATATCAATTATTAATGGACCTCCCTTTCTAACAACAATTTGAGCTTCTTCTACTAATTCTTCAAAAGATTTTCCTTTATCAACTAACTCACTTGCATTAAATTTTTTCTTCATATCTGTAATTAATTTTACAAGCAAATCAGAATTATACAATTCAAATAGTTTAGAAAACCCAGCCATTTCTGCATTAAGTTTGTGTGTTAATCGCAATTCCTTTGTTTTCTGTGGTATATCAAACTCTAATTCTTTAAATAGTTCGCTATTTCTAAGATCTTCAAGGTGGGTAATTCCATCACCATAAATGAATTTCACCGTCCCTTCAATTACATTACCATTATTCATGTTTGGAGCCGCTACATCACTAGAAGGAATCTGAACTAATCCATCGCTTCTAAATTTATTTGCTAAATTAATAACTTTTCGTGGATTACGTCTATTTTGATTTTTTTGTATTTTTTCAAGACCATAGGAATCTATGTTTCCCACTCCTGAGTCATAGATAGCCTGCATTGAATCTCCAAAAAAACCTACAATATTATCTCTAGTACTCTTTCTGAGATGCTCTAATAAAATTTTTACAACTAAGGAACTCGTATCTTGATACTCGTCAACAAAAATATAGTTTGCAGTATCCTTTAAAATATCACTCAACTTCTTATATTTAGAAAACATTTTTTCAGCAACTATAAGAACATGGTCATGACTTATTTGAACTTTATTTTGCTCAGTTATGCTCATAGAATACCATTCAGTATATTCAACACGAACACCATCAAAATAATCAAGCGAAATAAGTTCCTCACCTAATACTTCCTTTGGAGCAACGAATAAGATTTGTTCATTATCATTTATTAACTCAACAAGACATTCTTTAATCTCTTTTTGGAAATTTTCAATGACATGCCATATAAAATCGTGAATAGTTGAAACCCGTAAATTATCATTAATGATTCTAGATCTAATCTCTGCAACAGCATTGTTAGTATAAGTAATGCATACAATAGATTTTTTTGGTTCTTCCTTAGATATTTTTTCAATAATGGAAATTAATGAATAAGTTTTCCCACTCCCAGCACCACCCTCAAGTATAAAATTTTGACCTTGTTTTATTACTTCAAATACCTTTCCTACCTCCGGTTCTACTGTTCTCTCAACCATAATAATCCCTCCGAAATATAGTTAGGTACTTTCCAGGTATTTTCTTCACCTTCAAAATATAATAAACTTGATGCAAATGCAGATTTTTTGTTCACTTTATCCCTAGCAAATTTATAGAAATCTTCTATTTCACTATCATCAAAATCTTTTAAAGCTTCAAATTTGATAAGACCAGCTTTTTGATTAATAATGAATTGTTTATTTAAACTGATAAAAGCATCCTCAAAACTAGCAGGCTGATAACCATTTTCATCTTCGGGAATTTGATATGCAATACGAATTCTATCATCTGATGATATTTTTTCTGCAAAACTCTTTTGGGCTACTATTGAAAAAACTTCATCCCCAGAAATATCAAAAAAACTTTTAATTGAAGTATTTGTCGTAGAGGTAGCAGCTACTGCTGAGCAAGAAGTCAAGCGATTATTTTCATTTTTATTCGCTGGATCAATATCCGTAATTATCAATACTTTTATTCCTAAAAAATCAAATAACTTCCTAAACACTTGTGAATGAGCACCTGTTTCAATGATTGAAATATTTTGAGAAAGCAATGGCATTGTATTAGAAGCTTGATTTATTGGATTGGCTGTATCTACCTTTTGCATCATCGTAGGAATTAAAATCCTTTCTGTATCACCCTCAACACAAATGACTTTATCAGCAAAAAATAATTCACTACTATTGAGAGTAAGGTACTGCTTTACAAATTTATATCCTAGTTGTTCATCACCATATTCTTCTTTCAATGAATTAAAAGCCTTTGATACTGCTGTGCCGTTATCACGTTTAAAATAAATTAGATCATCAAAGTTACAATCAGAAACTATATGAGAGGAATGAGTTGTAATTAAAGTTTGAATACAACTAAAATCTCCACTTTCTTTTAGTTCATCATTGTGTTCCTTTAGCAAATCTTTAATATTCTTGATAAAAATATACTGTAATTGTGGATGTGTATGTGATTCTGGTTCTTCAATATATATTAGGTTAATATCAGCAGGTTCGTTTTTTATATCTGCCATTAAAGTTTCAATTTCAAAAATGATTCCATATAAATTTAAATATCCCAAACCATTATATGTTTCAGGTAATAGACTATCGTCATGCTTATAATACAGTGTCGTATTATTACTTAAAATATCTTTCTCAGACAGTGATGAATGAATTGCTAACTCTGATTCACTATCATTTCCACCAAATCTTTTGACGCGTTCAAAGACTGAAGTAAAAATTCCTTCGACGCTATCATCACCACTATATGCTCTGGTTAAAGTTTCATCTGCCTTTAAAATAGCAGATTGTAGTAAATTATTTGCTTTACTGTTAATTTCTTCGCCATTATTTAATTTATAAAATCGATTTGATGTCTTAGATAATGAATGGTTACTTTCTTTATTAGATACTTCTCGACTAGCACTAATCCCTCTTACTTTAATAATTTTATGAACATCTTTCATTTCATGTAAATCAGACTTTTCTTCTGTCATTTCTTGAGTAATAGGATTATATCCACGTGAATAAATCTGTATTTCGAAAAATTTATTCAGATTTTTCTTCATAAATGATTCAAATTTTGAAAAATCATCTGCAAAATCACAAGTCAAACTACTTATCTCGCGAAGCTTTTGAGTAGGAATTATATACGAAAATTCAAGAATAATAAAATTATTTTCGGGATTTAAATCCATCATAAATCCTTGGATATTTTGATAAGAATCTGATTCTGAGTATTGAATCCAAATTTGAAGATTAATCCCTAAAATAGACGATAATTCTGAATCAGGAATATCAGAGACTCTCTTTATATTCTCAAAGATTTCCCTCCTATGATATAAATTAATATCTTCCCATACCAAATTGTGATTGGAATTTTTATTGAATATTTTTTCTAATACAGATAAAACCGAAGTCTTGCCACAATTGTTTTTACCCACAATCAAGGATAAATCATTTTTCAACTCTAAAGAGAAATCGTTTAATAAACGATAATGTTGAATATAGATTTTTTTAATTTCCATCAATTATACCTTTTTTCATTTCCATTAATTCTCTCAACCGTTCCTGTCCCATCTTCAACATCTCTTTTTCCACCTTGTTCCATTTTCCAAATAGGCATTCGTGTAGAACTTCTGATGCTGAGATTTGATCTACTTGCGAATCATAAACGCACGATTGATCTCTTTGATAAATTTGAATTTGTCTAAAAAGTTTAGCCTTTTCCAACTCTCGTAAGTTATCAACTAAATGTTCTACAATTCCATCATGGTGCTTTTTAGGAGTCGCTCTCGCTTGACTAGGATCTATGGCGTAGAGCTCTTCGTAACGTATCAAGGTGCTAAGGTAGGACAATTCAGGCTTGGTCGCAATCAGTGCAAGTGAGACTTGGTAACCTTTAGTTGTCAATAATTGTGCAGTTTTTCTAGGGACTTCTGTTGTTCTCAAGGTGCCTTCGATTAACAAATGATAACCTTGTTTACTCAATTCATCTACGAGATATTCAACCATTTTTCCCGCAAAAACCTTGGTATAATCCACACTATCTTTTCCATACTTTTCCTGTAGGTCAAGGTAGTTCGGATGAAAAGAACGATAACTATCTCCATCAATGATAATGATATTGCCTTGGAATTCCCTTTGTTTCACACGATGAATCGTTGTCTTACCAGCACCACTCTGTCCACCGAGCAAGATAGCCTTGGGCTGAGACGAAGTTATTTTACCACGAGTTAAAGAACGAACGAGTCGTTTGGATGCTCGTTCAAAATCATCTTGACTAAATTCTTCTAGTTTCATTAAGCCACCACTAGATGACTAGCTTGTTCTAGCATACGTTCAATGCCATCCAAATAGCCATTATATCGCTCTACATCCTCAAAAGTTCCTACAAGATAAATCTTCGTGTTAATCAAATCAGAAAGATCATCGCTCATTAGTACCCAAGGATTAGAAGTATCGTCAAATGCAATTCCTTGTTCATCTTGTAAACGATAAAGTTGCGCTAAGATATTCGCCCCTCGTTCTTTAATCACTTCAATTTTCAGAGTTAACTGATAATCTTCTACTGGTGTGAGCATTTTTTCCTCCCCTACAATATCGATATAGGAAACATTAAATTTCTTGCAGATACGATCTATTAATTCTGTTGAAACTGAACTTGTCCCATTTTCATAACGACTCAGACTATTTCTAGAGATACCAACAATCTTTGCAAACTCAGGTTGCGTTAAATTCTGTGTTTTACGTAACGTTTTTATATTTTCTCCAATCATATAACTCCTCCTTTTATTTATTTCTATTATAGCACAAAAAAGATAAACGCACCATTTTTGGTGCGTTGTTACCGATAGATAGAATTCCACATATTTAGTTATTGAAGAAAAGGTTTTATGAGTCTGTTCAAAAAGTTTTTGAGAATATAAAAAAGTAAGAAAAGTATAATCGAAAACATATTGGAGATATGAATCTATGGTATA
>NZ_JAPVZP010000011.1:0-64119 GCF_041432415.1 Streptococcus sp. 27098_8_22 | reverse complement strand
TATGGTTCCCAAAATCGTGGTCCTGCCCAAACCCCACCACCAATCCAGGAAAAAGGACTCTTGGATGAATATGGTATCAATGTCACTGAGATTGCCCGTCGTGGAAATATTGACCCTGTAATTGGCCGTGACGAAGAGATTATCCGTGTCATTGAAATCCTCAACCGCAGAACAAAAAACAACCCTGTCCTCATCGGTGAGCCCGGTGTTGGTAAGACAGCTGTTGTCGAAGGTTTAGCTCAGAAAATTGTTGACGGTGATGTTCCCCATAAGCTTCAAGGTAAAGAAGTCATCCGTTTAGATGTCGTTAGCCTTGTTCAAGGAACAGGTATCCGTGGTCAATTTGAAGAGCGCATGCAAAAACTCATGGAAGAAATTCGTGAGCGCGAGGATGTTATTCTCTTCATTGACGAAATTCACGAAATCGTCGGTGCTGGTTCTGCTGGCGAAGGGAATATGGATGCAGGAAATATCCTAAAACCAGCTCTTGCTCGTGGCGAACTCCAACTGGTTGGTGCTACTACCCTCAATGAATACCGTATCATTGAAAAGGATGCTGCCCTTGAGCGCCGTATGCAACCGGTCAAGGTTGATGAACCAACTGTTGAAGAAACCATTATTATCCTTAAAGGAATTCAAAAGAAATACGAAGATTACCATCATGTTCACTATACTGACGGGGCTATCGAAGCGGCCGCTACCCTTTCTAACCGCTACATCCAAGATCGTTTCTTGCCAGACAAGGCCATTGACCTTCTAGATGAAGCTGGTTCAAAAATGAACTTAACCTTGA
Organism: Streptococcus sp. 27098_8_22; assembly: GCF_041432415.1. Taxonomy (NCBI): domain Bacteria; kingdom Bacillati; phylum Bacillota; class Bacilli; order Lactobacillales; family Streptococcaceae; genus Streptococcus; species Streptococcus sp. 27098_8_22. Next base: position 63,326 of record NZ_JAPVZP010000011.1, on the reverse strand, counting down.
ATTTTGTAGATCCTAAGGTCATCGACCAACGCTTAATCGAAGCAGAAAATCTCAAGGCACAAGCAACCCGCGATGAAGATTTTGAAAAAGCAGCCTACTTCCGTGACCAGATTGCCAAATACAAGGAAATGCAAAAGACAAAGGTAACGGATCAGGATACCCCAATCATCAGTGAAAAAACGATCGAACACATCATCGAGCAAAAGACTAATATCCCAGTTGGTGATTTGAAAGAAAAAGAACAATCTCAACTGATCAACCTAGCAGATGACCTCAAGGCTCATGTTATTGGACAAGATGATGCAGTTGATAAGATCGCCAAGGCTATCCGTCGTAACCGTGTTGGACTCGGTACTCCAAACCGTCCAATCGGTAGCTTCCTTTTTGTTGGTCCTACCGGTGTCGGTAAAACAGAACTTTCTAAACAGCTGGCCATCGAACTCTTTGGTTCTGCTGACAGCATGATTCGCTTTGACATGAGTGAATACATGGAAAAACACAGCGTGGCTAAACTCGTTGGTGCCCCTCCAGGATACGTAGGCTATGATGAAGCAGGTCAATTGACTGAAAAAGTTCGTCGTAACCCCTACTCACTGATCCTCTTGGATGAAGTTGAAAAAGCCCATCCAGATGTTATGCATATGTTCCTTCAAGTCTTGGATGATGGTCGTTTAACGGATGGGCAAGGTCGTACCGTTAGCTTTAAAGACGCTATCATTATCATGACCTCAAATGCAGGTACAGGTAAGGCAGAAGCTAGTGTTGGATTTGGTGCTGCTCGTGAAGGTCGTACCAACTCAGTCCTTGGGGAATTAGGCAACTTCTTTAGCCCCGAATTCATGAACCGTTTTGATGGCATTATCGAATTCAAGGCTCTCAGTAAGGAAAATCTTCTTCAAATCGTTGACCTCATGCTAGATGATGTTAATCAACGACTCTCAAGCAATAACATCCATTTAGATGTAACAGATAAGGTTAAAGAAAAACTTGTAGACCTTGGTTATGATCCAAAAATGGGAGCTCGCCCACTACGTCGTACGATTCAGGATTATATCGAAGATGCGATTACAGACTACTACCTTGAAAATCCAAGCGAGAAAAACCTCAAAGCCGTCATGACTAGCAATGGTAAAATCATGATTAAATCAAAAAATAAATTGGAAACAGTTGACTCAAATGACTAATTCCACATACTAAAAGAATGTTCTTACTTGACAGTAAGAGCATTCTTTAATATGATAGAAAGAAAGCGCACACATAAAGGAGAAATTTATGACAAATCCAACCTTTGGAGAAAAAAAAGAGGGTGTAACCTACAAAACTAGATATGGTGTTTATGCAGTCATCCCTGACTCAGCACATGAAAAGATTATCCTCGTTCAAGCTCCAAATGGTGCATGGTTCTTGCCTGGTGGCGAGATTGAAGCAGGCGAAGATCATTTTGAAGCTCTCAAACGAGAACTAATTGAAGAATTAGGTTTTACAGCTGAGATTGGCACTTATTATGGACAAGCAGATGAGTATTTCTATTCCAGCCATCGCGATACCTACTACTACAATCCAGCCTATCTCTACGAAGCTACTTCTTATCAAGAAATCCAAAAACCTTTGGAGGACTTCAATCACCTAGCTTGGTTCCCAATTGATGAAGCTATTACAAATTTAAAACGTGGCAGTCATAAATGGGCAATTGAAGCTTGGAAAAAACAGCATCAAGTTTAAATTAACTTTTCCAATTTTTCCAAAAAGTGCTATAATAGACATAGAAACACAGGAGGAAAGCCTATGAAGCTCATCAACACTACTAATTCTCACTCAAACCTTGTTAAAAGCCAACTGGAGAGTACAGACGCTACACTCGTAGAAGTCTACTCTGCAGGAAACACTGATGTTATCTTTACTCAGGCACCGCTTCATTATGAAATCCTCATTTCCAATAAACATCGTGCTATCCGCGAACAAGAAATAGAAAAAATACAAGAATTTTTCTTGAATCGCAAGATTGACAAGCAAAATATCGATGAAACTAATATCAAGACCCTCTACTCTGAAAAATTGATTGAAATCTCAATCCCAACAAAATAAAACTTAGCAATATTTCGAGTACACTCTAAAAATTCTAACTTTTTAGAGTGTTCTTTGTCTGTCTAATCCGATATTCTAGAATCAGATTCAGTGTTACAGAAAGAGTTTTCTAACAATCCTTCAACTTACTAAATTTGGTAATATTTTTGTAAAAACTCGGTACTTAATCATCAAAATAATTAATTCTACTATTATAATTTACTAACATTCAAAAAGGAGCTCATCAATGGAGAAAATAGTATACAGAAAGGCAAGGCTAGACGAATACCAAAAAATTGGAAAAGTTGTAGCCGACAGCTTCTTTGACTATCCATTTTTAACTCTAATCATAGATGATCTCAAGAAACCTGAAAACTATCCTGCTTTTTTAGAACTATTGGAAAGTCTCCTGACTCGCCTCTATATCAAAGAAGAGACCTGTTTAGTAGCTGAACAAGATGGAGAGATTCTGGCTATCGCACTTTTACAACAAAAGGATTTTTCTATCCTATCTTACTTACTAAATGGTGTCATAAAACTGTTTCGCCACATTAGCCCTCGAAATTTTTTGAAGTATCTTGATTTAGTAGACCGTTCCGAAGAACATTTGAAAAAATCAAATAGCTTTGACTGGTATTTGATGCTCCTTGCGGTCAATCCATACCTTAAAGGGCAAGGAGTGGGCAGTGCTTTTCTTAGAGACGCAGTTGAGCCTTATGTCCAATCCAAGGGCTGCAAGCGCTTAGGACTCATTACCAGTACAGAAAAAAATGTTCCATTCTATAAAAAGAATGATTATGTATTGCTAGATTTTATGGAGTTAGAGTACGGGACTAAGTCCATTGGTAACTGGGCTTTTTTAAAGACTATCAATAAATAACAAAAAAGGAGTTTAAATCAACTCCTTTTTACTTTATTTAACTGCTTCTTTCAAGGCATCAACCTTATCCAAGCGTTCCCATGGAAGATCGATATCTGTACGTCCCATGTGTCCATAAGCCGCTGTTTGACGGTAGATTGGACGTTTGAGATCAAGCATTTGGATGATTCCTGCTGGACGAAGGTCAAAGATTTGACGTGCTGCTTTTTCAAGCTTGCTTTCAGCTACTGTTCCAGTACCAAAAGTATCGATACGAACAGATACAGGTTGAGCTACACCAATGGCATAAGCCAATTGAACTTCTGCTTTCTTAGCAAGTCCTGCTGCAACGATGTTTTTTGCAATGTAGCGAGCTGCATAAGAAGCTGAACGGTCAACCTTAGTCGCATCCTTACCAGAGAAGGCACCACCACCGTGGCGTGAGTATCCGCCATAAGTATCCACGATGATCTTACGACCAGTCAAACCTGAGTCTCCTTGAGGCCCTCCGATAACGAAACGACCTGTTGGATTGATGAAGAATTTAGTTTCGTCGTCAAGATAAGAAGCTGGAATGACTTCTTTGATAACCTTGTTAATCACATCTTCATGGATTTGTTCATTGCTAACTTCTGGATCGTGTTGAGTTGAAATAACGACTGTATCCACGCGCACTGGCTGGTCATTTTCATCATATTCAACTGTAACTTGAGATTTAGCATCTGGACGAAGATAGCTAATTTCACCAGACTTACGTAGTTCTGCCAAGCGACGAACCAACTTGTGACTGAGTGAGATTGGAAGCGGCATGAGTTCTTCAGTTTCATTAACCGCAAAACCAAACATGAGACCTTGGTCTCCAGCTCCAATCAAATCAAGTGGATCTTGATCAGCATTTCCACGAACTTCCAAGGCTTCATTAACACCTTGGGCGATATCAGGAGATTGTTCTACCAATGATGGGTGAACTCCTACGGTCTCAGCAGAAAATCCATACTCTGTATTAGTATAGCCAATCTCTGCAATCGTATCACGTACCACACGGTTAATATCTACATAGGCATTGGTCGAAATTTCACCAAAAACATGAACTGAACCAGTATAAACAGCTGTTTCAGCAGCAACGTGGGCTTCTGGATCTTGCTCTAAAATAGCATCCAAGATAGCATCTGAAATTTGGTCTGCAATCTTATCTGGATGCCCCTCAGATACAGATTCAGACGTGAATAATTTACGTTCTGACATAAAAATGTCCCCCCTTAAAAAATATTCGTTATAGAGTTACAAAGTACTGGTAGAGAATCGATAAACGACCTTCACTACCACCTTATCGGGACCATATAACCTAACTATTATAACACGAATCTTTGAAAAATACTCGTATGATTACTATTTTTCTCAGAAGGAAAATATTTTCTAATCCAAACCAAATAAAAAAACTCTTAAAGTAGATCTGATTTTACTTCAAGAGTATTGTTAAACTAATTATTTTCTAGATAAAACTCAAAACGTTCTCCGACGTATTGGCTCTTTACATACTCGAAAGCCGTCCCGTCATCAAAGTAAGAAACTTGAGTAAGCCCTAAAATTGCATGCCCCTTTTCCACTTCCAGATAATGAGCAATTTTTTCCTTGGCTAAGCGAGCATATATAGTCTGGTGAGATTTACCAATCCGATAACCATGTTTCTGCAAGGTTTGAAAGAAGTGCTTGGTTACTTCTTCTTTCTTAAAAATTTTGATAAATTTCTCAGGAATAGAAGCTACCTCGTAGACTACAGGAACTTGATCTGCATAACGAACACGTTCCATACGGATAATATTTTCAGTGGCCTTAATCCCTAATTTTTCAACTTCTTGCTCATTAGGGATCGTTCGACGATAGGAAATCAGATGACTCGATGGTGTTTTACCCTGAGCTTTTACAATCTCCGTAAAACTAGTTGTCCCACGCATTTTTTCCTGAACACGAGTACTAGAAACAAAGGTCCCGCTACCCACACGACGCTCCAAAACCCCCTCCTCGACCAAAAGGGAGATGGCTTGACGCAGAGTCATACGGCTAACTTCAAATTCCTCAGCTAAATCTCGCTCACTTGGAAGTCTTTCCCCAATTTTCCAACTTCCCTCATCAATGTCTTTCTTGATTTGGTCGTGGATTTTCATATAAGCTGGTAACATGCTTGCTCACTTCTTTTCTTTATTTTTTCCATTGTACCCTATCTCATAGGGAAAAGTCAAACCGCGCTTGTTTGGTTGGTAATTCTAACCCTTTTATGATAGAATATTCAAGAAGATATTTCTTTTAAGAAAGGGAAAAGATGAGCAACATTTCAACTGATTTGCAAGATGTCGAAAAGATCATCGTACTGGACTATGGTAGCCAGTACAACCAACTCATCTCACGTCGTATCCGTGAGATTGGTGTCTTTTCAGAACTAAAAAGTCACAAGATTTCGGCTGACGAAGTCCGTGCTATCAATCCTATCGGGATTGTACTTTCAGGTGGTCCAAACTCTGTTTACGAAGAAGGATCGTTTGATATTGATCCAGAGATTTTTGAACTTGGAATTCCGATTTTGGGAATCTGCTATGGTATGCAGCTATTGACTCACAAGCTTGGTGGTAAGGTTGTTCCTGCAGGCGATGCTGGTAACCGTGAATACGGTCAATCAACATTGACTCACACAGAATCAGCTCTTTTTGCGGGTACTCCAGATGAGCAACTTGTCTTGATGAGCCATGGGGATGCTGTTACAGAAATTCCTGCTGATTTTGTCCGTACTGGAACTTCTGCTGACTGTCCTTACGCATCTATTGAAAACCCTGATAAGAAAATTTACGGTATCCAATTCCACCCAGAAGTTCGCCACTCAGTTCACGGTTATGATATCCTCCGTAACTTTGCCTTAAACATCTGTGGTGCCAAAGGTGACTGGACTATGGATAACTTCATCGAGATGCAAATCAAACAAATCCGTGAAAAAGTTGGAGATAAACGTGTTCTCCTCGGACTTTCTGGTGGTGTTGACTCTTCTGTTGTTGGGGTTCTTCTCCAAAAAGCCATCGGGGATCAATTGATCTGTATCTTTGTAGACCACGGTCTTCTCCGTAAAGGTGAAGCTGACCAAGTTATGGATATGCTTGGTGGTAAGTTTGGTTTGAACATTGTCAAAGCAGATGCTGCCAAACGTTTCCTTGATAAATTGGCTGGTGTATCTGATCCTGAACAAAAACGGAAGATTATCGGTAACGAGTTTGTTTATGTCTTTGATGACGAAGCAAGCAAACTAACAGATGTGAAATTCCTTGCTCAAGGAACTCTTTATACAGACGTGATTGAGTCTGGTACCGATACTGCTCAAACCATCAAGTCTCACCACAACGTAGGTGGACTTCCAGAAGACATGCAGTTTGAACTGATCGAGCCACTCAACACTCTTTACAAGGATGAAGTTCGTGCCCTTGGTACAGAACTTGGTATGCCAGACCACATCGTATGGCGCCAACCATTCCCAGGTCCAGGACTTGCTATCCGTGTTATGGGGGAAATTACTGAAGAGAAACTTGAAACAGTTCGCGAATCAGACGCTATCCTTCGTGAAGAAATTGCCAAAGCAGGTCTTGACCGCGATATCTGGCAATATTTCACTGTTAACACTGGCGTTCGTTCAGTAGGTGTTATGGGGGACGGTCGTACTTATGACTACACCATTGCTATCCGTGCTATCACTTCTATCGATGGTATGACAGCTGACTTCGCTAAGATCCCTTGGGAAGTCCTCCAAAAAATCTCTGTGCGCATCGTAAACGAAGTTGACCACGTTAACCGTATCGTCTACGATATCACAAGTAAACCACCTGCAACTGTTGAGTGGGAATAGAGTTAATGATTTAAAAAAAGCCTAGAAATCAATTTTTCTAAGGCTTTTTACTTTATTTTAACAACAATTTAACAACAAAACTACTTTTTTAATATAAACCATACTTATCTTTAATCTGTTTTTGAATATGTGGTTTTAAATGCCATATTTCATGACCTTCATCATTTGTTTCTACATACTCATAGCTTTTAAGGAATTCTTCTTCAGTTGTGTACTCTCCATCATCAAACATTTCTTCTAATCCACCAACGGGCTTTGAACACTTATCAATAACTTTTTTTACTTGAACATTTTTCATTCTAGAATCCCCTTTTATTTTTATTAAGTTGCTAGTTCAACAAACATTTGGGATTTATTGCTTCGTTGCTTTAGAAAAAAATAACAAATAAACTCCAAATATAAATTTAATTATTGCATCAATATAGGCAAATAGTACCAAAGGGACATCAGAAAAAATATACCCCATGATAATATTAATAGTGCACATAATTCCTAATAAAATCATTGATTCCCCATGTACAAAATAGAGTGGGAAAAAATGCAATGCTGTGGCTAATAATGCCCCCAACCATATCAATCTCAAATTTTCCGGAGCAAAAAATGAACCGCCTAAAAGAACCATTAATATAAACAGTAATATTATTGAGTATTGAGAAACCTTATTTTGAAATTTAGTCGATGGTCCAGTGGATAGTTTTTTTAGTAAGTCTTTATTCATATTAATCGTAAAAAAGAAAACTATATAACCACTACTAAACACTTGCATATTTATAATTTGTTTTCCACCTATTAAGGTAGCAACTGCGATAACTACGGCAACCGCAATTAACCACAAACCGCAAGATTTTTTATTATTAAATTCTAACTTTTCTTTTTTTTCATATCCTAACATTCGCCGAAAAACCTCTCTAAATTCTAATTTATTTGTCTATGTTACTTAATATTATAGTATGTTTTAGGCATTTTTTCTACTGCCAGATTTCATACTCACTCGCTACTACTCCCCATTAGAATGTATTGACATTTACTATAAAAGGAAACAGAGGTTCATACGAAGTCTTCTGGCAATATCCGTTAGTGATACCTTCTCAGTTAGAAGTTGAGCATCCTTTTGTCGGACAAGGTTAGAGATTTTGTCATCATTCTTTTTTATTTCAAATGTATTCTCGGAATTAAATGAATTATAACTAATAATACGGTAAACACTAATAGTTTACCGTAGGAATCTAAAGTTTAATCGAACAGACTTCGCTAGTCAGACAAAACTTTAGATTGAATTTTTTTAGTATGCTGATTGCCATTAAATTTGCTTTTTCTGATATTATTATCACTCACAACTACTTTCCCAGTCATTCTAGTAGCTACTTCTTTCATAGCATTTGGTCTTAAATGAGAGTACGTTCCAAGTGTGGTCTTAATATCAGCATGTCCTAGACGATTTTGCATTTCTAAATCGTTCATTCCTAGAGAGAGCATAAAGCTGGCATGAGAATGCCTTAAATCGTGGATCCTTATTGATTTTATTTTTGCGTAATCACTATGAGTTTTCAAAACACGTTTTAGAGTTGATTTTACCAACGGACTATCTGCTATGGAAAATACAAATTTACATTCTCCTATTTGAGATTGTGCTTTCTTCCAATATTTCAAATGTTCTAATGTATCATCATCAAGATACAAAAGCCTTACACCTGATATAGATTTTGTATCAGTAAGATACCACTCTTTTTGGCTTTTATAATACATTGAGCAGTCTATTAAAACAGTACCTTTTTTAAAATCTATTTTCGACCATTCAATAGCTTGTAATTCACTTGTCCTAACTCCAGTCATAAAGAAAAACCAAAATGTAGTAAAGTACAATAATTCATAAATATTAGATTTATCAAATGTACTAATGAATAGCTGAAATTCTTCCACCGTCCAAAAATCAACTTTAGGACGGTCTTTCTTTACGTTTCCCACTGTTTTAGCAACATTACTTGATAACATACCTAGTTTAACTGCTAAATCAAAAACTTGTTGTAATATTTGATGAACAGAACGAATATAATTATTAGATAATCCCTCTATAAACATTGCATTTTGCCACTTCTTTACATGAGGTGCTTGAATATCTGATAACTTCATGTTTTCAAAATATGACAGTCTTTTAAATTTTGATTGTGTCATATCAAAAGTACGTTTTCTTACTTGGCTTTTATAGTCTGGTATAAAATAATCATCAAGAAACTTTTTAAAAGTCATTGTACTATTAACGATAATAGAACCTTTACCAAAGTCAGCAAGCATACGTAAGCGCCACTCTTGAGCTTCCTTTTGCGTTTTAAAGCCATTCTTAAACTTTTGTATCCTTTTACCAGTCTGAACATCAAAACCTAGAGAAACAGTCGCTCTATACGTGCCATTACTCATAGGATAAATACTAGATATTTTAGGCATTTTCTTTTACTTCCAAATCTACTAGACTGGCTTCATCTATTTTAACACCCAAGATTTCTTCTACCGTTTCAAGTGGTACACGTCCTAAACCTTTACTTTCATACCATGATAGACCTTGACTGGCTAATTTTGCTTTAGCCTGTTTTACTAACATCATAGCTTGCCAACTTGAAAATCCTAATTTCATTAAATCTTTTTTTACAACAAACATACTTTTTCCCCTTTCTTTATGTTATAATTATTTTGGTTTTTTATTTTGATGTGTGATTGATTTTCACGCATCTTTTTTTTGCATCTATTCCATAAATTCCTATCATTCAGGAACATCACATTTTTTTTAGCCATTCGTCATGTCCTTTGCTTTTTTAGGTAATATTCTAGGATAGATACAATCTTCAAGCAATCTACGAATAAAATCGCCCTTATCTTGCGAACAAAACAAATCTTCATAGTCAAAGTTCAAAACGACGCTAGAGCCATCAGAACGTTGAAAATGCCCATTTTCTCTATTTTCTCGAACTTCTGAAACACTATAAAATCTTTCTTCCATTCCATGTTTTCTAACAATTTCAGAAGAATAATTGACACGTCTTAAATACTGATTTATATCCTCTTCTTGAATTTGTCCAAAAAATTGTTTTGGTGACATATAGGCGGACATAATAACCAATCTCGGAACTACTAACTTATTTCTATAACGTGCTGACATTCGAGCCGAGTTGATTGGATCGAATAACTTCAACCAATCCGCAGGAGCAAGACTATCCTCTCGCAAATCATCTAAAATAAGGATTTCCTCACCTGAATAATTGTCAAATGGATTTTTTGAGCTTGCAGAATATGAGCCACCTCTTAAACCTGCATTTTCAAGCGCTCCTTGAACCTCTAAAGCAATATCTCTAGCAAGTGTAGACTTACCAATCCCAGGCTTACCTTGAATATATAAAACAGTCAAATCATACTCCCCATTTTGCAATGCTTCCAGTCTTAGCACACTTTCACGCTCACCGAAAATATCAAGTCCTTCAAGGAATTTCTGACGATTGTTTGCCATCAGATAATACAAATTATCATCTTTCATAATATCAAAATAAGTCAGTTCCCCCTTATATACTTTAGCCAACACCAAATCTAGACTTTCATCTGATTTCTCACGTTTCTTTGTGGCTGCATACTTCTCAAAATCTTCTTGATTTTGATTGATAAATGCTTCATAATCGAATGAATCAAATGTTTCTACATCACTAGCTGGATACTGATATTTATCTTTATCCTTGGCATGAATAAGATAGGCTTTTGAATTTACCTTCCCATACTTACCACGTCCACTAGACTCAATATATTGTGGCAAGATACCAAGGTTTAAAGCCAAAACATTTAAATCCTTTTTATTAGAAAATTCTATATACCCATGAATATGGGGTTCAACTAATTTTGTACCATAAGAAATATCTTTATCATGAATAATCAAAGCAATTTTTAAGTCTTCCGATTCAGTCATCAGGCTTACTCGTTCGTAGATTTCCTTAAAAATTTCAATTTTATTTTTTTCCCAATTTAAAAACAACTTTTTACTGTCCTCTGACCAGTCCCAAAAATCAGGCTTTAATTGCTGTTCAAAAATATAAGTCGTTGTTTGTTTTCTCTTTGTCATTTCTCCCTTTCTAATCATTTTTTTGAATTTACTTACTCTAAACTTGAGCAAATTAAAAGATTTTTGCTTAATTTGCTCACTAATTTGCTCATTAATTTGCTCAAGTTTTTTCGGACTTTTTTCAAAATAAAACCTAAAGGGGTTAACCACCCCAAACCTACGGTTTAAAAGGGTTTTTAGACCATTCTGTCGACAAGCCCTAGAATGGTCCGCGCATAGAAAACAAACCTTTTGAGCAAATGAGCAAATTAAAACGCTAAAAACTCTTATCAGCTAAAAAAGTGTATAATTAGAACATAATGATGTATATAGATTGTTAGTGAGCGCTAGTGCCCGCTGGTACACGCTAGTACACGCAGTCGCTGGCTTCGCTTTTGCGACTGCTACTAGCTACCAGCTACTAGCTACTAACAATCTATATTCCTGCTAAAAATGCGGTCGGTGCGGTGCATGGTGCTAGCCAACGGCTTCGCCCCCTGCTTTGCACCTACATTTTTAGCTAGTGTGTGCGAGTTATCAGCTACTTATATTTCTATGTCATTTTAAAATTTTTACATTTTCTGCCTTATACCAACCTAAAGAACTATTATTAAGTTGTCCACCAGTTACATTGTAAAATTCAAGTACTGTACCAAAGACCACTTCTAATTTTACAGGTGCTTTAATTTCATATTCCAACTGATTTACAGTATCTACTATTGCATACTTAAATCCATCACTAACACCATCTTTGAATACTTCCTCGACACTTCCAGTAGAAACAACTTCTAAAACAGGAACTACCTCTGTTTGATATTCTTTACCTTTATTCCCCATAAGATTGACTTTTTTTGTATCTTGTTGGAGAACTTCTCCTAATTTTCTATTCCAGTTTGGTTTTGCCATTACTTATACCTCTTTTTCTTGAATTATGTTATAATTTATATAGATTCTTTATTTAGCCTTTGAGGATTTTTCTTCAAAGACTTTTTTTTATACAATCATAGGCAGTTACCCCCAATTCTTGCCAAACGTTTTATAGTTTGATATAATTAGTCTTAATAGGACTAATTATATTTTAGTCCAAATAGGACTAATTATATTTTAGTCCAAATAGGACTAATTGTCAACAAAAAAATAGTCTTATTTGGAATTTTTTTGAAAGTAGGTATTTTTATGTTAGATTTTCCAAACAGATTAAAAGAAAAACGAAAAAATAAAGGATATACCCAAGAACAAATGTCTAAACTGTTAGATATTGGGCAGAGTGCCTATGCCAAGTGGGAAAACGGTCGAACTGAACCCACTCTCGAAAATATAGTAAAACTATCAAAAATACTAGATACTTCCACTGATGAACTATTGGGAAGACAAGTCAATTTTGGAGACAGGATTATATTTGATATATCTAAATATGACTTAAGCAATTTGAAGAACTTTAGTGAACAAGAGATTTATGATTTAAAAGCTACAATAGTTCTTGAATTGTTAGATGAGTCCACAAATACACAAGCAGTCAAAAATAAACTAACTATCAAAAACAAACTTGACAAAGATGAAGAAAGCATTTTAGATGCTTTGCTTACTGAATCTAAAACATTTGCAGATGAGATAATAGCATTTGATAAATTCAGAAAATCACAAAAAAGTTTTAAGTGGCCGTGGAAAAAAGATTAACAACAATTTAACAACAAAGGACTCAAATAACATCAAATAGTAATCATTGATTGTATTATCAATCGCTATTAAATCAACTATCCTAAATAGTCAATATCTGACTTTTAGTGAGTGGGAGTAGAGTAATTCATTCAAAAAAACGCTTGAAATCAATGGTTTCAGCGTTTTTATTTTCTTTATAGCACCAATTTAGCACCAAAAACTATTTTTCAATATCTAAATCTAAAATCTTTTTAACAGTTTCAGTACTCTCTTTATACATACCCTTCTTTGATTCTCTAACAATTCTGATATAATCACTATCATCTTCATCTAATTCGTAAACTCGGTATAAATCATTTTTATACTCAAATTCACAACTTAACTCTTTGTTCTGATTCATATCAACCTCATTAAATCATGTTCTTATTTATATATTTATTATAAAACTTCCTACTTTTTTAGCAAATTACTCGGATTTTAGATTTATTTTTCCTTTCACCATATCTGGTGTAAACTTCGATGTTATTTCATATTCAATTGTACTAGGAACATTTTTAAATAATAGTTTAGAAGGAAATGCCATTGAAGTGTTATGTTTTAAGTACTCAATATCAAACCTTAAAATATCAGATTCTGGTTTATCAAAATATCTGTATATAAATATATCGTTTAATGAATCTTTATAATATTCTTTTTGGTCTTCATAACTAAATGTTCTAGTATATGTTAGAAGTGGAGAAACATTTATTTCTTCTGACCGGAAAGAGGGTTGCTGAGGATAATCATATGCACAAACCGAATCAGTTTCACTAATTTCAAATAGTATTTCTTCTATTTTAATTTCCTGTACTTTCTCTATTATATTTTCCCCTGGATATAATAGGTCATCATGTTTTAAAAGACAACCTTTAGGTACAATTAGTTTAATATCAATATCTTCATCATATGACTTACCTATATTAGAAACCATTAACTCTATATATTCAATGTTATCCATGAATGTAAAATATTCCGTGTATTCATTGAACGACACTATTTCCCAGTATAATTTTTTTAATAAAGAAAATCGGTTCCTTTCTTCATCGGTTCCAATATACGAAGTCGCACTTTTTCCGAAAGGCGTTGCCATTTGAAGTTTATTTTTTTTCAAATTTCCTAAACACCAGAATTTCTCATGTAGTTTGATTTCCTCTTTGATAGCAAAGTCGTTTATGAGTTTTTTAAAATCATCACTAATAGTCACATCATCAGCTATTTTTGACAGAAAATTAACGTTATCTTCTTCATTTAGAGAAAGAGTTAACTTTTTAGTATTATTATCTACTTTAGTTGGAACCTCAGAAATAACAGTTTTATTTAATTCTTCAATATGGTCAATAATTTTCTTGTAGTTTTCATTTAAAAACTTTGACTCTAGTAAATTAAATTTTATAGGAACAGAACATTCATCGGAAGATGTATTCTTATCTCTTATCGTTAAAAGAGGTTTTAATTGTTCATTTTGAAAAGTTTCTTTTTCTGAAATTAATTTTAAAAAATAAAGTGATAGATGATTTGTAAAAAGCCTTTGAAAATCACTCTCGTCATTAACTATAAAAAATATCCCTCTATCTTTATATCTTTCTTTAAATTCTTGCACTTTTTCATATTGCTTAATGTCTATATTAGACGGAATTATCGGAGCTTCTAAAAAGTACATAAAAACTTGTTTATCAGCTGATAGCATCTCCTCAATTTCTTCTTCCGTTCCTGATTCATAATTATCTGTTACTGTACCAAATCTTGTCCAAAATATAGCAACAGCTGCATCACATTCCCTAACAATTTGCTTATTCAATAATTCCTGTGGTTTATCACCTGATTCAGGAAAGCTATCCGTTGACCAATGCTTGATTGATACTTGTATATTATTCAAACTACCATATAGTTTATTAAAATTATCAACAGCTTCCTTAATTAATTGAAGATAGCTAGTAACATCCCCGGGACACGAAATTAATAAATCGTAAATAGTCACTCCTTCTCTTGGCATCCATGTATCCTCCAAAAATTTAATACTATACAAATCTAACCTATTATAATTATAAATCAAAAAAACAATATAATCAAATTCTCTTACTGTTTTATTGGTTATAAACATTGATTTCACTTGTCTAATTATCTCAATTTAATTGTATGCTGATTGCCATTAAATTTACTCTTTCTGATATTATTATCACTCACCACTACTTTTCCAGCCATTCTGGTTACTTCTTCTCTCATAGCATTTGCTTTTAAATTGGAGTATCTTCCGAGACTACCTTTTTAAATTCCTGAAACCATGCTATAATATAGTAAGTATAAGTTCAATAAACTGACCATAGAAGTCAACAATAAAGATTTCTTACATCATACGTAAGTGTTATTCTCCTCTGATTCATACTATAATGAAAGTAACAAAAGATGGAGGTGTTTCACATGGAAACAATTTTACGAGTAGAATCATTAAAAAAGTATTATGGAAAAGAGCCGAATATCACCAAAGCCTTAAACGGTATATCTTTTCAAGTTGTCAAAGGTGAGTTCTTAGGGATTATGGGGAGCAGTGGTTCTGGGAAAACAACCCTTCTTAACTGTCTCGCTACTATCATCAAACCAACTGACGGCTCCATTCAAATGCAAGAAAAAGATTTAGGTCAGTTAAAAGGTAGTCAGTTAGCTGATTATCGTGGCAAGGAAATTGGTTACCTCTTTCAAAATTTTGAGCTTTTGGACAATCTGACAGCCAAAGAAAATATTTTACTCCCCTTGTCTTTGCACAAGGTCGATGCCAACGAAAGCAAGGTTCGGTTAGAATTGCTTTCCCAATATCTAGATATTTCTGAACTTCTGGATAAGTTCCCATCTCAACTATCAGGTGGTCAACGGCAAAGGGTAGCTGCTGCGCGTGCCTTGATTTTAGACCCTAAGATTGTATTTGCAGATGAGCCCACAGGAGCTTTGGATTCAAAAAATGCGACCATTTTGATGCAAAAATTATCCGAAATGAATCAAGTGGAAGAAACCACCATTCTCATGGTGACCCACGATTCAGTCGCTGCCAGCTTTTGCAACCGCATCTTGTTTATCCAAGACGGAAAACTATTCCATGAAATTCGACGTGATTATCCAAGAGAAAGTCAAGAAGATTTTTACCACAGAATACTAAAGGTCATGTCTGCACTGGCTGGAGGTGATGGCAATGTTTTCTAAATTAGTCTCAAGAAATAGCAAGAGGGATCGAAAGAATAATGGCTTGTATTTCAGTTCCATGGTTCTTTCTATTATCTCCTTTTACATCATCCTTTCTTTGTCCCATCAAGATGTGATGATCTTTCTCAAACAAATAGAGAGTGACGCTGTAAATAAACTCTTTAGCATGATTCCAATTCTTTATGTAGCAACCCTCTTTATTCTCTTTTTTCTAGTCTACTTCGCAAGCAGTATGCAGATGGAAAGGAGAAAACATGAATTTGGTGTCTATCTAACGCTAGGGATGCGAAGAAGCAAACTGTTCTTGCTGCTCCTACTCGAGGATTTGAGAAACAGTATCCTTGCTCTTGGAATAGGTCTTCCAATTTCAATCTTGATTTCAGAACTGATTAGCCTAATAACCGCTAAAATTGTTGGGCTAGGGATTATTGAACACCAATTTTCTCTATCTACTACAGCTCTATTCTATACAATCATCGGTTTCCTAGCCGTAAAATTAGCTGTCTTTATTCTTTTAAGTGCAAAAACAGCCAATAAGGAAATCGGAGATCTGCTATCCTATTCCCCTTCTGGCATGAAGAAACTACTCCCCAAGGGTGTGTACCTTCTTGCTTCTGTCCTCGGAATTTTGCTTCTAGGAACAGCCTATTACTTGGGGATGAGTGGACGAGCTTGGGAAAATGTCATAACAATGGGCATCACTGTTCTCTTGGGGACTCTAGGAACTATACTATTCTTCTTTGGTATGCGTTTGTTTATAGACTTTTTGGTCAAGCTTGGAAGCAATCGAAAACTCCACACCTATAATTTTAGACAGATTCAGGAATTAGTTATCCAGCGCTCAACTATACTGGCTATCTGCTCCCTCTTAATCTTCTCTGCCTTGTGCCTCTTTGGAGCAGGTGTTGCCATTGCAAGTGGCAATTCAGGCAATCATACCCACGTTTTGGATTATACATTTAGAGATAACAAGCAGGAAACAGATGAAAATCTTGATATGAATACAGTTAAAAAAGAGCTTGAAGCTGCTGGACTGTCATCACAGTTTTCAAAGATTCTACAAATCAAAGTGGGCAAACCGAAAGAACTCGAGTCCGTGTCCTTTGAACAGTTTATCAAGATATTGAAAGAGCAAAAAGAAAGTAAAAATAAGGAAGTCTTAGTCCATAATTTCCAGAAGTATATAAGTTGCCACCTTTTGCCACTCTCTGAATACAATGAGCTTAGAAAGGCTGCCAGTCTCCCTCCTCTAGAATTAACAAACAAGGAAGCCTACTTGTATATGGGAAAAGATTTTCTCCCGGATGAGAATCTAGTTAACTCTGTTCTGAAAACAAATCCTCAAATCAAAGTCATGGGAAATGATGTAAAATTGATTGGAGAGGTTCAATCTTTACCGATTGTAACGGATCGTGAAATAACCATTTCTGTAGCCCTCATAGTCCCAGATGAGACCTTTATGAGCTATACAGATGGTCGGTATTCAAATTATGTTAGTGGTATCTTGGCTCCTGAGCTGGTCAAGGAAAAAGGCCTGATGAAAGCTATCTCAGATACCAATAAAAAGCTGAATCAAAGCCCTCTTGGCTATGAAAGTTATATACAAAATATGGGAAGACAATTATTTTACATCATCTCTGCCAGCTATATCACCATCTATCTGGCTATCATCTTCCTTGTTGTCGCAAATACAATTATCGGCGTTCAATTTTTGATGGGACAAAGACAATCCTACAGACGATACCAGACCTTAATCCATCTTGGAGCAAACTACGAAACTCTTTGTAAATCTTCAGAAAAACAAATCAATTGGTATTTTGGTCTGCCAATAGCTCTTGCACTTATCAGTAGTAGCTTCGGAGTTAGCTCCCTCCTCACAGGAATAGTACCAGCCAGTGCAAGAATGGCCATGGGGCAGAAATTTATCACAGCCATGCTGATAATACTGCTGTTAGCTGGATTTGAAGTCATCTATATAAGAATTGTAAAGAAAAATAGCAACAAGTACTTGTTGTCATTAATGGAACCCAAAAGAGATGAATAAGGTAGAATAAAATAGGAAAAGGAGGAGCCAATATGAAGCATATTCTGGTTATTGAAGATGAAGCCTTGATTCGAGATGAAATTGTTATTTTGTTAGAGAAAGCGGGTTATCAAGTTGATAAGTTGACTGACTTCAAAGATACAAGCCAGCAAGTATTGCAATACGATACAGATTTAATCATACTGGATTTGAATTTACCAGGAGAAACAGGTTTTCAAATTTGTAAAAATCTCAAGTCCAAACGCTCTGTGCCCATATTGGTTCTCACCTCCCGTGAACAACTAAAAGATGAGATTTACGCCCTAAAATTAGGAGCTGACGAGTACTTAACAAAACCTTTCAAGAAAGAAAGATTCTTAGCTCGTATAGAAAACATCTTGAAACGCTATGAAGGTAGACAAAATTTGCTTGAAAAAGATAATTTCCTGCTGGATAGAAATACCTATACTCTTTATATCAACGGACATTCGATTTTACTCCCTCAAAATCAAGGGAAATTGTTAGAAACCTTGTTAGTGGCAACTGATTCTGTCGTCACAAAAGAAGAACTAAGCATGAAACTGTGGAATACAACTGAGTTCATCGATGAAAATGCCCTACAAGTAAACATTGCAAGGCTGAAAAAGGTGATGAAACAGGCTGGCATTGCCCTTAAAGTCAAGTCCGTCAGAGGTATTGGTTACAAGCTAGAAGAGGTAAGTCCAGATGAAACATAATCTAAAATATCTAGCTAGTTATCTGCCTTGGTTACTTGTTCTCTTAGCATTTGATCTATTTACAGCTGTCCTGCTTTGGCTTTCAGATGTGAGAATGTTTCAAGCTCTCATACTTCTCTATATTTTAGCCACCGTCCTGCTTTTTTTCATCCTATCATTCTTACTTATAAGAACAGAAAGAAAAAAAGCCGCTGCCTATAAATCCTTCATAGCCAATCCTAAGATCGATACTGAGCTTGAATTATTGAATTTATCAAGTGCCTCAGAGAAAGAAAGCATTGAAAAAATAGCAGATACACTTTATCAAAAGCAGGCTCAAATAGGAAAACTCAACTCATTACTAGCCGAGTACGAGGACTATGTTGAAAAATGGGCGCATGAGATTAAACTTCCTTTATCGCTTCTTTCCCTCCTTTTAGACAATCAAAGTGACCAACTACCTGAGGATACTGCTTTTAAATTGGACTATGTGAAAAATCAAATCCAAGGAAATGTATCACAGATCCTATTCTACTACAGGGTGAAAAGTGAGAAAAATGATTTTCTATTTGAAGACCTTGACCTAGAAGAGTGTATCCAAGATCTTTTGGAGAACTTTGATCCCTTGCTCAAAGAAAAGAATTTTACGATTAAGTTAGAAAACATACAAGGAATCTGCTACACCGATCAACGCAGTTTTGGATTTATCCTGTCTCAAATACTAGCCAACGCCCTTAAATATAGCTCTGACAAACCAGAACTCAAGATTTCTATGTCAAGTGACAAGGGGCGCAAAACCCTAATTATTAGGGATAATGGGTGTGGAGTTAAAGCTTGCGACCTCCCTCATATCTTTGAAAAAGGATTTACAGGTGATTCAGGAGAGACAAGGAAAAAATCAACAGGCATGGGTCTCTATCTTGTCAAACAATTAGCAGATGCTTTAAAAATCGACATCGTAGTAAAATCCGAATGGATGCATGGATTTGAAATCTCTCTTTCTATTTCGTAATTTTTCGATTAAGAAAATCTCCTAGTCATAGAAAGCACATATTTTATACCAAAAAGGAAAGCTGTACTGCCCCCAAAAAGTTGGACAAATAATTATTGAAAGGATTTAGTTCTGTATTGCACAGGGCTAAGTCCTTTTAGTTTGACTTTAATTCGTTTGTTGTTGTAGTAATCAATGTAGTCCACAATAAAGTATACCTAAGATGGTTAAAACTATTTTTCCGATATTCACTTCTGACCCGATGATCAATAACAGATATATATCAAATAAGCAATAACATTTATTTCACCAATCCCAGCAATAAAATCTTTCATTTACCTTCTCCTAAAATCAACTTTTAATTTAAATATACTATAAACTTCAGAAAATTAAAAGAATGTTCTGATTAAACTTTAAGTTTTCCAATATCATCTACTTATGAATTCTGACAATTCTGATTTAAATCTATAAAAAACAGTAAAACCGACTTGGTTCTACTGTCTTATTCTTAAAATGTTTGGCGTTTGGCTTTTCGCTCTGCACGTCCGCGAGCACGCCCTTCTGCTCGCTTGGTTTTACGGCGTTTTTCATCGACGGCCCACTGGATTTTTTTCTTATAACCTGGTTTGACTTTTTTCTTTTTCTTTTTAACCAAGCCAATCATTTCGATGTCCAGTTTTTCCTGTTTCTTCTCACGATTAGCACGGCGATCACGGTCATAAGTATCTTGGAATTCTCCGTCTTTGACCATCTTAGGAGTAAACTTGATTCCTAGTTTTTCCAACTCACGAATATCCGAATCATCACTTGGTTGATATAGTGTAATGGCTGTTCCTGGTAAACCATTACGTCCAGTTCGTCCGACACGGTGAACAAAGAAAGACAAGTCTTGTGGAATGGCATCATTGATAACGTGGCTGACACCCTCAATATCAATCCCACGCGCAGCCAGGTCAGTTGCTACGATATACTCAAAATCAAGATTTTTGACCTGATTCATGATCCGTTTACGTTCACGAGGAGCAATATCCCCATGAATCTTAGCAACCTTCAAGCCTTGGGCTGTTAAGTATGTATGCAATTCATCAGCCCGCGTCTTAGTATTGACAAAAATCATGGCTAGATATGGTTGCATGACTTGAGTCAATTCATAAATCTGGGCATTCTTATCACGACCTTTAGTCGAAATCAACCAGTTATCAATGGTATCTGAGATAACTGTTTTGGTCTTAATCTTTTCCATAACTGGATTTGACAAGTATTTTTTCAAGAATGGTTGCAGTTTTTGTGGGATAGTCGCTGAAAAGACCATAAACTGCAAGTCTTTTGGAAGACTTCCTGCAATCTTATCAACCGTCTCTAGGAACCCCATATCCAAGGTCATGTCAGCTTCATCGACAACAAAGGTCTTAGCCTTGTGAATAGCCAAATCGCCTGATTTTACCAAATCATAGATACGACCTGGTGTTCCGATAACAATATGGGGCTGGTTGCTTGCCAGTTTGTCAATTTGGCGCGCCTTGTCTGTTCCACCAACGTAGTTAACGACACGTACTTCTACATCCGAGTGGCCTGCAATTTGACGAGCAGCTTGGTAAATCTGAGTCGCTAATTCACGACTTGGAGCTGTGATAACTGCCTGCACGCTATCGCTCTCTTCATCCAACTGTTGGAAAATTGGAAGCAAGAAGGTATGAGTTTTCCCTGAACCTGTTTTTGATTCACCAACCAAGTCACGACCTGCCAGGACAATAGGAATCAACTTATCTTGCACCTCTGTTGGAGTGGTAAACTTCAACTCCTCCAAGGCTTCCTCTATATATTTTTTAAACTTAAATTTCGTAAATGACATAATATCCTCGATTCTATCTATCTACTCATTATACCACATTTTGATACATTACAGTTAAACTTTCGTTTTGGATAATCACGTGGAAATTTCAAAATATACACGAATAAAGACAAGAAAAATACTCTCTGTCCATCCTAAACAAAGAGTATTAGATTTTTACGTAAGATTCCACTCTTCTCTCAGCCAATCACAAAAATGTTGATAGCGTTGGTCGAGAGCTTCATGATGCCCATAAGCATCAAATGTGCAATAAGTCGAAGGGACTTTCTCTGAAATCAAATCATGTAGATTTCTAGCAAAAATAGGAGCCTTAGACAGACGGTTGGAATGATTGGCACCTTCTGTCTGACCATTTTGCAGATAAATAAGGCTTTGGCTCTGCATCAAGTCATGTTCCCTGCAAAAATCTGTAAAGTCTGGATACCAGAAGGAACCACAGATAGAGAAAATACAGGTCAAAGGAAGATAGCTACTATAGAGACTATAAACAGCAGCAAGCCCACCCAGTGAATAGCCACCATAGGCAATTCGACTTTCATCAATCAAGTAGTCCTTTTGCAAAGTTGTTAGAATCCCTTGAAAGAGCTTTTGATGGTATCGGTCTAGTCTTCCACCAAAGTCTGGTGCCCCTTCTTTCAAAGCCTTAGACTGCCAGGGTGTAAAGTCTTCCAGACGATTTTCTGGAATCAAGCCCACCAAAATCACAGATTGGGATAGGTCTGATAAATAATCCAGTTCCCCATCGTTTAAGAGCACAACTGGGTAGGCTTGTTTAGAGTCATAGGTTGAAGGAAGGCTGACCCTAACCTGAATCCCTTCCCAGTTAAACTCCTTATTTCTTGATAAAGTCATTGATTTTTTCAAGGGAATCAATCACTGCAGGACCGTAATCCATCAACTCATCGTAAGAGATAGTCATGATTTTTTGGTTCTTGATTGCTGGGACATTTTCCAAAACAGCATTTGCTTTCATCAAATCCACTGCTTTTTCATCCAACTTTTGATTGCGGTCACTGGTTACATAGATAATCAACTCTGGATCCATTGATACTAAGTTTTCCAAGGTCAAGCCAGATGTTCCTGTTGCGACATTTGTGTAACCAAGTTGATTGAGCAAGCTTTCTTGAAGGGCTGACTTGTAGGCACCAAAGGTTTCGTCGTTATAAGCAACCATAATCAAAGCTTTTTTCTTTTCACCTTGTGTTTCTGGGTTAGCTTTTTTAACCGCATCGATTTTAGCTTGCAATTGCTCTGCATATTGGTTAGCCTTGTCTTGGACATTGAAAATGGTACCAAGATTCTTCACATCCTCTACGATATTTCCCAAATCCTGTTGGATAGTTGAAAGTGAAGCTTTTTGCGTATAAACAGGGATTTTATTTTCATTCCAAGCACTGATAGTTCCCATTGACTTTTCAGAGAACATCATGTTCCGTCCCATCAAGGCATCTGGTTCATAAGAAAGAACAGTTTCTTGTGAGACTGATTTTTTATCACCAATGTGAGGAATGGCTTCAATAGCATCCTTGTATTTACCAGTTACAGCATTATCAGGATTGAGCATGCCAGCAATTTTATCTTGCAAACCGAGTTCAAGTAGGATTTCAGTTGTTGAGAGGTTGTTGGTGATGACCTTTTCAGGTGCCTTTTCAAATACTTGTTCGACTTCGTTTCCTTTAGCATCATAAGTTTTGATAGTTACAGGATAGCTGGTTTCTGTATTAGCTTTTTGACTAGCTTCTGTTGTAGCCGGTGCCGTTGCTGTTTCTTTAGATGCGTTACCACAAGCTGCCAAAGATAAGGTAGCTACTGTTACAAGTAAAATACTAAGTGTTTTTTTCATGTTTTTATTTTCCTTTTTAATTTTTATAAATAGTGAATCATGGCTTGCTGATCTTCTGTCCAAGTTACCTTACTTTGAACGCCATAGACAGCCTGCAATGACTCGGGTGTGATGGTCTCTTTTGGAGTACCTTGGTAAACAATCTCCCCTTCTTTCATTAGGTAGAGATAGTCTGAATAGCGACAAGCTAGTTGAATATCATGTAATACTGCTAGTACATTGATATTGAGATGTTTGACAATGGTTAACAAGTCTAGCTGGTACTTGATATCCAAATGATTGGTCGGTTCGTCTAAGAGCAGGAGAGTCGGTTCTTGTGCCAAGGCACGTGCCAACAAAACCCGCTGCTTCTCTCCTCCTGACAAAGAAGAGTAGAGTCGATTTCTCTTTTCGAGCATATCTACCTTGACCAGAGCATTCTCAACCAAAACAAAATCTCTGTCTTTTTCTTTTTGTAAGAAAGAGAGATGGGGTGTTCTGCCCAGCATGACAATTTCCTCAACCGTACAATCAAATTGTAACTGATTAAACTGCGTGACGACTGCCATCTGCTTTGCCGTTTCCTTGACGCTCAATTGTTCCAGTGGCTTTCCATTTAGAGAAATCAAGCCCTGATCAGGCTTTTCCTGTCGATAGAGGAGTTTCAGCAAGCTAGTCTTCCCACTGCCATTTGGTCCTAAAATGGTATGAAATTGGTTGCCCTCAAGTATAAGTGAGACCCCTTTGAGAATTTTTTTCTCTCCGATTCCAAAGTGAATATCCTGGCACATTAAGTCCATATCAGACCCTCACCTCCCTTCGTCTACTTCCAACCATGTAGATAAAGAAAGGTGCACCTACTAAGGCTGTGAAGATACCAATCGGAAGTTCAGCATTCTGAATCAAGACACGAGCAAGAACATCTGCCCAAACGACAAAGAGGGCACCTAGTAAAGTAGCTATCGGAAATAGCCTTCTGTAATTTGTCCCAATCAAACTTCGGGCTAGATGAGGTGTGATGAGGCCAACAAAACCAATAATCCCACAGGTCGATACCAAGATAGCTGTCATCACAGCAACTATCGTTACATAAAGATACCAGTAAAACCGTAGAGGAATCCCCAAGGTCAAGGCAGCTTCATCTCCCATCATCATGGCATTAAAAACACGATATTGGGTAGAGAAAAATAAAAAGGCCATTCCCACGACTACTGCTGGCAAAGTTAAGTGAGCCCAGGAGGTCCCCGCTAAAGAACCCATGGTCCAAAACTTGATGGTCATAACGCTATCAGCATTGGCCCCAATAGAGATAATAAAGTTTGAAAAAGCCAAAAATAGTGCATTCACGACCGTTCCTGATAAAATCAGGCTGGAAGTTGTCATCCTGCCTTGCATAGAAGCAATCAGAAGGACTGCAACTGTTGCCACAAGCGCTCCAAGGAAAGAACCTAGACCAATCAAAACTTTAAATCCAAGAATAATACTCAAAGTTGCTCCAAAGGTTGCCCCGGCGGAAATCCCTAATACATAGGGCTCTGCTATTGGATTATTGACTGTTGACTGCATGACACTGCCACACATGGAAAGGCCTGCACCCACAATCAATCCAAGAAAAACCCGTGGCAATCTCATATTCCAAACAATAGCAAGTGTAGACTTCGAAAGGTCTCCTATATCCAGAGGGGCCCCCATCTTACTCAAAATAATCCGATAAGTATCACTCAAGCTAATTTGAACTGAACCCATAGAAACTGCCAGAAACAGAGAAATCCCCAAAGCTCCGAGCAACAGAGATAGGAGAAAAACATATCGCAGGTTTTGATGGCTTCCAGAAGATTTGGAAAGCATGAAACCCTCCTTTAACAAAAATTAAAAATTTAGATAATTTTCATAAATAGTATACCACATTTCCAAGGCAGGAACAAGGCTAGAAAGATACAGCTAAAAAGACTATTAAAACTAGATAGCTGATTGAGCTCAAGCTAAAATCCTAGTGAACAAAAAAAGCTCCCCGAAGAGAGACCTTTCTGGTTTATTTTACCTTACAGTGCTAGGAACCATAACCGAAGATCATACTTGAGTATATCGAGGTAAGGTGACAAACATAAAAAGACTACTCAATCGAGTAGCCTTACTTTCAAGATATGCTCAATTGAACACGACATTAGCACTTAGCAAAAACAAAAAAGCCCTCTGAAGTCAGAGAGCTGATTTGAGCTCAGGCTAAAATCCTAGTGAAAAGATGAAACTCCTTGTGTTCATGGAACACTGTGTCCTTTCCCTATTTTCATACGGATTTCTTACGCCCTTAGCATCATGATTTTTACTGGATAAAACGTTTATAGACTAGACGGCAAGCCGAAGATTGTACAAAAATGTTAGTGAAATAAAAAATCTCCCCGAAGGGAGATCATTCTGGTTTATTTTACCTTACAGTGCTAGGAACCGTAACCGAAGATTATACTTGAGTATATCGAGGTAAGGTGACAACGCAATGTGAGTGGAAAATAAAGCAGATTAGCGACGAAGTCCTAGAGAGTTGATTAACTCACGGTAACGGTTAACGTCGTTTTTACGCAAGTATGCAAGCAAGTTACGACGGCGACCGATTTTCTTCATCAATCCACGGTAAGTAGCGTGGTCTTTTTTGTGTTGTTTGATGTGTTCGTTAAGGTGGTTGATTTCCCAAGTAAGGACAGCAACTTGAACCTCTACTGAACCTGTATCACCTTCGTGACGTGCATATTGTGCGATGATTTCATTTTTTTTCTCTTTTGAGATTGCCATGATGTTTCTCCTTTTTATTTGGCTTCATCCGAGTGACAGGTTGGCATGCCTGTAACCAAGAAGAAGTTATTTGTCTTTACGACAATTTCTATTCTACCAATAACTAAGTTCTTTGTCAACTGATTTACTATCCATACCACAAATATGCTATAATAGTTATAGGAAGGATATCTAAGTATACAGCTTGAAAAGTGAGGTGATTACCATGCGTAAATTTCTCAAATATCTCCCCTACTATCTGGTCGTATTTTTCTTTTATTGGCCACTTTATGAGTTGTTCTTGTTAGTTGTTTCTGACCCCCTTTTGCTCAAGGGTCTCTACATTAATAATATTCTATTCTATACACCTTTAGTAATCCTTATCGTATCGCTACTCTATAGCTACCGTTTCCGTTTCTCACTTTGGTGGTTACTGGGTAACGGACTGCTCTATTGCTTTACTATCATACCTTTTGGTGAATTTATCTGGACTTACTTTTTAGCCTATGAAATCTTTGCCATAGTAGGTATGGCTATCGGTGCCTCTATTAAGAATCTGGTGCAAAAACTGAAAAACAAAAAACTTTCACAAAATCCTTGAAAAATCTCGCAATCATGCTATAATAATGCATAGAGACAAGTCACTTAGAATCTTTCTTTTAGAGAGTGCGTGGTTGCTGAGAACGCATAGGAAGTCTAAACTGATACTACTCTACTAACTTTTATGCAAACATAAAACGGTGGCCACGTTAGAGCCTATCAGAGGTGTCCCTCTTTTTTGAGGAACATAAATGAAGGTGGAACCACGTTGCGACGTCCTTTTAGGAGGTCGCTTTTTGTTTTTCTTGATTTAAAACTGCAAGAATAGGGAAACACCTCTGCTCTAGAAATAATTGATAACTAATATAAGGAGAATATCATGATTAAGATTACTTTCCCTGATGGCGCTGTTCGTGAATTCGAATCAGGCGTTACAACTTTTGAAATTGCTCAATCCATCAGCAATTCTCTAGCTAAAAAAGCTCTTGCTGGTAAATTCAACGGCAAACTCATCGACACTACTCGTGCTATCACTGAAGATGGAAGCATCGAAATCGTGACACCAGATCACGAAAATGCCCTTGACATCTTGCGTCACTCTGCTGCTCACTTGTTTGCCCAAGCTGCTCGTCGCCTTTTCCCAGACATTCACTTGGGTGTCGGTCCAGCTATCGAAGATGGTTTCTACTATGATACAGACAACCAAGCTGGTCAAATCTCTAACGAAGACCTTCCTCGTATCGAAGAAGAAATGCAAAAAATCGTTAAAGAAAACTTCCCATCTATTCGTGAGGAAGTGACTAAAGATGAAGCGCGTGAAATTTTCAAAAACGATCCATACAAGTTAGAATTGATCGAAGAACACTCAGAAGACGAGGGTGGCTTGACCATCTACCGTCAAGGTGAGTATGTAGACCTTTGCCGTGGCCCACACGTCCCATCAACTGGTCGTATCCAAATCTTCCACCTTCTTAACGTAGCTGGTGCTTACTGGCGTGGAAATAGCGACAATGCGATGATGCAACGGATCTACGGTACTGCCTGGTTTGACAAGAAAGACTTGAAGAACTACCTTCAAATGCGTGAAGAAGCCAAAGAACGTGACCACCGTAAACTTGGTAAAGAATTGGATCTCTTTATGATTTCTCAAGAAGTGGGTCAAGGTCTTCCATTCTGGTTGCCAAATGGTGCGACGATCCGTCGTGAGTTGGAACGCTATATCGTTGATAAAGAAGTCGCAGCAGGTTACCAACACGTCTACACTCCACCAATTGCTTCTGTAGAACTTTATAAGACTTCAGGTCACTGGGATCACTACCGTGAAGACATGTTCCCACCAATGGATATGGGGGATGGGGAAGAATTCGTTCTTCGTCCAATGAACTGTCCTCACCACATCGAAGTTTACAAACACCATGTGCACTCTTACCGCGAATTGCCAATCCGTATCGCTGAAATCGGTATGATGCACCGTTATGAAAAATCTGGTGCTCTCACAGGACTTCAACGTGTGCGTGAAATGTCTCTGAATGATGGTCATACCTTTGTGGCTCCAGAACAAATCGAGGAAGAATTCAAGAAGATCCTTCAATTGATCATCGATGTGTATGAAGACTTTAACTTGACAGATTATCGTTTCCGCTTGTCTTACCGTGATCCTGAAGACAAACACAAATACTTTGATAACGATGAAATGTGGGAAAATGCTCAACGCATGTTGAAAGCTGCCGTTGATGATATGGGTGTTGAGTACTATGAAGCTGAAGGGGAAGCAGCCTTCTACGGACCAAAATTGGATATCCAAGTGAAAACAGCTCTTGGTAAAGAAGAAACTCTTTCAACTATCCAACTGGACTTCTTGCTTCCAGAACGCTTTGATCTTCATTACATTGGAGCAGACGGTGAAGAACATCGCCCAGTTATGATCCACCGTGGGGTTATCTCAACTATGGAACGCTTCACAGCGATCTTGATTGAGAACTACAAGGGTGCCTTCCCAACATGGCTGGCACCACACCAAGTAACCCTTATCCCAGTATCTAACGAGAAACACGTGGACTACGCTTGGGAAGTGGCTAAGAAGCTCCGTGACCGTGGTGTCCGTGCAGACGTGGATGAGCGCAATGAAAAAATGCAGTTCAAGATTCGTGCGTCTCAAACTCAAAAGATTCCTTACCAATTAATCGTTGGAGACAAGGAAATGGAAGAGCAAGCCGTAAACGTTCGCCGTTATGGTCAAAAAGAAACTGAAACTATGCCGGTAGACGCATTTGTAGAATTGATTCTTGCAGATATCGCTAACAAATCTCGTGTTGAGAAATACGATTACGATATGATATAATTCTCGATTTTACTGACCAATAATTGAGCAATCCCTATTCGAATTTTGTCATAAGAGATAAAACCTGGGATAAAAATTCCAGCTAAATAAAGAAGCAACAACTGAAAACGTTGTTGCTTCTTTATTTAGTCTGAGCTAGTAGTGATTGGTCAAACCACCACAAATAGTATCCTCATCAATAATCCTTTCTATCCATTAACTTTTGGATATAGGATATCCTCCCAAGATTTGCTTCCATGAGTTAGATAAGTTGACTATCCTCAATCCTTGTCTGCCTCATTTTCTTTTACGAGATCGTTTTGTGAATCTTTTTCAGAGAGTTTTTGATCGATATACTGGTTAATGGTTTCGTAAAATTCCTTGGTCGTCTCACTATCTAATTTTGTCGAATTATGGACTTGATTGACTTTCAATTGAACAGATTGAATACCGTAAGAGGCCTGCTTTTGGCGAATGGTTTCTAATTCTTCTTCTGAAATCGGATCTCCAACAACCGTCAAGACCAATTCATTGTTCCTTGACTTGTAGACTTGATTAATGACCGTATGATTGGCGAACTCTTTTCCTACAAATTGTTTGATCCCTTCTTTTCGTGCTTGATCCATCGTCAGAGTGACTGCTGAATAGCTAGCTGGAAGAACCAATAATACAATCAAGGAGATCAACCCAATTCTCATTTTAATGTTTAGCTCTTTAAATGAACTTAAAGGAGATTTTCTCATCATAATTCTTGTTCCAACAATGTTGGCTAGCATGATAAAGACACAGTTAATCAAGAAAAGATAGAGGGCCCCAAATAAAAATCGTACATTTCCATTAGCTAAACCATAGCCTGCAGTACAGATAGGTGGCATCAGAGCTGTTGCAATGGCTACTCCTGGCACGATATTGTTTGCTTCTTTTTTCCTTGAACCAATTACGCCTGCTATCCCACCAGCAATAGCAATGAGAACATCCCAAATGGTTGGAGAGGTTCGTGCAATCAACTCACTACTTGCATAAGATAAGGGAGAAATCCAGAAATACAGAGTCGAGACAAGCAAGCTGACCAATACTTGAGTAAATAAAACCTCTAGAGATTGCTTGATTAAACGCGTATCAAAAATAGCTAAACCAAACCCCAGTCCAACAATCGGTGTCATAAGAGGGGAAATCAGCATGGCTCCAATAACGACTGCTGTTGAGTTCATATTTAGACCTATAGAGGCAATAAAAATCGCACACATCAAAATCACTGTATCTCTTAATCGAACATGAAGGTCATCATATAGTTTCTCGCGGAATTCACGTGTTGAATAGTTTCCGGACATTGGTTACTCCTTTTATTTCATATAATCTTGTTTCTGCATGGATGATGGTAGAGAGACTTCTGTCCAATCTTACATATTTTTAATTCTCATCTGTAATTCTTTTGAACATTATCTTTTAAATATCCGTCAGTCCATCCTACATATTATATCAAAAATTTTACAGTCTTTCCCTGAAGAAATCAATTAATTTAAAAGATAGAGAAGGGAAGAAATTTTTGTATCCTTATCCGAAGAAGAAAAACGATATCTCCTCTGAAAGTAGATACCTTTTTAATGTTTAAACATGATGAGTTTGTAGCAGCAATCCTAGCTGATATCGCCAATAAATCACCTGTTGAGAAATAAAAGTTAAAACCTGGTACAAAATCCCAGCTACTAAAAAAGAGGCTAGGACAAAAATCCTAGCCTCTCAATTGTATTTGGATTGTCGAGCAAGACGCAGTGGTTGAGTGGGCTCTACTACGCTGATTTCATCAGCTTTTACAGCCCTACTCAACTGTGCGGAGGTGGAACGACGAAATCGAATTCTAACGAATTAACGATTTCTGTCCCACTCTCTTTTTTGATGTTTCTGTTTTTACATTTGAACAATTCTACGATAGCTTCTTGAAGTAATCATAAAGATAAGTACGTAGATGAGGGCAAAGATACCACAAATAGAAAGTGTTACACTTAACATCATGGCTGAATCAACAACACCAACGACCTTGAGAATCAGGCTCAACATGTGATAAGCAAAAGCCAGATGAAGAAAGGCAAAGGCCAGAGGTAGGAAGAAAACAGTCAAGACTTGTTTATTAATGGTTTGCTTGATTTGTTTTTGGTCTAAGCCAACTTTTTGCAGGATGACAAAGCGTTCACGGTCTTCATAACCTTCTGAGATTTGTTTATAGTAGATAACGAGAACTGTACCTACCATAAAGATGATAGAGAGGAAAATTCCAATAAAGAGAACTCCTCCAAAGAGAGCGTTCATTTCGACAGTTGACTCACTCGCAATGTTTGCACCGTAAACCATACCATTCTCGTTCTTGAGATTGTGACTGAAATTATCAGAGTAGTTTTCAAAATCATCTGCAAGTTTGAGTTGTTCCTCTTTACTTGCCGTCACATCCATTCCACCATATAACTGAGTGTATATAGCAGAATCCTGGTATTTATCTAAAAAGTCCTGCAAATTTGAGACAACAAGGTAGTTATAATCTGAGATCAAAAGTACATACTGGTTAGCAACATGGTCTCTGAGGAAATCTTGCTGAATTTCTTGCTTGATCGTATAGTTCTGATTGTTAAGACTGAATGCTTTTTGACCTTTAAGGCCATCGTTCTTAGCGAATAGTCCCACCTCATTATTCGTAAGGTTCAGCTTTTGTCCAGTCATTTTTTCATAATCCTTTTGATCAAAGACTAGGAAAACTGTCTTGGGCATAACACTATTTTGACCTTTTTCAAAGGTGGTTAATTTGGTACCATCTTGACTAGAAAGGCCGAAACTTGCATAGCTAAGAACATCCTTAGTGCTGATTGTTAGGTTCTTTTCGCTAGCGTATTGAGTCAAAAGCTTGTCTAAATCCTCAACTTCTACATTTTGTCCTGAAATTGACATATCGTGAGGATACAGGAGTTTTTTAATATTTTCAGAACCATTGTAGATACTGGTTGCTGCTGACATGGTGACCAAAACCATGGTGGAAAGGATGGCAATAGTCGCTAAACCAACCGCATTTTTCTTCATACGGAAAATGAGGTTAGAAACAGAGATGAGATTATTAGGTTTGTAGTAATATTTCTTGTTTTTCTTGAGCATTTTCAAGAAAACTGTAATCCCAGCATTGAACAAGAGATAGGTTCCTAAAATGACCAGTATTACAGCTAAAAAGAAGGTAGAAATAGCTAATAGAGCATTTGTTACGCTTTGAGCTAGATAATAGCCACTACCTAAAGAGAGTAGTCCCAAGATTGTCTGAAACACTAGGAAACGGCCCTTCTTCTCACCTTTTGCTTTCTCACGAGATAGTTGGAGAGCATCCATACGGATAATGCGGATAGCATTTAGGAAGACAATGACTAAGAAGATAAAACCAAATACCAGAAGGATGGAAAGGACTACGGACCATTGGAATGTGGCTACTAACTCCACTTTCATCTTTGAAAGTTTGAGCAATAAAGCGAAAATCAGATTATCAAAGAGGGCACCAATTCCAATCCCAGCAGTGACTGTTACTAGCCCAAATATCAAGAGTTCCTTAAAGGTCATACCAATCAAATGGCGTTTTTCTAAGCCCAACATGCCATATATGCCCAGTTCTTTGGAACGATTTTTCATGACAAAACTATTGGCATAAAGTACGATAATGGCAGATGCAAGTGTCACTACGATCAGACCTAGTTGAAGGGTAAATTGAATAGAAGATCCACCCCGCATTTCTACCATTTTAGGATTAAAAGTTAATGAATAAAATAGATAGCTGATAGTAACTGCAAGGAGAACTGCTAGTGCAAAAGGGTAATAGAGTTTGCGGTTTTTGATTAAGTTGGAGATGGCCAACTTATTGGTTAATCGAAACATACTAGTTCACCTCACTTGCCATAACAGTCAAGGTGTCAGAGATTTCTTGGAACATCTGACGATCTGTCTTTTCACCACGGTAGATTTGATTATAGAGAATACCGTCCTTGATGAAAATGACACGTTTAGCACGGCTGGCTGCAGCTGTTGAGTGGGTTACCATGAGAATGGTTTGACCTCGCTCGTTAATCTCATCGAAGACATCTAGCAGTGCTGTAGATGACTTAGAGTCTAGGGCTCCTGTTGGCTCATCAGCGAGGAGAATTTCTGGCTCTGTGATGATAGCCCTTGCAACTGCTACCCTTTGTTTTTGCCCTCCAGAGATTTCATAAGGGTACTTCTCCTGCAATTGATTGATGCCAAGATTTTCGGCCGTCACGACCAATTTTTTCATCATTTCTGTAATAGGCTTTCTAGACAAGACCAAAGGGAGTAAGATATTGTCTTTAACAGAAAGCGTATCTAACAAATTGAAGTCTTGGAAGACAAAGCCTAACTTTTCCCGACGGAAGCTTGATGCTTCAGAATTTTTAATGGTAGCTGTATCAGTTCCATTCAGATAGACCTGACCACGAGTTGGCTTGTCAAGCATAGCAAGAATATTGAGTAGGGTCGATTTACCAGAACCAGATTCACCCATGATAGCAACGTAGTCGCCTTTTTCAACGGTAAAGTGAATATCTTTCAGGGCTTCTACTTGGTTGCCTTGAAAGCGAGTTTTATAAATCTTTTGAACGTGTTTTACATCTAATAGTGTCATTTTAACTTCTCCTTTTTAATATCCCATTAATTGAAACTGAGCTTGCATCATTTCGATGCCGATTTGAACTCGCTCGATATCCTTTGGACTCGGCTTACTTGTATGTTTCTTTTGTAAAATTGTTTTCATGGTTTCTCTCCTTTTTCTTTATGCTCTAAGTTTACTCCAAAAAAAGATGGCTTGCCATAACATAACCTTACAAAAGAGGCCTTTAATCTTACATTTTTGTAAGATTACATTTTTATCTAATTGAAGCCTTTTTTCTCACTATATCAAGGTCTAAAGAAGAGCTTGAAAGGTTTCTTCCAAGCTCTTCACAATTCTTTTCATTCAATCAGTAAATTCACTTCAGAGAACTTAATCCTCACAGTTGTTCCTTGCCCAAGCTCTGATTCGATACGGATTTGATGTCCTAATTCTTGGCTGATTTTCTGGGTTAGATAGAGTCCAAGTCCAGATGACTGCTGGGTCATTCGACCATTATAGCCTGAAAATCCGCGTTCAAAGACTCGCAATTGATCACTGTTTTTGATGCCAATCCCAGTATCCTTGATGCAAAGTTCTTGACCATCCATATAGACTTCAATTCCACCTACATTTGTGTACTTGAGGCTATTTGACAGGATTTGTTCAATGACTACCAACAGCCACTTCTTATCCGTCACAATGCTTCTATCCAAGTCATGCAGATTGATGCTAAGACCTTTCTGAATAAAGAAAAGGGCATATTTGCGAATGACTTCCTTGACCAAATCTTCTATATTTTCTTTCTTCAAAACCAAATCATCATGGAAGCTTTCTAAGCGTAGATATTGGAGTACGAGATTGGTATAGGAATCAATCTTAAAAATTTCCTGCTCCAACTGTTGTTTCAGTTGGCGATCTGCCACCTCACTTACAAGGAGTTTACTGGCTGCAATTGGTGTTTTTATCTGATGAACCCAGAGTGTATAGTAGTCCACCAAATCATTGTAGCGGTTTTCAGCATCTGATTTCTTTTGATAGAGTTCAGATTCACTTTTCTCTAATTTTTCAGTTAGAAGGACTTCCATTGGTGACTTAGCTTTTCTTTCGCCATAGAGCAATTCCTTACGATAACGTTGCAATTCTATCAAGAAATCAAATACCAAAAACAAAAATGTCAAAAATGTAGATAGAAAGAAGAAATAGTTAAAGTAGGGCACTTGACTAACAAATAGGACATCAAAAAGAAAGATGAGACCCGTCAATAACAGAATAAAAGTAAAAAAACGGCTACGCGAACGGATATAAGCTAGAAAAAAACTTTTAAGTTCAAGCATGTTTCAATCCGTACCCTATTCCTTTCTTGGTTTCAATAAAACCAATCAAACCTTCTTCCTCCAATTTCTTACGCAAACGAGCGACATTAACGGACAAGGTATTGTCGTCAATAAAAAAGTCACTGTTCCAGAGTTCCCGCATCAAATCATCACGCGCTACGATATTTCCCGCATGTTCAAATAAAACCCGCAAAATCTGAAATTCATTCTTTGTTAAACTGATAGCTTTGCCATTGACATGCACATCCATCGACTTGGTATTGAGAATAACTCCAGCATACTCTAGGAGACTCTCATCCCGTCCAAACTCATAAGAGCGGCGCAATAATCCCTGTACCTTAGCTAAAAGGACCTGCTGGTCAAAAGGCTTGGTCACAAAATCGTCAGCTCCCATATTAATAGCCATCACGATATCCATAGCCTGGTCTCTTGATGACAGAAACATAATAGGAACTTTGGAAATCTTGCGAATCTCCTGGCACCAGTGATAACCATTAAAGAGAGGCAAGCCGATATCCATGAGAACCAGATGAGGTTGAGATTGAACAAATAGTGTCAGAACTTCCATAAAGTCTTCTACCATAACTACTTCAAAACCCCATTCAGAGAGCATTTTCCCAACTTGCTGACGGATTACTGGATCATCTTCTACTAGTAAAATCTTATGCATCTGCTCCTCCTTTTTTTATATTATAGCAAAATTCTTCTGACTACTAGCGAAATTGATGTAAATCTGATATGATAAAAGTTAAGAAAGGAATTCTCATGGCCAATATTTTTGACTACCTAACTGACGTTCAATACGATTCTTTTTATGATCTTCCCTTAAATGAACTGGATATACTTGCTCTGACTGAGTTGACCTATCTTTCTTTTGATAACCTATTGGACCAGCCTGTCAATCGTTTAAGCGATGTTGCAACACGTGTCCCTCGAGAAAGTACCATGTTGACCAATAAAGAACGACTTCAGCTCCTCAATCAGTTATCCCAACACAAACGTTTTAAAAATAGCAAACTTTCTAATTTTGTCAACGAGGTCGACACAGAACTTCAAAAGCAGTTCGCTGCTATGACCTATCGTCTGAACCTAGATACTTATCTGATTGTCTTTCGTGGCACAGACGACAGTATTATTGGCTGGAAGGAAGATTTCCATATGACCTACATGAAGGAAATCCCTGCCCAAAAGGATGCTCTTGAATACTTGGAAGATTTCTTTACCCAACATCCAAAACAAAACGTCATGCTTGCTGGACATTCTAAAGGTGGGAATCTAGCCATCTATGCTGCTAGTCAAATCCAACCTGAATTGCAGGAAAAGATATCTGCGATTTATACCTACGATGCCCCTGGTTTGCAGGCTCATCTGACTGAAACCACTGGTTATCAAGATGTTATTCCAAAAATTCGCCGCTATGTCCCACAGGGATCTGTCATTGGCATGATGCTAGAAGTCCCTGATACACCTATCGTCGTCAAGTCTACAGCTCTCGGCGGTATCGCCCAACACAGTACCTTTAGTTGGCTGACAGAGGGACACCACTTTGTCCAACTAGAGGCCATCAGTAGCGAAAGTCTCCAAATCAAAGACACTCTTAAAGAATGGGTGGACAGTGTGCCCGATAAAGAACTGGAACTCTACTTTGATCTCTTTTTCGGAACCATCCTAGAATCTGGAATCAGCTCCATTAATGAACTGTCTTCTAAAAATGCTATTGACCATGTTCGACAACTTGTTTCTCAAGCTCAGACTCTGGAGCCTGAGCAAGTTGAAATCTTAAAAAATCTGACACAACTCCTGCTGGATGCTCGTTTCCATGCCTGGAAAAATCATTTTTAATCAAAAACAAGGTCTCTTCGCTCAAGGGACTTTCTTCTTGATTCCTTATTTTATGCTTCTATGTTATACTAATAGGAGTATATTCTTTGAAAGAGGAAATCCTATGAAAATCCACAAAACTGTGAATCCTGTTGCCTATGAAAACACTTATTATCTTGAAGGGGACCAGCACCTGATTGTTGTTGATCCGGGTAGCCATTGGGAAGCCATTCGCAAGACTATCGAGACCATCAATAAACCAGTCTGCGCTATCCTCTTGACCCATACCCACTACGACCATATTATGAGTCTAGACTTGGTCAGAGATACTTTCGGAAATCCTCCCGTATATGTGGCAGAAAGCGAAGCTGCTTGGCTCTTTACTCCTGTCGACAATCTTTCTGGCCTTCCTCGACACGACGATATGGCAGACGTCGTATGTAAACCAGCTGAACATACCTTTGTCTTTCATGAAGAATACCAGATTGAGGAGTTCCGCTTCACTGTATTACCAACTCCAGGCCACTCTATCGGAGGAGTTTCATTTGTTTTTCCAGATGGGCACTTGGTCTTAACGGGAGATGCCCTTTTCCGAGAAACCATTGGTCGGACAGATTTGCCAACTGGTAGCATGGAACAACTCCTTCATAGTATTCAAACCCAGCTCTTCACTCTCCCAAACTACGATGTCTATCCAGGACATGGTCCAGCTACGACTATCGCTCACGAAAAAACCTTTAACCCATTTTTTTAGCAAGCTAAAAACCAAGGATCAAACATCCTTGGTTTTTGTATTACCAAATAATCACGCGGTCTTCTGGTGAGCGCCACATGCCGTCGCCTTCTTTGACATCATAGGTCGTAAAGAAGTCATCAAAGTTTGGCACTTGGACATTGACACGGAGTTTAGCTGGAGCGTGTACATCAACGCTGGCCATGAGTTTCATCAACTCTGGACGACCTTTCATACGCCAGATACGAGCAAAGTTGTTGAAGAACTCTTCAGCTGAGAAGTCAGGTTCTCTCTTGGCAGCTTCAAGGGCAGCAGCAATTCCTCCAAGGTCCGCAACGTTTTCGGATACAGTCAATTTCCCATTGATTTTTGCACCGTAAGATTCTTGACCATCAAACTGGTCGATAACCTTCTGTGTTTTCTCTTTGAAGGCTGCATAGTCGCTTTCTGTCCACCAATCCTTGAGGCTTCCATTTTCATCAAAGGAAGCTCCATTGGTATCAAAGGCGTGAGAAATTTCATGGGCAATAACCGCACCTATCCCACCGTAGTTGGCAGAAGATGACTGATGCAAGTCATAGAATGGCGCCTGTAAAATAGCAGCTGGAAAGACAATCAAGTTCTTTTGTGGATTGTAGTAGGCATTGACCATATGAGCAGGCATGCCCCACTCTTTGTAGTCAACTGGCTGGTTCCACTTGCTCCAGCTGTGTTTGATTTCTACACGCGCAAAGGCTAGGGCATTCTCAAATAGGCTAGCAGATTCATCCACTATCTTATCCTTGTAGCGAGCTGGCAGTTCTTCTGGGTATCCGATATAAGGCTTGATGACGTTGAGTTTGACAATAGCTTTTTCTCGTGTTTCAGGAGTCAGCCAGTCGTTCTTAGCCAAGCGTTCCTTATAAACGTCAATCATAGTTGCTACTTTTTTCTCTACATCCGCCTTTGCTTCTGGAGAGAATTTTTCATGGGCATACCAAAGTCCGAGAGCTTGTTTGAATGGTCCTTGCGCTAAATGATAAGCCGCCTTGCGTTTGTCTTGGGCTTCTGGAACACCTGAGAGAGCACGGCCATAAGCACCTGACAAGACACGAATCTCATCTGTCAAATAGCTTGTTGAAAGATTGACTACACCTAAGATCAAGGTTGCTTTGAGCAAAGGCCAAGCTTCTTCACTATAGAATTGCTCTGCTGCTTGCCAGAAGCGTTCCTCATCTACGATAACCTTATCTGGAGTTTGACCAGTCACTGCTTGGAAGAAGTCATCGAGAGGCAAGGCTGGTGCAAACTTTTTGAAATCTTCATAAGAGTATGGATGGTAGAGTTTGGCGTATTCTGAACTTTCTTCGTTTGAAAGTACGACTGCTGCGATACGACGGTCCAATTCCAATCGTTTCTCTAGCAAATCTGCGATTTCTTCATCTGAGAAATTATAGGCTTTGAGGAGATTACGAGTACTTTCTTTCCAAAGGTTCAATAATTCCTCACGCTGTGGATGGTCTTCCGCATAGTAGGTCGTATCAGGCAAGATTGTTCCTGGAGCACTAGCCCAGAGAACATTGGTTCTAGCATCCATAAAGTCAGGTGATACTCCAAATGGAAGGAAGTTTGGTTTACCAGCTAATTCAAATGCAGCTAGTTTACTTGCGAAATCCGCAAAACTTTCCAAATCTTGATATTCCTTAAGCATTGGAAGGACTGGCTCAATTCCATCTGCTTCACGCTTGTCGAAATCTCTGACCATAGCGTGGTATTTGACAAAGTTTGTTAGGATAGGATCTTCTGGAACATCTTCTCCAGCCAACCACTTGTCCGTCGTCGTTAGCATCAACTCTTCGATTTCTTCGTCAAGGTCGATAAAACCACCTGTTCGTGATTTATCGGCTGGAATGACTGCAGTCTTTTCCCACTCACCATTTATAGCATCATAAAAATCATCTTGATAACGTGTCATCTTGTTCTCGCTTTCATTTTTCACTTATTCTTAGCTTAGCAAAAATCCCTGGGGAATGCAATTAAAAATACCATCTTCTCCTGATTGTTTTCATTATTAATATTTTAAATATTTACAAAATTAACTTGACTTAATTTTTATTTTAATGTATATTAAAAGAAAGGAGGAATATAACTGTATGATACGTATCGAAAACCTCAGTGTCTCCTACAAAGAAACGTTGGCACTAAAGGATATTTCACTAGTGCTCCAAGGACCAACGATTACCGGAATTATTGGTCCAAACGGTGCTGGAAAATCAACCTTAATTAAAAGTATGCTGGGCATTATCCCGCATGAAGGACATGCTTTTATCGATGATAAAGAAATGAAAAAATCTCTCAAGAAAGTTGCCTATGTCGAGCAAAAAATTCATATCGACTACAACTTTCCTATCAAGGTAAAAGAATGTGTCTCTCTGGGACTCTATCCATCCATTCCACTCTTTCACACTTTAAAAGCAAACCACTGGCAAAAGGTAGCTGAGGCACTTGAAATTGTCGGACTTTCCGACTATGCAGAGCGCCAGATTAGTCAACTCTCTGGAGGACAATTCCAGCGAGTCTTGATTGCGCGCTGTTTGGTTCAAGAGGCTGATTATATTCTCTTGGACGAGCCTTTTGTGGGGATTGACTCGGTCAGTGAAGAGATTATCATGAACACTCTGAGAGATCTTAAAAAAGCTGGCAAGACGGTCCTTATCGTCCACCATGACCTGGGCAAGGTTGCCCATTATTTTGACCAGGTACTCCTTCTCAACAAGGAGCTAATAGCCTTTGGTCCAACTAAGGAGACCTTTACCCAAGCCAATCTCAAACAAGCTTATGGTGACCGACTCTTTTTCAATGGAGGTGACCTATGATTGCAGAATTTATAGATGGATTGCAGAATTTCCACTTTCTCCAAAATGCCTTGATTACAGCTGTTGTGATTGGGATTGTTGCTGGAGCGGTCGGATGCTTTATCATTCTCCGTGGGATGTCCCTTATGGGTGATGCTATTTCGCACGCTGTCTTACCTGGTGTGGCTCTTTCCTTTATTTTAGGAATTGACTTCTTTATCGGAGCTATCATCTTTGGACTGCTTGCCTCTGTCATCATCACCTACATCAAGGGGAACTCTATTATCAAGAGTGACACTGCCATTGGGATTACCTTTTCATCTTTATTGGCTCTTGGCATTATCTTGATTAGTGTGGCTAAAAGCTCGACTGACCTCTTCCATATTCTCTTTGGGAATATCTTGGCTGTGCAAGACATCGACATGTATATTACCATCGGTATGGGAGCTCTCATTCTCTTGATTATCGGGATTTTCTTCAAGCAACTCTTGATTACATCCTTTGATGAACTCCTAGCCAAAGCTATGGGCATGCCAGTTAATTTCTACCACTATCTACTCATGGTACTCTTGACTTTGGTGTCAGTGACTGCTATGCAAAGTGTCGGAACCATCCTTATCGTAGCCATGCTGATTACTCCAGCTGCGACAGCTTATCTTTACGCCAATAGTCTAAAGACCATGATTTTTCTTTCATCAGGCTTGGGAGCTCTAGCTTCTGTCTTGGGACTTTTTATCGGCTATAGCTTTAACCTGGCTGCTGGTTCAAGTATCGTCCTGACATCTGCCAGTTTCTTTCTTATCAGTTTCTTTATCGCCCCAAAACAACGCTATCTGAAACTGAAAAATAAAAAAATCAAATCATAATGAGGGAATTCCCTCTGGAGGAATCTAATGAAAAAATTAGGTGCATTGCTGGTTCTCTTTCTTTCCGTCATTGCTCTTGTAGCATGTTCTACTGGAAAGAAAGATGCAGCTTCTGGCCAAAAATTAAAGGTCGTAACCACAAACTCAATTATCGCTGATATCACTAAAAATATCGCTGGAGACAAGATTGATCTTCATAGTATCGTGCCTGTTGGACAAGACCCACACGAGTACGAACCACTCCCTGAAGACGTCAAGAAAACTTCACAAGCCGACTTAATCTTCTACAACGGCATCAACCTTGAAACAGGTGGGAATGCCTGGTTTACAAAATTGGTAGAAAATGCTAAGAAAACTGAAAACAAAGACTACTTTGCAGTCAGCGAAGGCGTTGATGTTATCTACCTTGAAGGTCAAAACGAAAAAGGAAAAGAAGACCCACACGCTTGGCTCAACCTTGAAAATGGGATCATCTTTGCTAAAAACATCGCAAAACAATTGAGCGCTAAAGACCCTAGCAACAAAGAATTTTACGAAAAAAATCTCAAAGAATATACTGATAAGCTAGACAAACTTGACAAGGAAGCTAAAGCTAAATTCGACAATATTCCTGCTGAGAAAAAACTCATCGTAACCAGCGAAGGATGCTTCAAATACTTCTCTAAAGCTTACGGGGTACCAAGTGCTTACATTTGGGAAATCAACACTGAAGAAGAAGGAACACCTGACCAAATCAAGACTTTGGTTGAAAAACTTCGCCAAATGAAAGTCCCATCACTATTTGTTGAGTCCAGTGTCGATGATCGTCCAATGAAGACTGTTTCAAAAGATACAAACATCCCAATCTATGCTCAAATCTTTACGGACTCAATCGCTGAAGAAGGTAAAGAAGGCGATAGCTATTACAACATGATGAAATACAACCTTGACAAGATTGCTGAAGGTTTAGCTAAATAATCATTTTAAAAACGTCAGTCACCTTGAATTGGCGTTTTTTTTTGATTCAAAATCCGGTCAAATTATTGGAAAACTCTGAACATTTAATGTAGAATGAAAGAAAAAAGATTGGAGTAGCTTATGACTACATTCCTCGGAAACCCTGTTACGTTTACAGGAAAACAACTACAAGTGGGCGACAAGGCAGTTGATTTCTCTCTCACAACGACTGACCTCTCTAAAAAAACACTAGCTGATTTTGAAGGCAAGAAAAAGATTTTGAGCGTCATCCCTTCTATCGATACAGGTATCTGCTCGCTACAGACTCGTCGCTTTAACCAAGAATTAGCTAGCTTAGACAACACTGTTGTCTTAACGGTGTCTATGGACCTCCCCTTCGCTCAAAAACGCTGGTGTGGTGCTGAAGGAATTGAGAATGCCATCATGCTTTCAGACTACTTCGACCACTCCTTTGGACGCGATTATGCCCTCTTAATCAATGAATGGCATCTGCTTGCTCGCGCGGTCTTTGTCCTTGATGCTGACAATATTATCCGTTATGTTGAGTATGTGGACAATATCAATTCTGAGCCAAACTTTGAAGCAGCCATTGAAGCAGCAAAGTCACTTGACTAAAAGAAAGCCCACTTGTGACAAGGCAGAAAGCTAGAGAAATCTAGCTTTTTTTGGTATACTAGATGGAGAACATAAACAAGGAAATGCGAATGACACCAAATAAAGAAGACTACTTAAAATGTATTTATGAGATTGGCATGGATGTTCCTAAGATTACCAATAAGGAAATTGCTGCTCGAATGCAGGTATCTCCTCCAGCTGTAACCGAAATGATCAAGCGCATGCAGTCTGAAAATCTCATCTTAAAAGACAAGAAAAAAGGATACTTGCTAACCGATATTGGTCTAACACTTGTATCAGAGCTTTATCGTAAACATCGTCTGATTGAGGTTTTCCTGGTCCACCATCTAGACTATACCAGTGACCAAATTCATGAAGAAGCTGAAGTATTAGAACATACTGTTTCAGACTTTTTTGTAGAGAGATTAGAAAGTATGCTAGGTTTCCCAAAAACTTGCCCTCACGGTGGTACAATTCCTGCTAAAGGAGAGCTTTTGGTTGAAATCAACAACTTACCACTTTCAGAAACTAAA
The DNA here is from genome assembly GCF_041432415.1 of Streptococcus sp. 27098_8_22. Lineage (NCBI taxonomy): Bacteria > Bacillati > Bacillota > Bacilli > Lactobacillales > Streptococcaceae > Streptococcus > Streptococcus sp. 27098_8_22. The sequence continues at coordinate 20,205 of NZ_JAPVZP010000011.1, read as the reverse complement.
GAAGCTGGAACCTATCTCCTGACTCGAGTTCACGATAGCTTTGATCTCCTCAAATATCTGGAAAAACACGCTATCAATATTGGAGACATACTCCAAGTTCAACAGTTTGAAGACTTTTCTAATACCTTTACTTTGATTCACAACCATGAAGAACTTCAAGTCAGCTTCGAAATTGCTAAGCAACTCTATGTTGAAAAAATGAACTAAAATCTCTATCAGCAAAAAACCAAGCCCGCGAGCTTGGTTTTTCTTATCTATTTTTGGTGTCAAGGATGATGGTTACTGGGCCATCATTGACCAGTTCTACCTGCATATCTGCTCCAAAGACTCCTGTCTCAACAGGAACTTCCTTGGCTAGTTCTTGGTTAAATTCTTGATAGAAAGCTTCCGCCATATCCGGTTTAGCGGCGCCTGTAAAGGCTGGACGATTGCCTTTTTTGGTATCAGCAAACAAAGTAAACTGAGAGATGGAGAGGATTTCTCCTTGGATATCTTTAACAGAAAGGTTCATCTTGCCTTCAGCATCTGAGAAAATCCGCATATTGACAAGCTTTCTGACTGCATAATCCATATCTTCTTTTTGATCCTCAGGTCCAACACCTACTAAGAGTAAGAGCCCCTGCTGGATTTTCCCATATACTTGACCTTCAATAGAGACTTGAGCTTTCTTGACACGCTGAACGATAATTCTCATAGCAATCCTTTCTGATTATATCAAACAAACTTAACCATTGGTCCGTTTGACTGAGTAAACTTCTGGTACACTCTTAATCTTATCAACTACAGTGGTCAGCATTGAAAGGTTTGAAATTCCAAAGGAAACATGGATATTAGCAAATTTCATATCCTTGGTTGGTTGGGCATTAACTGTTGAGATATTCTTAGTCGTATTTGATAAGACTTGCAAGATATCATTCAATAGACCAGAACGGTTGAGTCCGTAGATATCGATGTGAGCCATATATTCCTTGCTTGAGAATTGGTCTTCCCATTCAACATCGAGTAGACGTTGCTCATAGTTTTCCTGTGAACGAAGGTTCATACAGTCTACACGGTGGATGGCTACTCCGCGTCCTTTGGTAATATAGCCGACGATATCATCACCTGGAACAGGGTTACAACATTTGGCAATCCGGATCAAGAGCCCAGAAGCACCTTGGATGACTACTCCACCCTCATGCTTAACCTTAAGCGTGTCCTTGTTCTCCACCTTGACTTCGCCACCCTTAACCAATTCTTCAGCCTCTGCCTTGGCCTTGGCACGCTCTTCTTCACGACGTTCTTTCTCCGTCAAACGGTTAAAGACAGTGATGGCTCCGATTTCTCCAAAACCAATGGCAGCAAAGAGAGCTTCTTCTGTCTTGTAGCTGGTTTTTTGAAGGACTTCATCCATGTGACGTTTATCCATAAATTTATTAGCCACATAGCCATTTTCTTGGAGCTGACTAATTAGCAATTCTCGACCTTTATTGATGGACAATTCTTTGTCTTGGTTTTTAAAGAACTGACGAATTTTATTTCGAGCCTTGCTGGTCTTAACCATGTTGAGCCAGTCACGGCTTGGTCCAAATGAATTTGGATTGGTGATGATTTCAACCTGGTCACCTGTTTTTAGCTTGGTAGTCAATGGTACCATGCGGCCATTAACCTTGGCACCTGTTGCTTTTTCCCCAATTTTAGTATGAATCTCATAAGCAAAGTCAATCGGGCCAGAATCTTTTGGAAGTGAACGAACCGCGCCATCTGGAGTAAAGACATAAATCTCCTCAGCCAGATAGTTTTCTTTGACCGTATCTACAAATTCCTTGGCATCATCCGCCTGGTCTTGGAGCTCCATCATCTCCTTGATCCAGTTCATCCCAATGGCAGATTCCCTGCTATTAACTTGACCTTTCATTCCTTTTTTGTAGGCCCAGTGAGCCGCAACACCGTACTCAGCAACCTCATGCATTTCCTTGGTACGAATCTGGAACTCAATCGGTCCTTTTGGTCCGTAAACAGTCGTATGGATAGACTGGTAACCATTGGCCTTACGGTTGGCAATATAGTCCTTGAAACGACCTGGCATTGGTTTCCAAAGCTCATGAACGTAACCTAGCATCGCATAGACATCACTCTGAGTGTCTAGGATACAGCGAATGGCAATTAGGTCATAGATCTCCTCAAAGCGTTTTTTCTTATCCTGCATCTTGCGATAAATAGAGTAGATATGCTTTGGACGGCCATAGATTTTCCCTGTAAGGTGGCGCTCAGATGAGTATTCCTCAAGTTTCGTCACAACTTCATCGACCAAGGCTTCGCGTTCTTGACGTTTTTCCTTCATCATGTGACTAATCTTGTAAAATTCAGTTGGATTCAAATAGCGGAAAGAGAGGTCTTCTAGTTCCCACTTAACACTTGAAATCCCCAAACGGTGAGCAAGAGGTGCATAGATTTCCATGGTTTCTCTAGAAATACGCTCCTGCTTGTCCTTACGAAGATGTTTGAGGGTGCGCATATTGTGCAGACGGTCAGAAAGTTTGACCAAGATAACACGGATATCCTCTGACATGGCCATAAGCATCTTGCGGTGGTTTTCAGCCAGCTGCTCTTCGATAGACCTGTACTCAACCTTACCAAGTTTGGTAACACCGTCCACAATCACTCGAACATCATGACCAAACTCACGCTCTAAGTCATCCAAGGTAGCTTCTGTGTCTTCTACCACGTCATGCAAAAAACCACAGGCAACTGTAACAGCATCTAGCTTGAGTTTAGCCAAGATTCCTGCTACCTGAATAGGGTGGATAATATAAGGCTCGCCTGATTTACGATATTGGCCACTATGGCATTCTACAGCGTAAACCAAGGCCTTGTGTACAAAAGCCACATCTTCTTTCGATAAATATTTTTGCGTTAAAGCGACGACTTCATCACCTGAATAAATTACTTCTTTCGGCATGCATACTCTCCAATTCTTCCTACCATTTTAACACTTTTTTGAGGATATGAAAACTAGAAAAGCCTCTTCTGTAAGAGTTTGCTAAACTTAATAAAAAAACACTACCAGAAAAACTCTAGTAGTGTTGATTTATTCAAATCTATCTTAGTAAACTGTTTTTTCAGTTTCTACATCGAAGAAGTGAGCTTTGTTCAAGTCAAATCCAAGTTCCACAGTTGCACCAGCTTGCAAGTAGTCACGTGCGTCAACCTTAGCAACGAATTCATCTTTACCAACTTGGCAGTATAGGTGAGATTCTGAACCAAGCAATTCTGATACAGAGATAGTTGCTTTCACAACTGATTCTGGGAATGTTTCAAGGAAAGCAGGTTCTGCATTCACATCTTCTGGACGGATACCGAAGATCAATTCTTTACCTTCGTAGCCTTTTTCACGAAGAACTTTCAAAGCACCTTCTGGAACTTTCAAGTTAAAGCCGTCAGCAACGATGCGGTCACCGTTCAATTTAACGTTGATAAAGTTCATAGCTGGACTTCCGATAAATCCTGCTACGAATTTGTTAACTGGGTTTTTGTAAACTTCTTGAGGAGTACCGATTTGTTCAACACGTCCGATAGTACCTGTACCAGCAGGGTTCTTAGTTGCTGACATGATAACGATACGGTCTGCAAGTGTCATCGCTTCTGTTTGGTCGTGAGTTACGTAGATAGTTGTAGCTCCGATACGACGGTGGATTTTAGCGATTTCAGCACGCATTGATACACGAAGTTTAGCATCCAAGTTTGACAAAGGTTCGTCCATCAAGAATACTTTGGCATCACGGACGATTGCACGACCCATGGCAACACGTTGACGTTGACCACCTGAAAGGTCAGCTGGTTTACGATCCAAGAATTCTTTCAAACCAAGAATTTCTGCTGCTTCTTGTACACGTTTGTCGATGTCTTCCTTGCTGTATTTACGCAATTTCAAACCGAAAGCCATGTTATCGTATACAGTCATGTGTGGGTAAAGAGCGTAGTTTTGGAATACCATGGCGATGTCACGATCTTTTGGAGCTACGTCGTTGACAACCACTCCATCGATAGATGCAGTACCTTCTGTGATGTCTTCAAGACCAGCAATCATACGAAGAGTAGTTGATTTACCACATCCTGAAGGTCCTACGAAAACGATAAACTCTTTGTCTTTGATGTTCAAGTTGAAATCTTCAACTGAATAGTGTTCGCTGTTTGGATATTTTTTGTAAATATTTTTAAGATTTAATTCTACCATTGTGGAGAACTCCTTTTGTCATTTGATAGTTTTATTATAGATGAAAACGTTTTACTTTTCTATGGCAAGGTGACCAAAAAAATAAAAAAGTTCTGTGCAACTTGCACAAAACTTTAGATTATACCTGGTAAAATCAACTGATAACACAAGGTGAGGTCAGTCAATTCTTTCAACTGAAGCCCTGTCAATTCTTCCCATTTATCAATCTTGTACTGGAGAGAATTGCGATGCAGATACAGTTGTTGAGCTGTTTTGGTCAGGACTGCACTGTTTTCCCACAGTGAAAGGATGATTTCCTGAATCTGATCCTGGTCCACAATCATCCGATGCAGATATTCCTTGATCACTCGAAGATCCACAATTCTTTCACCCATACTCCACAGATAGAGTTGAGAAAAAGTATGGAAACCTTGATGCCCTTGTCGCCACCAGTTTTTGAACAAGTCACGTTCTGCTTTGATGAGATCTGACAGAGCCTGATGTCCTGTCTGTGACCAGACCTGACCTAACATGATGGATAAACGTACTCCAAAGTCATATTCTACTGCTTCCAAGGTATCCATCAAGATAGAACGAACAGATGTGTACTTATCCTGTTGGAGAACAAAAATGTAATCCTGCGCTCCCACCTGAAGCACTGTTTGACAATTTGGAAAGAGGGTTCCCATCATCTCTAACCAAGACGTCAAATTCTCCTGTTGGAAATAGGAGAGGTGGCAATAAACAAGCTGCAACTTTTTAAAGTTTTGCGGTGCCTGTCCCTTACCTTCGATCAGATAAGTATACCAAGGATTAAGGGAAATGGTTTGCTCCTGTTTGGTTAAGAGAGCTACCAGCTGTTTTTCACGCTCGCTAAGACTAGTTTCCTCAAGCAAAAGCCACTGATAATTTGACAGAGGTAGACTTAGATAACCCTCTTTATCAACTGGCTGATCTAAGATTTTACCATCAGGAAACCAATCCAGTAGTTCTTTTGCAATCATCTCTAGCCCTCCACTTTTTGGATGCACCAAGAAATCAAGGTTTCGAGGCGCTCCACATTTCCTGTCATATGAAGATAGCCCATGACCGCTTCAAAACCCGTAGACATACGATAGGTCACCACATCCGCATTTTTAGCCTTTGTGTGACTATTGGTGTTACGACCCCGTTTATAGATTTCTTCCTCTTTTTCCGTTAGGACTTCTTCTTCCAGCATGAGGGAAATCAAGTGTGCCTGAGCCTTGGCCGACACATACTTGGTTGCCTCTTGGTGGAGTTTATTGGGCTTGGTCATGCCTTTGAGAATGAGATGGCGACGGATATACATAGAATAAACCGCATCTCCTTCAAAAGCTAGAGCAATCCCGTTAATGAGATTGACATCAATCACGTGTCCACCTCACTCCATCCTTGGTGTCAAATAGCTTAATTCCTTGTGCAGCTAGTTGGTCACGGATTTGGTCAGCTGTTGCAAAGTCTTTATTTGCACGTGCTTCTTGACGTTTTTGGATCAAGGCTTCAATCTCTTCATCCAAAACTTCCTCAACAAAGACCACTCCAAAGACTTCTAACATAGCTGCAAGAGTTTCCTTAACCACTGCATCATAGTTTCCTGAGTTGATCCACTTGGCCATTTCAAAGACGACTGTGATACCATTTGCTGTATTGAAATCTTCATCCATAGCCGCTACAAACTTATCTTTAAAAGTTTGCAACTCCTCCGCATCTACAGTTCCAGTAAATGGCTGCTCATAGGTATGTTTCAGATATTTGAGATTGGTCTCGGCATCACGCACAGCTTTTTCTGTAAAGTTGATTGGCTTACGGTAGTGCTGGGTCGCAAAGAAGAATCGTAATACTTGACCATCAATGGTTTTGAGAGCATCATGAACGGTAATAAAGTTACCCAAAGACTTAGACATCTTGACATTGTCGATATTGACAAAACCATTGTGCATCCAGTAGTTGGCAAAGGTCTTGCCTGTTTTAGCTTCAGACTGGGCAATTTCGTTGGTATGGTGAGGAAACTCAAGGTCAGCTCCACCACCGTGAATATCGATGGTATCACCCAAAATCTCCGTTGACATGACCGAACATTCGATATGCCAGCCTGGACGTCCAGGTCCCCAAGGACTGTCCCAAGAAATCTCACCTGGTTTAGCAGATTTCCAAAGAGCAAAGTCTACAGGGTTTTCCTTGCGGGCTGTTTCTTCGTCTGTCCGACCTGAAGCACCTAACTCCAAGTCTTCTAGGGTTTTATTAGCTAACTTAGCATAGTTGTGGGATTTTTCTACACGGAAATAGACATCCCCTTGACTCTCATAGGCATAGCGCTTTTCAATCAAGTCTTCTACAAAGCGGATGATGTCAGCCATAAACTCGACTACACGTGGATGACGAGTCGCAGGCTTCACACCCAAGGCTGTCACATCCTCACGAAAGGCAGCGATATACTTGTCCGCTACTTCCTGAGGTGTGATACCTTCTTCCTTGGCACGGTTGATAATCTTGTCATCCACATCCGTAAAGTTGGAAATGTAGGCTACTTCGTAGCCACGGTATTCAAAATAGCGACGAATAGTATCAAAGGCTACTGTCGAGCGGGCATTCCCCACGTGGATGTAGTTATATACAGTTGGCCCACAGACATACATCTTGACCTTACCGTCCTCGATTGGGACAAATTCTCGCAAATCACGAGACATGGTGTCATAGATTTTAATCACTCACTGACTCCTTTCTGTTTCTACTCTTTTGGCTTCAAGTAAACCGCCTGAGTCTGTTTGACAAAGTCAATCTTTTCATACAAGCGTTTGGCACCAACATTGCTATCTTCCACGGCAATCTGAAATGCCTTATCATTTTGCTCCATGAGTTGGTTGACGATTGATTTTGCTAGATAGCTTCCGTAACCTTGCCCACGATAAACTTCAGCAATCGCTAGTCCATAAAGGTAATTGCATTTTCCAGACACATCGACCGTACAAACGCCAATCACTTGACCTTCTTTGAGTAATATGTAAAGCAGACTATCAGGATCCTTCAAGGCCTCCGAAATGTATCTGTGGCTCACTTCTGGTGCTTCCACTTCATCTGAAAAGGTTTGGTGGTGGAGCTGGGCAATGGCTTCAAGATAAGAAGGTTCTGCTAAGAGCACATTGACATCTGAACGGGAATCTAATGCATAAGCGGTTCGATCACGTCCTAACCAGGTTTCTGTCTCTTCATCCTCGACCAATCCCCAATTGCTGGCAAAATCAGGATGATTCTCTAGAAAAACACGCTCTGTCTGAAAAGTCACAGACTCAATTGGATAAGATGCCGTTTCTTTCTCAAAACTTCTATACAAAGCTCGTGCAATTCCCTGACGACGATGATTAGGGTGGACCAGGATCGCCACATCAACATCTTGGTCATCTGCATAGACGGTTAATAGACCAACAAGTTCACCTTTTTCATAACAAAGGAAAAAGGCGGGCATGTTGGGGTCAAAATTGAGCATATTGGAAAGATAAGGATCCCGAAAAGTTCCGTCATAGTTCCGACAGGTGGCAATAAGGGCTTTTGCTTCCAGTAGTTGGTGGTCATTCAATGTATTGGTTGATTGAATCATGTAGCGATCTCCTTACAAGCTCGAAGACCGATGGCTAGCTTCCTTAGCATGCTCCATCTTATTCACGTAGTATTCTCGTTTTTCTTCGACTTCGTGAATAGTTGGTTCATCCTTTTGCCCATGCACTCTGACAATCTTGGCTGGAATACCGACAACCGTCACATCACTAGGAACATCTGCTACAACGACCGCTGCAGCACCGACCTTGGCATTTTCACCAATCTCTACAGGACCGATGACTTGGGCATGAGCAGAAATGAGCGCTCCTTTACGAACAGTCGGATGGCGTTTGCCACTATCCTTACCTGTCCCACCAAGGGTTACCCCATGATAAAGGAGAACACCTTTTTCAACGATAGCTGTCTCCCCAATCACAAGTCCTGCTCCATGGTCAATGAAGACACCTGATTCGATTTGAGCTCCAGGGTGAATCTCAATCTGAGTCCAAAAACGCCAAAACTGGCTGTGCATACGAGCTAAAAGCTTAAAGCCATGGTTCCAGAGAAAATGAGAGAGACGGTGAGCAGCCAAGGCTTTCACACCAGGATAGGTCAAAAGAACCTCCAAAGTGGTGCGAGCCGCTGGATCATTTTCTTTTACGATATCAATGGTTTCACGCCACCATCCCATACATTTCTCCTTTCTTATTCTGAGTCTTTTGGTGTTTCAGTAAATTCTTTCTTTGGTTTGTGGTCCTTGTGATGGTGACGAGGACGATCGTCATGGCGATGACCTTTATCCCCTTTTTCTTCTGAACGTTCAGGTTTTGGTGGACGTGGCAAGAGTGCCTTCATAGAAGCATCTACACGACCTTTTTCATCGATCTTGATAATCTTAACATCCACAAAATCACCAATTTGAACTAAATCTTCTACATTATTAGTACGAGTCCAAGCCATTTCAGAGATATGAACGAGGGCATCAGTCTTGTCAAAGAGGTTGACAAAGGCACCGAATTTCTCGATACGCACAACTTTGGCATGGTAAACTTCGTCCACTTTTGCTTCACGAACCAAACCAGCAATGATTTCTTTAGCGCGGTTAATGGCAGCTTGGTCGCTAGAGTAGATAGACACGTTTCCTTCTTCGTCGATATCAATCTTAACGCCTGTTTCAGCGATGATCTTATCGATGGTTTCTCCACCCTTACCGATAACAATCTTGATCTTGTCCACATCAATCTTGATAGTATCAATTTTCGGAGCTGTTGGAGCCAATTCTGGACGAACTTCTGGAATAGTAGCTTCAATCACATCAAGGATTTCAAAACGAGCTTTCTTGGCTTGGGCAAGAGCTTCCGTCAAGATTTCTGCAGTAATCCCTTGGATCTTGATATCCATTTGAAGAGCTGTAATCCCGTCACGAGTACCCGCAACCTTGAAGTCCATGTCTCCAAAGTGGTCTTCCAAACCTTGGATATCTGTCAATACTGTGTAGTTGTTTCCATCTGAGATGAGACCCATGGCAATCCCTGCTACCGGCGCCTTGATTGGTACACCACCAGCCATAAGGGCAAGTGTTCCCGCACAGATAGATGCTTGAGATGAAGAACCGTTTGATTCCAAGACTTCTGCTACCAAACGGATCGCATATGGGAATTCTTCTAAGCTTGGCAACACTTGAGCAAGTGCACGCTCACCGAGAGCACCGTGACCAATTTCACGACGACCAGGCGCACCGTAACGTCCAGTTTCACCAACAGAGTATTGTGGGAAGTTATAGTGGTGCATAAAGCGTTTCTTGTACTCTGGATCCAAACCATCGATGATTTGCGTTTCACCCATTGGTGCCAAAGTCAAGATAGAAAGAGCCTGAGTTTGTCCACGAGTGAAGAGACCTGAACCGTGTACACGAGGAAGGAAGTCGACAACCGCATCCAAAGGACGGATTTCATCGACCTTACGGCCGTCAGGACGAACCTTGTCTTCTGTGATCAAACGGCGTACTTCTGCGTGTTCCATTTGTTCCAAGATTTCAGCCACATCACGCATGATACGGTCAAATTCTTCGTGGTCTGCATATTTTTCTTCGTAAACTGCTGTGACTTGATCTTTCACTGCTTGAGTTGCGGCTTCACGCGCCAATTTTTCTTCAACTTGAACCGCTTTTTGAAGATCGCTGTTGTAGGCTGCGATGATTTCAGCTTGCAAGTCAGCATCCACATGAAGCAATTCTACTTCTGCTTTTTCTTTACCGACTGCCGCAACGATTTCTTCTTGGAAGGCAATCAATTCTTTAACAGCTTCATGTCCTTTAAGAAGAGCTTCCAACATGATTTCTTCTGACAATTCTTTAGCACCAGACTCTACCATGTTGATAGCGTGCTTAGTACCAGCTACTGTCAATTCAAGAAGCGATTGCTCTGCTTGTTCTTGAGTTGGGTTGATGACGATTTCTCCATCAACATAGCCTACTTGTACCCCAGCGATTGGTCCATCAAATGGAATATCTGAGATAGAAAGTGCCAATGATGAACCAAACATAGCTGCCATTGGTGCAGATGCATTTTCGTCGTAAGAAAGCACAGTGTTGATGACTTGCACTTCATTACGGAAACCTTCCGCAAACATTGGACGGATTGGACGGTCGATCAAACGCGCTGTCAAGGTCGCATCTGTTGAAGGACGCCCTTCACGTTTCATAAAACCACCAGGAAATTTCCCAGCCGCATACATTTTTTCTTCGTAGTTGACTTGAAGCGGGAAGAAATCCCCAGTTGCCATCTTCTTAGACATAACGGCAGCAGTCAAGACAGTTGACTCACCGTAACGTACCACAACAGAGCCATTTGCTTGCTTAGCAACCTGACCAGTCTCTACGATCAACTCACGACCCGCGAAAGTCGTTTGAAACACTTGTTTTGTCATTGTAATCCCCTTTGGATTGATAAAATTATACGCCTTGCCTACAAAGATCAAGATACTAAGGCCGTCAAAAGCAAAGTAAAAATAGGAAACTGACGAAGTCTTCGATGAAGACAAGACAGTTTATCTTTTTTACACAGCTTTTTGGCCGAGTTCAATTAATCAAGATATTTTGGACTTTTTGAGTTTCGTTTTCGCAACCTTTACAACCTAAATACCCTCATCTTTGTATCAAGTACGTACAGAGTCTATTTTATCATATTTTTCTTAAAAAGTACGGTCTTTTCTATAAAAAAGGAACCATTCTGCTATGAAAAGAAGAATGGTTTGCTTTTAATTATTTTAAGGTTGATGATTGAACAAGGCATGGGTTGCTTGGTGGATGTACTGAGCAGTGTCTGCGTTGTTCATGGTGTAGAGATGCACGCCTGCTACGTCTTGCGTTACCAAGTCCACGATTTGGTCTACAGCATAGGCAAGTCCTGCTGCTCTGAGTGACTCAGGATCATTCTCATACTTGTCCAAGATAGCCTTAAACTTACGTGGGAGATGGATATTCTCACAAGTCTTCAAGAGACGAAGCGCTTGGTTACGATTGAGGATTGGCATGATACCCGCATGAATGGGAACATCAATCCCAGCCAAGGTACATTTGTCTTGGAAATCGTAGAAACGCTCGTTGTCAAAGAAAAGCTGAGTGACAAGGCTTGAACAGCCTGCATCTACTTTTTTCTTGAGATTTTGAATATCTGAGATTTGGTTTGGCGAATCAGGGTGTCCTTCTGGATAACAAGCACCAATAATTTCAAAGTGCGGTGCCTGTTCATTGATAAACTCAATCAAGTCTGTGGCGTAACGAAAATCCTTTTGTGGCTCAACATCAGGAATGATATCTCCACGAAGAGCCAAAATTTTCTGAACCCCAACCTTATCCAAATCTGCAATAGTCTCAGCCACCTTATCCTTGGTCAGGTAGATAGCTGGCAAGTGAGCAATGGTCGGAATCTCCAAGTCATTTTGGATATAGTCTGCCAAACGAACCGTCGTCTCTTTGATATTAAATTTATTATTGCTGGCAGTTACACTGATGAAGTGTGGTGCCAAGCCCTGCATGTCTTTCAGAGCTGCAATAATTTTGTCATTGCCTACTGATGGGTTGGGAGGGAAAACTTCAAATGAGAGTGACGGTGTTTGACGCGACATATGTAATAACCTTTTTCTAGTTGATTTCTTACTGATCAACCGTGTAGAGAGAACTGTCTTTTCTTACAATTTCTCACGCGCAGCTTTGGCAGCTTCTACAAGGCGAATCAAGCTTTCTTTCGTTTCTGGAATACCACGTGTTTTCAAACCACAGTCAGGGTTGATCCAAACTTTCTTGCTTGGTACTTTCGCAAGGATTGCTTCGATTGTGTGGTCGATTTCACCTTCATTAGGTACACGAGGTGAGTGGATATCGTAAACCCCAGGTCCAACTTCTGTTTGGAAGTTTTTCGCTTTGAGTTCGTCCAAGATTTCAAGGTTTGAACGGCTAGCTTCAAATGAGATAACGTCTGCATCCATGTTGTCGATAGCTGGGATGATATCTGTAAATTCTGAGTAACACATGTGAGTGTGGATTTGTGTGTCTGGTGCTACTGTTGAGTGTACCAAGCGGAAGGCTGGAATAGCCCAGTCAAGGTAGTCTTCGTACCAGTCGCTACGACGGAGTGGCAATTTCTCACGAAGAGCAGCCTCGTCGATTTGGATGATTTTCACGCCTGCAGCTTCAAGGTCAAGAACTTCATCCTTGATTGCAAGAGCGATTTGAAGAGTAGAATCCTTAATAGAGATGTCTTCACGTGGGAATGACCAGTTAAGGATAGTAACAGGTCCAGTCAACATACCTTTAACAGGTTTGTCAGTACGGCTTTGTGCGTAGCTAGACCATTTCACAGTGATTGGGTTGAGACGAGTCACATCACCCCAGATGATTGGTGGTTTAACCCCACGCATACCGTATGATTGTACCCAACCATTCTTAGAGAAGAGGTAACCTGACAAGTTTTGACCGAAGTACTCAACCATGTCATTACGCTCGAATTCACCGTGTACAAGCACGTCAAATCCAACTTCTTCTTGCCATTTGATCCATTCGTCGATAGTCTCAGCAAGGAAGGCATCGTATTCTTCTTGTGACAATTCACCCTTACGGAAGGCCAAACGTTTAGCACGAACTTCTTTTGTTTGAGGGAATGAACCGATGGTTGTTGTTGGAAGAGCTGGAAGTTTGAAGGCATCTTCTTGGATTGCTTCACGTTCAGCAAAGGCTGGCAAACGAGTGTAGTCTGCATCTGTCAATCCAGCGATACGAGCACGAAGTTCCGCATTTTCGCCAACACGTTCAGTCGCAAAGAGTTCTTTGTTAGCTGCAAGTGCTTCTGCACCTTGACCGTTGCGGATAGCATCCAAGTCACGGATTTCATCCAATTTTTCAACTGCAAATGCAAAGTGGTTCAAGATAGCTGGTTCAAATTCTTCATTAGCTGTTGTAAATGGCACATGAAGAAGTGAGCATGAGCTTGTCAAAACAATGTTTTCAGCTGGGATTTGCTCAAGAACAGCCAAACTCTTTTCGTAGTTGTTGCGCCAGATGTTCTTACCATTGACAATACCTGCATAAAGAGTCTTGTCAGCTGGGAATCCACCTTTAACGAGTTCAAGAGTTTTCTTACCTTCAACGAAGTCAAGACCGATGGCATCTACTGGCAATTTCACAAGGTCAGCGTAAACGTCACGAACGTCACCGAAGTAAGTTTGAAGCAAGACTTCAAGACCTTTTTTGTCAGCCAAGAGTTTGTTGTAGATGTTCAAGAAGAGTGCTTTTTCTTCTTCTGTCAAGTCTTTGACAAGAGCAGCTTCGTCGAGTTGGATACGAGTTGCACCAAGTTCAGCCAATTTCGCAAAAACATCTTGATAAGCAGCTACTAAGCTATCTACGAAGTCTTCTGCTTTCACACCTTCTTCAAAGTCTGACAATTGAAGGAAAGTGAATGGACCTACAAGGACAGGACGAGTGTTAAGTCCAAGCTCTTTAGCTTCTTGGAACTCATCAAAGATCTTGTGACCAGCCAATTTTACTTGAGTGTCTTTTTCAAATTTAGGAACGATGTAGTGGTAGTTGGTGTTGAACCATTTCTTCATCGGAAGGGCACGAACATCCCCTTTTTCTCCTTGGTATCCACGTCCCAAAGCAAAGTAGCGTTCAAGGTCTGACAAGTCCAAGTTTTGAACAGATGCAGGAACTACGTTGAAAAGGAAGGCAGCATCAAGGAAGTTGTCGTAGTGAGAAAAGTCATTTGATGGGATTTCAGTGATGCCTTTTTCTTTAACGATGTTCCAGTGTTTTGCACGTAATTCTTTCGCAGCAGCCAAAAGTTCTTCTTCTGAGATTTCTTTTCTAAAGTATTTTTCAGTTGTAAATTTTAATTCGCGGAATTCACCCAAACGAGGGAAACCGATAATTGTAGTTGACATGTTTTGTCCTCCAAAAATTGTTGTTGAAACTATCTTAACAGAAAAGAAATCATCTGTATAATTGTAAAAAATTAGGCTTTGATATAGTCTGAAACTATACCTCGGTTTAGAAGACAAAAAAAGATTTGGAGAAGATTCTCCAAATCCTTTGGTAGACAATGGTTAACAGTATTTCAAGATAGTCCTGTTCATAGTCAAACTTGAGTAAACAGATAGTTGACTATGGCTTGCTATTAGAAAAGACTATAGGTCTATCCCCTTCTCACGGAGATTAGCCAGACATTCCTCATAGTAGGCAGAGTCATGCTCGCTATAGATAGGACTATTCAGCTTTTCCTCTGCTAAGTCTTCATAGGAAGGACAGGTCTTACCTCGGTAGTTCTTGTCCAGCCACTCTGGACTGACATTGTAGCCACGGTCAGCCATCTCCTCCATGATCAAACGATGATAGGCATAGAGACGATAAGGCGAGTGGGTAAAGACATAGTCAACCGTCGCATGCTTTCTGCCCCAGCCATTGCCACGCAGGGCGCAGCACTCTCGATGTTGCCCCAAGAGCTGAGGACGGGGAAGTTGTGAAATCAAAGTCTCATGCCAAAGTCTCATGGGAGTCTCCTTTCAGCAGGGTAGAATGTTGCAGATAAGCATTTGGGTAACGCTCAAGCAAGTCTCTAGTCCTAGCAATCAAGTCTTCCTTGGAAGCCTGACCAAAGCGATAGCGATCCAGCAAAAGCATATAGTCTTTGCGCTCATCAATACTGGCTTGCTTTTTAAAATAGCCCCAAATATGCTGAAAAGCATTGCAAACCTGACCCCTGTGTTCTGGAATCTGGCAGGCACGGTCAATCATCTCTTGAACCTGATTCAGCTCCACCACTTCTTGCTTGAGATACTGGTGAATATCCTTGTAAATATTGCTAGAATGACTCAAAACAAGGTATTTATTTTCCGCCCAGAGTTGCTGACAAAGGGCACGTTGGTTGTTATTTTCCATATTTCTCCTAACTTTCTACTAGTTCCCAGGAAATACGGAAACAAAGTTGTATTTTTAAAATGAGCGAATCGATTTTTAGATGAATCTAATGTCCACTTCGCTAAATTCCTGAGTAAATTTCAACTAATGATTGAATCTGATGTAAAACTTCTTGTTTCTTACGTTCACGAGCTCCTTGTCTACGAGAAGTCGGTGGAATAATCGAATCCAGATCAGCTCCACTATTCTCAGCATAACCACGTTGAATAGAACGATCAATGAATAATTGATAATCTTTTACAAGATTTTCAGACTCTGCTAACTCACGAATAGCGACTGCTTTACGTTCTTTACCATAAGCATAGAATGCATTGATAATTTCATCATGGTCTTTCAGACTCGCTAAATCAGTATCATTGATAAAGCCAATCACCAGCTCTTCCTTAGCACGAATATCAATACTAGAACGAATCACACGGCTAACTTCTGCTTTCATTGCTTCTTTAGACTCAGAGTTCTTCGATTTTTCGACAATCAAAGCAAGAATATAATCTAGATTAATCTCGTCAGTTTTTAAGAGCTCAATCTCAAATTCAATATCTGAAAGGTCAACACCTAAGTCTTTTGTTCTTTCATAATTTTTAAGGTTTAAGAATTCATCTCGAATTTCTACATAAGAACTTCTTAAATCTTGGAGATAACCTTCCGAGATAGGCTTGTCGATTTCCTGAAACTCATCATAATTTCGAAGAACGTTATCAAGTTTCAGAAACTCACCAAATAACTTAACAAACTCTTTTTTATCATGTTCTGTTTCTATTTCTTGTGGATTAGGGAATCTTTCCAGAATTTCCTGACAGACTTCTTTATAACCTTTAACTTTGATACCAGTTATCTGATCCACGAAACCATCCATGTATTCACTAAAGCTTTTTTCTAAGATAATATCAAGCTTATTGGTGTCCCCAAAAGTCTTAATAGCTTCTTGCGTAGCCTTCTCTAAATCACGGAAACAAACAATATTACCAAAAGGTTTAACCTTGTTAAAAATTCGATTGGTTCTCGAGAATGCCTGAATCAAGCCATGATAACGCAAATTTTTATCGACAAAGAGAGTATTCATGGTTGGAGCATCAAATCCAGTCAAGAACATACCAACTACAATCAGCAAATCCACTTCCTTGGACTTGACACGTTTGGAAAGGTCACGATAGTAATTTTGAAACTCTTTCCCATCAGTAGAAAAGTTGGTCTTGAACATTTGATTATAATCGAAGATTGCCTTAGAAAGGAACTCTTTAGATGAAAGAGGCATGGCTGTATCTTTAGGCTCTAACTCTTCATCTTGAATTTCTCCATAAGCTGACTGTTCTTCGTTAGGCGCAAAGCTAAAGATGGTTGCAACTTTTAAGCGTTTAGCTTCTGGTAAAGCTGCTTGTTGTCGCTGAAGTTCTTCATAGTATAATTTCGCAGCATCAATGCTTTGTACTGCCAGCATGGCATTAAATCCAAACAATTGTTTTTGTTTATGAGTATAGTGTTGATTTCGATGCGTCTTATCATCATAAACTCTTAACAGATACTCTGTAATGGTTGCAATCCGTTCAGGATGGAGAAGAAGTTCCTTCTCTATCTTTTTGAGTTTCTTCTCATCGAGCTCTCGGCCAACTGCCTTTTCTGCTTCTCTATACTTATTGATTTCAGGCTTGATATAGTTGTAATCAACCTTGAACTTCAACACCTTTTTATCTCGAATAGCATCCGTTATAACGTAGTTATGAAGTTGCTCTCCAAAAACCTCTTGTGTAGTCTCTCCCGTCAAGCTATTTTCTGGGAAAATCGGTGTCCCTGTAAATCCAAATAAAGCATACTGTTTAAAGGATTTTTTAATACGCTTTTGAGCCTTCCCAAACTGAGAGCGGTGACACTCGTCAAAAATCAAGACACATTTCTTACTGTATATTTCATGGTTTGGATTTGCTGTTATAAATTTATTTAACTTCTGAATAGTTGTGACAACAATTCGATCATCATTTTCTTCAATACTACGTTGGAGTTCTTTTGTATTGTTACTACCATTGACTGAATTTGGTTGAAATTTTCGATATTCATTCATAGTTTGGTGATCTAAATCTTTTCTATCCACCACAAAAATCACTTTATCAATATAGTCCAACTCTGTCGCCAAACGAGCTGTCTTAAAGCTGGTCAAAGTTTTCCCTGAACCCGTTGTATGCCAGACATAGCCACAGGCATTGATAGTGCCAAAGTTCCTCATCTCATTAGATGAATGAATCTTGCGTATGATACTCTCAGTAGCCGCTATCTGATAAGGGCGCATGATGAGCAAGGTATTATTAGTATCAAAAACACAATACTTAGTCAATACTTCCAAGAGAACTCGTTTACTTAGGAAAGTAACGGTAAAGTCCTCAAGGTCATGAATTGTTTTATTTTTACGGTCTGCCCATTCACAGGTGAACTCATAATGATTTTTATTCTGAGCTGTTGTATTTGCAAAATAGCGTGTAAAAGTCCCATTAGAAATCACAAATATTTGAATATACTTGTATAAAGAGTTTTCGCTATTGAAACTCTCCTTACTATATCTATGGATTTGTTCAAAAGCTTCTTTAAGACTTCCCCCTCGCTTCTTTAATTCAATCTGAACTAGAGGTAGACCATTTACTAAGATAGTGACATCGTAACGATTAGTATGACTACCCACCTGGGTCACTTGGTTGATGACCTGCATACTGTTGTTGTGAATGTTTTTCTTATCAATGATGAAAATATTTTTAATCCGTCCATCATCAAAGACAAAGTCATAGATATGATTCTCTTGGATTTTTCGTGTTTTTTCAACTAACCCTTCATTGGGACAATCCAGATATTCCACTACAAAGCGATTCCACTCATCATCTGTAAAAGTCACCTTATTTAGCTTTTCAATCTGAACCTTGGTATTTGCTAAAATTTCTGCGGGAGTATGAATATTTAAGCGTTCATAGTTGAGATGATTCACCAAATCAGAAATCAGCTGATTTTCTAAATCAGCCTCTGACTGATATTCTCTATCCGTGCGGTACTCTGGTTGATACTCAGCCAAGAGAATCCCTTCATTTGTTTCCGCAATTACTTCATGTATTTTTGAATAATCAACCATTTTCATTTTCCTCTTTTTGGTTAAATTTATATTTTATCTCAAAACTATTGAATAATTCTATTAAGGTATTTTTTTCTCGTTCTTGCAATTCTCTAAACTCCAAGTCCGATTGACGATTATGGGTGAATAAATCAATCCTTTGAGTATATGGTTCTATATTTTCTTTGGTAATCTCCTCACCAACTACCTCTAATCCTAATAAAACCTCCTCCCATCTACCATAACCTAAAAATGTAGCTGTTTTTTCTAACAGATTTCTAAACAAGGCATAATGAAATTTTTCTACTCGTCCACTGTCTACAGCCCTACGTAATTCTTCTCTTACCTTTAGATGATAACCAAACGGAGAATCTTTCTCAACATCAGTCAAAATATATTTTACCTCACCATTATTATCAATCTCTTTTTTCATTACATAGAAACTGATCTTCTTTATTCTCTTTTCAAATCTAATTTCATTGTATAAGACATTGTAGAAAAGTGGTTGGTGAGTAGAAAGTATAAATTTTAAATCTGTATTTTCAGATTTTGCAATGACCTCTTTTAAAAAGATTGCGGAATTAATGATATTGTTATCATCTAATGAAGAAATTGGATCATCAATATAAACATATTCAAAATTTTGAAAATCAGAGTTGATCTCTGGGTCGCTCAATTCTTCAATGATAAGTTCTAAAAGAGTTATGAATATAGACCAAACAAATATCCTCTCCTCTCCCCTAGAAATTTTGACCGTTTCACCATCTACAGTAAAATGAATGCTTTTGAAATTACTTTTTAATCTTGGTAAACGTTGTCCCCCAATAATATCAATAACTGGATTACCAAAGTTATCAACAACTTGTTCTTCAATATCCTCAAAAATAGGAACTATTAAATCACTAACATATTTCTGAAAATTTACAATAACCTGATCAAATTGTTGCTGATTCTCCAAAAATTTACCAAAATAGGTACGTTTATCATATTTAAGATATCTATTTTCATCATTTTCTAAATCATTTTCCCAAGTAAAAAGATCTTCTGTGAAAGCATTGAAATAGAGTATTTTCTTTTTCTCCACCTCTTCATCATTTCCTAATACATTTAATTTATCCTTTAAAATCATAGAAAGACGTGTTTTCCCTGTGGCATTAAAAGCATAAATTAAATGCAACTTCTTAGTACTTGAAATTAGTTCGTCTGCAACATCTTCTAATGTATTAAAATTTTTTTCATATGCCATGATTTACTTTTCCTTATTCATTAAAATTGATCAATTGATTCCTCCAGTATTCATACTGTTTCTGTCTTAGTTCGATTTCCTTTGGAAGGCCTTCAGAAAGAGAGTTGGTTAAGGTATCAAACTTATCCAAGACAGACACTATCTGTGACTGTGTAGACAAAGGCGGTAAAATAATAATTAACTGTCTAACAATATCTACGTTTAAATTTTGAACTGTTCCATTAGATGCATTCTTCCTCATCATATATTGCATAGTATCGGTTAATAGATAGTAATACAGAAAATCAGGTAAACATACATCCTCAAATCCATTTATTGCTAGCCAACCATCATGAATACAACCATCAATATTTAAAATATAAGGCCGACCAAAACTCATAGAATTTGACATTATAAAATCACCTTTATTTACCAACCGAGACTTCTCACTTCCAGCTTGAGTAATTCTCTCTTTTGTTTTTGATAAATATTTTGAGTTTTTTTCAACATCACCAATCTTTATCCAAGGTACACCTTGCTCAGATTCAGTAATAAATTTTGAAATTGGTCTTGGAGAGGAACCACGTACAATTTTAGCCATCGCTCCAAACTCCACTCGAATTGGACCAAATACCCACTGTAAAAGTTTGATAATAGCGGAGTTGTCCCAC
>NZ_JAPVZP010000010.1:0-68882 GCF_041432415.1 Streptococcus sp. 27098_8_22 | reverse complement strand
GAATAAGAATAATTCACAAAAACTTTGTAAAACACTTGCAATTTAGCTGAAATTTGATAAAATAGTAAGGAAAGTTAGACTGTATTGCCTACTGTCTATCTATAAAATATATTTTATTGGAGGCTTTTACTCAAATGGCAAAAGAAAAATACGATCGTAGTAAACCACACGTTAACATTGGTACTATCGGACACGTTGACCACGGTAAAACTACCCTAACTGCAGCTATCACAACTGTTTTGGCACGTCGCTTGCCTTCAGCAGTTAACCAACCTAAAGACTATGCGTCTATCGATGCTGCTCCAGAAGAACGCGAACGCGGTATCACAATCAACACTGCGCACGTTGAGTACGAAACTGAAAAACGTCACTACGCTCACATCGACGCTCCAGGACACGCGGACTACGTTAAAAACATGATCACTGGTGCCGCTCAAATGGACGGAGCTATCCTTGTAGTAGCTTCAACTGACGGACCAATGCCACAAACTCGTGAGCACATCCTTCTTTCACGTCAGGTTGGTGTTAAACACCTTATCGTCTTCATGAACAAGATCGACTTGGTTGACGACGAAGAATTGCTTGAATTGGTTGAAATGGAAATCCGTGACCTTCTTTCAGAATACGACTTCCCAGGTGACGATCTTCCAGTTATCCAAGGTTCAGCTCTTAAAGCTCTTGAAGGTGACTCTAAATACGAAGACATCATCATGGAATTGATGAACACTGTTGATGAGTACATTCCAGAACCAGAACGTGACACTGACAAACCATTGCTTCTTCCAGTCGAAGACGTATTCTCAATCACTGGACGTGGTACGGTTGCTTCAGGACGTATCGACCGTGGTACTGTTCGTGTCAACGACGAAATCGAAATCGTTGGTATCAAAGAAGAAACTAAAAAAGCTGTTGTTACTGGTGTTGAAATGTTCCGTAAACAACTTGACGAAGGTCTTGCAGGAGACAACGTAGGTGTCCTTCTTCGTGGTGTTCAACGTGATGAAATCGAAC
Source organism: Streptococcus sp. 27098_8_22 (assembly GCF_041432415.1). Classification (NCBI taxonomy): domain Bacteria; kingdom Bacillati; phylum Bacillota; class Bacilli; order Lactobacillales; family Streptococcaceae; genus Streptococcus; species Streptococcus sp. 27098_8_22. Next base: position 67,871 of record NZ_JAPVZP010000010.1, on the reverse strand, counting down.
GTGGACAAGTTATCGCTAAACCAGGTTCAATCAACCCACACACTAAATTCAAAGGTGAAGTTTACATCCTTACTAAAGAAGAAGGTGGACGTCATACTCCATTCTTCAACAACTACCGTCCACAATTCTACTTCCGTACTACTGACGTTACAGGTTCAATCGAACTTCCAGCAGGTACTGAAATGGTAATGCCAGGTGATAACGTGACAATCGACGTTGAGTTGATCCACCCAATCGCCGTAGAACAAGGTACTACATTCTCTATCCGTGAGGGTGGACGTACTGTTGGTTCAGGTATGGTTACAGAAATCGAAGCTTAATTCGATTTAGTTCCCAGAAGAACAATTATTTAAGTCAGACACTAAAAGAATCTTGCTTTGCAAGGTTCTTTTTTTTTCGATCAAAAGTGAGAGAGTTCCTTTTTTACAATTTCATAAAATCATGGTAAAATGGTTAAATATTAAATTTGGAGAAAAATATGAAGTACAAGCGTATCGTATTTAAGGTAGGGACTTCATCCTTGACTCATAAAGATGGAAGTTTATCTCGCAGTAAAGTAAAAGCTATTACACAGCAGCTTGCAATGCTACATGAAGCAGGTCATGAGCTGATTTTGGTGTCTTCTGGGGCTGTTGCAGCAGGTTTCGGAGCCTTAGGATTTAAAAAACGACCAACAAAGATTGCGGATAAGCAAGCTTCAGCGGCGGTTGGTCAAGGATTGCTTCTGGAAGAATATACAACCAATTTGCTCTTAAGACAGATTGTTTCAGCGCAAATCTTGCTAACTCAGGATGATTTTGTCGATAAGCGACGTTATAAAAATGCCCATCAAGCTTTGTCAGTCCTGCTTAATCGTGGTGCGATTCCTATTATCAATGAAAATGACAGTGTCGTTATTGATGAGCTCAAGGTCGGGGATAATGATACGCTCAGTGCTCAGGTAGCTGCAATGGTGCAGGCAGATCTTTTGGTTCTCTTAACAGATGTAGACGGTCTTTATACTGGTAATCCTAACTCGGATCCAAGAGCTAAACGCTTGGAGCGAATCGAGACCATCAATCGTGAAATTATAGATATGGCTGGCGGAGCAGGTTCATCTAATGGAACTGGAGGCATGCTAACAAAAATCAAGGCTGCAACTATTGCGACAGAATCAGGAGTTCCTGTTTATATCTGTTCATCATTGAAAGCAGATGCCATGATTGAGGCGGCTGAGGAGACCAAGGACGGTTCTTACTTTGTTGCGCAAGAGAAGGGGCTCCGTACCCAGAAACAATGGCTAGCATTTTATGCCAAAAGTCAGGGAGCAATTTGGGTTGATAAAGGAGCTGCAGAAGCCCTCTCTCAACATGGAAAGAGTCTACTTTTATCAGGTGTTGTAGATGTTGAAAGCAACTTTTCCTATTGTGATATTGTTACGGTTTTTGATAAGGAAACTGGAAAATCACTCGGAAAAGGTAGAGTACAACTAGGTGCATCGGGGCTGAAAGATGTCCTTCGATCTCAAAAAGCCAAGGGTGTCTTGATCCACCGTGATGACTGGATTTCCATTACTCCTGAAATCCAGCTACTCTTTACAGAATTTTAGAGGTAAACTATGGTAAGTACACAAGAACAATTTGAACAGGTACAGGCTGTTAAAAAATCGATTAACACAGCTAGTGAAGAAGTGAAAAACCAAGCCTTGCTAGCCATGGCTGAAAGTTTATTAGCAGCTACTGAGGAAATTTTAGAGGCCAATGCCCTCGATATGGCAGCGGCTAAGGGGAAAATCTCAAATGTGATGCTGGATCGTCTTTATTTGGATGCAGGTCGTATAGAAGCAATGGCAACTGGGATTCGTGAAGTGGTTTCTTTACCAGATCCAATCGGTGAAGTTTTAGAAACTAGTCAGCTTGAAAACGGCTTGGTCATCACCAAGAAACGTGTAGCTATGGGGGTCATCGGTATTATCTATGAAAGCCGTCCAAATGTGACGTCTGACGCAGCTACTTTGGCTCTTAAGAGTGGAAATGCGGTTGTTCTTCGTAGTGGTAAGGATGCCTACCAAACAGCTCATGCTATTGTTACAGCCTTGAAGAAGGGCCTGGAGACAACGACTATTCATCCAGATGTCATTCAATTAGTAGAAGATACTAGCCGTGAAAGTAGCTATGCCATGATGAAGGCTAAGGGCTATCTAGACCTCCTTATTCCTCGTGGGGGTGCTGGTTTGATCAATGCCGTGGTTGAAAATGCTATTGTACCTGTTATCGAGACAGGGACTGGGATTGTCCATGTCTATGTGGATAAGGATGCAGACGAAGACAAGGCTCTGTCTATCATCAACAATGCTAAAACCAGTCGTCCCTCTGTTTGCAATGCCATGGAGGTTCTACTTGTTCATGAAGACAAGGCAGCAAGCTTCCTTCCTCGCTTGGAGCAAGTTCTGGTTGCCGATCGAAAAGAAGCTGGGTTGGAACCAATTCAATTCCGCTTGGATAGCAAAGCAAGCCAGTTTGTTTCAGGTCAAGCAGCTGAGGCCCAAGACTTTGACACTGAGTTTTTAGACTATGTTCTTGCTGTTAAGGTTGTGAGCAGTTTAGAAGAAGCGGTTGCCCATATTGAAGCCCACAGTACCCATCATTCGGATGCCGTTGTGACTGAAAATGCTGAGGCTGCAACTTACTTTACAGATCAAGTAGACTCTGCAGCGGTTTATGTCAATGTCTCAACTCGTTTCACAGATGGAGGCCAATTTGGTCTTGGTTGTGAAATGGGGATTTCTACTCAGAAACTGCACGCGCGTGGACCAATGGGTTTAAAGGAACTGACTAGCTACAAATATGTAGTTACTGGTGATGGACAGATAAGGGAGTAAGAGATGAAGATTGGATTTATAGGTTTGGGAAATATGGGTGCTAGTTTAGCTAAGGTAGTCTTGCAGGCAAAAACTAGTCATCAGATTTTCCTTGCCAATCGTAGTCAAGCCAAGGTGGATGCTTTTATTGCAGACTTTGGTGGTCAGGCTTCTAGCAACGAAGAAATATTCGCAGAAGCAGATGTGATTTTTCTAGGAGTTAAGCCTGCACAGTTCTCAGACTTGCTTTCTCAATATCAGACCATCCTTGAAAAACGAGAAAGTCTTCTTTTGATTTCTATGGCAGCTGGTTTGACCTTGGAAAAACTCGCTAGTCTTCTTCCAAGTCAGCATCGGATTATTCGCATCATTCCTAATACACCTGTTGCTATTGGGAAAGGAGTGATTAGCTATGCCTTGTCTGCAAATTGTCATCCAGAAGACAATGAACTTTTTTGTCAACTTTTAGCCAAGGCTGGCCAGTTAGTTGAAATAAGTGATGGTTTAATAGATGCTGCGACAGGGCTTGCAGGTTGTGGGCCTGCCTTTGTCTATCTTTTTATCGAAGCATTAGCGGATGCAGGAGTTCAGACAGGATTGCCAAGAGAAATGGCTCTGAAAATGGCGGCTAAAACAGTAGTTGGTGCAGGTCAAATGGTACTAGAAAGTCAGCAACATCCTGGAGTCTTGAAAGACCAAGTTTGTAGCCCAGGTGGTTCGACCATTGCTGGTGTAGCAAGTCTAGAAGAACATGCTTTTAGAGGAACCGTTATGGACGCTGTCAACCAAGCCTACAAAAGAACTCAAGAATTAGACAAATAAGAGGTGAGCGTTAAAACTCAACCTCTTTTTTATTACAAAGAGCGAAATGAAAAAAGCTTTTCACAAATCCCTATTTTTTTGATAGAATAGAAGAGAGAAAAATAGAAATGAGTCAGACATGTCAAAAGGATTTTTAGTCTCTCTTGAGGGACCAGAGGGAGCGGGAAAGACAAGCGTTCTTGAAGCCATAATCCCTATATTAGAGGATAGGGGAATAGAAGTTTTAAGCACTCGTGAACCAGGCGGGGTCTTAATTGGAGAAAAGATTCGAGAAGTGATTCTAGATCCTAGTCATACTGAAATGGATCCTAAGACGGAGCTTCTCCTCTATATTGCCAGTCGTCGACAACACTTGGTGGAAAAGGTCTTACCAGCACTTGCAGCTGGAAAACTGGTTATTATGGACCGCTTTATTGACAGTTCAGTTGCCTATCAGGGATTTGGGCGTGGTTTAGATAAAGAAGCTATTGATTGGCTTAATGAGTTTGCGACAGATGGACTGAAACCTGATTTGACTCTTTATTTTGACATTGAGGTCGAAGAGGGGCTGGCACGTATTGCTGCCAATAGTGATCGGGAAGTCAATCGTTTGGACATGGAAGGCCTAGACCTACATCGAAAAGTTCGTCGGGGTTATCTATCTCTTTTGGAAAAGGAAGCAGACCGCATTGTAAAAATCGATGCTAGTCAACCACTTGATCAAGTGATTGCGAACACGCAGCAGCTACTTTTTGATAGGATGGGATTAAGGAGATGAAACAAGAGCAATTAAGAGCTTGTCAACCTCTACAATTTGAACGGTTTGTCCATATCTTGGAGCAAGGGCAACTCAATCACGCCTATCTCTTTTCAGGTAATTTTGGAAGTTTAGAGATGGCCCTTTTCTTGTCTAAAAGTCTCTTTTGTAGTGAGAAAACTGGTATTTTTCCTTGTGAAAAATGTCGGAATTGTAAATTGATTGAGCAGGAAGAATTTCCTGATGTGACCATCATTAAACCTCTGAATCAAGTCATTAAGACGGAGCGTATTCGAGAATTAGTTGGTCAATTTTCCCAGTCTGGTATTGAAAACCAACGGCAGGTCTTTATTATCGAACAAGCAGAAAAAATGCATGTGAACGCTGCAAATTCTCTTTTAAAGGTTATTGAAGAACCACAGAGCGAAATCTACATATTCTTTTTGACTGATGATGAGGAACAGATGTTACCAACGATTCGAAGTCGGACACAGATTTTCCAATTTAAGAAGCAAGTCTCTACTTTAATGTCACAGCTTGAAGAGGCTGGTTTAGTAAAAAATAAAGCTAAGCTATTGGCTCAGTTTAGTCAATCGCAGGGAGAGGCTGATAAGCTTGTCCATCAAGCAGGATTTTGGACATTAGTAGATGAAAGTGAACGCCTCTTTGCTTGGCTTTTGGCCCATAAAAAAGAATCCTATTTGCAAGTTGCGAAATTAACGAGTCTGGCTGATGATAAAGAAAAGCAAGATCAAGTGCTCAGGATTTTAGAGGTACTAGCTGGTCAAGAGATTCTCAATGTTTCAGCTCGGAATATTTTGCAAAATCTCGTCCAAACTCGAAAAATGTGGCGGGCCAATGTTAGCTTTCAAAACGCTTTGGAATACCTGGTTTTACAAAAAAATTAAAGTGAAGATAGATTATAGAAAGGGCTGTAATGAATAAAAAAGAATTATTTGATGCTTTAGATGACTTTTCACAGCAATTGTTGGTAACCTTGGCAGACGTCGAAGCTATCAAGAAAAATCTCAAGAGTTTGGTAGAGGAAAATACAGCTCTTCGATTAGAAAATGATAAACTGAGAGAACGTTTGGGAGAGGTTGAGGAGACTGCTCCAGCCAAAACGAAACATGTAAGGGAAAATGTCCGTCGCATTTATGAGGACGGTTTTCATGTTTGCCGTGACTTTTATGGTCAACGTCGAGAGCAAGATGCAGAATGTATGTTTTGTGATGAGTTGTTATTTAGGGAGTAAGTATGCAGATTCAAAAGAGTTTTAAGGGACAATCTCCCTATGGCAAGCTTTATCTAGTAGCAACGCCAATCGGTAATCTAGATGATATGACTTTCCGCGCTATTCAGACCTTGAAGGAGGTCGACTGGATCGCGGCTGAAGATACTCGTAATACTGGACTTTTGCTCAAGCATTTTGAAATCTCAACCAAGCAAATCAGTTTTCACGAGCATAATGCCAAGGAAAAAATTCCTGATTTGATTGAGTTGTTGAAGCAAGGTCAAAATCTTGCCCAAGTATCTGATGCGGGGTTGCCTAGTATTTCTGACCCAGGTCATGATTTGGTCAAGGCTGCCATTGAAGAAGACATCGCGGTTGTCACGGTTCCAGGAGCTAGTGCTGGGATTTCTGCCTTGATTGCTAGCGGTTTAGCACCCCAACCTCACACTTTTTATGGTTTCTTACCACGAAAATCTGGCCAACAAAAGCAATTTTTCGAAGCGAAAAAAGCTTATCCAGAAACTCAGATTTTCTATGAATCACCTCACCGTGTGGCAGATACGCTAGAAAATATGCTAGAAGTCTACGGTGATCGCTCGGTGGTCTTGGTTAGAGAATTGACTAAAATCTTTGAAGAATACCAACGTGGAAAAATTTCAGAATTACTAGAAAGCATCGCTGAAACACCGCTCAAAGGCGAGTGTCTTCTCATTGTAGAAGGTGCTAGTCAAGATGTAGAGGATAAGGATGAAGAGGATTTATTTTCTGAAATTCAAGAGCGTATCCAGCAAGGTATTAAGAAAAATCAAGCCATTAAGGAAGTCGCAAAGATTTATCAGTGGAATAAAAGCCAGCTCTACGCCGCCTACCACGAATGGGAAGAACATCAGGAAAACAAATAAACGGGGAAGTTTGCCTTCTTCCCTTTTTTTGTTATACTAGAAGAAGAAAAAAATAGAAAGATTTGTGGGTGTCAAACAGTCTAGTGACTTGTTCTGGAATGAGCTTAAGTTTCACCCAAAGAGGTATTAGTGTCGTGTCTCAATCTTATATCAATGTTATCGGTGCGGGCTTGGCGGGTTCTGAAGCAGCCTACCAAATCGCAGAGCGTGGTATTCCAGTTAAACTTTATGAAATGCGTGGTGTCAAGTCAACACCGCAACACAAAACTGACAATTTTGCAGAATTAGTGTGTTCTAATTCCTTGCGTGGAGATGCTCTTACAAATGCCGTAGGTCTCCTCAAAGAAGAAATGCGCCGTCTAGGTTCTCTTATCTTAGAATCAGCAGAAGCAACCCGTGTTCCTGCTGGAGGTGCACTTGCGGTTGACCGTGATGGTTTTTCTCAAATGGTCACTGAAAAAATTGCCAATCATCCCTTGATTGAAGTGGTACGTGACGAAATCACAGAATTGCCAACGGATGCTATTACAGTTGTAGCGACTGGTCCTTTGACTAGTGATGCCCTTGCTGAGAAAATTCACGCACTTAATGGCGGTGACGGTTTTTATTTCTACGATGCTGCAGCGCCTATTGTGGATGTTAATACGATTGATATGAACAAGGTTTATCTCAAATCTCGTTATGATAAGGGAGAAGCGGCCTATCTCAATGCTCCTATGACCAAACAAGAGTTTATGGATTTCCATGAAGCCTTGGTCAATGCGGAAGAAGCTCCGTTGAATTCTTTCGAAAAAGAAAAATATTTTGAAGGATGCATGCCAATCGAAGTCATGGCTAAACGGGGTATCAAAACCATGCTCTATGGTCCTATGAAACCAGTTGGTTTGGAGTATCCAGACGATTACACAGGTCCTCGTGACGGAGAATTTAAGACACCATACGCTGTAGTTCAGCTTCGTCAGGATAATGCGGCAGGTAGTCTTTACAATATCGTTGGTTTCCAAACTCACCTTAAATGGGGCGAACAAAAACGTGTTTTCCAAATGATTCCAGGTCTTGAAAATGCAGAGTTCGTTCGCTATGGTGTTATGCACCGTAATTCCTACATGGATTCACCAAATCTTCTTGAACAGATATACCGTTCTAAGAAACAGCCAAATCTATTCTTTGCTGGTCAGATGACGGGTGTGGAAGGCTATGTTGAGTCAGCGGCATCAGGTCTAGTAGCTGGTATTAACGCAGCTCGTCTTTTCAAGGGCGAAAGCGAGGCTATTTTCCCAGAGACAACGGCAATTGGAAGTCTAGCTCATTACATCACCCATGCTGACAGCAAACATTTCCAACCAATGAACGTCAATTTCGGAATTATCAAGGAATTGGAAGGCGACCGCATTCGTGATAAGAAGGCTCGTTATGAAAAAATTGCAGAGCGTGCCTTGGCTGATTTGGAAAACTTTTTATCCGTTTAAAATTTTCAAAAGAATAACTCATGAGACTATAAAATTCTCAAAAAATGTGATAAAATAGTTTGAATAAAATAAAGGAGCGAAGTCAGGTGGAACCCAAATATAAACGTATTTTGATTAAGTTATCAGGTGAGGCCCTTGCTGGCGAGCGTGGTGTCGGAATTGATATCAAAACTGTTCAAGCAATGGCTCAAGAAATTCAAGAAGTACATAACTTAGGAATTGAGATTGCTCTCGTAATCGGAGGAGGAAATCTCTGGCGTGGAGAACCTGCTGCAGAAGCTGGGATGGATCGTGTACAAGCAGACTATACAGGAATGCTTGGAACCGTTATGAATGCTCTTGTGATGGCAGATTCATTGCAACAAGTTGGTGTGGATACACGTGTTCAAACAGCCATTGCCATGCAACAAGTAGCAGAACCTTACGTTCGTGGTCGTGCCCTTCGTCATCTTGAAAAAGGACGCATTGTTATCTTTGGTGCGGGAATTGGTTCACCATACTTCTCAACAGATACAACAGCCGCCCTTCGTGCAGCAGAGATTGAAGCGGACGCTATCTTGATGGCTAAGAATGGGGTTGATGGTGTCTACAATGCTGATCCTAAAAAAGATAAGACAGCCGTTAAATTTGAAGAATTGACTCACCGTGATGTCATTAACAAAGGGCTTCGTATCATGGACTCAACAGCTTCAACACTTTCAATGGATAATGATATTGACTTGGTAGTTTTCAACATGAACCAACCAGGAAATATTAAACGTGTTGTATTTGGTGAAAATATCGGAACTACAGTTTCAAATAATATCGAAGAAAAGGAATAAGAAATCATTATGGCAAACGCAATCGTAGAAAAAGCAAAAGAGAGAATGACCCAATCTCACCACTCACTTGCTCGTGAGTTTGGAAGTATTCGTGCCGGCCGTGCTAACGCTAGCTTACTTGACCGCATCCATGTTGAATACTATGGTGTTGAAACACCACTTAACCAAATTGCTTCTATCACAATCCCAGAAGCGCGTGTCTTGTTGGTAACACCATTTGACAAATCATCTTTGAAAGATATCGAACGTGCCTTGAACGCTTCAGACCTTGGTATAACACCGGCTAACGATGGTTCTGTTATTCGCTTAGTTATCCCAGCTCTTACAGAAGAAACTCGTCGTGACCTTGCTAAAGAAGTGAAGAAGGTCGGTGAAAATGCTAAAGTTGCTATCCGTAATATCCGTCGTGACGCTATGGATGAAGCTAAGAAACAAGAAAAAGCTAAAGAAATCACTGAAGATGAATTGAAGACTCTTGAAAAAGATATTCAAAAAGCTACAGACGATGCTGTTAAACACATCGACGACATGACTGCCAATAAAGAAAAAGAAATCTTGGAAGTCTAAGAAATAAACAGAAAAACTCAGTTGGCATTGCTGGCTGAGTTTTATTCGAAAGAAGGAAATATGAATACAAATCTTGCAAGTTTTATCGTTGGACTCATCATCGATGAAAATGACCTTTTTTACTTTGTTCAAAAGGATGGTCAAACATATGCTCTAGCTAAAGAAGAAGGTCCCCATACAGTTGGTGATACGGTCAAAGGTTTTGCTTATACAGATATGAAGCAAAAATTGCGCCTCACTACTACAGAAGTGACTGCAACTCAGGAACAATTTGGTTGGGGAACCGTAACAGAGGTTCGTAAGGATCTTGGGGTTTTTGTTGATACAGGATTACCAGACAAGGAAATCGTTGTGTCACTAGATATTCTCCCTGAACTTAAAGAACTCTGGCCAAAGAAAGGTGACCAACTTTATATACGTCTTGAAGTAGACAAGAAAGACCGTATCTGGGGAATCTTAGCTTATCAGGAAGACTTCCAACGATTGGCTCGTCCTGCCTACAATAACATGCAGAATCAAAATTGGCCAGCCATTGTTTACCGTCTTAAGCTATCAGGAACCTTTGTCTATTTACCGGAAAATAATATGCTGGGCTTCATCCATCCAAGTGAGCGTTATGCAGAACCTCGTTTGGGGCAAGTGTTAGATGTACGTGTTATTGGCTTCCGTGAGGTGGACCGCACTCTGAACCTCTCCCTCAAACCTCGTTCTTTTGAGATGTTGGAAAATGATGCTCAGATGATTTTGACCTACTTGGAAAGCAATGGCGGTTTCATGACCTTAAATGATAAGTCATCTCCAGACGACATCAAGGCAACCTTTGGTATTTCTAAAGGTCAGTTCAAGAAAGCACTCGGTGGTTTAATGAAAGCTGGAAAAATTAAACAAGACCAGTTTGGTACTGAATTAATTTAGGGAGGCTTATGAGAAAATCATTTTATACTTGGCTGATGACCGAGCGCAATCCTAAAAGCAATAGTCCCAAGGCAATTTTAGCGGATCTTGCCTTTGAGGAATCCGCTTTTCCGAAACATACAGATGATTTCGATCAAGTGAGTCGTTTTTTAGAGGAACATGCTAGCTTTTCCTTTAATATGGGAGACTTCGATCGTATCTGGCAGGAATATTTAGAACATTAAGTCTACTAGATGAGGTTTGGGATAGTAATTTCTCAGCCTCTTTGCTATAATATAGTCATTCAGTTTAACTTTTACTAGCTTCTAATCGACTTTTTAACTACTAAAAGCAAACGAAACATTTTATAAAATTAAAAGAGTTAGAGAGGTTCTTTGTTTGAAGGAACATTCAATAGACATTCAGCTTAGTCATCCAGATGATTTGTTTCATCTTTTTGGTTCTAATGAGCGCCATCTTCGTTTGATGGAGGATGAGTTAGATGTCATCATCCATGCTCGTACAGAGATTGTACAAGTCTTGGGGGAGGAGTCGGCTTGTGAGGAAGCCCGTCAAGTTATCCAAGCCTTGATGGTCTTGGTCAATCGTGGAATGACCGTTGGAACTCCGGATGTGGTGACAGCCATTACAATGGTTAAGAATAATGAAATCGATAAGTTTGTCGCCCTTTATGAAGAAGAGATTATCAAGGATAATACAGGTAAGCCCATTCGTGTTAAAACCCTGGGTCAAAAGCTTTATGTGGATAGTGTCAAGCAACACGATGTGACCTTTGGTATTGGGCCGGCAGGAACAGGTAAGACCTTCTTAGCAGTGACTTTGGCCGTAACAGCCCTCAAGCGTGGACAAGTCAAGCGAATCATACTGACACGTCCAGCAGTAGAAGCAGGAGAGAGCCTAGGATTTCTACCTGGTGATTTGAAAGAAAAGGTTGATCCTTATCTTCGTCCAGTTTATGATGCCTTGTACCAGATTCTTGGTAAGGATCAAACAACCCGTCTCATGGAACGTGAAATCATCGAAATCGCGCCTCTTGCCTATATGCGTGGACGGACTTTGGATGATGCCTTTGTCATCTTGGACGAAGCGCAAAATACGACCATCATGCAGATGAAGATGTTTTTGACACGTTTAGGCTTCAACTCTAAAATGATTGTCAATGGGGATATTAGTCAGATTGACCTACCTCGGAACGTCAAGTCAGGTTTGATTGATGCTCAAGAAAAACTTAAGAACATTCACCAGATCGACTTTGTACACTTCTCAGCCAAGGATGTGGTTCGCCATCCAGTCGTTGCTCAGATTATCAGAGCCTATGAACCTCGACCTGTCAAAGCTGAAGAAAATCAAGAAGAAACAGAATAGTAAAAAAGAGCAGTGGAAGCGCTGCTCTTATTTTTGTAGTTTTATACTCATCGAAAATCTCTTCAAACCACGTCAGCTTCACCTTGCCGTACTCCAGTACAGCCTGCGGCTAGCTTCCTAGTTTGCTCTTTGATTTTCATTGAGTATTAATTTATAAATCATTTTAGACAAGTTCACTGATTGTAGTGAAGTCACGTTCCAAGCCTTCTGCAACAGGCTGGCTGGTGAGGTATCCTTGATAGGTTGTCACACCTTCAAGCAAGCCTGCGTCTTCTAGGATAGCTTTCTTAAATCCTTTTCCTGCCAAGGCTTCGATATATGGAAGAGTCACATTTGTAAGGGCGATCGTAGATGTGCGAGCAACTGCTCCAGGAATGTTAGCAACGGCATAGTGAAGAACACCGTGTTTTTCATAGACTGGTTCATCGTGAGTTGTCACACGGTCAGCTGTCGCTATAACACCACCTTGGTCAACAGCAACGTCAACAATGACAGAACCAGGACGCATTTGTTGTACCATTTCATCTGTCACTAATTTTGGAGCTTTGGCACCAGGAATCAAGACAGCACCGATAACAACGTCCGCTTCACGCACACTTGCTTCGATATTAAATGGGTTAGACATGAGTGTTTGGATTTGGTGACCAAAGACATCTTCTAGGACAGAGAGGCGTTTAGCACTGATATCAAGAATGGTTACTTGAGCTCCCAAACCAAGAGCAATGCGGGCTGCGTGTGTACCAACAACACCACCACCGATGATGGTTACTTTTCCTTTTGGAACACCAGGGACACCACCGAGTAGAACTCCTGAACCACCAGCTTGTTTCGTCAAGAAGTGGGCTCCGATTTGGACTGCCATACGACCAGCTACCTCACTCATTGGAACAAGAAGTGGGAGTTGTCCTTGAGTATCACGGACTGTCTCATAAGCAACACCAGTTGTTTTAGCTGCAAGCATAGCATCAGCTAATTCTGGGGCAGCTGCCATGTGTAAGTAGGTGAAAAGAAGTAAGTCCTCACGCAAGAACTGGTACTCACTAGCAAGGGGTTCTTTTACTTTAACAACTAATTCTGCAGCCCAGGCTTCAGTAGCAGTTGCGACAATTTCAGCTCCTTGCTTTTCATAGTCAGCATCAGCAAAACCAGAACCAAGTCCAGCATTTGTTTCGATGAGGACTCGGTGACCACGACCAACAAGACTCTGTACACCAGCAGGTGTCAAAGCAACACGATTTTCATTATTTTTAATTTCCTTTGGAATTCCAATTAACATAGGATAACTCACTTTCTATTAAGCTGTTTCAATTTATGTATCACATCATTCGTCAGAGTTTTTGTGATGACTTTATTGTATATGAAACCGTTTTAAATTGCAAGAAAAACTTGTAAACCTATTTTTTTTATGTTATTCTTTTAGAAATCTATTTTCGGAGGTGTAATCATGGAATCACTATTTATCAAACTAGCTAAGCATCCCGTTATCGAAACAGAACGCTTAGTACTTAGACCAGTAACACTTGATGATGCAGAAGCCATGTTTGAATATGCTTCAGACAAGGAAAATACACGATATACTTTCCCAACAAATCAAAGTTTGGAGGAAACCAAGAATAATATTGCCCAGTTTTATCTAGCAAATCCATTGGGCCGATGGGGAATTGAACTAAAAAGTACGGGAGAGTTTATCGGAACTATTGACCTGCACAAGATGGATACTGTTCTTAAGAAGGCAGCCATTGGTTATATTATCAATCAAAAATATTGGAATCAAGGTTTGACAACTGAAGCCAATCGTGCTGTAATTGAACTGGCTTTTGAAAAGATAGGAATGAATAAGTTAGATGCCTTTCATGATAAGGATAATCCCGCATCAGGAAAGGTCATGGAGAAATCAGGAATGCGTTTCTCTCACGAAGAACCATATGCTAGAATGGATAAAAATGAACCTGGAAGATTCGTAACAGATGTCCATTATGTCTTAACCAAGGAAGATTATTTTGCAAATAAGTAAGCAGTTGAAAAGTTTTTTCAGCTGTTTTTTCTTTCTCTTACGAATAAGCTAAGAGAGGAGAAAATATGGAAGAACTTATAGAAAAAATCAAAGAATATAAAATCATTGCTATCTGTGCTGGTTTGGGCTTGGTCTTAGGCGGATTCTTCCTCCTAAAGCCATTTTCTCAAACACCTGCTAAGGAAACACAAGTGCAAACAGAAGTTACAACTATACCAAAGGATTCGACGGATGAAAAGGAAGATAAAAATCAGAAAGAAGAAGTGGTGGAGCAGGATCTGATTACTGTCGATGTCAAAGGTGCTGTCAAATCACCTGGAATCTATGACTTGCCAGTTGGAAGTCGTATCAATGATGCTGTTCAAAAAGCTGGTGGATTGACAGATAATGCTGATAGCAAGTCTATCAATCTTGCTCAGAGAATTAGTGATGAAGCACTTGTTTATGTCCCGACTAAGGAAGAAGCTACTAGTCAAGAAATGCCATCAAGTACTTCCAACAGCAAGGAAAATAAGAAAGTCAATCTCAATAAAGCTAGTTTAGAGGAACTGAAACAAGTTAAAGGCTTAGGTGCTAAACGTGCTCAAGACATTATTGACCATCGTGATTCCAACGGTAAATTTAAGTCAGTAGATGAGCTCAAAAAGGTTTCTGGTATTGGTGCAAAAACGATAGAAAAGTTAAAAGAGTATGTCACAGTGGATTAGTCGCTTTCCAATTCCAAAAATCTATCTCAGTTTTCTTTTGCTATGGCTTTACTATGCAATCTTTTCAGCAAGTGTATTGGCACTTTTGGGCTTTGTCTTTTTACTGGTCTGCCTCTTTTTCCAATTTCCATGGAAAACTGTGACCAAGGTCCTCTTGATTTGTGGACTTTTCGGGAGTTGGTTTGCATTTCAAAAATGGCAGCAAGAAGCAGCTAGTCAAAACTTGCTTTCTTCTGTCGAAACTGTTCGAATATTACCTGACACCATCAAGGTAAATGGGGATAGTCTTTCTTTTCGTGGAAAGGCTGACGGTAGACTCTTTCAGGTCTATTACAAACTTCAATCAGAAGCAGAAAAAGAAGACTTTCAACAACTAACGGATATTTATGAAATTACTTTAGAAGGGAAATTAGCTAGTCCTCAAGGAGCCAGTAATTTTGCTGGCTTTGATTATCGCAATTATCTAAAAAGTCAAGGGATTTACCAAACCTTGACTATTTCGAAAATTTCAGATAAGACAGCCACGAGCAGTTGGGATATTGGAGAAAATTTATCTAGTTTGCGAAGAAAAGCAGTTGTCTGGATAAAAAGGAACTTTCCCGACCCCATGCGCAACTACATGACAGGTCTGTTATTAGGGCACTTGGACACAGACTTTGAGGAAATGAATGAACTCTATTCTAGCCTCGGAATTATTCACCTATTTGCTTTGTCAGGAATGCAAGTAGGATTCTTTATGAATGCTTTTAAAAAGTCACTCTTGCGTTTGGGTTTGACTCAAGAGAAGTTCAAATGGCTTGCTTATCCCTTTTCTTTGTTCTATGCAGGCATGACAGGATTTTCAGCCTCTGTGATTAGAAGTCTTCTACAAAAGATCTTGGCCCAGCATGGTTTTAAGGGTTTAGATAACTTCGCTATGACAGTCCTCCTTTTGTTTATAGTCATGCCAAATTTTTTCCTTACAGCTGGAGGAGTTCTTTCCTGCGCCTATGCCTTTATCCTAACTATGACAAGTAAAGAAGGTCAAGGCATAAAAGCTATTGCCAGAGAGAGTTTCATTATTTCCTTGGGAATCTTGCCAATTCTATCTTTTTATTTTTCTGAATTTCAACCGTGGTCCATTCTCTTGACATTTGTCTTTTCATTCTTGTTTGACATGGTCTTGTTACCACTCTTATCCATTCTCTTTTGTCTGTCATGCATCTATCCTATTACCCAGTTTAACTTTCTCTTTGAATGGCTAGAAAGTATCATACGCTTTGTTTCTAATCTATCAAGTCGTCCGATTATCTTTGGTCAGCCGAGTCTTTGGATATTAGTATTTCTTTTAATCTTTTTGGCACTCATCTATGATTATCGTAGAAATTTGAAAAAAATATCAATGCTTGTCATAGTTGCCATCTCATTCTTTTTAGTTACCAAACATCCACTGGAAAATGAACTAACGGTCTTAGATATGGAGCAGGGGAGAAGCATTTTCCTAAGAGACATGGCAGGAAAGACCATCCTACTGGATGTCGGAGAGAAGTCTGAAGTTGAAAAGAAAGAAGTCTGGCAGGAGAAAGTTAATACCAGTAATGCCAAACGTAGTTTAATTCCTTATCTGAAAAGTCGAGGAGTGGCCAAGATTGATCAGCTGGTTCTAACGACTAGTGATACTAAACAGTTAGATCATGTATTCGAAATCAGTAAAGCCGTCGAGCTTGGAGAGATTCTAGTAACTGAAGAAACTTTATCTAAGAGAGAATTTATGGATAAGCTGAAGGAGAGCAAAGTCAACCTACGTTCAATTAAAAAAGGAGACAGCTTATTTATTTTCGGGAGTAGTTTGGAAGCAATCACTAGCCAAAATAGCGATGAAAAGGACTTAATGGTCTTGTATGGAAAGTTACTAAACCAAACCTTTCTAGTTACTGGAAATATAGAGGAGAAGTTTTTAACGAGTCATTATCCAAAAATCCAAGCAGATGTAGTGATAACTCATCAGCAAGCATCGAAGAAAAAGACAGATAACGAAATCTTCAAAAATATACACCCTAAAATCACGGTCATTTCGGTAGACAAGAAAAAAACATTTAAAGTTAAAAATGGGGAGAATAACCAAGAAGATAAAGAACTTGAGAATTTGGTATTAAAAACTGACAAAAAGGGCGCCATTCGTTTCAAGGGCTGGACTACTTGGAATGTTGAAACTGTTCGATAACGTTTTCAGAGAAAACTAAACATTAAAATTGTCTAAACAATCATTCAAGGCTTGATTTTGAATCCTGTTTACTATAAAATAGTTAAGATTGGTGTCAAACTTTTATATTGCAAATAGGAGAAAAAATGACAAAAACTTTGAAACGTCCTGAGGTTCTATCACCTGCAGGAACACTAGAAAAACTAAAAGTAGCTGTTCAATACGGAGCAGATGCTGTCTTTATCGGTGGTCAGGCCTATGGTCTACGTAGCCGTGCGGGAAACTTCACTTTCGAACAAATGGAAGAAGGAGTTCAGTTTGCGGCTAAGTATGGCGCTAAAGTTTATGTGGCTGCTAATATGGTTATGCACGAAGGAAATGAAGAAGGTGCCGGAGAATGGTTCCGTAAGTTACGTGATATTGGAATTGCGGCTGTTATCGTTTCTGACCCTGCCTTAATCATGATTGCAGCAACAGAAGCACCAGGACTTGAAATCCACCTTTCAACACAAGCTAGTGCGACTAACTATGAAACTCTTGAATTCTGGAAAGAACTTGGATTGACTCGCGTCGTGTTGGCGCGTGAGGTTTCTATGGAAGAGTTGGCAGAAATCCGCAAACGTACAGATGTAGAAATTGAAGCCTTCGTACATGGTGCGATGTGTATTTCTTACTCTGGTCGTTGTACCCTTTCGAACCATATGAGTATGCGCGATGCCAACCGTGGTGGCTGTTCACAATCTTGCCGTTGGAAATATGACCTTTACGATATGCCATTTGGTAAAGAGCGTAAGAGTCTTAAGGGAGAAATTCCTGAAGAATTCTCCATGTCTGCGGTTGATATGTCTATGATTGACCATATTCCAGATATGATTGAAAATGGTGTGGACAGTCTTAAAATTGAAGGTCGTATGAAATCAATCCACTATGTTTCAACAGTGACAAACTGCTACAAGGCTGCTGTTGATGCCTACCTTGAGAGCCCTGAAAAGTTTGAAGCTATCAAGCAAGACTTGATTGATGAAATGTGGAAGGTAGCTCAACGTGAATTGGCTACAGGTTTCTACTATGGGACACCATCTGAAAACGAACAACTGTTCGGTGCTCGTCGTAAGATTCCAGAATACAAGTTTGTTGCTGAAGTAGTAGCTTATGATGATGCAACGCAAACAGCAACTATTCGCCAACGTAACGTTATCAACGAAGGAGACCAAGTTGAGTTTTATGGCCCAGGTTTCCGCCATTTTGAAACTTATATCGAAGACCTTCATGATGCCAAAGGTAACAAGATTGACCGTGCACCAAATCCAATGGAACTTTTAACCATCAAGGTTCCACAACCAGTACAAGTAGGTGATATGGTCCGTGCTTTGAAAGAAGGTTTGATTAATCTTTACAAAGAAGATGGAACCAGCGTCACAGTTCGTGCATAGATCAGGAAAGTCAATGGTTCAAGCTCATGGATTACTAGTAGATCATGAAAGCAGATGTGTTCATTACCATAGTGATAAAGATATCGTAGCGCTCCAGTGTTATGAGTGTCAGAAATACTATGCCTGTTATCAGTGCCACAATGCGCTGGAGGAGCACACATTTTCTCCCTACCCTTTAAGACTTAAACAGGATAAACCTATCTTATGTGGTTCCTGTAAGAAGACACTAACTTATGTGGAGTATAAAGAGAAGGGGAGCTGTTCTTATTGTGCAGCACTCTTTAATCCAGCTTGTCAGAGTCACCATTCTTATTATTTTAAATAAGAAACGATAAATCCAGGTTGTAAAACTTGGATTTTTCTTTTCAGAAAAATAGGAAAGATAAGGAAAATAACCTGAAAAGACATTAAAATTTTCTATACAATTGTCTTGAAAATCGTAAAAATAGAAATAAATGATTAGAAGCGCTTTCAACGTGAGTAAAAAGTTGACAAAAACAAATTTTAGGACTAAACTAAGTAAGTAAATTTTAAATAAAAGGAGAATTCGTCATGAATTTAACATTTTTCGGTCTATGTCTTGCCTGTATGGGTGTATCTCTTGCAGAAGGATTTTTGATGAACGGTTTGTTCAAATCTGCAGCACGCCAACCAGATATCATCCCTCAATTGCGTAGTTTGATGATCATGGGGATTGCCTTTATCGAAGGAACATTCTTTGTAACCCTAGCGATGTCATTTGTCATTAAATAGACAACTCTATTTAGAAATGGAGGTGTCAAACCATGGAAGAAAGTTTGAATCCAACCGTTAATATTGGACCAATATCCTTTGATTTGACCCTGCTTGCCATGTCTCTTGTAACTGTTTTGATGGTTTTTGCCTTTGTCTACTGGGCAAGTCGAAAAATGACCATCCGTCCAAAGGGCAAACAAAATGCTCTTGAGATGATTTATGACTTTGTGATTAGTTTTGTAAAACCAAACATTGGAGATTCATACATCAAGGACTATTCCTTGTTTCTATTTTCTCTTTTCTTGTTTATTTTGGTTGCCAACAATATTGGCTTAATGGCAAAAGTACAAACAACAAACGGTTATAACTTGTGGACTTCCCCAACAGCCAACCTTGGATACGATTTATCCCTCTCCTTATTGATCACTTTGATCGCTCATGTAGAAGGAGTTCGTCGTAGAGGCGTTAAAGAATATTTGAGAGCATTTGTTACACCTGGCTTTATGACTCCGATGAACATTTTAGAAGAGTTCACCAATTTTGCCTCTTTGGCGATTCGGATTTACGGAAATATCTTTGCCGGTGAGGTCTTAGCAGGATTGCTATTGGCCTTGTCACAATATGCCTTGTATTGGTATCCTTTTGCCTTTATTGCAAACATGTTATGGACAGCCTTTTCGATTTTCATTTCATGTATTCAAGCTTATGTATTTACCATGTTGTCATCTATGTACATTGGTAAAAAAATAAATGAAGGGGAAGAGTAAGTAGAGGAGGATTAGAAGATGGATTTAACTATTAGTACCATTATTGGTGACTTTATTCTGATCGCTGGTTCCTTCCTTTTATTGATCTTTTTAGTGAAGAAATATGCTTGGGGAAATATTACCAGTGTCTTAGATGAACGCGCTGAAAAGATTTCTTCAGATATTGATGGTGCCGAGGAAGCCCGTAAAAAGGCAGAGGAACTTGCTAGCAAACGCGAAGCTGAGTTAGCAGGTAGCCGTACCGAAGCTAAAACGATTATCGAGAATGCTAAGGAGACAGCTGAAAAGAGCAAATCAGATATTCTGGCTGAAGCGAAGCTAGAAGCTGGTCGCTTGAAAGAAAAAGCTAACCAAGAAATTGCGCAAAACAAAGCTGAGGCTTTACAAAGCGTTAAAGGTGAGGTAGCAGATTTGACAGTTAGTCTAGCTGGAAAAATTATCTCACAAAACCTTGACGGTCATGCCCATAAAGAACTCATTGATCAGTATATCGATCAGCTAGGAGAAGCTTAATGGACAAAAAGACAGTAAAGGTAATTGAAAAATACAGCATGCCTTTTGTCCAATTGGTGATTGAAAAAGGAGAAGAAGATTCTATCTTCTCAGACTTGACCCAGATTAAGCAAGTCGCTGAAGAAACAGACTTGCCTTCTTTTTTGGCTCAGGTAGATGTTGATGAGTCTGACAAGGAAAAAACAGTAAGTTTCTTCCAAGATTCAGCATCGCCATTATTACAAAACTTCATTCAAGTTCTGTTGTACAATCATCGTTCAAATCTTTTTTATGATGTGATTATAGATTGTTTAAACCGTCTTGAGAGAGAAACGAATCGTTTTGAAGTAACGATTATGTCTGCTCATCCCCTAACTGATGAACAGAAAGAACGTCTACTTCCTATTATAGAGAAAAAGATGTCTTTAAAAGTGCGTAGCATTAAAGAAGAAATCGACGATAGTTTAATCGGTGGTTTTGTTATTATCGCCAATCACAAGACAATTGATGTTAGTATTAAACAACAACTTAAAGTTGTTAAGGAAAATTTGAAATAGAAAGTGGTGTTCTTTTGGCAATTAACGCACAAGAAATCAGCGCTTTAATTAAGCAACAAATTGAAAATTTCAAACCCAATTTTGATGTGACTGAAACTGGTGTTGTAACCTACATCGGTGACGGAATTGCGCGTGCTCATGGCCTTGAAAATGCCATGAGTGGAGAGTTGTTGATTTTTGAAAACGGCTCTTATGGTATGGCGCAAAACTTAGAATCAACTGATGTTGGTATTATTATCCTTGGAGACTTTACAGATATCCGCGAAGGCGATACCATTCGTCGTACAGGGAAAATCATGGAAGTTCCAGTTGGTGATAGCTTAATTGGACGTGTCGTGGATCCACTTGGTCGTCCAGTAGACGGACTTGGTCCAATCGACACAAACAAGACTCGTCCAGTTGAAGCACCAGCACCTGGGGTAATGCAACGTAAATCAGTATCAGAACCATTGCAAACTGGTTTGAAAGCTATTGATGCCCTTGTTCCAATCGGACGTGGTCAACGTGAGTTGATTATCGGTGACCGTCAAACAGGGAAAACAACCATCGCTATTGATGCTATCTTGAACCAAAAAGGTCAAGATATGATTTGTATATATGTAGCGATTGGTCAAAAAGAATCAACAGTTCGTACACAAGTAGAAACACTTCGCCAGTACGGAGCTTTGGATTACACAATCGTTGTGACAGCTTCAGCTTCACAACCTTCACCATTGCTTTTCCTTGCTCCTTATGCAGGGGTTGCTATGGCAGAAGAGTTCATGTACCAAGGGAAGCATGTCTTGATTGTTTATGATGACCTTTCAAAACAAGCGGTAGCTTATCGTGAACTTTCTCTCTTGCTTCGCCGTCCACCAGGTCGTGAAGCCTTCCCAGGGGATGTCTTCTACCTTCACAGCCGTCTACTTGAGCGTTCTGCAAAAGTATCTGATGAGCTTGGTGGTGGATCTATTACAGCTCTACCATTTATCGAGACACAAGCAGGAGATATCTCAGCCTATATTGCGACCAACGTAATCTCTATTACGGATGGACAAATCTTCCTTGGAGATGGTCTCTTTAATGCAGGTATCCGTCCAGCTATCGATGCAGGTTCTTCTGTATCTCGTGTAGGTGGTTCTGCTCAAATTAAAGCGATGAAGAAGGTTGCTGGTACCCTTCGTATCGACCTTGCTTCATACCGTGAGTTGGAAGCCTTCACTAAATTTGGTTCAGACTTGGATGCTGCTACTCAGGCTAAATTGAACCGTGGTCGTCGTACTGTAGAAGTATTGAAACAACCAGTTCACAAACCATTACCTGTTGAGAAACAAGTTACTATTCTCTATGCTTTGACCCATGGTTTCTTGGATACAATTCCTGTAGACGATATCGTTCGTTTCGAAGAAGAGTTCCATATGTTCTTTGATTCTCAACATCCTGAGATTTTGGAAACCATTCGTGAAACAAAAGACTTGCCAGATGAAGCAGTCTTGGATGCTGCGATTACTGAGTTTCTCAATCAATCAAGCTTCCAATAAGAATAGAGGTGTCAGATGGCAGTATCTCTAAATGATATTAAAACAAAAATCGCCTCAACAAAAAATACTAGTCAAATCACTAACGCGATGCAGATGGTTTCTGCAGCTAAGTTAGGTCGTTCTGAAGAAGCAGCTCGTAACTTCCAAGTTTATGCACAAAAAGTGCGTAAGTTGGTTACAGATATCCTTCACGGAGATGGTGCCGGCGGATCAACAAATCCAATGTTGATTAGCCGCCCGGTCAAAAAAACAGGCTATATCGTCATTACATCTGACCGTGGTCTTGTTGGAGGATATAATTCTTCCATCTTGAAAGCAGTCATGGAAATTCAGCAAGAATACCATCCTTCAGGTGATGACTTTGAGGTTATCTGTATCGGTGGTATGGGAGCAGATTTCTTCAAATCACGCGGTATTCAACCAATCTATGAATTGCGTGGCCTTGCAAGTCAACCAAGCTTTGATGAAGTTCATAAGATTATCTCTAAAACGATTGAAATGTATCAAAATGAACTTTTTGATGAGCTCTACGTTTGCTACAACCACCACGTGAATACATTGACAAGTCAAATGCGTGTAGAACAGATGCTTCCAATCGTGGACTTGGATCCAAATGAAGCAGATGATAACTATAGCTTGACATTTGAGCTTGAAACAAGTCGTGAAGAAATCTTGGATCAACTATTGCCACAGTTTGCAGAAAGTATGATTTATGGTGCTATTATTGATGCCAAGACTGCTGAAAATGCTGCTGGTATGACAGCCATGCAAACAGCTACAGATAATGCTAAAAAGGTTATCAATGATTTGACTATCCAGTATAACCGTGCCAGACAGGCGGCGATTACACAAGAAATCACAGAAATTGTGGCAGGAGCTAGTGCTTTAGAATAAAGCCATCCTGCTCACATCAATGAACTTAGGACCTAGCAATACTAGGAACCGACAGTATCTTATATAGAATAGGAGAAGGAGATGAGTTCAGGTAAAATTGCTCAGGTTATCGGACCCGTTGTAGACGTTTTGTTTGCAGCAGGTGAAAAACTACCTGAGATTAACAATGCACTTGTCGTCTACAAAAATGACGAAAAGAAAACAAAAATCGTCCTTGAAGTAGCCTTAGAGTTGGGGGATGGTATGATTCGTACCATTGCCATGGAATCAACAGATGGTTTGACTCGTGGAATGGAAGTATTGGACACAGGTCGTCCAATCTCTGTACCAGTAGGTAAAGAAACCTTGGGACGTGTCTTCAACGTTTTGGGAGATACCATTGACTTGGAAGATCCTTTTGGAGAAGACGCAGAGCGCCAGCCAATTCATAAAAAAGCACCTACTTTTGATGAGTTGTCTACCTCTTCAGAAATTTTAGAAACAGGGATTAAGGTTATCGACCTTCTTGCCCCATATCTTAAAGGTGGTAAGGTCGGGCTCTTCGGTGGTGCCGGAGTTGGTAAGACTGTCTTGATTCAAGAGTTGATTCACAACATTGCCCAAGAACACGGTGGTATTTCAGTATTTACTGGTGTTGGAGAACGTACTCGTGAAGGGAACGACTTATATTGGGAAATGAAGGAATCAGGCGTTATCGAGAAAACAGCCATGGTATTTGGTCAGATGAATGAACCACCAGGAGCACGTATGCGTGTTGCCCT
Source organism: Streptococcus sp. 27098_8_22 (assembly GCF_041432415.1). Lineage (NCBI taxonomy): Bacteria > Bacillati > Bacillota > Bacilli > Lactobacillales > Streptococcaceae > Streptococcus > Streptococcus sp. 27098_8_22. The sequence goes on along the minus strand of NZ_JAPVZP010000010.1, from coordinate 44,139 downwards.
TACTGGTTTGACTATCGCTGAATACTTCCGTGATGTAGAAGGTCAAGACGTTCTTCTCTTCATTGACAACATTTTCCGTTTCACACAAGCTGGTTCAGAAGTATCTGCCCTTTTAGGTCGTATGCCATCAGCCGTTGGTTACCAACCAACCCTCGCAACAGAAATGGGTCAATTACAAGAACGTATCACTTCAACTAAGAAAGGTTCTGTAACCTCTATCCAGGCTATCTACGTGCCAGCGGATGACTATACTGACCCAGCGCCAGCAACAGCCTTCGCTCACTTGGATTCAACTACCAACTTGGAACGTAAATTGGTTCAATTGGGTATCTACCCAGCCGTTGACCCACTTGCTTCAAGTTCACGTGCCTTGGCACCTGAAATCGTTGGAGAAGAACACTACGCAGTTGCTGCTGAAGTTAAACGTGTTCTTCAACGTTACCATGAGTTGCAAGATATCATTGCGATCCTTGGTATGGATGAACTTTCTGATGAAGAAAAAACTTTGGTTGCTCGTGCCCGTCGTATTCAGTTCTTCCTTTCACAAAACTTCAACGTTGCGGAACAATTCACTGGTCAACCAGGTTCTTATGTTCCAGTAGCGGAAACAGTTCGTGGATTTAAGGAAATTCTTGATGGAAAACACGATCATCTCCCAGAAGATGCCTTCCGTGGAGTAGGTTCAATCGAAGATGTTATTGCTAAGGCTGAAAAAATGGGATTTTAAGAGGTGATCTATGGCTCAGTTAACTGTCCAGATCGTGACACCAGATGGCCTCGTCTATGATCACCATGCCAGCTTTGTATCAGTTCGAACTCTGGATGGTGAGATGGGGATCTTGCCACGACATCAAAATATGATTGCGGTATTAGCAGTTGATGAAGTTAAAGTCAAACGTATTGATGATGATTCTCATGTCAACTGGATAGCAGTAAATGGAGGAATCATCGAGATTGCAAATGATGTGATTACTATCATTGCAGACTCAGCTGAGCGTGCTCGTGATATCGATATTAGCCGTGCAGAACGTGCCAAACTTCGTGCAGAACGTGAAATTGAAGAAGCACAAGACAAACACTTGATTGACCAAGAGCGTCGTGCTAAGATTGCATTACAACGTGCTATTAACCGAATCAATGTCGGAAATAAACTATAAAAAAATGAGGTTGGGACAAAAAGATCCCGACCTCATTTTTATTAGCAATCAAACTTTGACGCGGTAGCTGATTGAACTTTTGTTCGTCTTTTAGACTCCAAAAAGCTCCTAATCATCCTCGCGGGGCTGGGACTACGAAATCGAGACTTTGTCTATTGATTTCTGTCCCACCTCCATTTTTCTATGTTTAAAAAGTGACGCAAACCGCTTCAGGTACGTGAAAGTCATTGGAAAGTTCTGCAAGACGACCAGTTTCTGGATTGCGTTTAAATACTGTTGCATTATCAGAATCCTGGTGAACGGCGATGAGAAATTCTTGGTCTGGTGAGAGAATAAAATCTCGAGGAGTTTTTCCATTTGTAGGAACGAATTCCAACAATTCTAAACTGCCATCAGCTAGAATTGTGTAGACTACAATAGAATCGTGACCACGGTTTGATGCGTAAAGATATTTTCCATCTTCTGAGAGACGAATTGCAGCAGTTCCATTAAAGTCATTAAATCCTTCAGGGAGTGTAGAAATAACTTGCATTTTTTCAAATGCGCCAACACCATCATAAATCAATACTTCAATTGAACTATTGAGTTCACAGATGAGATAAGCAATCTTGTAGTGGTTATGAAAAACAAGGTGACGTGCACCAGCACCAGGGCTACAGTTGTAAGTAGCTAGCTTATTTAGTTTTCCTTCTGGATTGACATCATAAGTAGTAACCTCATCAGTACCTAAATCGCAAGTGACTAAATACTGATCTGGTGTTAAATCTGTAAAGTGTACATGTGGAGAAGCTTGATTTTCATGAGGACCATGACCGCTGTGTTGAACTGTATCAGCCAATTCTAGACTACCATCTTCTTTACGTTTATAGACCAAAACTTGTCCCTTGTGATAGTTAGCACCATATACTAGGTTACGTTTCTCGTCAACTGCAACGAAGCAGTGAGGAGCACCTTCTGTCACAACATGATTTAGCAAAGTACCATCTGTTTGATAGGCAGCAATTCCCCCTTGTCCATCTTTGCTACCGACAGTGTAGAGGTGATTTTCTTGATCAAATGCAAGATAGGTAGGACTTGGCTCAGCAGCAAATAGTTTAAGATTGGATAGTTGCCCAGTTTCTGTATCAAAATCAGCTTGATAAATCCCTTGGGATAAACGACGTGTGTAGGTTCCGAAATAAATTTTTTCAATCATAGCTATACCTCTAAATAAAGATGTTTCTATTATATCATAAATTAGGAGACATGAAGAAAATAGTGAAAAAAGTATGAAACATCTAAGTATAAAATTAGTAAATGCAAGGTCGCTTTGTCAAAGTTTTCAATCGTCACCTCAACACTTTAAAAACAGTTTATTCCCTGTAAAAATGGTATAATGAAAAGACAAAGGAAAGGAAGTATATATGGAACAAAAAGAGAAACATTTTAATTTATCTTGGTTTTTTAAATGGTTTTTAGATAATAAGGCTGTTACTGTATTTTTGGTAGCCTTGTTACTAGGTCTCAATATTTTTATTTTAAGTAAGATTAGTTTTTTATTTATCCCTGTCGTTGATTTTTTATCAGTGGTCATGTTACCTGTTATTTTATCAGGATTGCTTTTTTATCTCTTAAACCCACTGGTGGATTTGATGGAGAAGTACAAGATAAATCGTGTCTTAGCCATTAGTATTATCTTTGTCATTATTGCTATACTTCTGATTATTGGTCTGGCCGTTGCGATTCCAAATCTTCAACGTCAAGTAGTTATTTTTGCGCAAAATGTACCAAATTATCTCGAAGATGCTGATAGAGTTATTGATGATCTTGTAACTAAGCGTTTGCCAGATGACTTTAGACCTCAACTGGAACAGGTTCTGGCTCAGTTTTCAACACAAGCAACTGCTTGGGCAAGTAATATATCTTCTAAGGCTGTGAACTGGGTGAGTGCTCTTATCAGTGGAACGTCTCAAGTCATTGTCGCTCTAATTATCATGCCCTTTATGCTCTTTTATCTCCTTAGAGATGGAAAAGGTTTGAGAGATCATATCACTCAATTCTTACCAAATAAATTGAGAGAACCAGTAGGTAAGGTTCTAACGGATGTGAACCAACAACTTTCTAACTATGTTAGAGGACAAATTACTGTTGCTATTATCGTGGCAATTATGTTTATCATCTTCTTTAAAATTATTGGTTTGAGATATGCGGTGACTCTTGGTATTACTGCTGGGGTCTTAAATCTTATCCCTTATCTTGGAAGTTTCCTTGCTATGATACCAGCTCTAGTCTTAGGGTTAATTGCTGGACCAGTTATGCTCTTGAAAGTTATTATCGTTTTTATCGTAGAGCAGACAATTGAAGGTCGTTTTGTGTCTCCATTGATTTTAGGTAGTCAGCTAAACATCCATCCAATCACTATTCTATTCGTTTTGTTGACGTCTGGTTCTATGTTTGGTGTTTGGGGAGTCCTATTGGGAATTCCTGTTTATGCTTCAGCCAAAGTTGTTATTTCAGCTATTTTTGAATGGTATAAAAAAGTTAGTGGTCTGTATGAGTTAGAAGAGGAGGTTGAAGGTGAGCAATAGTCAAGAAATGCTTGAAGCTTTGGATCAGCAAGATTTAATAAGAGCTGATTACTATTTTCAAAAAGCATTGGTAGAAGACTCTGATGATCTTCTTCTGGAACTGGCTTATTATCTAGAGGGTATTGGTTTTTATCCACAAGCTCGTCAAATCTATGAAAAACTAGCTCCAATATTTCCAGAAGTAAATCTCAATCTAGCTAGTATCGCAAGTGAAGACGGACAAATTGAAGAAGCATTTGCCTATCTAGAAGAAATTCAACCCAATAGCGATTCTTATGTATCTGCTCTTGTTTTAAAGGCTGATTTCTATCAAATGGAAGGATTGACGGATGTAGCTCGCGACAAGCTATTAGAAGCTCTTAATTACTCTGATGATCCTTTATTGATTTTTGGGCTAGCAGAGTTAGATAGTGAACTTGGAAATGATTTAGAAGCGATTAAGGGCTATGCTCAACTGGATAATCGTGAAATATATGAGCAGACAGGGATTTCGACCTATCAACGAATTGGAACTGCCTATGCTCGACTTGGAAAGTTTGAATCAGCCATAGAGTTTTTAGAAAAAGCTTTAGAGTTAGATTATGAAGATCAGACTGCATTTGAATTAGCAAGTCTTTACTTTGATCAAGAGGAATATCACAAGGCAGTTTTATATTTCAAACAGCTGGATACTATTTCTCCAGATTTTGAAGGGTATGAGTATGGTTATAGTCAGGCTCTACATAAGGAACACCAGACTGAGCAAGCCTTACTGGTAGCTCAACAAGGTTTGGAAAAAAATCCATTCGAAACACGTTTACTACTCCTTGCTTCACAATTATCTTACGAATTGCATCAACCTGAGCAGGCGGAAACTTATCTTCTTCAAGCTCAAGAAGATGCGGAAGACCAAGAAGAAATCCTCTTGCGACTAGCAACCATGTATCAGGAGCAAGAACGGTATGAGGATATTCTAGCTTTAGAAGTATATGAGCCAGAAAATCTCTTGACTAAGTGGATGATTGCACTGAGTTACCAAGAAACTGAAGATTTGGATGTTGCCTATGAATCTTATCAGGCATTGGTTTCAGAACTCAAGGAAAATCCTGAGTTTTTAGAGCAATACATTTATCTATTACGCGAACTTGGAAGGTTTGAAGAAGCAAAAGAACAGATCCAACACTATCTCAAGTTGGTTCCTGATGACATACAGATGCAAGATTTGTATGAACGTTTATGATGATAGCAAAATAGTCGTCTGAGCAGGCGACTATTTTTATAAAATGAAAGATTTTAAAAATCTATAAATTCCATTATAAAAATGAATAGATACAGTATGAATTTTTAGCATTTTTTTGATATAATTGTTATAGTTAAATTGAAAAACTCACTCAAAAAGTGAAACATAGAAAGATTTGAATTATGACACAAGTAAAAATCGTAACAGATTCTTCTGTTACCATTGAACCAGAAGTGGTCAAAGAATTAAATATTACCGTCGTTCCGCTCTCTGTAATGGTTGATAGTGTTCTTTATTCGGATGCTGATCTTGAAGAAGGGGAATTTCTTCGCTTGATGAAAGAGAGTAAAAATCTGCCTAAAACAAGTCAACCTCCAGTTGGACTCTTTGCTGAGATTTTTGATGAGTTAAGTAAAGACGGTAGTCAAATTTTAGCCATTCATATGTCTCATGCCTTATCAGGAACTGTCGAAGCAGCTCGTCAAGGTGCAAGTTTGTCAACGGCTAATGTGACCGTATTGGATAGTTCCTTTACTGATCAAGCCCTAAAATTTCAAGTGGTTGAAGCAGCTAAGTTAGCTCAAGAAGGACAAGACATTGAGACAATTGTGGCTCATGTTGAAGAAGTGAAGAAGAACACAGAGCTCTATATTGGTGTTTCTACCTTGGAAAACCTTGTTAAAGGTGGCCGTATTGGCCGAGTGACAGGTCTTTTAAGCTCTCTATTAAATATTCGCGTAGTCATGCAGATGAAAGATGATGAATTGCAACCAATCGTGAAAGGACGTGGAGCAAAAACCTTTAAGAAATGGTTGGATGAGCTAGTTTCAAAATTGTCAGAACGTTCTGTTGCCGAAATTGGTATCTCCTATTCTGGAACTAGAGACTGGGCAGAAGAGATGAAAGAAATCCTGCAACCATTCGTTGAAAAACCAATCTCTGTACTTGAAACAGGTTCGATTATTCAGACCCATACAGGTGAAAATGCTTGGGCTATTTTGGTCAGATACGAGTCCTAAAAAAATAAAGAAAATAGCAAGAAATAGCGTTTTTGACTTGACCTACAAGAGAATTTAGGATATGATTGTAATTGTTAATTAGAAAATATTTGGAGGAATTATTAACATGGCAAACAAACAAGATTTGATCGCTAAAGTAGCAGAAGCTACAGAATTGACAAAGAAAGACTCAGCAGCAGCAGTTGATGCTGTATTTGCAGCAGTAGCTGATTACCTTGCAGCTGGTGAAAAAGTTCAATTGATTGGTTTTGGTAATTTCGAAGTTCGTGAGCGTGCAGCACGTAAAGGTCGCAACCCACAAACTGGTAAAGAAATCACTATCGCAGCTTCAAAAGTTCCAGCATTCAAAGCTGGTAAAGCTCTTAAAGACGCTGTTAAATAATGAATTTAGAAAAAGCCTATTGTATCAAACTTTCTAGCTTGGTCAGTAGGCTTTTTTTATGTGACTATTAGTCCGTCTCGCTCCGTAAGGTGCGAGACAAATAAACCACCCGCTATGCGGGTGCGCGTCGAAGGTTATACCAAAAAGACTCCAAACGCGATACAATAAAGGTGTTCAAGCCAATTGTAAAGCGAAAGGAGAAAAATATGGCACAAAAGGCACATAGTTTATCACACACAAAGTGGATGTGTAAATATCACATTGTGTTCACCCCTAAGTATAGACGAAAAGTCATTTATAATCAATATCGAAGTAGTTTGGGAGAAATATTCCACTGATTATGTAGTTATAAAGGTGTTGAGATCATCGAGGGTCACTTAATGCCTGATCATGTACATATGTTAGTAAGTATTCCACCAAGGATAAGTGTTTCAAGTTTTATGGGGTATTTAAAAGGCAAAAGTGCACTCATGATGTTTGATAAACACGCCAACCTCAAGTATAAGTTTGGAAATCGGCATTTCTGGGCAGAAGGTTATTATGTGAGCACAGTAGGGCTCAATGAAGCCACAATTAGGAAATATATCCAAGAACAGGAAAAGCATGATATAGCATTGGATAAATTAAGTGTAAAAGAATATGAGGATCCCTTTAGGGATAGTGGTAAGTAATGCGAACACCTCTTTGAGAGGTTTGTGACGAGTCAAGAGCAATGAGGCTTGAACAACGTGAAAGCCAGCGTCTTTAGGCGCTGGCTGGTAATTTGGGCTTATAGCCCTGGTACAAACCACCCGTTTGACGGGTGGTTATGATTGTAGTTTTGGGGCAAGGGAGAACAGTATCTTCTATACCAGTCATAAATTCCAAGCTATACCCATTGGTAATACTCAATTATTTTCAAAAAGCAACCTCGTCCATTGTCTGCTGACAGTGGATTAAAACGCTTTTTTTCCAGTCCTAGAATAACTTCTTGAAGCTTATCAATGATGGCTTCCAATGTTTGGAAAGCCTGACTATCATGAACATTTCCTGCCTCAACCGTATAAGCCAAGGCCCAACCATGCTTATCACAAGCAACTTGAGCAGAATAGGCAAATACTTCCTTATGTTCGCCCTTGTGAAACCAACCACACTCGGGATCTGTCGTTGAGATTTTCTTTTCCTTAGCCTCACTTTCTTTTGCGGGCTTTAAGGACTTTTTTTCGTATTTTTTCCTATCTAGATCAATCTCAACTGCCAATTGTTCACTCATAAATTTAGCTTGTTGGTCTACCATTTCCTTACGGTACTTGTGACTATTAGCTGCCGCTTTGATATGGGTACCATCCACAAATAGTTCAGAAGGATCAATTAAGCCAGCACATAAAGCTTGATTGAGCACTCGCGAAAATATCTCAGAAATGAGTTCTTTATCTTGAAAACGACGGCTGTAATTCTTTCCATAGGTATAAAATGAGGAACCTTATCATCTAAAGTTAGTCCAAGAAACCAGCGATAGGCCACGTTTACTTCAATCTCTTTCATGGTTTGGCGCATGGAACGAATGCCATAAAAACATTTGATCAAAGGAATTTTGACTAACATGACGGGATCAAGACTAGGACGACCATTATCTGGACTATAGGTATCTTCTACCAAATCATAAACAAAGTCAAAATCAACCTTTGAATCTACTTGTCGAAGAAAGTGATCTTCTGGGACCGATTCGTCTATTGTATAGAAACCATATTGGCGACGATTATAATCAGGTTTTTCTTTATGAAACATAGGGAATATCTCATAACTCTTCTTACCACTATTATACGACTTTGCACAAAGAAAAGCCCTTAGAAACTTGATTTCTAAGGACTTTGTCTTCAATCTGAAGAAGGCACAAGCCTTCTTTTTCATAGACTATTTTACAAGCCAGCAAATTCTTTGATTTCTTGAGCTGACATTGAAGAGTCGCAACGGACCTTGATTTGACCGTTTGATACATGGACAAAGCCTGGGACTGTAGGGATTTCATAGCGTGAGCGGAAGTCTTGTAAAGCTTCAAGTTGACTTGGCTCTTCGCTATTAATGAAGTAGATGTGCGCTTTGGTTTCAGCTACGACACCAGCCAATGTACCTGCAAATTTACGGCAGTAAGGACAAGTTTTGCGTCCGATAAAGAAAGTTGCTGTTTCTTGCTTGTCGAGCGCTTCTTGAGCACGGGCAACAGTTGTGACTTCAAGATCTTTAATATTTTCTAAAAATTGTTCCATGAGTTTACCTCGCTTTCATTGATATGTCTAGTATGCCACAAAGTTCCTAAAATTGCTTAGATTTGATACGAAAAAAAGATGAGACTAGTTTATCTCATCTTTATAGAGTGTTATTTCACAAACGTATTGAGTTCCGCTTCGATGTTAGCAATCTTAGCTTGTGAATCTTCGTTGCTTTCACCCACAACGGCAATGTAGAACTTGATTTTTGGTTCTGTACCTGAAGGGCGAACTGCAATCCATGAACCGTCAGCAAGTGTATATTTCAACACATCACTTGGAGGAGTAGTCAAAGTTGTCACAGTACCATCAGCAGCAGTAGCAGTTTGAGCCTTGAAGTCTTCTACGACAGTGATAGCTGTTGTGTTCCATTCTTTTGGAGCATTGTTACGGAACTTAGCCATAATCGCTTTGATTTGTTCTGCACCATCGACACCAGAAAGGGTAACAGAGATGGTCTTTTCAGCGTAGTAGCCGTATTCTTTGTAGATTTCTTCGATACCATCAGCAAGTGTCAAACCACGTGAACGGTAGTAGGCGGCAAGTTCAGCAACGACAAGAACGGCTTGGATAGCGTCTTTATCACGTACGAATGGTTTAATCAAGTAACCGAAGCTTTCTTCAAATCCCATCATGTAAGTGTGATTGTGTTTTTCTTCAAATTCTTGGATTTTCTCTGCGATGAATTTGAAACCAGTCAAAACGTTGAACATGGTTGCGCCGTAGCTTTCAGCAATCTTCGTTACCAAGTCAGTTGATACGATGGATTTGCAGAGAGCAGCATTTTCAGGAAGAGTTCCAGCACTCTTATGAGCTTCCAAGATGTATTTAGCCATGATAGCACCGATTTGGTTACCTGAAAGGTTGAGGTAGCTCCCATCTTTTTGAAGCACTTCAACACCAACACGGTCAGCGTCTGGGTCAGTCGCCACAAGAACATCAGCACCAACTTGACGGCCGAGTTCTTCAGCAAGAGCAAAGGCTGCTTGATTTTCTGGGTTTGGAGATTTCACAGTAGAGAAGTCTGGATCTGGTGTTGCTTGAGCTTCAACGACTTGAACTGAATCAAATCCTGCTTGCGCAAGAGCACGGCGAGCCAACATTTCACCAGTACCGTGAAGAGGAGTGTAGACAATCTTCATGTCCTTACCAAACTCTTCAATCAAAGCTGGGTTGATGTTAACATCTTTAACTTCTTTGAGGTATTCGGTATCGACTGCTTCGCCAATAACTTCAATCAAACCAGATGCTTTTTCTGCTTCTACATCAGCAACTTCAACAGCAAATGGATTTTCGATAGCACGGATGTAAGTTGTCAAAGCATCCGCATCGTGTGGAGGCATTTGACCACCGTCTTCTCCGTAAACCTTGTAACCATTAAATGGAGCAGGGTTGTGGCTAGCAGTAATCATGATACCTGCGAAGCAGTTGAGGTGACGAACAGCAAATGAAAGCTCTGGTGTTGGACGGAGACTTTCAAAAACATAAGATTTAATACCGTGTTTAGCAAGAACTGCTGCAGATTCAAAGGCAAATTCTGGAGAGAAGTGACGGCTATCATAAGCGATGGCTACACCACGTTCTTTTTCGTTTCCACCTTTTGACTCAATCAAACGAGCCAAACCTTCAGTTGCTTGACGAACAACGTAGATATTAATGCGATTAGTTCCAGCACCAATCAATCCACGCATACCTGCAGTACCAAACTCAAGATTGGTATAGAATGCGTCTTCTTTAGTTTTCTCGTCCATTTTATCCAAATCTTGACGAAGGTAGTCTGGAAGTTCTGCGAAATCAACCCATTTTTGGTAGTTTTCTTGGTAAGCCATAGGAAATCTCCTTTAGTATATAATTTAATCGCTTACATTATACCACGATTTGAAGTTTTAGTAAAACGTTAGCATGAGTTTCTGAAAAAGTTATGAAATATATCTACACCGCAAGTCTTGAATGGCTTACCGAAACATGCTATACTAACTGTATGATTATTTTACAAGCTAATAAAATTGAACGTTCTTTTGCAGGAGAGGTTCTTTTTGATAATATAAACCTACAAGTGGATGAAAGAGACCGCATTGCCCTCGTTGGGAAAAATGGTGCAGGAAAGTCTACATTACTCAAGATATTGGTTGGAGAAGAGGAGCCAACCACTGGTGAAGTCAATAAGAAAAAAGATATTTCCCTCTCTTATCTTGCACAGGATAGTCGCTTTGAGTCTGAAAATACTATTTACGATGAAATGCTACATGTATTTGATGATTTGCGTCGTACTGAAAGACAACTTCGCCAGATGGAGTTGAAGATGGGGGAAAAAACTGGTGCAGAATTAGACAAACTTATGTCTGACTATGATCGCCTATCAGAAAATTTCCGTCAGGCTGGAGGATTTACCTATGAAGCCGATATTCGCTCTATCTTAAATGGATTCAAGTTTGACGATTCCATGTGGCAGATGCGAATCGCTGAGCTTTCCGGTGGTCAAAATACCCGTTTAGCCCTTGCCAAAATGCTCCTTGAAAAGCCTAATCTCTTGGTCTTGGACGAGCCGACTAACCACCTAGATATTGAAACGATTGCCTGGTTAGAAAACTATTTAGTTAATTATAGTGGTGCCTTGATTATCGTCAGCCATGACCGTTATTTCCTCGATAAGGTTGCGACCATAACACTCGACTTAACCAAACATTCTTTAGATAGATATGTAGGAAACTACTCAAGTTTTGTGGAGCAGAAGGAGCAGAAGCTCGCAACTGAAGCCAAAAACTACGAAAAGCAGCAGAAGGAAATTGCTGCCTTAGAAGACTTTGTTAACCGAAATCTTGTTCGAGCATCAACAACCAAACGTGCTCAATCTCGACGCAAGCAACTGGAGAAAATGGAGCGCTTGGACAAGCCTGAAGCTAGGAAAAAGTCAGCTAATATGACCTTCCATTCTGACAGGGTATCTGGTAATGTCGTTTTGACAGTTGAAAATGCTGCCATTGGCTATGATGGTGAAATCTTATCAGAACCCATCAACCTTGATCTTCGTAGAATGAACGCTATTGCCATTGTTGGTCCTAACGGTATTGGTAAGTCAACCTTTATTAAATCCATTGTGGACCAAATTCCCTTTATCAAGGGTGAAAAGCGCTTTGGTGCCAATGTTGAGGTTGGTTACTATGACCAGACTCAGAGCAAACTGACACCGAGCAATACAGTCTTAGATGAACTCTGGAATGATTTTAAATTGACACCTGAACTTGAAATCCGTAATCGCCTAGGTGCCTTCCTATTTTCTGGTGACGATGTTAAGAAATCTGTTGGAATGCTGTCAGGTGGTGAGCGAGCTCGGTTGCTTCTAGCTAAACTTTCAATGGAAAATAATAACTTCCTGATTCTAGACGAGCCGACAAACCACTTGGACATCGATAGCAAGGAAGTGTTGGAAAATGCCTTGATTGACTTTGATGGGACCTTGCTTTTTGTCAGCCACGACCGCTACTTTATCAACCGTGTAGCGACTCATGTGCTAGAATTGTCCGAAAATGGATCAACACTTTATCTTGGTGATTATGACTATTATGTTGATAAAAAAGCAGAGCTAGCAGCTAGCCAAGCAGAAGAAGTGACAGCTGTTAGCCAAGAAAAAGAGGCTTCTCCAGTTAATGACTACCAAGCCCAAAAGGAAAGTCAAAAAGAACTTCGTAAGTTAATGAGACAAATTGAAAGTCTTGAGACAGAAATCGAAGAACTGGAAACTCAAGCCCAAGCTATCTCTGAACAAATGCATACCACCAATGATGCAGATGAACTCATGCAATTACAAGCAGAACTGGATAAAATTAGCCATCGTCAAGAAGAAGCAATGCTAGAGTGGGAAGAATTATCGGAGCAGGTGTAAAGATGGAACATCTTGGAAAAGTTTTTCGTGAATTTCGAATCAGTAAAAATTACTCTCTAAAAGAAGCTGCAGGAGAGGCCTGTTCGACCTCCCAATTATCCCGCTTTGAATTGGGGGAGTCGGATCTGGCTACATCTCGTTTCTTTGAAATATTAGATAATATTCACGTGACGATTGAGAATTTTATGGATAAGACTAGAAATTTTCAACATCATGAGCATGTCGGCTTGATGGCTCAGATTATTCCACTTTACTACTCAAATGATATTGCAGGTTTTCAAAAGCTTCAAGAAGAACAACTTGAAAAAGCTAAGAGTTCAACAAATCCCCTCTATTTTGAGCTAAACTGGATTTTGTTACAAGGTCTGATTTGTCAAAGAGATGCTAGCTTCACTATGAAGCAAGGTGATCTGGATAAGGTGGCAGATTATCTTTTCCAAACAGATGAATGGACCATGTATGAGTTGATCCTCTTTGGAAATCTCTATAGCTTTTATGATGTGGACTATGTTGCTCGACTTGGTAGAGAAGTGATGGAGAGGGAGGATTTCTACAAAGAAATTGGACGCCATCGAAAACTGGTCTTGATTTTAGCTCTTAATTGTTACCAGCATTGTTTAGAACATCTTGCTTTTGAAAATGCCAGCTACTTTGAAGCTTATATAGAGAAGATCATAGGTAAGAGCATCAAACTCTATGAGCGTAATGTTTTCCACTTTCTTAAAGGCTTTGCCCTTTATCAGAAGGGACAGTGTAAAGAAGGCTGTAAGCAGATGAAAGAGGCCATGCGTATTTTTGACCTACTAGATCTTCCAGAGCAAGTAGCCTACTATCAGGAACATTACGATAAATTTGTCAAAAATTAATTTCCCAAATAAGGGAAAAATGAGAAACTCCTTCAAGTTTTGATACAATAGTTTCAAAATTTGAAAGGAGTTTTTATGAATCGATATGCAGTACAGTTGATTAGCCGTGGAGCTATAAACAAGATAGGAAATATGCTCTATGATTATGGAAATAGTGTTTGGTTGGCATCGATGGGAACGATTGGGCAAACCGTTCTAGGTATTTATCAAATTTCAGAGTTGGTGACAGCTATACTAGCTAATCCATTTGGAGGCGTGATTTCAGACCGTTTTTCGCGTCGCAAGATTTTGATGACAACAGACTTGGTTTGTGGGATTCTCTGTTTAGCTATTTCTTTTATCAGAAATGATAGCTGGATGATTGGCGCTTTGATTTTTGCTAATATTGTTCAGGCGGTTGCCTTTGCATTTTCTCGTACAGCCAATAAGGCCATTATAACTGAGGTTGTAGAGAAAGACGAGATTGTGACCTATAATGCTCGTTTAGAGTTAGTCTTGCAGGTTGTTGCTGTAAGTTCTCCTGTGCTCTCCTTCATCGTTTTACAATTCGCAAGCCTCCATGCGACTCTTTTACTGGATGCTTTGACTTTTTTCATCGCTTTTGCCCTAGTGGCTTTACTTCCCAAAGAAGAACCAAAGGTTCAAGAGAAGAAGAGTTTTACCGGGAAAGATATTTTTGCGGACATCAAAGATGGCTTGCACTATATCAGGCATCAAAAAGAAATTTTCTTTCTCTTATTAGTGGCTTCCAGTGTGAATTTCTTTTTTGCAGCTTTTGAGTTTTTGCTTCCTTTTTCAAATAAACTCTATGGTGTAGAAGGAGCCTATGCGACTATCTTAACCATGGGTGCAATTGGCTCAATCATCGGAGCACTGATAGCAAATAAATTTAAATCGAGCATGAATACACTTTTATTCTTATTGATCCTCACAGGAGTAGGAGTTTTCATGATGGGCTTGCCACTACCTAATTTTCTTACTTTTTCAGGAAACCTAGTTTGTGAATTATTTATGACAATTTTTAATATTCACTTTTTCACTCAGGTACAGACCAAGGTTGACGGTGAATATCTGGGAAGAGTATTGAGTACCATTTTTACACTGGCAATTCTCTTTATGCCGATTGCGAAAGGTGTAATGACATTTTTACCAAGTGTGCAATTAGCTTCCTTTTTAATCATCGGACTTGGAGTTATATTACTTTCCTTGGTATCAATGTTCTATATTCAAAAACAAGATTAATACAGAAAAAAAACAGCAACTTAGCTGTTTTTATTTACATCTATCCACCCTGAGGGAATCGAACCCCCATCTCAAGAACCGGAATCTTACGTGATATCCATTACACTAAGGGTGGAAACTTTAATTATTATATCAAAAAAGAGAGCTGAACTCAAGTTTTTTCTAAGCTCAGTAAAAGGAGAATAAAAAAGGATTCAGTATTGAATCGAATCCTCTATATGATTATTTTTTCTCAAGAAGAGCTTTGATTTCTTGAAGAACTTCCAACTCAGTTGGACCAGCAGGTGTCTCTTCAGCGACTTCTTCTTTTTTACGAAGATTTTGAGCTTTTTCCATTGCTTTAATCACAAAGAATAGAACAGTACCAACAACTAGGAAGTTGATAATAGCACTCAAGAATTTACCATATGTAACACCATTCCAGGCAAGCTCAGCGATGTTTTGTACTTTCGCAGCTTCCAAGGCTGGGTTCAATAGGAGTGGAGTGATGATATCATTAACAAATGAAGTAACGATAGCACCAAAAGCAGAAGCGATGATCACACCGACAGCAAGGTCTACAACGTTACCGCGGAGCAAAAATTCTTTAAGATCTTTTAACATTTTCTTTTTCCTTTCGAAATTTTTACAATCTAAATTATAACTTAATCATCTGTTGAACGCAAGAAATATGCTTATTGTTTTTTAAAAACAAAAATTTTACTGAAGATGTAATTGAGGACTATGATCGTAACTTGTGCAAAAATAGTCTCAATTGTATTGATAGTATTGAGATTATCACCTACAAACTGACCGATAATATGGGGGCAACTCGTCACAAAAATAAAGGTCAGAAGCAGGTCTAAGAGGAAGGTTATGAATCTTGCAGTCGTAAACTTTATCAGACGCTTGAACCAATGTTTTCGTTTTTGCTTAAAAACAATGGTATCATTGGTGAAAAAAGCAAACAAAATTCCAGCTATATTTCCCAGAGCAGTCGCCCATAATTCTTGTTGGAAAAAATAAAAAATCGTGATACGAACAATGATCGAAACAAGAGTAGTTGCAACTCCGAAAAATAGGTAGGAGAGGATTTCATTATCGAAGAATTTTTTTATGGATGTTTTCATAAAAATAGTATAGCATAAAGGACATAAATGTGCTATACTTGGAAGGTTGACTTGCTCAACCCTTGGTGCTTAGCTTCTTTCACCAAGCATATTATATGTGATATTGTCACTAAAGGAGAAAACATGAAAAAACTAACTATCCGTGATATGGCAGATATTGCCATTGTCGCAGCAATTTATGTGGTTTTGACAATCACACCACCCCTTAATGCTATCAGTTACGGTGCTTATCAGTTCCGTATTTCTGAAATGATGAATTTCCTTGCCTTTTACAATCCTAAGTACATTATCGGTGTTACTCTTGGATGTATGATTGCAAATTTCTTCAGTTTTGGAATCATCGATGTCGCAGTTGGTGGAGGCTCTACGCTTGTCTTCCTAAGTTTAGGCGTATGGTTGTTTAGCAAATACAGCAAAGACTATCTTTTTAATGGATTGATTCGTAAAGATCATTTCGTCTTTTCAATTCTTTTTTCGATTTCAATGATCACCATTGCTGCTGAATTGAATATCGTAGCAGAAGCACCATTCTTCTTAACTTGGTTTACAACTGCTATCGGAGAATTTGCTTCACTCATTGTTGGTGCTATTCTTATTGGAAAAATCGGTAAACGTCTTGATTTGACTAGATAATGAAATCACATCAAGTATTTATGAAAAGGTCTGAACTCTGTTCAGTCTTTTTCTTATTTTTCTATAGACCCAGACTCTCAACAAAAGTGGTATAATAAAGAAAAAAGGGATTATTTTAATATGTATAGTTATCGTATTTCAGTTTTTGAAGTCCTTTGGAAAAATCAGGTCATTAGATTTTTGTTAATTTTTTTAGCACTATTTTATTTCTATCTTTTTTTCCAAAGAGTTAAGACATCCTTGAAAAGTGGTGGGAGTATGTTGGATCCTTTTCATATTGCAAAGGGAAGATTATACATTCACACTCCTATTCTTTTTAGAAAAAGAATTGTTCCTTTAGCTGAAATTAGACAAATTGATATTGATTACGTTCGAGGGTGGAGAATGAATGGGGACAGGTATCATTTGTATTTTACAAGGAAAGATGGAAAATCTTTTACTTTTCATTTTGGAAAAAGCAAAAGAAACGAGGAGTTATTGAAAAATCTTGCCAATGTGGCCAAGAAGTGCCATATTAAAATCTATTATTATTAAGAGTCGATTGCTAAAATTGAATTGTTGTCACTTGTGACAATTGTCAAAGCCAGGAGAGTAGCTAATATGCTTCAACTACAAGTAATAAGAGAAGATAATCAACTGAGAAACTTATTGATGAAAGAATGCGATATTCTCTTTTATGACCAGTTGGAAGAGGTTGAATTTTCTCAGAACAATGAAGTTTATTCTCTATCGCCCATAGCCTTTACTAAAGACGGTAGTGGGGGAGAATATGTAATTCTTGAGGATGAGAGTATCGGCTTTATAGGGAGTGAAGGGCAAGTTGGTCGGGTAGCAGAAAGCCTTGATGACTTGCTTACCTTCTTACTCCATGCTGGTTCTATCACTGATTTTTCTTGTCGTTTACTCTATCAAAACAAGGATTTGTTGGTAAAATTCTGTCAAGGATTTCTCAATAAAGCACGAGAAAACTACCAGTCAAAAGGTGAAGAGTGGGATAAAGTGAGAGCTGGACTTGCACAAGAGTTGGGACTCGAATTTCAGCCAGAGAAACTGCAAGAGTTAGCCTTCAATTTTTATCAATCAGCGATAAGAACTCCACTATTTACTTGTAAATATGGTCATGGTGAGAATGAATATGTCTGCGATTCTGTTTTGTCAGATATTGTCGGCTTGTGGGTTTCAGAGCTGGTAGGGTTGACTGCAGAAGAAATTGAAGCTTTTGCTAGCACTAAAAACAATCAAATGTAAAGGACAAAAATTTATTTCCACTTAAAATATTTTATGTCATAATATTAACAATTATATTTTAAGGGGTTTATATGAGTTCTTCAGAATTTATTTCAAAAATTGATTATTATTATTATTGCCATAAGAAAGAAAGTTTATTTGACCAAAGTAAGTTTTAATATGCCATTCGCTCGATGTTTGCAGGTGCTTTCTTAACCTTTAGTACAGCTGCTGGGGCCATAGGTGCTGATCTACTCAATAGCATTGTTCCAAGTGCTGGTTATTTCCTATTTCCCTTTGTATTTGCTTGGGGACTTGCCTATATCGTTTTCTTGAATGCCGAGTTGGTTACCTCAAATATGATGTGCTTGACAACTGGAACATTTTTGAAGAAGATTGATTGGAAAAAAGCCTTTATCATTTTACTTTATTGTGCCTTTTTCAACTTAGTTGGTGCTCTGTTAGCAGGTTGGTGCTTTCCTAATTCATCGGCTTTTTCACACCTGACACACGACAGTTATCTTCCAAAGATTGTAGCTAAGAAGTTGGCACGACCTAGTGAGTTGGTCTTGTTGGAAGGGATTTTGGCAAATATGTTCGTAAATATTGCCATTCTATCTTCCATTTTGGTTAAGGATAGCAATGCCCAACTCTGGATTATCTTGTCAGCAATTTCTATGTTTGTATTTTTATCAAATGAGCACATTGCTGCAAATTTTGCCTCATTTAGTATTGTTAAATTTAGCATTGTTTCTAATGAAGTTCAGCATTTCGAAATCGCAAATATTCTCCGGCATTGGGGTGTCACCTTTGTTGCTAACTTAATAGGTGGAGGATTCTTGATAGGCTTACCATACGCTTATCTTAATAAAAATGAAGAGACTTATGTTGATTAGTACAAGCTTTTGAAAATATAATGAAAATCAATAATAGAGGAGGTCGGGACTAAAAATCCAGACCTCGATTTTTTTGGCCAAAGAACCTTTTGATAAAAACGTTATTTTCTCTGTCTATAAATTCAAACATATTATTAGTGCATGGATTTTAGCTGAAAACTAAAGAGACTTTTTTGTAAATTCAATATTGATTAAAACAAAAACATATATTAAATATATAGAATAGAGGGTTTAAAAATAAAGGGTCGAAAACATTAAAGATACTGATAAAAAGCAAATGGAAACGATTGCTAAAAGTGATAAAAATATTGTAAATAGAAGAAGAAAGCCTTCCCATAATTTCGATTTTATGTTATAATATTCACAAATAAAAGTTTTAGGAGTTTATATGGTTTCTTCAGAATTTATCTCAAAAATTGAATTTGCTTGTAAGAAAAAGGAAAGTCTTTACAGTCAAAGTAAATTCAAGTATGCTATCCGTTCAATGTTTGCAGGTGCTTTCTTTACCTTCAGTACAGCAGCAGGAGCTGTGGGTGCTGATTTGATTAATAAGATTGCACCAGGTAGTGGACGCTTCCTTTTCCCATTTGTTTTCGCTTGGGGATTGGCTTATATCGTGTTCTTGAATGCTGAGTTAGTTACATCAAACATGATGTTCTTGACAGCTGGTAGCTTTTTGAAAAAAATTAGCTGGAGAAAAACAGCTGAAATTCTTCTATATTGTACTTTCTTTAACTTAATCGGAGCGCTTATCGGTGGTTGGGGATTCGCTCATTCAGCTGCTTTCGCTAATCTAACACACGATAGCTTTATTTCTGGAGTTGTGGAAATGAAATTGGGCCGTTCAAATGAACTCGTTTTGCTTGAGGCAATTTTGGCTAATGTCTTTGTAAACATCGCCATTCTTTCTTTCGTTTTAGTGAAAGATGGTGGGGCTAAACTTTGGTTGGTTCTTTCAGCCATTTACATGTTTGTATTCTTAACAAACGAACACATCGCTGCAAACTTTGCTTCATTTGCTATTGTTAAGTTCAGTGTTGCTGCTGATTCTATTGCAAACTTCGGTATTGGAAATATTCTTCGTCACTGGGGTGTAACCTTTATTGGTAACTTCATCGGTGGTGGTCTTCTGATTGGATTGCCTTACGCTTTCTTAAACAAGAACGAAGATACATACGTAGATTAAAAGTTGGATTGATTCCAACTTTTTCTTTTTGTTTATCCATGCTATAATGAATGTAGTAATGTTAAATACAGAGGAAAATCATGAACGAAATTAAATGTCCAAATTGTGGGGAAGTTTTTACAGTAAATGAAAGTCAATATGCAGAGTTGATTTCTCAAGTTCGAACTGCAGAGTTTGACAAGGAATTGCATGAACGTATGAAGCAAGAGTTGGCCTTGGCTGAGCAAAAAGCCATGAATGAACAGCAGACAAAACTAGCGCAAAAAGACCAAAAAATTGCCCAACTTCAAAGTCAAATTAACAACTTTGACACCGAAAAAGAATTGGCTAAGAAAGAAGTAGAGCAAAGTGCGAGTCAAAGTCTGCTAGAGAAAGAAAAAGAAGTTCAGGTACTTGAAAATCAGCTAGCTACCTTGCGCTTAGAGCATGAGAACCAACTGCAAAAGACTTTATCTGATCTAGAGAAAGAACGGGATCAGGTTAAAAATCAGCTCCTCTTACAAGAAAAAGAAAATGAGTTGTCTCTAGCTTCTGTTAAACAAAACTACGAAGCCCAGCTAAAGGCAGCCAGTGAGCAGGTTGAATTCTACAAGAATTTCAAGGCACAACAATCAACCAAGGCTATCGGTGAAAGTTTGGAACACTATGCAGAAAGTGAGTTCAACAAGGTTCGTAGCTTTGCCTTTCCAAATGCCTACTTTGAAAAGGACAACAAGGTTTCAGCACGTGGTTCTAAGGGCGATTTTATCTTCCGTGATTTTGATGAAAATGGACTAGAATTCATTTCCATCATGTTTGAGATGAAAAATGAAGCAGACGGGACAGATAAGAAGCATAAGAATGCGGATTTTTACAAGGAATTGGACAAGGATCGTCATGAGAAGAACTGTGAGTATGCTGTTTTGGTAACTATGCTTGAGGCTGACGATGATTACTTCAATATTGGGATTGTCGATGTCAGCCACGAGTATGAGAAGATGTATGTCATTCGTCCTCAATTCTTTATTCAGTTGATTGGTCTCTTGCGCAATGCTGCACTGAATTCTCTCAAATACAAGCAGGAATTGGCTTTGGTTCGCGAGCAAAATATTGACATTACGCACTTCGAGGAAGACTTGGAAGCTTTCAAGGTAGCCTTTGCTAAGAACTACAATTCAGCTTCGGTCAACTTCGGCAAGGCCATCGATGAAATTGATAAGGCTATTAAGCGGATGGAAGAAGTCAAGAAATTCTTGACTACATCAGAAAATCAACTCCGCCTCGCTAACAACAAATTGGATGATGTTTCTGTCAAAAAATTGACCCGAAAAAATCCAACCATGAAGGCAAAGTTTGAAGCGTTGAGGGAGGAATAGTTTTTGTACTCAGCAAAGAGCAAAACCTTGTCTATAAATGGAAAAACGATGGATTATGTGACCTTTGGTAAAGGAAAGAAGTCTCTCGTTATCATACCAGGATTGGGTGATGGACTACAGACGGTTAAAGGTATGGCTATGCCTTTTTCAATCACATACCGTCTACTTGCCAAGCGCTATAAAATCTATGTTTTTTCTAGAATCAATGAGTTGAGGCAGGGTTATACGACACGGGATATGGCAGTCGATGTAGCGGAAGCAATGGAGACACTAAACCTAGATGCCGCCTATGTCATGGGGATTTCACAAGGTGGAATGATTGCTCAATGGCTAGCTGCAAACTTCCCAGAAAAGGTTGAAAAGCTAGTTTTGGCTGTAACAACTGCAAAACTAAATAATCTAGGTAGGGAGAGAATTAGTTGCTGGCTAAACCTGAGTCAGTCAGGTATTTATAAAGATCTGATGATTGATATTGCTCGTCACTCTTACACGACTAAATCCTTTGGAAAATTTAAATACCTTTATCGAATAATGGGAATCTTTGGTCATATTAAAGATAAACAACGTATTGATATTCAGGCTTTATCTTGTTTGAAACATGATAGTCTAGCTTTTTTGGAAAAAATCAACTGCCCTACGTTAATCATTGGAGCAGAAAAAGATGATGTTCTTGGCGTAGATGGTTCGCTTGGATTGCAACAGCATATTAAAGGGAGTCAACTGATTATTTTGCCAGGGTGTGGGCATGCGCTCTATGAACAGAATAATGATTTCCAAAGGAGAGTTTTAGTATTTTTAGAAAGTTAATAAATGAACGGTATTATCAACTTAAAAAAAGAAGCGGGGATGACCTCGCATGATGCAGTTTTTAAACTGCGAAAGATTTTGGGAACCAAGAAGATTGGTCACGGTGGGACCTTGGATCCTGATGTGGTGGGTGTTTTACCCATTGCTGTAGGGAAGGCGACTCGCATGGTTGAGTTTATGCAGGACGAAGGTAAGATTTACGAGGGTGAAATTACTCTGGGATATTCTACAACAACCGAGGATTCTAGTGGTGAGGTGGTTGCTGAGACACCAGTATTGTCTCCCTTAGATGAAAAGCTTGTTGATCAAGCGATTGCAAGTCTGACTGGACCTATTATTCAGATTCCCCCAATGTATTCCGCTGTCAAGGTCAATGGGCGCAAACTTTATGAATATGCGCGTGCTGGTCAGGAAGTCGAGCGTCCAGAACGTCAGGTGACGATTTATAGTTTCGAACGAACAAGTTCCATTTTCTATGAAAATAATCTGGCTCGATTTACCTTCCGTGTAAAATGTAGCAAAGGGACTTATATCCGGACCTTGTCAGTTGACTTGGGAGAAAAACTTAGCTATGCAGCTCATATGTCCTATTTAACACGAACAAGTGCAGCTGGGTTACAGTTAGATGATGCTTTGACCTTGAGTGAAATTGAGGAAAAGGTTCAAGCTGGTGAGTTAGACTTTCTTCATCCCTTAGAGATTGGGACAGGTGACTTGGTTAAGGTTTATTTGACTCCAGAACAGGCAGAAGAAGTGCGTTTTGGTCGCTTTATTGAATTGGAACAAACTGAGAAGGAATTGGCTGGCTTTGAAGGTGATAAATTATTAGCCATTTTAGAGAAACGGGATCATCTCTATAAACCGAGAAAGGTTTTCAATTGATTAGAGCTGGTGGTAAAATTGCAAACTGATGTTTAGTTTAAAAAAGCTGAAAGACAATTTAGTTTAGAAGAGAGGTTGTTTTGAAAAAGGGTTGAAAACACGGTGATATTTGACAGTTTTGCTTGCTTATGATAATATTTAAATAAAGAAAAGCTAGAAAACTTTCAGAGGATATTATGAGTATTGAGATGACTGTTAGTGAGATTGCTGAGGTCTTGGGCTTGTCCCGCCAAGCAATCAATAACCGTGTCAAGGAATTACCTGAAGAAGATACGACTAAAAATGATAAAGGAGTTACTGTGGTAACTCGCAGTGGCTTGATTAAGCTTGAAGAAATCTACAAAAAAACTATTTTTGAAGATGAACCAGTTAGTGATGATGTGAAGCAACGGGAGTTAATGGAGATTCTTGTTGATGAAAAGAACGCTGAAATCATCCGTCTTTATGAGCAGTTAAAGGCTAAAGACAAACAGTTAGCTGAAAAAGATGAACAGATGCGTGTCAAAGACCGTCAAATCGCAGAAAAAGATAAGCAATTGGATCAACAACAACAGTTAACCCTACAAGCCATGAAGGACCAAGAAAACCTTCAGTTGGAGTTGGATCAGGCTAAGCAAGAAGTACAAGCAACGAAGAAAGGCTTCTTTGCTCGCTTATTTGGAGGATAAGAAAAAACTGCTTGGTTTCTAGGTATAACCAAGTAGTTTCTTTTTACACATACAGTAAGGAATGGATAAGATGGAAAAATTAAGAGATTACATTTCATTTGATTTGGAATTTAATAAACACCAGGATAAAACTCACTTGATTCAGGTTTCTGCAGTCCGTTTTAAAGATGGTGAAGAAGTAGGAGCATTTGACTCATATGTTCATACCGATGTACCATTGAAAAGTTTTATAAACGGCTTAACGGGTATCACGTCTGAAACCTTGAAAGATGCACCGATGGTGGAGGAAGTTCTTAAGAATTTTCAAGACTTTGTTGGTGAATTACCCCTTGTTGGATACAATGCAGCCAAGAGTGATTTACCAATCTTACTAGAGTATGGATTGGATTATAGTCGTCAATATCTAGTCGATCTCTATGATGAAGCTTTTGAGCGACGGAGTTCGGATCTTCACGGCATTGCAAATCTAAAGTTACAGACTGTTGCTGAATTTCTAGGATTCAAGGGGCAGTCTCATAATAGTTTAGAGGATGCACGTATGACTGCGCGTGTTTATGAAGCTTTTCTAGAATCTGATGAAAGCAGAATTTTACTGGACTCCAAGAGTAGCCTGAACTCTAATCCTTTTGGTGGACTAGATTTGTCACAGTTTTTTGATTAGGAGGTTTTATGAAACCTGAAAAACCTAAAAAATTGGGTTTTAAAAAGATTTACTTAAATCTGGATAAAATCCTCTTTCTATTCTTTCTAATCTTCATGCTAGTTGATTATATTTGGTTGCCACTGAACTCATTGATAGCAGGTTTTTTACTAAGTCAGACGGGCTATTTATTTATTTCCTATAACAATGTTTTTGAAATTTTAAAACATGCGCCTTTAGTCAGCCTTGGTTTTTTAATCTTAATAGCAATTAATCTTTTAGTAGCCTATTTTCAAATTAGTCTCCTCTTCATTGGAGCTCGACACCTTCTCTATCACGAGAAACGAACCTTGATTGAGTATAGTCGCAAGGTATTTCGTGAAAGTATAGCCTTCATGAAACTTCTGACTGTTTCCAAGGCCTTGTTTATCTTCGTATATATTGCTATGATTTTTCCGTTTATCAGGAAGATTTTTAAAATTTATTATTTTAATAAAATAGTGATACCTGATTTTATTCAGACCTACATGGAAGACAAGTATTGGATATGGTGGCTTGCTATTATCATCTTATCAATCCTCTTCCTCTACGTTTCTGTTAAGTTGGTTTTTATTTTGCCAAAAATCTTTTTTGAAAAGATGACGGTTAAGGAAGCAGTGGTTTACAGTTTAGAAAAAACCAGAAATCATTTTTGGTTTTACGCTTGGCATCTCTTTCTCATTGTTGTCAAAACGAATCTTTTCTTTTATTTACCTTTAATTCCTCTATTGATGATCCAGTCTTTAGCAGATAGTCTCACACACCGAGAATCATTGATTCTAGCTATTTCAAACTATATTTTGATTAAAAATATCCACTATATGTCTTTAACCTACTTCTTGGTTAAGTTTACCTCCTTTTTAACTGGTGAGGAGTTGGATATTATGCCAAGACGGAAAAAAGACCATATCATGAGATGGGGTGTAATGGGGTGCGCAAGTATCTTCTTTGCGATTGAAGGCTATATTTATCTCGAAGCACCCGTAGTCAATCCTCCACTTGTCATCTCTCACAGAGGAGTTTCTAATGGGAATGGTGTCCAAAATACAGTTGAATCCTTAGAAAAAACAGCTCAGTTAAAACCAGATTTAGTTGAGATGGATGTGCAAGAAACAAAGGATGGTCAGTTTGTCATGATGCATGATGCTAATCTAAAAAGTTTAGCTGGATTAAATGTAACACCACAAGACTTAACTTTAGATGAGTTGAAGCAATTAGATATTTATGAAAATGGTTATCAGACTAAAATATCTAGCTTTGATGATTATATAAATCGTGCCAATGACCTTCATCAGAAATTGCTGATCGAAATAAAAACGAGTCGAAAAGATAGTGCTCAGATGATGGATCATTTTCTAGATCAATATGGAGCAAAAATTAAAGTCTATGGGCATCAGATGCAATCTTTGGATTATCATGTTATTGAAAAAGTTACCCAGTATGATAAAGAGATTCCAGTCTATTTCATACTGCCCTATAATTCCGTTTTTCCAAGAACAAATGCTACAGGTTATACCATGGAATATTCTACTTTAGATGAATATTTTGTAACCAAGCTTTGGAATACCAAACAAAAACTCTATGTATGGACAATCAATGGTTCGGAATCCTTTGATAAGTCCCTACGTTTGGGAGTTGATGGTATGATAACAGATGATTTGGAAAAAATTAAAGAAGAGCTTGAGACCGCTCAGGAAGATCCTGAATATACGGACTTGCTTCTCAAGAAAGCAACAGAAATATTTACTTTCTAGATAAGACAAAAGAGGCTGAATGGAACATCAGCCTCTTTTAATGCTATTAGAATGGTAATTTACCAGCAAAAGCCCCTAGTTTCTTTTTAGTTGCTTCATCAATTTGTTCAAGAGCAGCATTGACTGCTTGAACTGTCATATCTGATAGAGTTTCAATATCTTCTGAGTCAACAACTGCTGGATTGAAGTCAATCCTAACAATTTTCTTGTCTCCTGTTAGTGTAGCAGTTACAAGGTTTTGGGCTGAAGTTCCAACAAATTCTGTAGCAGCAAGTTCAGCTTGACTTTGCTCCATTTGTTTTTGAAGTTTTTGAGCTTGACGCATCATGTTTTGCATATTCATCATGGTGGTATATAGCTTCCTTTTCTATTATTTTCCCTATTATTTTAACAATTTTAATTAGAAAAGTCTATTCTAATTTTTACGATAAAACATTAAATTTTCTGACAATTCATTGAATAATTAGAAAAACTATGATATAATTTATTAAAAATGGGATTCCCATGATTTAATAGGAGCGTTATATGAAAAAACTTGGTTTTATCCTTTTATCTTCGGCTTTATTGTTATCTGCTTGTGCAGTTCGTTTTGAACAATCGTCAACTACAAGTGATTCATCTCAGGTCGCAAAATTGTCAGAAGATAACCAAAAACTATTGGATAAGGCAACTAGTGACTACAAAACCTTTGTGGAAGAACAGATTGATAAACTTTTAACGGATACAGAAGGTTTTGTTCAACTTTTGAAGGATGGTAAGTTAGAGGAAGCTAAAAAGGCATACCCTTTAATCCGTATGTCTTATGAACGTTCAGAGCCGATTGCAGAGAGCTTCGGTGAATCTGATGTGAAGATTGACTTTCGTTTGGCAGACTACCTAGATGAAAATAAGACTGAAGAAGGTTGGTCTGGTTTCCATCGTATCGAGCGCATTCTTTGGGAGGAAAACACAACCAAAGGAACTGAGTCTTATGGTGACCAACTGGTAAATGACATCAAGGAATTGAAGGCTAAGATTGCAACTGTAGATGTTGATTACAAGATTATGCTAACTGGGGCTGTTGACCTTCTAAATGAAGTAGCGACAAGTAAGATTACTGGTGAAGAGGAGATTTATTCTCATACAGATTTGTATGATTTCCGTGCCAATATCCAAGGTGCTGAAAAGATTTTCCAACTCTTTAAACCTTTACTTGAAAAATCAGATGCAGCCTTGGTTAAGGAGTTAGAGGAAGATTTCAAATCTGTCAATAGTTTGTTAGACAAACACATGACGGACAAGGAACACTATAAGCTCTATACAGACTTAACGAAAGAGGATACCAAAGAATTGTCTGAAGCAGTCACAAAACTTGGTGAACCATTATCACAAATGGGTAAATTTCTTGGTGGAGAATAAGTAATATGACAAACAAAGGCGAAAAATTTTTTGAACAAAAAATGGACCGTCGAGAATTTCTAAAAAAAGCAGGTATCGGAGGGGCTGGTCTCGCACTTGGGCTTTCAGGTGCGTCTGCTTTTTTCGCACCTAAGCTTGATGGTCAAGAGAAAATCTCGTACGGGGATGAAAAAATAGCCTTCTATGGCAAACACCAAGCTGGCATTACAACTGTCATGCAGAAAAACATCTATTTTGTTGTCTTGGATTTGCATACAACTGACAAAGAGAAAATCATCCAGTTATTTAAAGATTGGACGGATTATAGTGCCAAACTTGTAGAGGGAGAATTGGTTAAAAAAGATGGTAACAATAGCCTCTTACCTCCAAGTGATACTGGAGAAACAGTTGGGCTTAATCCTCATCGTTTGACCCTGACCTTTGGAGTTTCGGCTAGTTTCCTAGAAAAAATGAAACTAGAGAACAAACGTCCAAAACTTTTTAGAGATTTACCTCCATTTCCAAAGGAACAGTTACGAGAAAAGTACACGGGTGGAGATATAGTTATCCAAGCTTGTGCTGATGATGAACAGGTTGCTTTTCACGCTATTCGTAACCTTATCCGCAAGGGTAGAAATGCCGTTACTCTCCGTTGGAGTCAATCAGGGTTTGCAGCTATTGGCAATCGTATGGAAACACCTCGGAATCTCTTTGGATTTAAAGACGGAACTGCTAATGTCACTACTGAGAAAGAATTTGATCAGGTTGTTTGGGCTGACAGTAAGGATTGGATGGAAAATGGTTCTTACATGGCAGTTCGGCGCATCCAGATGTTCCTAGATACTTGGGATCGAACCAATCTCGAGGAACAAGAAAATACCTTTGGTCGTTATAAAGAAAGTGGCGCTCCCTTTGGCAAGAAGAACGAATTTGATGAGGTTGATTTAAGCCTTCTTCCTGATGATTCTCATGTACGCTTAGCTAAAGAAGTGGATAAGCCTCTCTTGCGTCGCTCTTATTCTTATTCTGATGGAATTGATGAAAAGACTGGTCAGTTTGACACTGGTTTGCTCTTTATTTCCTTCCAAAAGGACCCAGATAGCTTTGTTAAAGTTCAGACCAATCTGGGTGCTACGGATAAAATGAACGAATATGTTACCCATATAGGTAGTGGTATTTTTGCTTGCTTTGGTGGAGTGGAGAAGGGAGGTTATATTGGGCAGAAATTATTTGAATCCTAAAAGTATCATCCTCCTATTTGCTTGTTTCTTTCTGTTGATTTTTCCGGTAGGAGCCAAGGAAAATTTGAGTCCCTACTTTGTGAAAATAACTGATGCAACTAAAGCTGTTAAAGAAGGCAAACAAGATCAGGCAAGAAAACTAATCGATGAAATTACCAAAGATTTCGAGAAAGTCGAGAATTCTGATTCTGAAGCAGGACGTCAAGTTCAAGAAAAGTTAGCCTTAACTGGTGATGTTACTGAAGACCAGCTAACTCAGATTTCTTTAGCCCTTTTGTCATTTGAGAAAGAGCAAAATCCAGTCGACCTTGATGCAGAAAAAGAGAAACTTGTTTCACGTTTAGAACCTCGTTTTGAAGCCTTAGACATGGTAATCGCTTCTCAAGATCTGGAAGCAGTAAGAGAAGCCTATAAAAAAATGAATTCAACCTGGACCATCAATGAAGCAGTGGTTCGAGACCATAGTACAGCTCATTATGAGCAAGTGGAAACAGCTATTTCATTTCTGCGTAGTAGCATTGAGACTGAACCAACGAACTTTGATACTATTCAGGCATCGTTTGATGATTTGAAAAAAGCCATTTCTAACTTTGTTGAAGGTACAGAAGTTGCGACAACATCATCCAACCTGACACTGAAGGATGGGATAGATCTTTTAAAGAAGGCTTTGACCCAATTTCAAGCTGGTCAAGATAGTGAAGCAGCTGCAAGCATGAAGGAGTTTATTACTATTTGGCCCACCATCGAGGGTTCTGTAAGTACAACCAATCCTTCGCTTTATACCAAGGTTGAAAGTGAAAGTCCTGTCATCATGGTTAAGGGAAAGGATAGTGAGTATCAAGAAAAGCTTTCTAGCTTGATTACAGAGCTATCACAAATTGATACTAGCGCTTCCTATAATGCATTTGACGCCATGCTCATCTTGCTCCGAGAAGGTGTAGAAGCACTCTTGATTGTCATGGCGCTTGTGACAACTTTGAAAGCTGCTAAGATGAGAAAGGGACTCAAGTGGGTATATGGTGGTGCATTTGCTGGTATAGTGGCCAGTCTTTTAATTGCCTATATCCTACAGATTGCCTTTCCAGCAGTCACCTCAGGAACTAACCGTGAAATCATCGAAGGTGCAGTCGGGATTTTTGCGGTTATCATGATGATTTTAATCGGTATTTGGCTCCATAGCAAATCCTCTGTAAAAAAATGGAATACTTTTATGGAATCACAAATGCAAACTGTCACGAAAACAGGATCTTTCCTTTCCATGTTTGCTCTGAGTTTTCTAGCCGTGTTCCGAGAAGGTGCTGAGACGATTTTATTCTATGTGGGGATTCTGCCAAGGATTTCTAGTTTTGACTTTGTCTTAGGAATTTCTCTAGCCCTCTTAGTCTTAATCGTGATTGCTTTTGTGATGAACAAGGCCAGTCAATTTTTTCTACCTCATAAGGTTTTCTTTATCCTGACTTGGATGATTTATGCTTTAGCCTTTAAGATGACGGGAGTCAGCATTCATGCCTTGCAGTTGACAAATATGATCCCCAATCATCTGATCTCAGGAATACCAACTATTGATATATTGGGAATTTACCCTAGTTGTGAAAGTTTGGCAGGACAGGCTCTCTTTATTCTTGTGGTGATTCTTGTTACTATTAGACAGGGTGAAAAATGATGAATCGAAAGGAATTGACAATTATAGAACATTTGGTAGAATTTAGAAAGAGATTGCTAGCAGTAGTTGTTTGTTTCTTTCTAGTATTCTGTGTTTCACTATTATTTGCCGATCAGGTTTATCAATTTATCACACAAGGTTTTAATCAGAAGTTAATCGTCTTAGGACCGAACGATATTTTATGGATTTATGTCCGTTTAGCAAGTTTGATGGCCTTTAGCCTTACCTTACCTTTTACGGTCTATCAAATCTGGAGTTTCGTTCGACCAGCCCTTAAAACTGAAGAAGCAGGGGCGATTTTTGCTTATATCCCTGCAACTTTCCTTTGTTTTATCTTAGGATTAGCCTTTGGATTTTATTTTGTAACACCAGCTTTACTTCAGGTCTTGCTAGGACTGGGTGAAAACTTATTTGAGACGCAGTTAACAGCACAAAATTATCTAGCTTTTGTCTTTCAAACTACTGTACCACTAGCATTTATATTTGAATTGCCAGTTATCATTGCTTTTTTAACCTCAATTGATTTAATTGGGCCTGGACTACTCGTTGCTTATAGACGTCATGCCTACTTCATTTTATTGGTATTGGCTGTTATATTGACGCCGGCCGATTTTATTAGTGATTTAGCGATGACTGTTCCCCTAATCCTTTTGTATGAGGTTAGTATCGCTATGAGTAAATGGATTTTTAAGAGAAAAAGGAAAGGAGAAAAAGATGGGAATCTTACGTGATATTGGTGCACCAGGCTTGATCGTCATTGTCCTTGGCGCACTGTTGATTTTTGGACCAAAGCGCTTACCAGAGTTAGGCGAATCAGTAGGAAAGATGCTTGCCGAATTTAAAAAAGCTGTTAAGGGCATCGGCGAGCAAGAAGAAAAATAAACGAATAATGATTGAATGGAGTTGAGAATTGTTAGAATGGAGTTGTCTCTGGCAAATATTCTCAACTCTTTATATTTGGTTTAAGGTTTCTTTAAGTTTTCTATACTATTCTAAAGAACTCTATATTTGTTGAAAATATGGTTGAGAATTTTTTTATCATTCAAGTTCCTTTTCCTAAAGGCATGCCTAGCGCTCTTTCTGACTAGAGAAATCTAGTATTTATTTCGAGAAAGAGCTAGGTTGTGATATAATAGTAAACAATGAGTTTTTAAAACAAACCAAAGGAGTATCAAAATGATTTACGCTGGAATTTTAGCAGGTGGAACCGGCACGCGCATGGGGATTAGTAATTTACCCAAACAATTTCTTGAGTTGGGAGATCGCCCAATCTTGATTCATACTATTGAAAAATTTGTTTTGGAACCAAGTATTGAAAAGATTGTAGTTGGAGTTCATGGGGACTGGGTTACACATGCAGAAGATTTAGTTGAAAAATTCCTTCCACTCCACAAGGACCGTATCATCATCACAAAAGGTGGTGTGGATCGTAATTCGAGTATTGAAAAAATTATTGAAGCTATTGATGCTTATCGTCCACTGACAGAAGATGATATCGTAGTCACTCATGACTCAGTTCGTCCTTTTATCACACTTCGAATGATTCAAGATAACATTACTCTTGCACAAAATCATGATGCTGTTGATACTGTAGTTGAAGCCGTGGATACCATTGTTGAAAGTACTAATGGGAAATTTATTACAGATATTCCAAACCGCGCTCATCTCTATCAAGGGCAAACTCCTCAAACCTTCCGTTGTAAAGACTTTATTGATTTGTATGGTTCTTTATCAGCAGAAGAAAAAGAAATTTTGACAGATGCATGTAAAATTTTTGTTATCAAGGGGAAAGATGTAGCCTTAGCTAAGGGTGAATACTCAAATCTAAAAATCACAACAGTTACAGACTTGAAGATTGCTAAAAGCATGATTGAGAAAGACTAAAAACATGATTAATCAAATTTATCAACTGACAAAACCAAAGTTTATCAATATCAAATACCAAGAAGAAGAGATTGATCAAGAGAATCATATCCTCATTCGACCAAATTATATGGCGGTTTGTCATGCGGATCAACGTTACTATCAAGGAAAACGCGATCCCAAAATATTATCTAAAAAGCTTCCAATGGCTATGATTCACGAGTCTTGTGGGACTGTTATTTCTGATCCCACAGGTACCTACAAAGTTGGCCAGAAGGTTGTCATGATTCCCAATCAACCACCTATGCAGAGTGATGAGGAATTTTATGAAAACTATATGACAGGAACTTATTTCTTGTCTAGTGGTCATGATGGCTTTATGCGAGAATTTGTTTCTCTACCTAAGGATCGTGTGGTAGCTTACGAGGACGTCGAAGACACAGTTGCTGCCATTACTGAGTTTGTCAGTGTGGGAATGCACGCTATGAATCGCTTCTTGACGGTTTCACATAGCAGACGTCAGCGTATTGCAGTTATTGGTGATGGTAGTCTAGCTTTTGTCATGGCTAATATTATTAACTATACCTTGCCTGAAGCAGAGATTATTGTTATTGGTCGTCACTGGGAGAAATTAGAACTCTTCTCCTTTGCTAAGGAGCTTTACATTACGGACAGTATTCCAGAAGATCTTAGTTTTGACCATGGTTTCGAATGCTGTGGTGGTGATGGATGCGGGCCTGCTATTAATGATCTCATTCGTTACATCAAACCACAGGGAACCATTTTGATGATGGGTGTTAGTGAGTACAAGGTAAATATCAATACTCGAGATTCATTGGAAAAAGGTTTGTTACTGGTAGGTTCTTCACGTTCAGGACGTGTTGACTTTGAAAAAGCTATCCAAATGATGGAGATTAAGAGATTTGCCAATCGTTTGAAAAATATCATTTATTTAGAAGAACCAGTCAGAGAAATCAAAGATATTCACCGAGTTTTTGCAACTGACTTAAATACCGCATTTAAGACAGTCTTTAAGTGGGAAGTCTAATGGAGGAAGATTGTGGAAAAAATCATTAAGGAAAAACTTACCTCTTTACTATCAACTGATGATGATATTCTGAGTGTTGAACAATTAGGTGGAATGACCAATCAAAATTATTTGGTTAAAACATCCTCAAACCAGTACATCGTTAAGTTTTTCGGTAAAGGTACGGATAAATTAATTGACCGCCAGAATGAAAAGTTCAATCTTGAATTGTTGAAAGATTTGAAATTAGATGTAGAGAATTATCTTTTCGATATTGAAGCAGGAATTAAGGTTAATCAATACATTGAAAATGCTGAGACACTTGATTCAGCTACCATTAAAACCAAATTTGAAAAGATTGCACCAATTCTACAAACCATTCACGCTTCTGGTAAAGAATTAAAAGGAGAGTTTGCTCCTTTTGAGGAAATCAAAAAATATGAAACCTTGATTCAAGGGGAGATTTCCTATCCAAACTATGAAGTTGTCAGACAGTCTGTATTTTCTTTGAAAAATCAACTTGAACAAATTGGAATTGATCAAAAATCATGTCATATTGATTTGGTTCCTGAAAATTTCATAGAAGGGCCAGATGGACATCTTTATCTCATTGATTGGGAATATTCCTCTATGAATGACCCTATGTGGGATCTGGCAGCCCTCTTCCTAGAATCAGAGTTTACAAGTGCAGAAGAAGAAGACTTTTTAAGTCATTATGAAAGCGAACAGACACCAGTTTCTCGGGAAAAAATTCGTATTTACAAAATCTTGCAAGACATTATTTGGAGCCTATGGACCATTTACAAAGAAGAAAATGGTGCAGATTTTGGAGATTATGGAATCTCTCGTTACAATAGAGCTGTAAAAGAATTGCAGTCACAGGGAGGTATTGATGAAAACTAAAAATGGAGTTTCCTTTGGACTTATCTCAGGTATTTTTTGGGGATTAGGGCTAACGATTAGTGCTTATATCTTCTCTATATTTACTGACTTGTCACCTTTTGTAGTAGCAGCAGCGCACGACTTTCTTAGTATTTTTATCTTGCTAGGATATCTTCTAGTTAAAGAAGGAAAGGTACGTTTTTCAATCTTCTTGAACATTCGAAATGTCAGTGTTATTATCGGAGCACTATTGGCTGGGCCAATTGGCATGCAGGCCAATCTCTATGCAGTCAAGTATATCGGTAGTTCTTTAGCATCATCTGTTTCAGCGATTTATCCTGCAGTTTCTGTACTTCTTGCCTTCTTTATTCTTAAGCATAAGGTTTCGAAGAATACAGTATTTGGAATTTTATTAATCATTGCAGGAATTATTGCTCAGACTTACAAGGTTGAACAAGTTAATTCCTTCTATATCGGAATACTCTGTGCCTTGATCTGTGCCCTTGCTTGGGGAAGTGAAAGTGTTCTGAGCTCATTTGCTATGGAAAGTGAACTCAGTGAACTCGAAGCACTCTTGATACGACAAGTCACATCTTTCTTGTCCTACCTTGTCATTGTTCTCTTCTCGCATCATTCATTTGCAGAAGTGGCAAATGGACAATTATTTGGTCTATTAATTGTCTTTGCGGCATTTAATATGATTTCTTACCTTGCCTACTACATTGCTATCAATCGATTGCAACCAGCAAAAGCAACTGGTCTAAATGTCAGTTATGTAGTATGGACTGTTTTGTTTGCAGCAATTTTCTTGGGTTCGCCCCTTAATTTACTGACCATCATTACTTCACTTATCGTAATGGCTGGTGTTTACATTATTATTAAAGAATAAAGGAGAAAGCGCGTGAAAGCGATTATCTTAGCAGCTGGCTTGGGAACTCGTTTGAGACCCATGACAGAAAATACTCCCAAAGCCTTGGTTAAAGTTAATCAAAAACCTTTGATTGAATATCAAATTGAATTTTTAAAAGAACGTGGTATTGATGATATTATCATCGTTGTAGGTTATTTGAAAGAACAATTCGATTACCTTAAAGAGAAGTATGGAGTTCGTTTGGTCTTCAACGATAAGTATGCTGATTACAATAATTTTTACTCACTTTACTTGGTAAAAGAAGAGTTGGCTAATAGCTACGTTATCGATGCGGATAACTATCTTTTCAAAAATATGTTCCGTAATGATATCGAACGTTCAACATATTTCAGTGTTTATCGTGATGACTGTGACAATGAATGGTTCCTAGTTTACGGAGAAGATTACAAAGTTCAAGATATCATCGTTGATAGTAAGAATGGTCGCATCCTGAGTGGAGTTTCATTCTGGGATGCTCCAACAGCTGAAAAGATTGTTGGATTTATCGATGAGGCTTATGCAAGCGGTGAATTTGTAGATCTCTACTGGGACAACATGGTTAAAGATAATATCAAAGAACTGGATGTTTACGTTGAGGAATTGGAAGAAAATTCTATCTACGAAATCGACAGTGTCAAAGATTATCAAAAATTGGAGAAGATTCTCTCTTCACAAAAATAAGTAAACTAAAATACGTCAGACACCTTACCTATTTTTGATTGACTTTTTAGGGTTGATACAGTATACTAGTAAAAAATTAACCTTTAAGGGAAGTCCAGAGAGGCTCACAAGGTGTCAGATAGAAAATAGATTACACAAACTTCGAATAAACACAGTTTATTTGATTCTTTTCTGTAAGTATCTTACTGAAACCTTGCGATTGCAAGGTTTTTCTTTTTCTGAACCCCTTAAAATTTAAGGAGGAAACGGTATGAATCCAAATTGTAAAAAACGCATGGGTGCTATTCGCTTGGAAACTATGAAAGTAGTGTCTCAAAAGGAAATCGCACCAGTAATCTTTGAACTCGTACTTCAAGGAGAAATGGTTGAAGCTATGAAAGCTGGACAATTTCTACATTTGCGTGTACCTGATGATGCCCATCTCTTGCGTCGTCCGATTTCAATCTCGTCTATAGATAAGGCTAAAAAACAATGCCATCTTATTTATCGTATCGAAGGTTCTGGTACGGCAATTTTTTCAACCTTAAAAACAGGTGATAGCATAGATGTTATGGGACCTCAAGGAAATGGCTTTGACTTATCTGATTTAGACAAGCAGAGTCATGTTCTCCTAGTCGGTGGAGGAATTGGTGTGCCTCCTTTACTTGAAGTAGCGAAACAATTAGATGAACGTGGTGTAGATGTCACAACAGTTCTAGGATTTGCTACTAAAGATGCAGTTATTTTGGAAGATGAATTATCCAAATTTAGTCAGGTCTTTGTAACGACTGATGATGGATCTTATGGTATTAAAGGAAATGTGTCAGTAGTCATTAAGGAATTTGACACAGAATTTGATGCCATCTACTCTTGCGGTGCGCCTGGTATGATGAAATACATTAATCAAACATTTTACGACCATCCCAGAGCTTACCTATCCCTAGAATCTCGTATGGCTTGTGGCATGGGGGCTTGCTATGCTTGCGTCTTGAAAGTACCTGATAGTGAAACGATAAGTCAACGTGTCTGTGAAGATGGCCCTGTATTTAAAACAGGCACAGTAGTTTTATAAGGAGAGTGTCATGACTGCAAATCGATTACAAGTTTCTCTACCAGGCTTAGAGTTAAAGAATCCTATCATTCCTGCTTCAGGCTGTTTTGGCTTTGGTCAAGAATATGCCAAATACTATGATTTAGACCTTTTAGGCTCTATCATGATTAAGGCTACTACACTTGAACCACGTTTTGGTAATCCAACTCCACGAGTGGCAGAAACACCAGCAGGTATGCTAAACGCCATTGGTTTACAAAATCCTGGTTTAGAAGTCGTTCTCTCTGAGAAACTGCCTTGGCTTCAAAAAGAATATCCAAATCTTCCCATTATCGCCAATGTTGCTGGCTTTTCAAAACAAGAATACGCAGCCGTTTCTCATGGTATTTGCAAGGCAACTAACGTGAAAGCTATTGAGCTCAATATCTCTTGTCCCAACGTTGATCACGGTAATCATGGGCTTTTAATTGGACAAGATCCTGAGTTAGCCTATGATGTGGTGAAGGCTGCCGTAGAAGCATCAGAAGTGCCCGTTTACGTCAAATTGACTCCAAGTGTTACTGACATTGTAACCATTGCTAAGGCTGCAGAAGATGCTGGAGCTAGTGGACTCACCATGATTAATACCCTTGTAGGGATGCGTTTTGATCTCAAAACTAGAAAGCCGATTATTGCAAATGGAACAGGTGGCATGTCTGGGCCTGCAGTATTTCCTGTAGCCCTAAAACTAATCCGGCAAGTAGCTCAAACAACTAAGCTTCCAATCATTGGTATGGGAGGAGTGGATTCAGCTGAAGCTGCCTTAGAAATGTATCTGGCTGGTGCATCAGCTATCGGAGTCGGTACAGCAAACTTTACCAATCCCTATGCTTGTCCAGATATTATCGAAAATCTACCAAAAGTCATGGACAAATATGGTATTGATAGTCTAGAGCAACTCCGTAAAGAAGTCAAAGAAGGTTTACTTTAAGTTTCCTACTTTAAGTTTTATATGCTGAATTCAGCCTAAATTGTTTTGAAAGCGCCATTTTTTTGGTATAATAAATACTATGATTATTACAGTACCTATTAAAACAGAAAAAGATATTGCAACACCAGGACCAAACGTCCTTGTACTTGGTTATTTTGATGGAGTTCATCTTGGACATCAAAAATTGTTTGAAATAGCTTCTAACATTGCTGCTGAAAAGCGCCAGGGAGTAGCTCTAGTAACTTTTAACGAATCACCAAAACTAACTCTGAATCAATACTCACCTGAACACTTATTGCATATTTTGAATGCTAGTGAACGTGAACGTCGATTGAAGCGAGCTGGAGTTGAGAGCTTGTATTTGATGGATTTCACTAGTCGAGTAGCAAATATGACTGCCCAAGAATTTATTGATACATTTGTCAAGGAAGCGAAGGCAGATACGATTGTAGTTGGTTTTGACTATACTCTTGGTTCAGATAGAAAAACAGCTGAGGATTTAAAAGAACTCTTCCATGGTGAAGTGGTTATTGTTCCACCAGTTGAGGATGAAAAGGGGAAAATTAGTTCAACGCGTATCCGCCAAGCTATTCTAGAAGGAGATGTAAAAGAAGCAGGCAAACTTTTGGGATTTCCTTTACCAACGAGAGGAGTAGTGGTTCACGGAAATGCTCGAGGTCGAACTATTGGCTTCCCGACAGCTAATCTAGTCAACTTGGATCGGACATATATGCCAGCTGATGGTGTCTATGTTGTTGATGTTGAGATTCAAAGAAAAGTCTATCGTGGTATGGCGAGTCTAGGTAAAAATGAAACCTTTGATGGCGAAGAAGAGCGTTTTGAAGTTCATATCTTTGATTTTTCTGACGATATCTATGGGGAAACTGTCATCGTTTCCTGGTTGGACCGTATCCGTGATATGGTAAAATTTGATAGCGTTGATCAATTAGTTAAGCAACTAGAAGAAGATGAAAAGATAGCTAGAAGATAAGCTAGCATCTGGAGAGGACAAGCGTTGTCCTCTCCATTTTTATATTCAGAGCGATGAAAATTCGTTTCTTAAAGTTGTTAGAGAGGATGAACCTGATTTAGATTGTCCTCAATGAGTCCGATAAATTTATCCGACTTTTTATTCTGAAAGTGAAGAAGTGAGAGCTGATAGAGATGTTGAATGGCATTTTAGGTTAGTTTTTAAAACTTATGTTGTAGTAATTTAGAAGATTGACAGACGTCTTCTGCAGGTATTTTAGAAATGCCCAGAAGCTTAGGAATCTTTTCTCCGTAAGTAAAAGCAAAAAGTTCATAGGCTGACTTTCCATTCAAAGCAGCACGTTTGACACTGTTGACATGAGAACAGACGAGATTGATGTCCTCTTGAGTTAAGTTGTCAAAGGAAGTTCTCTTAGGTAGAATGTCGCGAATCAGCGTATGATTTTTCTCAATTCTCCCTTTCTGGTCAGAGCGATTAGTGTCACAAAAGAAGAGTTTACTCTCTCCTCGAACATCCATTTCGATATCATCAACCCTGGCAAACTCTCCACCATTATCTGTCAGAATGACAGGAAAGAGTTGACAGAAATCTTTGTCCGCTTGGTGAAGGGTATTCTTAATATTATAGAGGTGTTTGGTAACCTCAAGGGCAGTTTTATTTTCCAGAAGCCTAGCGAAGATAAAGTTACAGAAAGACAGGTTGAAGGTAAGTAGGACTTTGCCTCCAGTCCTGCCCATAACGGTGTCCATTTCTAACCAAGAATTCAGTTGCTTAAGAGCCAAATAATTTAGGAAATCCTCATAGGAACGGCCTTTTTTGGCATCATTAGGGATGGAAGGTAGATTATTTTTTCTTCTTTCTTTAAATTTAACGGCTCTAGCAAGATCAATCGGAGCGATAGACAGGTAACCTTTTCGAATGTGTCGATAGACGGTTGAGGAGCTGACATCAAGGTTATGAGTTTTGAGGATATGATAGATGTGTTGTCCCTTTTTAACACCCTCAGAAATAACTTTGTCCATGTCCCAGAAAGTCTTAGAATTGAGAGGAGTTCCTTCACGAGCTTCGACAAGAGTTTGTTCGTATTGTTTTTGAGCTTTCTTAGCAAGGTAGAAGAATTTCTGATAGCCACATTTTTGTCTTCTTTTAGGGCAACCATTACAGAAAAAGGGAGCCTTATCGAGTAGAGGGCAAGGAAGGTTATCACAGGTAGACTCTCTGACTAGTCTGTTTCGTTTGACTTCTTTGGAAACAGTAGTTGGATCTTTTAGTATAAATTGCCCAATAGCTTTGAAGGTTTCCCCGCGCTCTAAACCTAATTGGATATCATTACGGTCTGACAGGGTAAGGTGTTTATGTTTTGTCATAGTGAGCCTCATTTCTAACTCAAACGTCTCACACTTAATTCCACCATAAAAATCCGTTTTAGACTAATTTCCACTTTGACCAGCCAAGCGGAAGTTACTTTGAGAAGTTTCTCTTTATAATTTTTTTGTGAAATCAATGGAAAAATTTGTTAAAAAATGGTAAAATGAAGGGAAACTCGATTTTAATAATTGAAAGAAAAACGGGAAGGTATTTACATGTTTTTTAAAAGAAATGAAGGTCAATTTAGAGAGACAGACCGTGTTACAAGATTTAAGTTAATCAAGTCTGGTAAGCACTGGTTACGTGCCTCTACTTCCCTTTTTGGTCTGTTTAAAGTCATTCGTGGTGGTGTCGATACTGCTCAAGTGTCAACAGAAGTTGTTGAAGAGCGTTCTTCCACACCATTAACAGGAATCGATGTCCTTAAGGGGATAGTTGCGGCCA
Source organism: Streptococcus sp. 27098_8_22 (assembly GCF_041432415.1). NCBI lineage: Bacteria > Bacillati > Bacillota > Bacilli > Lactobacillales > Streptococcaceae > Streptococcus > Streptococcus sp. 27098_8_22. The sequence continues at coordinate 3,915 of NZ_JAPVZP010000010.1, read as the reverse complement.
GTTCGGTTATCGGTGGCGGAGCGATCGTTCAAACACAGGTTCATGCTAGTGAACAAACTGCTGTTGAAAAAGTCATTGAAACAGATGATACGCTAGTTACTTCAGATAAAGTTGTTCTAGGGACAGTTGGGCAAGATGATCAAGGAACTCCAGCTTCAGATGTGACTTCTCAGTCTACTAGTGAGAGTGTTTCAGTCTCTGAAAGTCAATCCCTATCAGAGTCTTTGTCTTCATCAGTGTCTGCAAGTACATCTGCGTCAGCGTCAGCTTCAACATCTGCATCTACGTCAACTTCAGCATCTACCTCAGCTTCAACTTCAACTTCAACCAGTACCTCTGAGTCACTTACAAGATCAGAAAGCCTCTCAGAAACGAGTTCTACTCGTTCTGTAGTCACAAACTCAACAAGTAAGGGTTCTACTGGTGAAACTTCTAAGGTAGAAGAAGTAGTAGCGAATAAAGATGGTGCTACAATTACCTATAAGTCAACTCCGGCTAACTTGAATACTGCTTCAGTAAGCGCAGGTGTTTCTGATAAAGTCAATGGCAACACTGCTGATATGTTAACAACAGTAGCGGCAGGGGTAGTAACTGCGACTGAGACTGACAAAAAACGAGCAGAGCAGGAGAAAAAACTCAAGAGTCTTTCAGATGAGATCGGAACCTATCTCGGTCATCTGGGAAATCGTGAATGGGCGGAAAGTGCCCTTCTAAAAGGAAAGGCTACGATTGAAGCAATTCAAAATGCTTTGACAGATCCAAATGCTGACCTCAACGATCTTATCTCGGAAGCTACTAGAACACGTAATACCGTGGTTAATACAGAGTTACGTGCAAGTTCTGGTGCTCGTGATTACCGGAATGGCGCACGGATTACGGCTGCCAATACCTTACGTGCATCCTACGATACGAATGCTTCACTGGGAAATGCAAGTTATGATTCTAAGGCGCATTTGATTGTAACCAATAAGAACCAATCCACCTATTTCAAAACAACTGGATCGGCTTCTCTAAGTAATGGGACCTTGACCTTGACACCAAGTGCGCCAGGTCAGGCAGGTGCTTATACCCTAAACACGAAGATTGATATGAACGAAAGTTTCACTCTCACAGGGAAAATCAATCTTGGTGAGGCTTATGAAGGGCGCCCTAAAAACGGTCATGAGGGTGGTGATGGAATCGCTGCGGTATTCTCAACGGGTGCTATCGGAGAAATCGGAAATGCCAAGGGTAATGGATCAGGTGCCAGTCTTGGGATGGGAGGAAATAACCTCAAAGGTTCTTTCGGTTTCAAACTAGATACTTGGCATAATACGGGTAACCCATCATCGAATAATAAAGCTTCAGCCGATCCTAAGTATTCGGGTTATCAAAAGGGAGCTTTTGGAGGCTTTACCTATAACTACAATGGATCTAGAAGTGATGCCAAAGGTTCTGTTTACCCTGTTATCCGCACCATTAAGAAGCTAAATAGGGAAGGCCCAACAGATAATTCATTGAAGGACTATAAGGTTGTCTATGATGGGGATACCAAGGTGATGACGGTCACCTATAATGGACAAACTTGGTCTATGAATCTAAACTATGATTCCATAGCTGTTAATGCTGATATGGAAGTTCTTGGACATCCAAATGCAAGTGTCATAAAAAACGAGAATAAGAGCAGAAGCCTGTTACAAAATGCGGGATACCCTGATGAAATGGCCTTTGCGCTCTTTGGATCGACGGGTTCCGGTTATAATTTACAGCAATTCCAATTGGAGAAGTTTGATTATTCAGCTCAGGGTGCCTACATTACGGTGAAATTCATCGATGCAGACACTGGGGAAGAGATTCCTGGAAAAAATGAAGTATTGATTCAGAAAACTGCTGGAACGACTGTAGATTTAGGAGAATACCTTTCTATTAGTGGTTATACTCTAAAAGCGACAAACGTTGCTACGGCTAAGGGCTATGTTTTTGGTAATACTGTGAAAGTTGTTACGGGTCACCAAGGAATTACCTATGCTTTCCATAAAATCAGACAAAACGAGATTTACACAGCCTCTGCCAAAGCAACAACTGTGTACACGTTGCAGGGTGAAACAGCTTCGGATCTTTCTGATGTAAGTAAATTTGTGACGGTTGCTTCAAATGAAAGTACAACACCTGCAGCCTCTGGATATAGTCTTGCTTGGTCAACACCGATTTCAACGACTACTTCGGGGAATCAGACAGCTGTTGCAAAAGTAACCTATTCAGATGGTTCTGTGCAAACCGTTAATGTAAATTACAAAGTTTTACCTAAGATTGAGGCTAAAACACCTATTTATGATTTTAAAGGTCAAAATCTTCACAATGGTTCAAATGCAGATGCGTATCTCTCATCTGATGTGACAGACCAATCTTACACAACCAAATGGACCAATAACTCTACATCTTCAACAACGACAACTCTACCATTGTCAACGGCAACGGCAGGTGAATTTAACTATACGATTACACGGACCTATGATGTTGGTCGTTATGGGACAACTTCAAATAATTCAGAGTTGTTAGTGAGCACAACAACACTGAAACATAAAGTTATCGAGGTGACGGGCATTTCTCATACATTTGAACAAGATGTTGATGATGATGATTATTATAATAGCTATACGCCAAGTGAATGGTATAGTGCTGATTCTGTTTCAGCATCAGCCATCTTATCTGCAAATTTTGTCAGCTCAGACTTACCAGATATTAGTACTCCTGGACAATTCACTTATTCTGTTAGATTTACCACCTTACCTGACGGGACAGGCCTTAGTAGCACTTACGAATTGCCGGTAACCTATACAGTTATCCCTAATAGGGATAGTATATCAACCTCAACAAGTGCATCAGAATCAGAGTCATCCTCAACGTCTGCATCAGAGTCAGCAAGCACATCGGCTTCTGAATCAGCCTCAACAAGTGCCTCAGAATCAGCAAGCACCTCAATAAGCACATCGGCTTCTGAATCAGCCTCAACAAGCGCCTCTGAATCTGCATCAACGTCTGCCTCAGAGTCAGCAAGCACAAGCGCTTCTGAATCAGCATCAACAAGTGCGTCAGAATCAGCAAGTACAAGCACCTCTGAATCTGCATCAACATCAGCTTCAGAGTCTGCATCAACAAGTGCGTCAGAATCAGCCTCAACAAGTGCGTCAGAATCAGCATCAACGTCAGCTTCTGAATCAGCGTCAACAAGCGCCTCTGAATCTGCATCAACATCAGCTTCAGAGTCAGCGTCAACAAGCGCCTCAGAGTCAGCAAGCACATCAGCTTCAGAATCAGCGTCAACAAGCGCCTCAGAGTCTGCATCAACGTCTGCCTCAGAATCAGCAAGCACAAGCGCTTCTGAATCAGCCTCAACAAGTGCCTCAGAATCAGCAAGTACAAGCGTCTCTGAGTCTGCATCAACAAGTGCGTCAGAGTCAGCAAGCACATCAGCTTCAGAATCAGCAAGCACATCAGCTTCAGAATCAGCATCAACGTCTGCCTCAGAGTCAGCAAGCACATCGGCTTCAGAATCGGCATCAACGTCTGCCTCAGAGTCAGCGTCAACAAGCGCCTCAGAGTCAGCCTCAACGTCTGCCTCAGAGTCAGCAAGCACAAGCGCTTCAGAATCAGCCTCAACAAGTGCATCAGAGTCAGCGTCAACAAGTGCCTCAGAATCAGCGTCAACAAGCGCTTCTGAATCTGCATCAACATCAGCATCAGAATCAGCTTCAACAAGTGCGTCAGAGTCAGCGTCAACAAGTGCCTCAGAATCATCGTCAACAAGTGCGTCAGAATCAGCAAGTACATCAGCATCTGAGTCAGCCTCAACAAGTGCGTCAGAGTCAGCAAGCACAAGCGCCTCTGAATCTGCATCAACAAGTGCGTCAGAGTCAGCAAGTACATCAGCTTCAG
>NZ_JAPVZP010000009.1:0-69796 GCF_041432415.1 Streptococcus sp. 27098_8_22 | reverse complement strand
TATTCTTATTCTCACTCTACTTCCTCTACCAATTTATTTAAAATATCTATAAATAGGCTTATTTTAGCAAAAGGCGATAGACCATAATTCGATAACCCAAGTCTGAATTTCCTATTTTCAGCCCCGAAAGACTTCAATCATTCAGTTGTTTGTAAAAAGTTGTGTATTGAAAAAATTAAAGTTTCATCATAAGAGATTAGAGAGTTGAAAACCAATAAAAAGTTTGATCAACTACAGTGCCAAAGATACAATGATCAAAAAAGGTCGGGATTTTTTATCCCGACATCTTTATTCTGATAGATGCTTTTCAACTTCTTGCGCTTCCTTATGATTTTCATACAATCGCGCTAAGAATTTAGCAATCTCTTTTAAAATGGAATAGGTAGGAACAGCAACAATCATCCCAATCACACCGTAAATATTACTTGATAATAAAAGCAAGACTAAAATAGTAATTGGGTGAACCTTCATAACTCCACCCACGATACGTGGATATAAAATATTTCCATCAACTTGCTGAATAATCAACATATAAATGACAGCAATAATCATTTTATGAGGATCGGTGAAGAGATTTGAAATAATCATTGGAATCAAGCCAATGCTTGGTCCTACATATGGAATCAAATTAGCCAATCCAGAAAAAATGGCGAAGACCAAGGCATATCTTAGACCAATCACACTATAACCGATAAAAGCTAAACATCCAATAATAACTGCATCTATAGACACTCCACTAATGTAACGAGAAATAGTTGTATTTAGGTTTGTCAATAAACCAGATATGTTCAATTTATCTCGTTTTAATACAGTTCTTTCTAGCATGGGTAAAAATTTATGCCCATCAAGTAGGAAGTAAATCAAGAAAACTGGTGTCATGATGATAATCAATACAGTGCTTACGAGTGCAGATAGAACACTTCCAACACTATTTGTCACACTGTTCAAGATATTTTGCAAAATATCAACATAAGAGAGATTCAGTTGCTGAATAGTTTGTTGAATATCTAGATTTTGTAGTGCTGGATGTTTTGATAACTCAATGACTAAATCTTGAAGACGACCATAAATGTTTTGACTCGAATAGATTAGGCTACTCAACTGATTAATCAAAATCGGTAGCAGATAGACAAAACTAAGTACGATTGCACAAATTAAGGCACAAAGGGTTAACAAAATCCCAATGATGCGATTGATTTTGCATTCCTTCTCTAAAAAGATAACAATTGGGTTGGTTAGGTAATACAAAAATCCTCCCAATAAAAAAGGAATCATGATTGTATTTGCAACACTGACAAAGGGTGTAATAATAGCACCCATTTCTCTCCATAGATAGAAAATTAAGGTTATTAGTAGAATTTCAGTTGTCCAGAAGAATAGTTTGTTTCTCCGAAACATAGGCCACCTCCTCTTTTCCCTATTTTACCATATTTCAAAAAAGATTGATAACTTTCATCACAAAAACAAGAATATCTTTTGTCTTTGTGATAGAATAAAGTTACTATGAAGAAATTATTTTTAACCTTATTAACCCTCTTTTCATTTGCTTCAGCAACAACTGTTGCTGCCCAAGATTTTGATGTAGCAGCAAAACATGCCATTGCTGTTGAAGCTAATAGCGGTAAGTTATTATACGAAAAGGATGCTACTCAACCTGTTGAAATTGCTTCTATTAGCAAATTGCTTACCGTATATCTCGTTTACGAAGCCTTGGAACAGGGGAAAATCTCTCTTTCTACTCCTGTAGAAATTTCTGATTACCCCTACCAGTTGACAACTAATTCTGCGGCAAGTAATGTTCCCATGGAAGCTCGTAACTACACAGTTGAGGAATTGCTAGAAGCGACTTTGGTATCTAGCGCTAACAGTGCTGCTATCGCTTTAGCTGAAAAAATTGCCGGTTCTGAGAAGGACTTTGTAGATATGATGAAGACCAAACTACAAGAATGGGGAATTCAAGATGCTACACTCGTCAATACAACAGGGCTCAATAATGAAACTCTTGGAAATAATATCTATCCAGGATCTAAAAAAGATGATGAAAACAAATTGAGCGCTTATGATGTTGCTGTCGTTGCTCGCAATCTCATCCTCAAGTATCCTCAAGTCTTAGAAATCACAAAGAAACCTTCTTCTACTTTTGCAGGGATGACCATTCATTCTACCAACTATATGTTGGAGGGAATGCCTGCCTATCGTGGTGGTGTTGATGGACTTAAAACTGGTACGACTGATAAAGCTGGAGCATCCTTTGTAGGTACGACTGTAGAAAAAGGAATGCGCATCATCACAGTTGTCTTAAACGCTGACAACCACGATACCAATCCATATGCACGCTTTACAGCTACTTCTTCTATTTTAGATTACATCTCATCAAACTTTGCTCTTCAGACAATCGTCAAACAAGGAGAAAGTTATGAAGATAGTAAATCGCCTGTATTAGATGGGAAGGAAGATACAGTTACAGCTGTCGCCAAAGAAGACATCAAAATCGTACAACGTCTGGGTAGTCGTACACAATCAACTATTACTTACACAGCGGACACGACTGAACACACTGCTCCACTAGAGGCAGGAACTGTCGTTGGACATTTGACTTATGAAGACAAGGATCTAGTTGGTCAAGGATACATTACAACTGACAAACCTAGTTTTGAGATGGTCGCAGAAAAAAATGTCGAAAAAGCCTTCTTCTTAAAAGTTTGGTGGAATCGCTTCGTTCGTTTTGTTAATGAGAAATTATAAAAATCGCGAAATTCGCGATTTTTTCTTTATTCATTTTCAGCTACAGTTGAATGGTTATATCCATAAACAAAGTAAATAATAACTCCTATTAATAAAGCTAGTCCAAATGCCATCCATGTTTCAAGGGTATATTGAAGCATAAATGAAAGGCAGATTAGAATAGACAAGATTGGTAAAAAAGGTACCAGGGGAGTTTTAAATTCTCCCTCTTTGGGCATCCCCTTATCTTTTCTCAATTTGATAATCCCATAGGCTAGGAGAATAAGATAGGCTAAGGTGCAGATATTGAGAAAGGCTGCGATACTTGCCAGTGGGAAAATTCCCGCTGCAATCGCTGAAACAACACCTGTTAAAATGGTCGCATTCTTAGGGACACGACTGGTCTTAGTCACTTGTTTGAAACTCTGAGGCATGAGCCCATCACGTGCCAAACTATAAATCATTCGAGACAAGGCGTAAGTCATGGAAATACATACCGTAATCAAAGTAAAAATTGCAACGAGTGAAACATAATTAGCTGCCCAACCAATACCGATACTTCTCAGAGCAAAAGCCACTGCATCATCAACATTGAGCTTGCTATAATGAACGATACCTGTCAATATCAAGGTAACCAAGGCATACAGAATGGTTACAATGGTTAAGGATAAAACAATTCCACGTGGAATATTCTTTTGTGGACTTTGAATTTCATCAACTGCCATAGAAATAGACTCAAACCCTAAGAATCCAAAGAACATGAGTGAAGCACCTGCCATAATTCCAGTGCTTCCACCATAAATTTGACCAAAACCAAATGGTGCAAAATCTGACCAATTTTCAGGTTTAATGTACCAAATTCCAACTAGGATAAATAAGGCAAGAGCAGAAAATTTTAAAACAACAAGAATAGAATTAAAACGAAGAGCTGCTTTCGAATTTAAAAGTACAACGCCTGTAACAAGTAGAATTACTAAAATTGGTAAAAAATCAATATAAGTACCATGTTCAGGATTAAAAGTTCCATTTAAGGCTTGTGGCAAGGAAATTCCATAATGGCTAAGCAAACCCTTAAAATAGGCCGCCCAACCTGAAGCGACACCAGAAACAGCTGTCATAAATTCCATGATAGTCAGCCAACCTGCAATCCAGGCTGGAAATTCTCCTAAAATTGCATATAAATAACTATAGGCTCCACCCGTTGCAGGAACACGAGAAGCAAATTCTGCAAAAAAGAGTGCAGATAAGGATACGCAGATAGCAGAAATCACAATCGATACCACAAGGGCAGGTCCTGCTAATGTTGCTGCGGCAGTTCCTGTAATCGTAAAAATACCTGTTCCCACCATGGCACCAATTCCCAATAGAATTAAGTCCCATAGTTTTAAATGGCGATGCATTTCTGTCTTACCTAGACTAACGTCTTTGGTTCTAAAAATATTCATCATTCATCTCCCAATTTATAAGATTGTATTATTTTATCATATATAAGGATTTTTGTGAATATTTATTAGCATCTTTCATCAAAAAAACTGAACAAATGTAATACTTGCTCAGTTTCTGTTCATAAAGTTTATCCAACTGATCCTTCCATTTCATAGCTAATCAAGCGGTTAAGCTCAACTGCGTATTCCATTGGAAGTTCTTTGGTGAAGGGCTCGACAAATCCCATGACAATCATTTCAGTTGCTTCAGATTCTGACAGACCACGACTCATGAGATAATAGAGTTGTTCTTCTGAAATCTTAGATACTTTAGCTTCGTGTTCCAAAGCTACTTGTGAGTTGTGGATTTCATTAAACGGAATGGTATCTGATGCTGACAAGTCATCCATGATAATGGTATCACACTCGATGTGAGAAACAGATTTCTTAGAGTTCTTGTTAAAGGTTACTTGTCCACGATAGTCAACCTTCCCTCCACCTTTGGCGATAGATTTTGAGACGATTGATGAACTTGTATGCGGTGCATTGTGGATCATCTTGGCACCAGTATCCTGGTGTTGCCCTGCATTAGCAAAGGCAATAGAAAGCATGGTACCACGCGCTCCTTCTCCGTCAAGATATACAGACGGATATTTCATAGTCGTTTTGGCACCCAAGTTTCCATCAATCCACTCAACAGTCGCATCTTTCAAGGCTTTTGCACGTTTGGTTACCAAGTTATAGACGTTATCAGACCAGTTTTGGATGGTTGTATAACGCATGTAAGCTCCATCCAAAGCAAAGATTTCTACAATGGCAGCATGCAAACTGTTACTTGAATAAGTTGGCGCTGTACATCCTTCTACATAGTGGACACTTGCTCCCTCATCAACGATAATCAAGGTACGTTCAAACTGACCAGTGTTTTCGTTGTTAATACGGAAATAAGTTTGAAGTGGAATATCCACTTTCACACCTTTTGGAACGTAGATAAAGGTTCCACCTGACCATACTGCCGAGTTGAGGGCTGCCAACTTGTTATCAGTCGGTGGTACCAACTTAGCAAAGTATTGTTTAAACAAGTCTGGGTACTCTTTGAGGGCAGAATCTGTATCAGTAAAGATAATACCTAACTTCTCAAATTCTTCCTTCATGTTGTGGTAAACCACTTCTGACTCATACTGGGCAGAAGCTCCAGCAAGATAAGCACGCTCAGCTTCAGGAATCCCAATACGTTCAAAGGTTTCTTTGATTTTTTCAGGAACTTCATCCCAAGAACGGGCTGGTTTATCAGATGGTTTTTGGTAGTAAATCAAGTCATCAAAATCAATCTCTGACAAGTCTGCTCCCCATGTTTGCATGGGCATTTTTTTGAAGGTTTCATAAGATTTCAAACGGAATTCTAACATCCACTCAGGCTCTCCCTTAGCAGCTGATAGTTCACGAATGACATCTTCATTCAATCCTTTTCCTGTCGATAGGACAGGCTCTACATCGTCATGAAAACCAAATTTATATTCACCAAGGTCAATTGGTTTTGGTTCTACTCTTTCTTCAGCCATAATATCCTTTCTTTCATTCTTTATTTCTATGATTTATAAGACAAAGAAAGCTTGTCTTATTTGTTATCTTGATTTTCAATTGTTTTCTTAAGGGCGTTCCAAGCTAGGGTTGCGCATTTGATTCGTTGAGGAAACTTGGCAACTCCTGATAAGAAAGCTGCGTCTCCAAGACTATCTTGTCTGTCATCTTTTTGCCCTTGAACCATTTCAGAAAAGATGGTTGCAAGCTCTAAGATTTCTTGCTTGGTCTTTCCTAAGACTGCATCTGTCATCATACTAGCAGAGGCAGTTGAAATCGTACAACCAGAGTTTAGAAAAGCGATATCTTCCAAACGATCATCTGCATCAAACTTAACAGAGAGATTAATCACATCACCACAGGTTGGATTGTTGAGACTGATTTGTTCTGCATCTTCTAACTTCCCTTGGTGATGGGGATTTTTCGAATGGTCCGCTACCACTGCCATATAAAGACTATCTAGTTTAGAAAGTGCCATTGAAAAACTCCTTTGTCTTTTGTAAGTCATCGACTAGCTTGTCACAATCTGCCTTGGTATTGTAGATATAAAAACTTGCACGAGCTGTTGCTGGAACATTCATATACTGGAGCAAAGGTTGAGCGCAATGGTGTCCGGCACGAACTGCTACTCCTTCATAATCCAGAGCAGTCGCGAGGTCGTGAGGGTGAAGATCACCTAGGTTAAAGGCAATGACACCTGAACGTTGAGCCAAGTCCTGCGAACCATAAATGGTCAATCCTTCAATCTCCTGCAGTTTTGGATAGACGTATGCAACCAGTTCCTGTTCATGAGCTTCAATGACATCCATACCAATATTTTCTAGGTAATCCACTGCTGCTGCAAGTCCGATAGCACCCGCCATATTTGGAGTTCCTGCCTCGAATTTCCAAGGCAATTCCTTCCAGCTTGCAGATTGTTCATAAACGAAATCAATCATCTCGCCACCAAACTCAACCGGTGACATTTGTTCCAAATACTTCTCTTTGCCGTACAGAACACCGATACCTGTTGGACCAGCCATCTTGTGACCTGAGAAAGCAAAGAAATCTACATCCAAGTCCTGGACATCAATCTTCATATGCGGTGTAGACTGAGCACCATCCACCACCATAATAGCTCCAACTTCATGAGCCATTTGAGTGATTTCTTTGATAGGATTTACTACTCCAAGAACGTTTGATGCGTGAGCTAGGGAGACAAATTTCACCTTGTCCGTCAATTTAGCCCGCAGGTCATCCATATCCAGAGCTCCGTCCTTGAGATAGACATAAACAAGCTCAGCTCCGGTATTTCGACAAGCTTCCTGCCAAGGAATGATGTTGGAATGGTGTTCCATGACAGAAATCAAAACTTGATCCCCCTCAGTCAAGAATTCCTCAGCGAAACGTGCCACCCAGTTCAGACTGGTTGTCGTTCCTCTAGTAAAGAGGACTTCCTTTGTCGAACCTGCATTGATGAACTTACGAATGGTTTCACGAGCAGCCTCATAGGAAGCTGTCGCACGCTCCGCCAAGGTATGAACCCCACGATGAACATTGGCATTGTCCTGCTCATAATAGCGGTTAATCGTTTCCAGAACTGCTAGTGGTTTTTGTGTCGTCGCAGCATTATCCAGATAGACCAGAGGTTCATCGTTAACATTCTGGTCTAAAATTGGAAAATCCTTGCGAATCGCTTCTACATCTAACATAGGCTTCCCCTTAGCGTTTTGACAATTTTTCTTCGATCGTTGCAATCATCTCATCGCGAACTTCTTTGACTGGAATCTCAACGATAACAGATCCAAGGAAACCACGAACAACTAAGCGCTCTGCAGTTGCCTTGTCCAAGCCACGGCTCATGAGGTAGTACATATCTTCTGGATCCACTTGACCGATAGAGGCTGCGTGACCTGCAGTAACATCATTTTCATCAATCAAGAGAATTGGGTTGGCATCTGAACGCGCTTGGTCAGAAAGCATGAGAACACGGCTCTCTTGTTGGGCATCTGCTCCCTTGGCACCCTTGATGATGTGACCGATACCATTGAAGGTCAAAGTTGCTTTTTCAAGGATAACCCCATGTTGAAGAATATTACCAATAGAGTTGCAACCATAGTTAGTCACTCGTGTATCAATCCCTTGTACCTGACGACCACTTGATAGGGCAACGACCTTAAGATCTGCATGGCTACCATTACCAATCAAGTCACTATCAAAGTCTGCAACGACGTTTCCTTCATTCATGACACCGATAGCCCAGTCAATACTTGCATCGTTGCCCAATTTACCACGGCGGCTAATATAGGCAGTGACGTTCTCACCTAGACGGTCAATAGCTGCAAACTTCACTTGCGCGCCAGAACGAGCGATGACTTCTACTGTGATGTTGGCAGTGGCCTTAGCACTACCTTCTCCACGTGACTCCAGACGCTCAAGGTAGCTAATCTTACTGTTCTTACCAGCGATGATGAGGATATGTTTGTTAAATGGCACATCGCTATCGCTATCTTGATAAAAAATACCTTCGATTGGTTCAGCAATCTCAACATTATCAGGAATGTAGAGAACAGCACCACTATTAAAGTAAGCTGTGTGGTATGCTGCCAACTTGTCATCGTCGTATTTAACTGATGACATGAAGAATTCTTCTACAATTTCTGGAATTTCTTCTACCGCTGAATGGAAGTCTGTGAAGACAACTCCCTGTTCAGCTAATTCAACTGGAGTTTGTTCAAAAACAGTCTGAGTTCCTACTTGCACCAACTTCAAGTGATTATCTAGAGCTGTGAAGTCAGGGACATTTGCTGATGGTTCACTTTCTGTGATGGTACCATCACCAAGATTCCAACGGTGGAATTTGACACGCTCAATGACTGGCAATTCCAAACTTTCAATCTTGTCAAAAGCTTTTTGACGGAGTTCAGCCAACCAGCTTGGTTCAGCGTGCATTTCTGAAAAAAGTTTAATAGTTTCTTTAGTCATTTACTTCTCCTAAAAGATACGAGGGAATTACAATTCTTCCTTGTAGTCATAGCCAAGTTCTTCAGCTAATTTTGCGTATCCTTCTCGTTCCAAACGTGCCGCCAATTCTGGACCACCAGAAAGTACAACACGACCTTCCATCATAACGTGTACTACATCTGGCGTGATATAGTTCAAGAGACGTTGGTAGTGAGTAATGATCATAGCACCAAAACCTTGACCACGCATAGCATTAACACCTTTAGAGACAACTTTAAGAGCATCGATATCAAGACCTGAGTCAATCTCATCCAAGAGGGCAAAAGTTGGTTCCAACATCAAGAGTTGAAGAATTTCATTACGTTTTTTCTCACCACCTGAGAAACCTTCGTTGAGGTAACGTTCTGCCATTTCTTCTTTCATGTTGAGCAATTCCATTTTTTCGTCTAGCTTAGTGATAAATTCACGAACTGAAATCTTCTCATCATCTTCTTTACCAGCATTCATAGCTGCACGAAGAAACTCAGCATTGGTAATTCCAGGAATTTCTGATGGATATTGCATTGCAAGGAAAAGTCCCATACGCGCACGCTCGTCCACTTCCAACTCAAGGATGTTTACGCCATCAAACAAAACTTCACCTTTGGTTACTTCATAGTTTGGATTTCCCATGATAGCGGCTGAAAGAGTTGATTTACCAGTACCATTTGGTCCCATGATAGCGGCAATTTCTCCTGTTTTAAGGGTCAGGTTAACCCCTTTTAAAATTTCTTTTCCTTCGATTTCAACGTGAAGATCTTTGATCTCTAATACTGACATGATAATTCCTTTCTTTTCAATCCGTTTTACCATTTTCACTATAAAATTGTTCTTAGTTTTCTAGTAAAAAACGATAAAATATCAATAAATATACTTTAATAGTATAACAAAAAAAAGCCTAAAAGGCTTTAATTTTGTCTAGAAGCTGAGGGTTACTTCTTTCCACGAAAATGATCATCTATAGCGTTGACAATTTTACCCATAATATAGCTGACTCTAAAATTTCTTAGGATTAAAATAGCCCAAAGCAAGGCCACGATATACCGTTGCTCCATGATGGATTCATTAAAAAAATAAGTCTCAGCAGCAGTAAATAAGGCCATAATTATAAATTGTTGTCTGTTCATCGTATTATGTTACAAAATCCTTTTAATCTTCTGCTATAGTCACCTTATCCGCTAGAAATTCAAATCCTTGAGGAAGGACAGATTCTTCAACTTCTTCCTTAACCGGTTGACCTTGTGACGATTTAGCCTTAGCTGAGAAATCGGCTCTGACTTCTTTCCACTCGTCCATAGATATAGCAAGAATCTCTGGAGAAAAACCAGCTGCTTGACTAAGGATATTACCAAACATGGTGTTAAGATTATCACGTTTCATGGTCTGGCCAGCATTGAAGTTAGATTCAAATGCAAGAATGGCATGGCGTTCATTAGCCGCAACAGGTTGAGAACCAACTAAAAGTGCCTTATCAGGACCTGACAAGCTTTCAATAACTTCACCCCAAGCATTTTGAAGACGAATTAGATTGTGACGGGCTAAATCAGGATTTTCAACAGCTTCTTGAAGAATAGACTGAACCTTATTACGATCTACACGATAAATTGACTTGCTGTTAACTGGACGACTCGGTGTTGGTGTAGTCTGCTTAGGACTCGTATTAACATTTGCCAGAGCCTGTTTCAATCGCGCAACTTCATCTCTAAGTGAGGCTAATTCTCCACTTGTATCATCTGATAATGTTGGTTTTGAATCTATCTCTGCCAAACGAATGGTCATCATTTCAGCATAAATCTTAGGCTGTAAGCTAGCCTTGATATCAGCTAAACTACTTGTCGCAATTCCAATCATTTCAAACAAAACAGCCTGTGAAAGACCTAGGTTATCCTTAAAGAGATCACTATGGTGAGTATTCTCCCCACCAGTTTGGACAATCAAAATATCCCTTAGATACTGCAACAAATCCGTTACAAATCGTGTCATGCTTTTTCCGTTATCAAAAATCAAATTAAGATTTTCCAAAGCACGAGTCACATCTTTTTGCGCCAAGGCAGCCACATAATTATCCAAAGCACTTAGACTAATAGTCCCCGTAATTTCCTCAGAAACAGCTGTTGTTAATCTAGCATCTTGAGTCAAGCTCAATGCTTGGTCTAAAATGGACAAAGCATCCCGCATACCACCTTCTGCTCTACGAGCGATAATCTCAACAGCTTCAGTTTCATAAGCAATCCCTTCCTTCTCTAAAATATGGAAGATATGATCTCGAATATCCTGAGTTCTAATAGATTTAAACTCAAAGCGTTGAACACGAGACAAAATGGTTGCAGGAATCTTATGAAGCTCTGTCGTTGCTAAGATAAAAACAACATTAGGAGTTGGTTCTTCAAGAGTTTTCAAAAGGGCATTGAAGGCTCCTGTTGAAAGCATATGAACCTCATCAATGATATAGACCTTATACTGAGCTATACTTGGAGCATAGGTTGATTTATCACGGATATCACGAATTTCATCCACCCCATTGTTCGAGGCCGCGTCCATTTCGATAACGTCTTCCAAGCTACCGTCTGTTACAGCTTGACAGATATAACAGTTATTGCAAGGTTCTCCTCCCTCTTGATTAGGGCAGTTCATAGCCTTGGCAAAAATTTTGGCTACGCTGGTTTTTCCAGTTCCACGAGGCCCTGAAAAAAGATAGGCATGGCTGATCTTTTCCTGCTCTACAGCTTGTTTCAGAGTTTTTGCAACAATTTCTTGGCCTACTAACTGTGAAAATGTTTGACTTCTATATTTTCGATAAAGGGCCTGATACATTACACTTTCTCCTCAAACATTAAAAAATTCCATTCGGTTTTCTCTAACAAAATAGAAACAAACTCTTCTAGATATTTCTGATCCAACTCATCATAATCATCAACAAGAGATGAATCTAAATCTAAAACGCCCAAAAGACGTCCCTCTTTAACCATTGGCACAACAATTTCACTACGAGCACTACTATCGCAAGAAATATAGTTTGGATAGGTCTTTACATCACCAACAATAACTGTTTGAAGACTAGCCGCCGATTCTCCACAGACACCTTTTCCAAGAGCGATTCTGACACAAGAAACTCCGCCTTGAAAAGGACCCAAGATCAGTTCATTTCCATCAAATAGATAGAAACCTGCAAAAACAGTATTGGGAAAGCTTGTTTTTAGCAGAGCACTGGCATTTGATAGATTAGCCAACACATTTGGCTCTCCATCTAAAAGATAAGAGAGCTGTTCATTTATTGTTTGATAAAGTGATTCTTTTTCTGAATATAACATAAAACCATTATATCAAAAAATGCTAGTAGAAAAAAGAAAAATCCCTTGTTTTAAAAACAAAGGATTTTATTCAAATTCGAATGGATTAAAGTTCGATGTCTCCGAACAAGTCAGCCATTGAGAATCCTGTTTGAGTTTCAGGAAGTTCAAAATCACGTTTTTCTTGACGTTTTGGACGACGTGGACGTGGAGCGCGTTTTTCTTCTTTTTGTCCTTCTTCTTGAGCTGGACGTTCTTCAAGAGCTTTGATAGAAAGAGATACACGTTCTGCATCAGCATTAACTTCAAGAACTTTAACAGTAACTTCTTGACCAACTTTAAGAGCTTCTTTTGGATTTTCAATACGTTTGTGTGAAATTTGTGATACGTGAACAAGTCCATCGATACCTGGCAATACTTCAACAAATGCACCGAAGTCAGTCAAACGTTTAACTGTACCTTCTACAACATCACCTTTAGCCAATTTTTGCTCAACGCCATCCCATGGTCCAGGTGTTGTAGCTTTAAGTGAAAGTGATACACGTCCTTCTTCTTCGTTAAGATCAAGGATTTTCACTTCAACTTCTTCACCAACAGTTACAACTGATTTTGGTGAAACGTTACGTTCGTGTGACAATTCAGTCAAGTGAACCAATCCGTCAACACCACCAAGGTCGATGAAAGCACCGAAGCTTGTGATACGTGCAACTTTACCAGTTACAACATCACCAACAGCCAATTTACCAAATACTTCAGCACGAGCTGCTGCTGTAGCTGCTTCTACAACTTCACGACGTGAAAGGATGAAGCGGTTTTCTTTAGGATCAACTTCTTTGATTTTAGCATCAAACTCTTGACCTACAAAACGCTCAGTGTTACGTACAAAACGAGTATCCAACATTGAAGCTGGGATAAATCCACGTACACCTTCAAATTCTACTGAAAGTCCACCCTTAACAGCGCGAGTTCCTTTAACTGTAACAACTTCTTCTTCGCGTCCTACAAGTTTGTCCCATGCTTTGCGAGCTTCAAGGCGTTTTTTAGATACAAGGTATGTTACTGTATCAGTATCTTTACCAACTACTTGACGAAGTACAAGAACATCCAATACTTCACCTACTTTTACAAAGTCATTGATATCTGCATCGCGATCGTTTGTCAATTCGCGAAGAGTCAAGACACCTTCAACACCAGTTCCAGAGATTGCAACGTTAGCTTGAGTAGCATCAACTGTCAATACTTCAGCACTAACAACATCACCTGGCTCAACTTGGCTAACGCTATTTAGCAAATCTTCAAATTCGTTCATCTAAAAAATCCTCCAACAATCAAGTTTTTCTTAAACTTGACATACTTATAATTTTTTCCTAAGCACCCGCAAAGACATGTTATATCGTTCACGTCCTTCAATTATAAAAATAAAATACCCTAAGATATTTTTCTTTTTATCCTTGAATTTATTACCTAAGAACTGGGGTAGCTGGATTCGAACCAACGCATGAGGGAGTCAAAGTCCCTTGCCTTACCGCTTGGCTATACCCCAAAAGTGAAATGGAGAGAGAGGGATTCGAACCCCCGAACCCGAAGGAGCGGATTTACAGTCCGCCGCGTTTAGCCTCTTCGCTATCTCTCCAATGTTCAACAAAAACTATTATATCATGAAAATTTACAAAAAACAAGCTTTATTTTGCTAAATTATAGTTTTCAATCAAAATTTCCACAGCTTTTTCAAGTTTTTTATAAAAACTATCGACATTTCCATTCTTTATAATTGCGAATTGATTATCTAGTTCAGCAATTTCACCGATAATCTTTTTGCCAATGGTTAAAGTGTAACCTTCAAACTTTTCCTGACCAACTAAAACAGTTGCGTCTGTTAATTGAATTTCAATTTTTTTATCTTTTTTACTCATACCATACCTCTTTTCACTCTTCCTATTGTACAAGAAATTTAAAAAACTGGCAAGAAAAAACTCTTTATAAGGGCAGCCCTGATAAAGAGTTTTTGTGAGAGAATCTAATTTTTTAATCTAGGGAAGACTCATTGTTAGTGGGTTGTCCCACCCACTAATTTTATGTCCTTATCTTTATAATCTACGATAGCACCAATCGCAGCTTCGATACCTCTGACGATATCAGTTAAATTCATAGATGCTGTATTAGGCTTATTTACCACTTGTTTTGTCATATAAGGAATATGCATAAAACCTGCTCTCATATTGGGAAACTTTTTATCCGCTAAATAGAGAGCCTGATACATCAAATGATTGCAAACAAAGGTTCCTGCTGTATTGGACACTGTAGCTGGTAACCCTTCTTCTTTAATCGCTTGAACCATTGCCTTAATAGGTAGTGTGCTAAAATAGGCTGCTTGTCCGTCTAGGCGTATAGGAGTGTCAATCGGCTGATTTCCTTGGTTATCAGGAATTCTAGCATCATCTTGGTTGATAGCAACTCGCTCAGGAGTTAGACTAGCTCTTCCTCCTGCCTGTCCGATGCAAAGCACAGCATCTGGATGGTATCGATTTATTTCTGCTTCTAAAACCTCTGCTGATTGATAAAAGACCGTTGGGATTGCTACCCAATGAACCTCTGCGCCATGAATCTCTGACGGTAATGATTTAACAGCTTCCAAGGCTGGATTGACCTTTTCACCACCGAAAGGATCAAAACCTGTTACTAATATTTTCATTTTATTTCCTTTACTAAAATGCCAAAAAGTACATCAAAAATACATGAATGATAATCATGACAATAGCTACTCCTACCTGCGCTTTGATAACCCCATTTGGATCTTTCATATCCAGGAGAGCTGCCGGTAGAGCATTAAAGTTAGCCGCCATTGGAGTCAATAAGGTTCCACAGCAACCTGCAGTCATTGCTAGAGCTGTAGCCACGATTGGATCAGCTCCCAAGGCAAATACAAAGGGAACACCAATTCCAGCAGTAATAACCGTGAAGGCAGCAAATGCATTCCCCATTATCATGGAGAATAGAACCATCCCAAGGACATAAGCCACTACACCCATAAAACGACTACCCGAAGGAACTAGACCGCTGATTAAATGCGAAATCAAGTCTCCAACGCCCGCAACGGTAAAAATTGCTCCCAAAGCCCCTAAAAGTTGAGGCACAATCCCACTAGTTGAGACTTGCTGAACCATGCGATTGTTTTCTGCTAACAAACTTCTAGGAGAACTCTTAGTAATCAATAAAAGAGAGATGGTTGCGAAAAATGCAGCAAGACTGATAGCAATCTTACTAAACTCAGGAATTATTTTTGCTAATACTAAAGCAATCAAAGCCATCAGCATGACCGGAATAAAAATTTTATTCTTTAGTCGTTTAGCTTCAATGTTTGCCTTGACTTCATCCAGAGACGGTAAGGTTCCGATACGAACCTGTTTAAAGAGAGTTAGCAGGGCTAAGAGCACTACGATAACTCCAATACAGACAGAAGGTAGATAGGAACCACCGATAAAACTGATGCCCAATAAAGCCCAAAACCCAGCCGTTCCAAAGCGAACTGGGTTTGTTTTATCTTTATAGCTACAATAAGCCGTATGAAGGAATTGACAACCAATCACAATATAGGTCAACTCTAATAACTGTCTTGCTAGATTGGTCATTCTTCTTTTCCTTTACTAACCTTATTTGCTAGCAGTTTTCTATCAAACAAGTAATTGTAAATCCCAACTATAAATAGGGCAATTCCTGCAACTATAAGCGAAGCTGAAGCAATTCCTGCATAATTACTTTCGTAACCTAATTGGTCCAGTGTGCCCCCTATCAAGAGGACACCACCTGCACCAACGAAAGTGTTTTGAGCAAAGAAATTTGCAAAATTATCATTTGCTGCTGCACGCGCTTTTAGCGCTTCACTCTCTTGCTCCGTTAATTTTCTGCCTAATTGTGACTCTGCTGCCGCTTGTCCCATGGGTTGAACCAAAGGCCTTACAAACTGCGGATGTCCTCCTAGACGAATGGCAAAGAAACCATCAAGTTCCCGAAAAAAGAAATACACTGTATAAAAACTTCCAACTGTTAGTCCCTTTATCTTTTGAATCAAGTCAATCGAACGTTGCTTGAGGCCAAAAGTTTCAGATAAACCAACTAGTGGCAAGGTTACCATAAAAATCGTCAGAACTCGTTGATTACTAAATTCTTTTCCCAAAATTTCCAAGAACTCAACAAGAGAAACGCCAGAAACTAGAGCGGTAACTAAACTAGCTAAGACTACCGTTGCAATGGTATCTAACTTATAGATAAAACCAATCACAATGATAACTATCCCTATTAGTTTAATCCATTCCATATAGGCCCCTTTATTCCAAAAGTACTAGTCTGTTTTATTTGACATGACTTTCTAATTCTTTTTGGTATTTATTGTTTGATTCCAATTTTTCTTTTTGCCATTTTTCAAGAGCTGCTTGGTATTCTTTAGCAGATACAATCTCTTTTTGCAATTTCATTCCCTTGAAGATGTATGGATCACCCTTAATACCAACTTGTGAGTATGGTTTAGAGAAAGGAACAATGTTGCTGACAACTGGTGAACCACCTGATGAAGCTGTTGGCATCAAGAGAGAACTATCAGTGAGCCACGCTTGAGCTTTAGCATATTTTTCATATCTCTTATCCAAGTCGTTTGTCTCAGAAACCGCATCATCCAAGAGTTTCTTGTATTCGTCCAAACCTAGTTGAGCTACTACTTCCTTGTCTTTTCCTTTAGTGATACCAAGGTGTTTCATAGCAGAACCGGTCTTAGGATCCATGATATTGAGATAACTTGCTGGGTCTTGATAGCTTGGAGCCCATCCAGTACTGTTTAAGTCATAGTCTTTTTGAGCAGGAACACGTGCTTGAGATGTAATGCTTTCCTTCTCGTTATCAGTCATCTGAAGGACATCGATCACGACATTTTCTGAACCAAGAGTTGACTCGATTGATTGTTTAAAGGAATTGCTTTGTTGAACAGCAATTGTATCTGTTTGCTCAACTGGGACATCCAAGTGAATTGGGAAGGTTACACCTTTTGCTTCCAATTCTTTCTTAGCTTTTTCAAATGAAGCTTTGGCTTTATCAGGATTGTAGATAGTATCTTTTCCGTCTACAAGCTCAACACCTTTCCATTGGTCTCCATAGTTGACCAATTCTTTTTGAGCGATATCACCAAAGTTTTTACCACCAGATTGAACGAAATTGTCTGGTACTAAGCTATTACGAATAATCTTATCCGCACCATCTTCACCATTGAGCTGGGCAGCATAAGAATGACGGTTGAAGGCAAAATTGATTGCTTGACGGAAGTCTTTGTTCAACATTGCTTCTTTTGTAGAAGTTTTCTGTTCTTCACTTGTTTTCGCTGTCTTATTGAAAGATTGACGGTTTACGTTAAAGGTAAAGTAGTAACTAGTTGAATCTTGTGGGCTGTAAGTAATTTTATCTCCGTATTGTTCCAAAGTAGAAGCAAAGTTTGAGCTACTTGGGAAGAGGCGAGCTGTTGTGTAAACACCTGAAGAGAAGCTACGGATCAAGGATTCTTGGTCTGAACCATCATAGTAAGTTAATTTAACTTTCTCGATTTTAACCTTCTCTTTATCCCAATAATTTGGGTTCTTTTCATATTCGATTAAAGATTTTGAAGTCAATGTCTTCAAGATATATGGACCGTTATAAAGAATACCAGCTGGGCTGACCGTTCCGTAATTCTTACCTGATGCTTTGAGGAATTCTTCATTTACTGGCAACATAGTTGCTGAAGTTACTTTTGAATTCCAGAAAGTTTCAGGTGCGTTTAGAGTGTACTCAACAGTATAATCATCCACTGCCTTAACACCGACTGTAGAGAAATCGTTAGTCTCACCAGTCATATATTCATTCAAGCCCTTGATTGAGTTTTGAATAAGAGTGACACCGTCTGATTTACCATCTGCTACGTGTTTCAACCCTGTAACAAAGTCATGCGCAGTTACTTCAGCGTATTCTTCACCTTCTGAAGTATACCATTTAACCCCTTTACGAAGTTTATAAGTATATGTCAAACCGTCTTGTGAGACACTCCAATCCTCAGCGAGGGAAGGAATCAAATTCCCATATTCATCGTTTTCCAACAAACCATCAACGACGTTACCGATGATATCCGTTGTTGAAGTTCGAGTTGCGATACTGTAGTCCAAAGATGATGGGTCTACTCCATAGACATAAGAGAAAGTTGTAGGCGCATCTGCTTCCTTGTCAGCTTTCCCACAAGCTACAAGAAGAACTGCTGTACTCAGGACCACTCCTGCTGTTAACATCCACTTTTTCGTTTTCATAAAGATCTCCTTTAATAATTTTTAATCTACTTTTACAATCCAACCTTCTGGTGCTTCAATATCACCAAATTGGATACCTGTCAATTCATCGTATAGTTTACGAGTCACTGGACCAACCTCTGTCTCACTGTAGAACACATGGAAGTCATCACCGTGTTGGATTCCCCCAATTGGTGAGATAACTGCCGCAGTACCGCAGGCACCTGCTTCTACAAATCGATCCAAACTATCAATTGGTACATCCCCCTCAACAGGTTTCAAGCCCAAACGATGCTCCGCCAAGTAAAGCAATGAGTACTTGGTAATTGATGGCAAGATTGATGGGCTCAATGGCGTTACAAACTCATTATCAGATGTAATCCCAAAGAAGTTTGCTGAACCGACTTCTTCAATCTTAGTGTGTGTTGATGGGTCAAGATAAATAACATCTGAGAAATGACGGGATTTAGCCATTTTTCCTGGCAAAAGACTAGCTGCATAGTTCCCACCGACCTTGGCAGCCCCTGTTCCATTTGGTGCAGCACGGTCATACTCATCTTGAATCAAGAAGTTTGTTGGAACCAATCCACCCTTAAAGTAATTTCCAACTGGCATAGCAAAGATGGTAAAAATATACTCCTCAGCTGGTTTTACCCCAATGATATCTCCAACACCAATCAAGAGTGGACGGAGGTAGAGGGTTCCACCAGTTCCATAAGGTGGTACGTATTCCTCATTAGCACGAACAACGGCTTTACAAGCCTCTACAAACATTTCTGTTGGAACTTGTGGCATCAAGAGACGATCACAGGTACGTTGTAGACGTTTAGCATTTTCATCTGGACGGAAGAGTTGTACGCTACCATCCTTTGTACGATAGGCTTTCAATCCTTCAAATGCTTGCTGTCCATAGTGAAGACTTGGAGATGATTCTGAAATATGCAAGGTCGCATCTTCTGTTAATTCTCCTTGAGTCCATTGTCCATCTTTAAAATAAGCGATATAACGATAAGGTAGTTTCATATAGGAAAAACCGAGATTTTCCCAATCGATCGTAACTGTCATGACAATCTCCTTTATTCTAATCAAGCTTTGTGTTCTATTCTACACTATTCTCCTAAAAATTCAAGTATTATTTGTAATTTTCTGAAAATTTTACTTATAAAAAATCAGTCACTAGGACCGATTTTTAATTTTCTTTGATTTCTTTAAAGATTTCTTTGAGATAAGCATCAAAAACTTCTTCATCAGAAATAGTATCTGAGATAAAGCTTCCATTGCTTGTACGTTCTGATAGATTCAAATCTTGTAGGATTGATTCGTAAATCGTTCCATTATTTGATTGGATGACAAGCGTTTGCTCTCCATCTTCTACTTCTGTACTAAAGAGATCTCCAACAAATCCTTGTTCAGAAACTGCACCAGCAAGGAAGACACGATGTGGTTTACTCTTCAATTCTCTAAGAACTTGAAGACCGCGATTGGCACGACTAGTTGCTGGAATTTCCTCGATCGAAACGCGCTTAAGACTTCCACGATGCGTCAAAAGATAGAAAGATGAAGTGTTGCAGATAAAGGCTGCTTGTATCACATCATCTGCTTTTAGATTCATGGCTTTCACCCCTGCAGCTTTGGCACCGATAACTGGCACTTCTTCGATGTTAAATCGGAGGGCATAACCGTTTCGACTAATCAAGAGAACATCATCCAGTTTAATCGGAGCTACTGCTACAATCTGGTCAGTATCATCTTTCAACTTAGCATATTTGACAGACTTAGAGCGATAGGTTCTCCATGGAGAGAATTCTTTGCGTTCGACACGTTTGATTTGACCAAGGCGAGTCGCTGCAAAGTAAGTTGTCGCATCATCAAACTGATCCACAACTTCTACATAGATCACTTCTTCATTGGTTTCAAAGTTTGTAATAGACTGGCTTAAATGCTCTCCGATATCCTTCCAACGAATATCTGCTAACTCATGGACTGGTCGGTAAATGACGTTCCCAAGCGTTGTAAAGATTAAAAGATGCTGGGTAGTTTTCACATTTTGAACGAATAGCAATCGGTCGTCGTCCCGTTTACCAATTTCTTCAAGTGTTGAAGCTGCAAAGGAACGAGGGCTAGTACGTTTGATATAGCCCGCCTTAGTCACGCTGACGTAAGTATCTTCTTCAGCGATAAGACTAGCTGTATCAATCTCAATCACTTTTGCTGTATCTTCTAAAGTACTCAAACGTGGAGTCGCAAATTTCTTCTTGACTTCACGGAGTTCTTTCTTCATGAGATTGTACATGGTTCGTTCGTCACCGATGATAGCCGCAAGCATAGCAATTTTTTCGCGAAGTTCTGCTTCTTCTTCCTGCAAGACAACTACGTCTGTATTTGTCAAACGGTATAGCTGCAAGGTAACAATAGCTTCAGCCTGCTCTTCAGTAAAATCATAACTGACCTTGAGGTTTTCCTTGGCATCAGCCTTGTTCTCAGAAGCACGGATAAGAGCAATGACTTCATCTAAAATAGAGATGACACGAATCAAACCTTCCACAATATGGAGACGTTTTTCAGCCTTTTCCTTGTCAAAGCGAGAACGTGCCAAGATGACTTCACGACGGTGGGCAATATAACTCGACAAGATTGGCACAATCCCAACCTGACGAGGGGTGAAATTGTCAATCGCCACCATGTTAAAGTTATAGTTGATTTGCAAGTCAGTGTACTTAAAAAGATAGTTGAGAACAAGCTCGGTGTTTGCATCTTTCTTAAGTTCGATTGCAATGCGAAGACCGTCACGGTCGGACTCATCACGAACCTCAGCGATACCTGCTACCTTGTTATTGACACGAACTTCATCAATTTTCTTGACCAAATTAGCCTTATTAATCTCATAGGGAATCTCAGTGATAACGATTTGCTCCTTACCACCTTTCAGTTTCTCGATTTCAGTCTTGGAACGAACAACCACGCGCCCCTTACCAGTTTCATAGGCCTTTTTGATCTCGTCACGACCTTGGATGATAGCTCCTGTAGGAAAGTCTGGCCCAGGCAAGAATTCCATCAACTTATCGACCTTGGCACTTGGGTGATCAATCATGTAGACTGTCGCATCGATAACTTCAGCCAAATTATGCGGTGGAATATCTGTGGCATAACCAGCTGAAATCCCGGTCGAACCATTGACCAAAAGATTCGGAAAGGCTGCTGGTAAGACAGTTGGCTCTTTCTCCGTATCGTCAAAGTTCCAAGCAAAGGGAACTGTCTTTTTATCGATATCTTGAAGAAGGTAGCCTGCAATCTCTGATAAACGAGCTTCCGTATAACGCATAGCCGCAGGTGGATCTCCGTCCATTGAACCGTTATTTCCGTGCATTTCAACTAGAATCTCACGGTTTTTCCAGTCCTGAGACATACGAACCATGGCGTCATAGATCGAAGAATCCCCGTGTGGGTGGAAATTCCCCATAATGTTACCGACAGACTTGGCCGACTTACGGTAGCTCTTGTCAAAGGTATTGCCATCCTTATTCATAGAATAAAGAATACGGCGTTGAACCGGCTTCAATCCATCCCGAATGTCTGGCAAAGCCCGGTCTTGAATGATGTACTTGGAGTAGCGACCAAAGCGCTCTCCCATGATGTCCTCCAAGGACATATTTTGGATATTACTCATATAGGATACAAAGCCCGTAAAATGCAAAGTGAAAATAGGAAATTCATACAGTGAGCGATGCTCACAAGAGAATTTATCTTTTTCACACAGCATATAGGGCGTGTTCAACTCCTTTCAAAGAATGTAGAGTAGTTTTTTTATAGACAAAGGTGTTCAGTTACTATAAATAACCAAACTATCCTTGCTGTAGTTTAAAATACGTTTTAAAAGATGCGTCAGGAGTTTCCACACAGCATTTAGGGCGTGTTCAACTCCTTTCAAAGAATGTAGAGTAGATTTTTATACAGTGAAGGATACTTTACAGAAATTAGTCCTTTATTCATTTAAGATACAAAGGGACGTTTCGGCTTGCCGGAAATTTCTGTAGAAAAATAGGAAATCGATGCAGGGTTCGATGAACCCAAGGCGATTTATCTTTTTTCCTAAGTCTTAGTCCCGTGTTCAGTTACCTCTAGTAACCAAACTATCCTTTCTGTAGTTTAAAATACGTTTTATACAGTAAAGTTTTTTTACGGAAATCAGTCCCGTATTCAGGTTTCACATACAAGGTGAAGAATAATCTCATGTAAATAAACATGTTTGTATAATAGAAAATAGATTTAAAAATCGACTATTCATATTCCTTTTTCAATGCAGTCTTAACTTCCTCTTTTAACGAATTTAAAAAATAATTTTTAATTTTAATTACTTCATCTACAACAGAATCGTCTAAAAATAAAACTCTACCCGTCTGTGGTTCATGAAGTTTTTTTAATAAATCTTTTTTATTTGGCCAAATTAAAACTCTTCCTTTTGGAACGAATTGGTTATGTCCAGTGAACGGCAAAATAAAACTTTGGCCTTTTTTAAATGATTTATTAATCACTGTTAAAGTAGCGAATCCCATGACATCATCACCTAACACAACAACAATGAATGGCCTAATATCATATTCACTTCCTTTATTAGAATAATAACAGTACTCTCTGGAAATATTATATTTATACTTATCACCTTCAATTTCTGTTGATTTAAATTTTAGAACCCTTAAATTTTCAGGTTGCAAACCATGACTAGAGGTATTTAACTCAATCTTATTATCATCCTCTGAATAAATCAAATAGACCGTTGGATCATCTCCAAAATCACCTTCAAATTCAAAAGACTGAAACAAATAATAATTATATTTATAGTCATTTCTTGAAGTAATAGTCATTTTATAAATCACAGGGTGAGTAAATACCAAATTGTTTATTTTTGATTTTTGAATATATGCTAGTTGAGTATCATATTTAATATTATTTTTAAAACCAAATTCTTGCAATTGTTTTAAGAGTTCCTCTATTGAGGATACTATTTCAGAATTCGACTCTTTGTTTAATGTATTAAAAACATTTGTTATAACAGCAATATCTAACTGAGAAAATTGAGACATTTCTCTAACTATGTCAATCAATTTTGTATCCAGTTCATCCATCAAACTAATTGAAAAACTTTTATTGAAAATCTGAGGATACTGATCCTCCAAAGCGTTTTTAAAATCATCATAAGTCGCAAACTTACTTTTCAAGTGATATTCAATCATCAAAATTTCTTCAACGATATGGTTTGTTTCCCAAAATCTTAAAACATCTTCAAAATACGGATTATCTTTATGACGGTCTATCATATAATCTCGATAATCTTCGATAAATTTTTTTAAACTCTTTTTATCAGCCTTCTCTTGCAAACCTAGTGAATCATAAAATTGATTCCAAGAAAAATCCGCTATTTTACCAAACAAATATGAAGTAATTCCTAAATCTAAAAACATTATAATCCTCCGAATTGTTACTAAAAGGCTTCATCCTTATCAATGGAATTCTAATCTACTACTTTAAGCATCTTCTTTCCTCAGCATACTGAATCATCTTCTCAGCCACTTCCATATCATAATCAAAGCCCATCTTTTGGGCAAGGGACTGAGCCTCTTGATGGAAAAGTTCCATGGTAGCAAATAAAGACTGAGTAAGTTTTTCTATATTTGAAAAATTCAGTAGATTCGAGAATTCCTTCTCTTTCTCAGCAGGTAAATAGTTAAAGAGATACTTGTAGTTCTTACCGATGTCGATTCTTCCCCTATCACTGGCTACCTGCCAAGTTAAGACCTTCAAGAGTTCTTGTTGACAAATCCCATAGAGATGATCAGTGGCATAGAGAACTTGCTTGCGACAGATTCCCTTGACCACGTAGGCTGACACCCACCAAAATTCGTTGCAGGCATTTTCAAAATCTATCGCGCTAGCTGGGCTTGTCCAGAAACGCTCTGGACTCGGGGAATAAGGTTCAAACAATTCCTTCCTATCTTCTAAAACTGTGAATTCTGCCTCACTATCCACCCACTCTTGAATGTGGTCTTTGGGGCAAAGAGTCAAATCAATCCGATTGCCATCTTCAAAGAGCATAAGATAGAGATAACGATGACCGATAGTAACTTCTTGTTTTATGATGCGATTGCCAAATCGATCCAACCAAGAAAGGTCACTCGTCAGATTATCCAAATCCTCTACAACATAGATAACATCGTAATCTTGAAACTCATCTTTTGGAGCTTTTGTATCCGTTCGTGAACCAGATAGAGCGACAGCCTCAACTTGTAAAGTTTTAGCTGTTTGTGAAATCACATCAAGCATTTCTGTTTCTGTTCTCATGTGTTTCTCCCTCTTTTTCTATAAGGTAACATATTTATTATGTCGAACAGTTTCTTAAGATTTAAAAAGTTAGAAAAACTATACAAGCTCTATAAAACTAAATTTCTAAATATTTTCAATTATATACAAAAAAAAGTAATTCTTCTCTAGCTATCTTTATTCTTAAAAAATCATCAATTATAAAATTAGTACATTGAACATCGTCAAAGTTTGTCGAAAAATATTTTGATAAAGAGTTTACTGCTCTTAATAGTTTGTTAAAATAAGCTAGAGCCAACGGCGGAACTTCTTCAGTATTCAGATGATTAATTTCTGATTCAATTAAATCCTCAATTGCTGCGAATATTTCACCTATTTCATCTTCAATATTAGAAGATAAATTCTTTTTAGAATTAAAATCATTAATAGAATTCAAAAGTTTGTTATATTCCCATTCAAAATCATCTAGTGCTCTATAGAATATTGGGAAATCACTTTGTAATTTTAATAGATTTGACTTCCTTGATTGTCGAGCCATTTCTTTAAGTTCTCTTAAACTCTCTTCAACCTTTTTTTGAGTTTCAGATAGTTGCTTTTGTTGAGTTGTCAGTTCTACTATATTTTTCGCGATTGAAGATTGAATAATTTCTAGCTTTCGTTGTCGTTCATCAATTTCTTTAGTATCTTTTTTTGAAATCCAAGTTGCGTAAATTATAGGTATTAGAATTGAAAAACCACCTATACCTATTTGAATCCAATTGGAAATCCAATCAGTTGAATCAATGGCTTTAATCAATTCCTCAAACATTTCAACATTCATATTATAATCCTTGTGAATACTATGATTAAATTTAAAATATGGTTCATCGATAACCGAGTTGTTTAACTGTAGAAATTGACTTTATATATTTCTTGCTCTAATTGCTTTATAAAGTCGATAATTATCATAAGTTTTCAAATCTTTTAGTGATTTCAACTCATTTTTAACAATAATAACTAAAAATTTCTCCGTACTCAGCAACTTCTTTTTATATTTCTCACCACCATAATAATAACATTCTACTAGCCTATTGTAATCAATACCATCTTCATTTTTAAGAAGCTGCTCTTGGAAAATTTGTTGTGCTATTTCTTTGTTTTTAGAACTCTTAACTTCAAAATTTATTTGCAGTAAAGTTACCGTCAAAGTAAATAGAATTATCCCCCAGCTAACAACAAGCTCTAGCATACCTTCAGGTTTAATAATTTCTGGACTAAAAATCAATGTTAGAATTGAAGTTATTGCAAGTAAAGGAACAATAAGAGTATTTAGTGATTCAATCAAATAATTTGGGAAATGTTTAAATAGTCTCCAAAACTGAAGACCTGTAAATACCCTACTAAATATAAACACAACCATATTCAGTCTAGCATTAAAATACATCCAGTTTCCATTTTTCAGATATGGAAATAACCATAATGAGCTAAAAAACATCCAAAATTCAAATGGGATTACAATAAAAATAAATTTCTTAATTTTAGCTAGAAAAAATTTATTAAGAAATTCAAAAACGAAGTAAAAAAAGACAAGTATAACTATTAATACAAATATGAAGAAAATATTTTTTGTAATCTCATTTTCAAACCATTCAAAAATATGACTAAGTAATATAAAAACAACTAAGCAAACAAAAATTCCAAAAACTGATGTTATTGAACTATCATAAATCAACTTTTCTCTATTTTTAAAATCTTTATCAAATGATAAAACTCTCAAATCTTGATAATTTTTTATATTATTTATTAATGTCTCTTTCTCTCTTTGTGACAAAGCACTCATGCTTTTCATCTCAAATCACCATCTCCCCACTTTCTTCCAGCGTAAACTTGACATTGTCTTCGATCCACTTACGACGTGGTTCAACCTTGTCACCCATGAGGACATTAACGCGACGTTCTGCGCGTGCTAGGTCTTCAATCGTAACACGGATGAGAGTTCGAGTTTCTGGATTCATGGTTGTTTCCCAGAGTTGGTCCGCATTCATCTCACCAAGCCCCTTGTAGCGTTGGAGTGTGACTCCTTTGCCAAACTGCTTACGGAGTTCTTCCAGTTCTCCGTCTGTCCAAGCATAAGCCACTTCTTCTTTCTTTCCTTTACCTTTGGACATCTTGTAAAGAGGAGGAAGGGCGATATAGACATGTCCTGCCTCGACTAAAGGACGCATGTAGCGATAAAAGAAGGTTAAGAGAAGGGTTTGAATGTGGGCACCATCGGTGTCCGCATCGGTCATGATAATGATCTTGTCATAGTTGGCATCTTCAAGGGAGAAATCTGCCCCAACACCAGCACCTATGGTATAAATCATGGTGTTGATTTCTTCGTTTTTGAGGATATCTGCCATCTTGGCCTTGGCTGTATTGATCACCTTACCACGAAGAGGCAAAATAGCCTGGAACTTGCGATCACGACCTTGCTTAGCAGAACCGCCGGCAGAGTCACCCTCGACCAGATAGAGTTCGTTCTTAGCTGGATTTTTAGACTGGGCTGGCGTTAATTTACCAGAAAGCAAGCCCTTATCTTTTTTGTTTTTCTTGCCATTTCGGCTCTCATCACGCGCCTTACGCGCTGCTTCACGAGCGTCACGAGCCTTGATAGCCTTGCGAATAAGATTTGAAGCTAATTCTCCATTTTCCATGAGGAAGAAGGTCAACTTATCAGATACTATGCCATCCACAACAGGACGAGCCAGAGGGCTTCCAAGTTTGTCCTTGGTCTGTCCCTCAAATTGGAGGTGTTCTTCCGGAACTAGGATAGAAAGAACAGCTGCTAGTCCCTCACGATAATCTGAACCTTCTAGGTTTTTATCTTTTTCCTTGAGAAGTCCCGTCTTACGCGCATAGTCGTTCATGACCTTTGTAATGGCAGACTTGAGTCCCGTCTCATGCGTCCCACCGTCCTTGGTACGAACGTTATTAACAAAGGACAAGATGTTATCTGAAAATCCATCATTATACTGGAGGGCTACTTCTACTTGGAATCCATTGTCTTCGCCTTCAAAGTATAGGACAGGCGTCAAGGTTTCCTTGTCTTCATTGAGGTAAGAAACAAAATCCTGCACACCATTCTCATAATGGAACTCAATTGCTTCATCTGTTCGCTTGTCCGTTAATGACAAGGTTACATTCTTCAAGAGAAAAGCTGACTCATTGAGACGCTCTGAAATAGTATTGTACTTAAAGTCTGTCGTAGAAAAGATACTGGCATCTGGCATGAAGATCACTTTGGTACCTGTCTTAGACTTGGGTGCTGTCCCCACCTTTTCAAGAGTGGTGACTGGCTTGCCTCCATTTTCAAAACGTTGTCTATAAACTGCTCCATCACGAGTAATTTCTACCTCTAACCAACTAGAGAGGGCATTGACGACAGAAGATCCAACCCCGTGGAGACCTCCTGATGTCTTATAACCACCCTGACCAAATTTTCCTCCTGCGTGAAGAATGGTAAAGATAACCTCAACCGTTGGAATTCCCATAGCGTGCATTCCAGTCGGCATTCCACGTCCGTGGTCTTGAACCGTTAAACTTCCATCTTTATTGATTGTCACATCGATCCGGTCACCAAATCCAGACAAGGCCTCATCGACAGCATTATCGACGATTTCCCAGACAAGGTGGTGGAGACCAGCACCGTCAGTCGATCCGATATACATCCCTGGACGTTTACGGACCGCATCCAACCCTTCTAGCACTTGAATGGCATCATCATTATAATTGTTAATATTGATTTCCTTTTTTGACACAAGGAACCTCCTATTTGTTCATCTTTTCTATTTTACAGGTTTTCGAAGGATTTTGCAAAATTTTCTAGTTAAAAAGCCTATTCACAAGTCCTTTTTAGCAAAAAATCGTCCATCTTCACCAAAAAAAGAAACCAAGATATACATCTTAGTTTTCTTTTCCTTTAATTTGGCTTGTAGCCACGTCTTCACCAAACCATTTCTGGCTGATTTCTTGGAATTTTCCTTCTTGATAAAGTTCCTTAAAAGCTTTATTTAAATTTTCTAGCAAGGTCTTATCAGCCGGTCTAACTCCAACTGCAAAGGATTCACTCTCAAAACCAGCTGGGAAAATCTCATACTGGTCTAAGATTCCTTCAGTTTCAAGATAATAATTGGCATAAACACGGTCAATTAAAAGAGCATCAATCCGGTCATTTTGCAGGTCAATCAAGGCTTCATTAAAACTCTGATATTGGTTGGCTTTTTGATCTTTTACAATGTTTTTCAAGAGTTCTGGCTGAGCTTCGAAATCTATATAACCAGAGGAACCTGCTTGGGCTCCCAAAATCTTACCTGCCATATCAGACACAGATTGGATATTTTGCGATTTTTTAGAGACTAGAACTTGTTGATTTTCCATGTAGGGAATTGTAAAAGCTACCTTCTCACGGCGTTCATCTGTTGCGGAATATCCATTCCAGATAGCATCAATAGTACCGTTTTGAAGTTCTGTTTCCTTCATATCCCAATCAATGGGTTGAAACTGTACCTTGAACCCCAGTTTCTCAGAAACAGCCTGGGCTAAGTCAATATCAAATCCGACATATTGGCCATTCTTTTCTTCAAACCCCATAGGAACAAAGGTATTGTCAAATCCAATAGTAATGCTTCCTTGTTGTTGGTATTTGTCCCAATTATCGACTTTGGGATCACTAGCTTTTTGCGTACATCCTACTAGGAAAAAAGCTAGAAAGAATACCAAAACAAGACTGATTTTCTTTAGATTCATAGACACCTCCTACTTAGGCTCTACTTTGAGAATCTGGTCAGCAATATTCTCTGCAAACTGGAGGTCGTGGGTCACGACAATCTGCGTCATGCCTAAGTCTCGATTTTGTAAAATCAGTTTTTCAACTTCGAGACGCAACTCTGGATCAAGGGCAGAAGTTGGTTCATCATATCCAATCACTTCAGGATCTATCATCATAGCGCGTGCTAAGGCAACCCGTTGCTTCTGACCACCAGATAATGAGTATGGATAAGCGTCTGCATGAGCTTCGAGTCCCAGACGAGTGAGTAAGTCGATTCCCTTCTTCTTAGCATCTGCTTCAGACATCCCCATAGTATTGATAGGTGACAAAATCAAGTTTTCCATAACGGATAAGTGAGGAAAAAGCTGAAAATCTTGAAAAACAAAACCTAACAAGTGGCGCTTTTCAAGTTCATCCAATGGTAGGGATGCTCCATTATAAAAGATCTCTCCTGAATCAATAGTTTCAAGTCCAGCTAACATTCTGAGCAAGGTAGTCTTCCCACCACCAGATGGACCAACAATAGCTAAAATCTGCTTTTCAGGAATTGTTAAACTGAAATTGGATAAAATTTCTTTTTTTCCATATTTTTTACTGATATTTCTTAACTCTAACATGGATAACCTCCTATCTATAGTAGCTGAATTTTTTCTCAAGTTTCTTAGCTAAAATTGTAACAACACCAATCATAAGCAGATAAATAGCCCCTGCTAGAAACATTGGGATCAAGCTAGCATCACGATTGGCCGCAGTACGACTGGCTAGGATTAAATCTGAAATACCGAGCGCATAGACCAGAGAAGTATCCTTAACCAAACTCATAACCTCGTTAAATACACTTGGTAGGACAATCTTGGTCACCTGTGGCAAAATGATATAGCGAACGGTATCAATAGGATTAAATTTCAGAACCTTAGCTGCTTCGTACTGCCCCTGAGGAATGGTTGCAATTCCTCCACGGAAAATTTCAGCAAAGTAGGCTGCATAATTAAGCGTGAAGGCAATAATCGCTGCAGGCACACGGTCGAGTCGAATTCCGATACTTGGTAGGACATAATAAATAAAAATTAGTTGCAAGAGCAAGGGTGTCCCGCGCATCACCCAGATATAAACATCAATTATGTAATGGAGGGGTTTCCAATGGACCTGTAAGCAAAAGGCAACAAAAATGCCTAAAGGGATTGAAAAAAGTAAGACCAGTGCAAAAACTTGTAAAGTCATTGTCGCACCGCTCAATAAACTTGGTAATATCTCGAATAAGTAAGACATATTCCACCTCCTAAAAATAATTGTTCCTATTATAGCATAAATAAACACAAAATCAAGGATTTTCAGAAATTTCCATGAATTTTTAAAACTTTAGCCTTAATTTCCGAACAATAGTGTTCATGAGAAAATTTTTCTACTTACATAAAGTATCAGATGTCACAATTTGAGAAAAGATTCCTTTCCGTTTCTCTCCTATTTCATGGTATAATAGAAGCATGATGACAATAGTATTATTAATTTTAGCTTATTTATTGGGTTCTATCCCTTCAGGACTGTGGATCGGTCAAATCTTCTTTAAGATTAATCTAAGAGAACATGGTTCTGGTAATACTGGAACGACCAATACCTTTCGAATCCTAGGTAAGAAAGCGGGTATGGCAACCTTCGTGATTGACTTTTTCAAAGGAACCATCGCAACCTTGCTCCCACTTATCTTTCATGTTCAAGGAGTTTCACCTCTAGTCTTTGGCCTTTTAGCTGTGATTGGGCATACCTTCCCAGTATTTGCAGGCTTTAAAGGAGGAAAGGCTGTCGCAACTAGTGCTGGAGTCATTTTCGGATTTGCTCCTCTATTTTGCCTCTATCTAGCAGTTGTTTTCTTCGGCACTCTTTATCTAGGAAGTATGATTTCTCTCTCTAGTGTTACTGCTGCCCTTGCTGCTGTACTTGGGGTTATCCTCTTTCCACTTATCGGTTTCCTACTGCCAAGTTACGATTTATTATTTGTAGTGATTATCCTAGCCCTCGCAAGCTTAATTATCATTCGCCACAAGGATAATATCAATCGCATTCAAAACAAAACTGAGAACCTAGTTCCTTGGGGACTAAATCTCACCCATCAAAAACCAAAAAAATAAAGAGTCTGGAACAATAGTCTCTTAGTACCAAAAAAAGCAACGGATTTGCCGTTGCTTTTTGCATGGTTGCGATAGTCTTGGTAAAATAGAATTGCACAATAAACCATTTAGAAAGGCTATCCCATGCATATTCACTATAACACAAATCAAACAACTTTACCACTGGAAATCAGTTCTTTCTTGCCACAAGACCATCTCGTTTTTACAATTGAAAAAGTGGTGAATTCCTTGGAGGATCGTCACTTCCACGCCTTCTATCATGAATTTGGTCGCCCGTCTTATCACCCTAAAATGCTTGTAGCTACTCTTCTATTCGCCTATTCACAAGGGATTTTCTCTGGACGAAAAATTGAAAAAATGATGATTGAAAATCTCGCCATGCAGTACCTAACAGAACAGTTAGTTGTCAGCTATCGCACTATCAATCGTTTTCGAGTCGCTGAAGGGATGGAAGAACTCATTCGTAATCTTTTCATCGACCTCAATCTTCGTTTAAAAATGGAAGAGTTAGTGACCTTAGATTGCTTGTTTATTGACGGGACTAAGATTGAAGCCAATGCCAACAAGTATAGTTTCGTGTGGAAGAAAGCGACAGAGAAATTCTCCGCCAAACTTCAAGAACAGATACAGGTCTATTTTCAGGAAGAAATCACTCCCCTTATCCATCAAGCTATCGAACTGGATACACAAGAGCCTATCTCCTCAGAGCAGTTGCTTGCATTCTCTCAAGTCCTTGAAGAAGAATTGGCAAAACTGAACCAAGACATTGAGGAGACACCCGTTAAAGGGAAGGATGAACGTAAAACTCAACGTCGGAGACTCAAGAAAGTCTTGCGTAAAGTCAAGGAGGATTTTTCAGTACGTGCTGAAAAATATGAGAAGTATCAGGGGACATTTGAGGGGCGTAATAGCTTTTCAAAAACAGATACAGATGCCACTTTTATGCGGATGAAAGAAGACCATATGAAAAATGGTCAACTCAAGGCTGCTTATAATCTTCAAATCGCTACTGAAAACCAATTTGTTCTTCACTATGATGTCTTCTCAAATCCGACAGATACCAAGACTCTTCTGCCATTCCTTGAAACCTATCCACATGACGTAAAGACAGTTGTCGCAGATGCTGGATATGGAAGTGAAGAGAATCTCCTTCGTTTAGATGAAAAGGGGGTGAACCATCTGATTAAATATGCCATGTTTGACAAGGAACAGAAAAGAGGGTATACACAGTCGGCTAAAAACTTAGCGAATTGGCACTATAATGACAAGGAGGATAGCTACACACATCCTGACGGTTGGTGCTATCGTTTTCATCATATCAAACATCAGAAAACACAGACGAACTTTCAACAGGAAATCAAGGTTTACTACGCTGATGAACTTGAATCAACCCCTCAAAAGAGACTGTATATGAACGAACGCTATCAGCACTTAAAAACTAAAGAATGTCAGGCGCTTTTATCTCCCGAAGGTAGACAGATTTTCGCTCAACGTAAGATTGATGTGGAACCTGTCTTTGGGCAGATAAAGGCTTGTTTGGGTTACAAGAGATGTAACTTGCGAGGTAAGCGTCAAGTGAAAATTGACATGGGATTGATACTCATGGCCAATAACCTCTTAAAATACAATAAGAGAACGACTCAAAATTAAAAAGCTAGAGTTCCGCAATTGGGAACCTCTAGCTTTTTTGTGGCTGAGAACTATTTTGTCCCAGGCTCTTCTCTATATTCTATTGTATCAATTTCCTTATTCCGATTTCAGTTATGACAAGTTTAATCAAATATATTTCCATTCTCCAGTTAAAAATCTATCTTCTATTGGGTCAATTGTTATTAAAAATATAAGCCCTTTTCTACACTTTCCTGAATCAAGTCTTCTATCAGTTTCCATAATTCTTCTGATTCACTTTTTATGAACTTTTTCTTTTCTAATACCATGTCTGCACTGATATTATCAGGGTTATAATTTAATTCTGACACTTCCAAGTGATTTATCAGTGGTACCAATGCATCGATCACTCTTGCATATCTTGCTTCAGCACTCTGCCCTTTTTCAAATTCCAACCACAAATTTTTCATATTCAAATATTTCTCTTCTGGAAGGAGGCTCATTGTTTTTTCTATAGATGCTAGTTCTCTATCATGAGAATGATGCTTTTTTTCATCATCAAAAACCCAAGTATCTCCGGCATAAATCTCACCTAAATCATGAATCAATAACATAGGAATCACTTTTTCCATATTCAATTTTTTAGGATAATAATCTTGAAGAACCATTGCAGCTATGGCACCCTGCCAGGAATGCTCGGCACTATTTTCAAATCTGCCATCAAGAGTTCTATTAAATCTTGTCACTGACTTTAATTTCTCTATTTCTTTAATAAAATCAACAGAATGTTTCAAATTACTCATTGCTATTCCTACTTTATTCTAAATTACAAATATAATAGCAAAAATTAATCTTTACATCATTAATTTCCCGTATTTGCAAAAAAATAACGCCTAATCCACATGAGATTAGACGCTGATAAAATGACTATTTTAAACTTATTTACGGGTTTAGAATTAAACTTTCAGCCATTCATCAATTCAAGGTTCTCTTATCCATATTTGGCAAAGAGAGTCGGAATTTAATGATGCAGAGTCGAATCACAAAACCAACAATAGAAACAATGATAAAGACAGTGATTCTTGGAAAGTGAAGGACAAAGGCCAACCAATAATAAATAACTCCAATTACGAAAGATAGAAGGGCATAAATATCTTCTTTTAGAACACTTGGTACTTCATTGATCAGGAGGTCTCGGATAATACCTCCACCAGCACCCGTTAAACAGGCTAAAAGACCTGCAGACATCAAATTTAGCTTACTATCCACTAGGGCTGTCGCTCCAATCAAGGAAAAGATAATCAGCCCAATGGAGTCAAAGATGAGATAGGCTTCTCTCAGCCACTTATAGAACTTTTTTTCATGACTAGCATTGGCTTGTTTTGAAGTTACAAAGACATACATGATAACCGCTACAAGGATAGAGACATAAATCGGGCTGGGATCAGCAAGAGAGGAAGGAAAACGACTGATAATAGAATCTCTCAAAATCCCTCCGCCTACTGCCGTTACAATTGCCAATAAACTAATTCCAAAAATATCTAATCGTTTACCAAATCCTTTGATGGCTCCTGAAGCCGCGAAGGCTATAGTCCCAATATAATTACAGATCATTAGGAATAGGTCAAAATCCATGTAAGCTCCTCAATTTATTTTTGTAACCTTTCCGACTTCTTGAAGGTTATTCAAAATACTTTAGCTTGAAATGTTATATTGAAAACAAACTAAGCATCCATATTTTCTAAATCTTTTAGTTTAACAGAGACAATCTTAGAAACACCAGATTCTTGCATGGTTACCCCATAAATAGAGTCTGCTGCTGCCATGGTTCCCTTACGGTGGGTAACAACGATAAACTGGCTATCCTTGTCAAATCGGTTAAGATAATCCCCAAAGCGTTTAACGTTAGCTTCATCGAGTGCAGCCTCTACTTCATCCAAAATAACAAATGGAATGGTCTTGACCCGAATGATTGAGAAAAGCAAAGCAAGAGCTGACAAGGCCTTCTCTCCACCACTCATGAGATTGAGTGATTGGATTTTCTTGCCCGGTGGTTGCACAGAGATTTCGACACCTGCTGTCAATAAATCACCTTCTGTCAGAATTAGGTCTGCTTGGCCACCACCAAACATCTGCTTGAAGGTCACCTTAAAGGACTCACGAATAGCTTCGAATGTTGACTTAAAGCGTTCTTTCACTTCATCATTCATCTCTGTAATGGTTTCAAGAAGAAGATTTTTGGCAGAAAGAATGTCATCACGTTGACTATTTAAGAATTCCAAGCGTTCGTGAACTTCGTCAAACTGTTCAATGGCATCCAAATTGACTGGACCAAGTGAACGAATAGATTTTTCTAAATCCTTGACCTCTTGTTCAGCGACAGCCAAATCTTCTAACGGATTGGCTTGTTCTAAAGCTTCCGTATAACTAATCTGGTATTCTTCAGTCAGTTGACCTTGAAGATAGCGAAGGCGGTCCGTAATCTTCTCTTTGCTTGCTTCTGCACGTGTTTGCTTACGAATCCATTCTTCATTTTGCTGGCGAGCTTGTTCTAAATGACTAGCAATATCATCCAATTTACCTTCAATATCATCCAGTTCAAACTGCTTACGAATGAGCCCTTGTTGAATTTCTTCCTTCTGACTCTTGGCTTCTGCTTCCTGCTTGGCCAAAAGTTCTGTATCAACTTTTTCAAGATTGTCTACCTTTTCTTGGAGAAGACGTTCGATTTCATCTTGCTCGATATTGAGGTTCTCAAGTTCTTTGTTAATCCGTTCAATATCTGCAACTTCGTAACGTTTTTGTCCTATCATTTCTGTTTTGAGCAGACGTTCTTGAGAAAGTTTATCCTGCAAGTTTTGGTAACGTTCCTGGATAGCATTTTTATTGGACTTGATTTCTTCAATTTCTGATTCAAGCTTTTGCTTTTCAGTTGCAATGATCGAAAGACGTTCTTGGCATTTTTCTTTTTCAGCTTGCCAATCTCCACCTCTTAGATTGTTTAATTCTTTTTCCTGAAGTTCTAGAAGTGTTTCGAGTTCTTCAACTTGCTGGCAAGTTTGTTGATAAGCAAGATATAAGCCCTGCTCCTCTATACGAGCTTGCTCTCCTTGAGACTTAATGGTCTCCAAAGTTTGAGCGAGAGCAGTCAAGTTTTCTTGAAGTGATTTCAGTTTTTCTTCTTCCTGACTAAGGAGCTTTTCTTCTTGAGCAATTTCTTTTTGTAACTGCTCCAATTCAGGCTTGATGAAAATGCTGTTATTTTGACGATTGGCACCACCAGCATAAGAACCACCTGTTCGCAATTCTGTACCATCGAGGGTTACCATCCGAACTTGATAACGCACCTTACGAGCTGCATCACGCGCATGCTCCACTGTATCAAAGATAACTGTCGTAGCTAGCAAGTTTTTAAATATTGCTTCATGTTTGGCATCAAAGGTAACCAGTTCATCTGCCATACCAAGAAAACCTGGACTTGAGGCAATCACATCTTGATTCTGCCCAGAAATGCTACGTGCCTTAATCGTTGTCAAAGGTAGAAAGGTAGCGCGACCAGCTCGGTTTCTTTTAAGAAAATCGATGGCCTTTGTTGCTGCCTGTTCATCTTCAACGATGATATGTTGGCTACTTGCACCAAGAGCAATTTCAAGTGCTGTCTGATAACGAACATCAAAGGTTAAATGTTCACTAACAGCTCCAACAATACCTCCTAGGCGATTTTTCTCTTGTAAAACACTCTTAACACCTGCATAGAAATTACTATGGTTTTTAAGAATGTTTTCCAAACTTTGCGCCTTGGCCTGCTTGTTTTTCAGACTATCCAATCGGTCAAAGAGTTGATTTTGCTGGCTTTGATAAGCCTGCTTTTGTTCTTCTTCCTGTTCAGCATTCGTCTGATAGTCAGCAAGCAAGGTCTGTACTTTTTCTTTTGCTGATTTTAGATCAGCCTCTTGTTCACTTGCCTTAGACTTGGCAGAAGTTAATTGTTCCTTCAAGGACTCCAATTGTTCTTCTTGCTTTTGAGTCTGTTGGCGACTATTTTCAAGGTCATTTTCAATACGTGTCAGCTGGTTAGACACATCAGCTTCTTCATGTAAAAAGGCAACGAAACGTTCACGCAATTGCTCAATCATTTGGTCTGGATCATCAGAAAAAGCTAATAACTCAGCTTCTAAACGATTGACTTCCTTAGTATTGACAGCTAAATTTTCTTCTAGCTGACTCAGACTTGCTTCTTTTTCTTCCCTCTCTTGAATAAGAGCATTTCTCTTTTCATCCAAACTAGCCAAACGAGCCTGCGCTTCTTGTTGATTGAGAGCAACCTGCTCAGTTTCTAGTTTAGACAAAGCTAACTTACGTTCTAAATCACTGATTAAACTAGTCAAATCCATCAAACTAGTTTGATCTTTAGCCATCTCTGACTGTAAATCTTGTCTCTGCTTCTTGAGAGATTGATTTTCAAGTTCTAGTGACTCGCGTTTTTGATAATAACTGGTCAAAAGTTCTTGGACTTGGTTTAATTCTCCTTCTGTTACATCCAATTCAGCCTTATTGGCTTGAATTTGTGCAACTAAAACATCCAAGTAGATGGCTTTACGCTGACCGTCCAAGTCCATAAATTCACGAGCCGTAGCTGCTTGCTTCTCCAAAGGCTTGATTTGATTATCAAGCTCATAAATGATATCTTCCAAACGATCTAGATTATCTTGAGTTTGTTGGAGTTTGCTTTCTGTCTCTTTTCGACGGGTTTTATACTTCAAGACTCCCGCCGCTTCTTCAAAAATAGCGCGGCGTTCCTCAGGCTTAGAGTTAAAAATCTCTTCAACTTTCCCTTGGGAAATAATAGAGAAGGAATCACGTCCAAGTCCAGTATCTAAGAAGAGGTCATGAATATCACGAAGACGAACTTTTTTACCATCAATCTTATACTCACTATCTCCAGTACGATAGATATGACGTTCAACTTTGATTTCCTGGCCTGCATCCTTGATAAAGCCATCTTGGTTATCCAAAGTAACAATAACAGAAGCGTAGTTTAGAGGCTTCCGACTTTCTGTTCCTGCAAAGATGACATCAGGCATCTTCCCGCCACGAAGACTCTTGACACTAGATTCACCAAGTGCCCAACGGAGGCTTTCAGTGATATTTGATTTCCCAGAGCCATTTGGTCCTACAACCGCCGTCACCCCTTGGTCAAAAACAACCTTGGTCTTGTCAGCAAAGGACTTAAACCCTTGGATCTCAATTTCCTTTAAATACATGAATCCAGCCCTTTCTCAACTGCATTTTTAGCGGCTTCCTGCTCGGCCAATTTTTTAGAGCGTCCTTTACCTGAACCTAGACTTTGCCCCTCAACAAGGACTTCAACCTCAAACATCTTATCATGGGCTGGCCCAATCTCTGAAATCACCTGATAACGAATATCAACATCTCCATTAACTTGGAGCAATTCTTGAAGGTGAGTCTTATAGTCCTTGATCATCTCAAAATCACCAGCTTCAACCTTAGGAATCATGACTTGGTAGATAAAGGTTTTTACAGTCTTTATATCCTTGTCTAAAAGCAGAGCACCCAAAAAGGCTTCAAAAGCGTCGCCCAAGATCGTGTCTCGATTACGACCACCAGACTTTTCCTCCCCCT
Organism: Streptococcus sp. 27098_8_22; assembly: GCF_041432415.1. Classification (NCBI taxonomy): domain Bacteria; kingdom Bacillati; phylum Bacillota; class Bacilli; order Lactobacillales; family Streptococcaceae; genus Streptococcus; species Streptococcus sp. 27098_8_22. The sequence goes on along the minus strand of NZ_JAPVZP010000009.1, from coordinate 31,018 downwards.
TACCAAGCTTGATAAACTGGTCAAACTGACAATCACGGGCAAAACCAGCCAAACTCTCCTCACGGACAATCATAGCACGGAGTTTTGACAAGTCCCCTTCTGGTTTTTTAGGGTATTTTTTAAACAGATATTCTGAAATCAATAATTGCAGAACAGCGTCTCCTAAAAATTCCAAGCGTTCATTGTGTGAAATTTTTAAGAGGCGGTGCTCATTGGCATAACTGGTATGGGTAAAAGCTGTTTCAAGTAAGCTTTTATCTGTAAAAACAAGATCAAAACTATCTTGTAACACTGATTCTAATTCTTTCATGACTACCTCTTTCTAAATCATTATAATCCTATCCATTATATCAAAAAAAGGCTTCATAGTCAGAAAAGAACAGTGAAAAGCTCATTTTCTAACTTCTAGCTAAAATCAGCCCCCAGCTAGCGAATTGGGCTTTTTTTTGGTATAATAAATCTTATGGAAATTGAAAAAACCAATCGAATGAATGCTCTGTTTGAATTTTATGCAGCCCTTTTAACTGATAAGCAGATGAACTATATCGAACTCTACTATGCAGACGACTATAGTTTAGCTGAAATCGCTGAAGAATTCGGTGTCAGTCGCCAGGCCGTTTATGATAATATCAAACGAACTGAAAAGATCCTGGAAGACTATGAGATGAAGCTCCATATGTACTCTGACTACATTGTTCGCAGTCAGATTTTTGATCAGATCTTAGAGCGTTATCCAGAGGATGCTTTTCTACAAGAGCAAATTGAGATTTTGACCAGTATTGATAATAGGGAGTAATCATGGAAAATCTTGTTGTCTATAAAGGAATCCCTTGCAAACTATTAGCTGCAGAGGAACCATTTCCTACAAGGCTACAAATTCTCTCACCTGATTCTATTCCTCAAGTCCTTAAAGAAGGATTTGGCTGTTGGGGATATCCAAATGAAATCATGAAAGAAGTCACAACCGAAGAACTAGAGAGTTTGCAACATTTCGGACGATTTCCACTGAATTGAAAAAATAGGAGAAAATAATGGCATTTGAAAATTTAACAGAACGTTTGCAGAACGTCTTTAAAAACCTACGTAAAAAAGGAAAAATTACAGAGAGCGATATCCAAGAAGCAACCAAGGAAATTCGTCTAGCTCTTTTAGAAGCCGATGTTGCTCTGCCAGTTGTCAAGGATTTTATCAAGAAGGTTCGTGAACGTGCAATCGGACATGAAGTGATTGATACCCTCAATCCAGCCCAACAAATCATCAAGATTGTCAATGAAGAATTGACAGAAGTCCTTGGTTCAGACACTGCTGAGATTATCAAGTCACCAAAAATCCCAACTATTATCATGATGGTCGGTTTGCAAGGGGCTGGTAAAACAACTTTTGCAGGTAAACTTGCTAACAAACTTAAAAAGGAAGAGGATGCTCGTCCTTTGATGATTGCGGCTGATATCTATCGTCCTGCGGCTATTGACCAGCTTAAAACACTGGGACAACAAATTGATGTACCTGTCTTTGCTCTTGGTACTGAAGTTCCTGCAGTTGAGATTGTTCGCCAAGGTTTGGAGCAAGCGAAAGCTAACCATAACGACTATGTCTTGATTGATACGGCCGGTCGTTTGCAAATTGACGAACTTCTCATGAATGAGCTCCGTGATGTAAAAGCACTTGCTCAACCAAATGAGATTCTCTTGGTCATCGATGCCATGATCGGTCAGGAAGCTGCAAACGTTGCTCGTGAATTTAACGCTCAGTTGGAAGTGACTGGTGTCATCCTTACCAAGATTGATGGTGATACTCGTGGTGGTGCTGCCCTTTCTGTTCGTCACATCACTGGAAAACCAATCAAATTCACTGGTACTGGTGAAAAGATTACCGACATTGAAACCTTCCACCCAGACCGTATGGCTAGCCGTATTCTCGGTATGGGGGATATGCTGACTCTTATTGAGAAAGCTTCCCAAGAATACGACGAGCAAAAAGCCCTTGAAATGGCTGAAAAGATGCGAGAAAATACCTTTGATTTCAACGATTTCATCGATCAGTTGGATCAGGTACAAAATATGGGGCCAATGGAAGATTTGCTCAAGATGATTCCAGGTATGGCCAACAATCCTGCCCTTCAAAATATGAAGGTGGATGAAAAACAAATTGCTCGCAAACGTGCCATCGTCTCATCTATGACTCCAGAAGAACGTGAAAATCCAGACTTGCTTACTCCAAGTCGCCGTCGCCGTATCGCTGCTGGTTCTGGGAATACCTTTATCGAAGTCAACAAGTTCATCAAGGACTTCAACCAAGCTAAACAACTCATGCAAGGTGTCATGTCTGGTGACATGAACAAGATGATGAAGCAGATGGGCATCAACCCTAACAACCTTCCTAAAAATATGCCTGGTGGTATGGATATGTCTGCCCTTGAAGGTATGATGGGACAAGGTGGTATACCTGACCTTTCAGCTCTTGGTGGAGCAGGAATGCCTGATATGAGCCAGATGTTTGGTGGAGGTCTCAAGGGTAAAATCGGTGAATTTGCCATGAAGCAATCCATGAAACGCATGGCCAATAAAATGAAAAAAGCTAAGAAAAAACGCAAATAAAAGGGACTCGCTTGAGTCCTCAGAACGTAGACAAACCCTACCAGCAATAGAAAAATTGCCATATTGTAGGTTGGATACTATATTGTAAAAGCTCTTAGGAATGTTGATATAGCGCTATTCTCAAGAGTTTTTTAGTTTCTATAATGAAAGAAAAAGACTGAAGAAAATTGTCCAAAATGGACTTTTTCGGCTCTATAATATTTGTAGTGGGTAAATCCCCTATGGATATTATGGAGCCTATTTTTGTATAGAAAAAAAGTCCCATATGACCTATAATGAAAAGCGACTAAACAACTCATTAGAAAGATTCATATGGAACAATTACATTTTATCACAAAACTACTCGATATTAAAGACCCTAATATCCAGATTCTAGATGTCATCAATAGGGATACACACAAGGAAATCATCGCTAAACTGGATTATGAGGCTCCATCTTGTCCTGATTGCGGAAATCAAATGAAGAAATATGATTTTCAAAAGACTTCTAAGATTCCTTACCTTGAAACAACTGGTATGCCTACTAGAATTCTCCTTAAAAAACGCCGTTTTAAGTGCTATCATTGCTCTAAATTGATGGTCGCTGAGACTTCTATCGTCAAAAAGAATCATCAAATTCCTCGCATCATCAATCAAAAGATTGCTCAAAAGTTGGTTGAAAAGACTTCTATGACCGATATTGCCCATCAGCTGGCCATTTCAACTTCAACTGTCATTCGTAAGCTCAATGATTTTCATTTTAAGCATGACTTTAGCCGACTTCCTGAGATTATGTCCTGGGACGAGTATGCCTTCACTAAGGGAAAGATGAGCTTCATTGCTCAAGACTTTGAAAAACTCAATATCCTCACTGTCCTTGAAGGAAGAACACAAGCTGTCATCCGAGATCACTTTCTTAAATATGATAGAGCCGTCCGATGTCGAGTGAAAATCATTACTATGGATATGTTTAGCCCTTACTATGACTTAGCTAAACAGCTTTTTCCATGTGCTAAAATCGTTCTAGATCGCTTTCACATTATCCAACATCTCAGCCGTGCTATGAGTCGAGTTCGTATTCAAATTATGAACCAATTCGATAGAAAATCCCATCAATACAAGGCCATCAAGCGCTACTGGAAGCTCATCCAGCAAGATAGTCGTAAACTCAGCGATAAGCGATTTTATCGTCCTACTTTTCGCATGCACTTAACGAATAAAGAAATTCTAGACAAGCTTTTGAGCTATTCAGAAGAGTTGAAACACCACTATAATCTCTATCAGCTCTTGCTTTTTCACTTTCAGAATAAAGAGCCCGAGAAATTTTTCGGACTCATTGAGGACAATCTAAAGAAGGTTCATCCTCTTTTTCAGACTGTCTTTAAGACATTTCTAAAGGACAGGGAGAAAATCGTCAACGCCCTTCAATTGCCCTATTCCAACGCCAAATTGGAAGCGACTAATAATCTCATTAAACTCATCAAACGAAATGCCTTTGGATTTCGGAACTTTGATAACTTTAAGAAACGAATTTTCATCGCTCTGAATATAAAAATGGAGAGGACAACGCTTGTCCTCTCCAGATGTTAGCTTTTATTCAACACACTACAGTTGACAGAGAGCCACTTTTTCTTCAGTCTGGGGACTCGCTTGAGTCCTTTTTTTAGTTATTTCGAAGTTTTTCCAGAGTCTCTTTAAAGATATCTGGGATTTCGGAAGTAAATTCCATAGTTTCACCGGTTCTAGGATGGGTAAAACCTAGAGTTTTGGCATGAAGAAATTGCCCATGTCCTTTCAAGGTTTTACGAGGGCCATAAACCTCATCACCAGCGACTGGATGGCCGATATAAGCCATGTGCACACGGATTTGATGAGTTCTTCCAGTTTCCAGTTGCAATTCCAGCAAGGTATAATCACCGAAACGTTCCAAGACTTGGAAACGTGTCACTGCTGGTTTCCCTTTTGCAGTCACAGCTTGCTTCTTACGGTCTTTTTCGCTACGACCAATCGGTGCCTCAATGACTCCACGGTCGTTGGGAAGATTCCCATGAACGATGGCCCAATATTTACGAAGAGACTTCTTGTCCTTCAATTCTTGAGCTAGTGCTAAATGGGCATCATCGTTTTTTGCAATCATCAAGAGACCTGAAGTATCCTTATCAATACGATGGACAATCCCTGGACGCAACACACCGTTGATTCCAGAGAGATCCTTGATATGGTACATGAGGGCATTAACCAAGGTACCACTGGTATGACCAACACTTGGATGAACAACCATCCCTTGAGGTTTATTGACTACTGCTACATCCTCATCTTGATAAATGATTTCTAGAGGAATACCTTCAGCTACATACTCCAAAACTTCTGGTTCTGGCACCTGATAAGTAACGACATCGCCCTCTTGGACCGTATACTTGGCTTTTTTGACCTGACCATTGACCAAGACTTGGCCTGATTTGATTTGTTCATTGGCGAGACTACGGGACAATTCTGTCAAATCTGACAAAGCCTTGTCTAAGCGTAGTCCGCCTCTTTCAATTTTAATTTCCATTCATTTCCTCTTTTAGCATTGCAAGCAATAAAACAATCACTCCGACTGTCAGATAGCTATCAGCCACATTAAATATGGCAAAATTAACAAAGTCTAAGTGAAACATATCCACCACGAAGCCTTGACTAACGCGATCGATAAAGTTTCCCAGACCACCAGCAATGATTAAGACTAAACCAAAGACTGTCCAGAAGGAATCCTCCATGTGCTTGTGTAGATACCAGATGGCTCCTACCATAACTACCAGAGTAATTACAGCAAAAAACCACTGTTGATCTTGGAGCATGGAAAAGGCTGCCCCCCTATTTTGCAGATAAGTTAAACTAACTAGATTTGGGATCCATGATTTGATTTCACCAAGAGCAATATTCTGAACGACATAAGCCTTTACCACTTGGTCTAATGCAATCAAGGCTACTATAATCCCTGCAATAATTCCTCTTTTTTTCATGCTTTCCTCTTCTGATCAAAATACTCTTGCATGACCTCTACAAATAAAGTCCCTGCTTGGCTCAAGTCTACTTCCTCGCGTTTCACATAAACCATGCGATTATTGAGATTATCATTTAGCGGAATAACAGTGATCCCGTTCACACTATCGCTATCTAAGAATCCAGATCCAGTCGCATAAGCATTTGTTCTTTCAAGGATTCCATTTAAGGTAGCGCGGTCAGTTACATTAAACATTTGAGAGCTAGCACTTGTATCCACAAAGTTCTCTGAGTAATAAAGATATTCATCTTTTTCCTGCGTGAATCGAACTGTTGGCAAATCTGCCAAATCCTCCATAACCAACTCTTTTTTCTTGGCTAAAGGATGACCTTCACGTAGATAGATATGGGTCTGGAAAGGAATCAACTCAATCACTTCAAGTCCTAATTTTTCAATCCGTTGCATGATACCCTTTTGGTTTTGATTGTTGAGGTAGATAATTCCAATCTCACTATGTCCTTGGGCTACTTCGTCCAAAATCTGAACAGTTGTAGATTCAAAAATACGGAAATTTTTATAGTCAGGATATTGTTGCGAAAAAGCTGTAATGGTTGGTGGCAAGAAATCATAGTGCTGGCTGGCTATTGAAAACTCATCCTTCTCCTCTTCAGGATTGGCATACTGGTTCTGGAAAACATCAAATCCTTTAACCAGCTCTTGTGCCTTTTCATAAAATTCCATCCCGCGACGTGTAAGAAAAGTTCCTGAACTGGTTCTACGAAAAATCTTGAAGCCAAGCTCTTTTTCCAAGTCTCTTACAGAAATAGATAGACTCGGCTGGCTAACGTACATCTTCTCAGCCGCTTCACGAAAAGTACCACTATTAGCAATAGCTACAACGTAGCGTAATTGTTGAATATTCATGATTTCTCCTTCGATTTCTATCTTATCATTATACCATAAATCAAGCCTATCCAACAAAGGAAAATCATAAGACAGTTACTTCTAAGAAAAGCAAACAAAAAACACCTTTCAAGTAAGATTGAATTCTAACCCAAAGGTGTCGTTATTAAGATCATTTAGCTGCTGCGTAGAGTTCGTCTACTTTATTCCAGTTAATAACGGAGAAGAAAGCTTTGATATAGTCAGGACGAACGTTACGGTATTTCACATAGTATGCATGTTCCCAAACGTCCAAGCCCAAGATTGGTTTTTTACCTTCTGAGATTGGTGTGTCTTGGTTTGCTGTTGAAGTTACTTCAAGCTTACCTTCTTTGTTAACGACCAACCATGCCCATCCAGAACCAAAACGAGTTGTTGCTGCTGCAGTGAAGGCTGCTTGGAATTCTTCGAATGAACCGAAAGTTTCATCGATTGCTGCTGCAAGTTCTGCTGAAGGAGCTGTTTTTTCAGGAGTCATCAATTCCCAGAAAAGAGCGTGGTTCAAGTGTCCACCACCATTGTTGATAAGCGCTTGACGGATATCAGCTGGGATAGCTTCTACGTCAGCAAGCAAAGCTTCAAGGTCTTCACCGATTTCAGGGTGTTTTTCAAGAGCTGCATTTGCATTGTTAACGTAAGTTTGGTGGTGTTTGTCATGGTGCAAGTGCATTGTTTCAGCATCGATGTATGGTTCTAATGCATCGTAAGCGTATGGAAGATCTGGTAAGATAATAGCCATCTGTAATACCTCTTTTTCTTTCTATATAATGATGATAACGCAATCATCATAATGATGATAACGCAATCATCCTATTTTTTCAAGTTATTTGCTCAATTTGACTAGCTGGCAATCTGTAATAGAGCCTTCTCAAACAGGTAGCCTTTCTCATAAACTCCTGTCTTAATTTGGTAATCAGCTTGGATGAGATAACGAATAGAATTCTGGAGAAAATCAAGGGATAGTCTTCGAGAATCACGAAGGGCAAACTTGATTTGATAGGGATTCGGATTGCGACCAAGATAGTGACCCAAACTGCTGACCATCTGAGACTCTGTCTGACCAGATTCTTGCAAAATTTTCACTTGTGTATAGAGTCTGAACTGCCCCAACATAATGGCAATCAGTTTAATCTCATCTTCTCCCTGCAAAGTCAAATCTTTGACTAAATCACGTGCCTGATCAATCTTCTTAGTCAATATTAACTGAGTTAAATCAAAGATATTATCCTGCAAAGTCTTTGGAATGGCTTCAACAATGTCTTCTTCGGTAATCCGGTCATCATCCTTATAAGACTGTAAGAAGAGTAGATTTTTCTGAATTTCACTGAATTGAAAACTAGATTTGATAAGTAACTGTTCAAAGGATTTCCCGTCAAAGGTCAGTCCTTGTTCTTGAGACCACTTTTGAAAATAGGATCGCATCTCTTGCTCTTTTGGTTCAAGGGCTTCAAAAATCTTGGCATCTCTCTTTAGAATTTTAACTAGACGTCGCTTGCTGTCTAGTTTACCTTCAGCAAAAACAACTAATTTACTCGTCGGAGAAGGGTTTTCCAAATATTCTTCAAAAGCCTTAAGCTCATCATCAGATAGATAGCGTTTTTTAGCTGTTGTTATATCAAGAAAATGATCTAAAATAATAATTTTTTCATCCGCAAAGAAAGGAAGACTGACCAGCTCTAGTTCCAAGCTTTTGTAGTCTACTTCTTTCATATCAAAATAAGCAAAGTTCAAATCAGCAGAATCGTAGCCGATTTGCTTTAGCACCTGAGTTTTCATGACTTCATACTGTCCTTGATCAGCGCCTGTAAACAAGGTCAAACTAGGTAAGTTTGATAAAGATAGCTTTTGGCTTTCTTCTATTGCTAGCATCATTTCTCCTTTCTTTTTAGTTTCGCTTTTATTTAATCAATATAATTCAATTTACCACGGAAATCTTCAAGGCTTTCATAACCTTTTTCCGTCATAATTTCTTTGAGTTCGTTTGTAATGCGATCAAAAGCACCTACACCTTCTTTGTGCAGGGTAGTTCCTACCTGCACCATACTGGCACCACATAGGATATGTTCAAAGGCATCACGTCCTGTTAATACTCCACCAGTTCCGATGATCTGAATTTCTGGATTCAAGCGTTGATAGAAAGCATGGACATTTGCAAGAGCTGTTGGTTTGATGTATTCTCCACCAATACCACCAAAGCCATTCTTTGGACGAATCACGACAGACTCGTCTTCTATATAAAGACCATTTCCAATAGAGTTGACACAATTGACAAACTTGAGCGGATATTTGTTAAAGATCGCTGCAGCCTGGTCAAAATGAACAATATCAAAATAAGGTGGAAGCTTAATTCCTAATGGTTTTGTAAAATACTCAAAGACTTCTGACAAAATACGATCTGTAGTTTCAAAGTCATAGGCAATCTGAGGTTTACCAGGAACATTTGGACATGAGAGATTGAGTTCAGTTAGACCTCGAAAATCACTTTCTTGAACCTTTTTCAAAATGGTATGAGTTTCCTCTGGAGACATGCCAACTAGAGATAGGAAGAAAGTACGGTTTGGCTCTTTTTCCTGCAAGTCCAAAAGATAGTCCAGATAGTAGTCTAAGCCATTATTTGGTAAGCCCATGGAGTTGATAGAACCGAGTGGAACATCTTGATAACGTGGTTCCGGATTTCCCTGACGAAATTCCAAGGTTGCTGTTTTAGTGACAAAGGTTCCTGCTGCTGAGTTTTTGACACCTTCCAACTCCTCAACTGTCATACAAGCAACTCCTGCTGCATTCATCAAGCAATTGTCAAACTCAAAACCAGCAATCTGTGTTTTAGTTGATACCATGATTCTGTTCCTCCAGATTCCTTTTTATGTCTATTATTATACCATACTTTGACTTTTGCTTTTCAATAAAACCATTTCTATAGAAAAGGTTCGTTTTTTAGCATGTTTTGAATCAGTCATTTTAAATTGAAAGAATTTTTAGAAAATTTATGTTTTTTTCTTTACACTGAAAAAATTTTCTGCTATAATGTCTCATGTAATAAAATATGACAACAAAAAGGAGAACGATATGACATCTGCTAAAGAATATATCCAAAGCGTGTTTGAAACTGTAAAAGCTCGTAACGGGCACGAGGCTGAATTTCTCCAGGCGGTTGAAGAATTCTTCAGCACTTTGGAGCCTGTCTTTGAAAAACACCCTGAGTATATTGAAGAAAATATCTTGGCACGTATCACAGAACCTGAGCGCGTGATTTCTTTCCGTGTTCCTTGGGTTGACCGTGATGGAAAAGTTCAAGTTAACCGTGGTTACCGTGTTCAATTTAACTCAGCTGTTGGACCATATAAAGGCGGACTTCGTTTCCACCCAACTGTAAACCAAGGGATCTTGAAATTCCTCGGATTCGAACAAATCTTTAAAAACGTTTTGACTGGACTTCCAATCGGTGGTGGTAAAGGTGGATCAGACTTCGATCCTAAAGGCAAAACTGATGCTGAAGTGATGCGCTTCTGCCAAAGCTTCATGACTGAATTGCAAAAATACATCGGACCATCTCTTGACGTACCTGCTGGTGATATCGGTGTTGGTGGACGTGAGATTGGTTACCTTTACGGACAATACAAACGCCTCAACCAATTTGATGCTGGTGTCTTGACTGGTAAACCTCTTGGATTTGGTGGTAGCTTGATCCGTCCAGAAGCAACTGGTTACGGTTTGGTTTACTACACTGAAGAAATGCTTAAAGCTAACGACAACAGCTTTGCTGGTAAGAAAGTTGTGATTTCAGGTTCTGGTAACGTAGCTCAATACGCGCTTCAAAAAGCAACTGAACTTGGTGCAACTGTTATCTCTGTATCTGACTCAAATGGTTATGTCATTGATGAAAATGGTATCGACTTTGACCTTCTTACAGATGTTAAAGAAAAACGTCGTGCTCGTTTGACTGAGTACGCTGCAGAAAAACCAACTGCTACTTACTACGAAGGTTCTGTATGGACTTACACTGGAAACTACGATATCGCTCTTCCATGTGCGACTCAAAACGAGATCAACGGTGAGGCTGCGAAACGCTTGGTTGCTCAAGGCGTTATCTGTGTCTCTGAAGGTGCTAACATGCCTAGCGACCTTGAAGCTATCAAAGTCTACAAAGAAAATGGAATCCTTTACGGACCTGCTAAAGCTGCCAATGCTGGTGGGGTAGCTGTATCAGCGCTTGAAATGAGCCAAAACAGCCTTCGCCTTTCATGGACACGTGAAGAAGTTGACGGACGTCTCAAAGGCATCATGACAAACATCTTCAACACTGCTAAAACAACTGCAGAAACATACGGTCTTGGTACTGACTACCTTGCAGGTGCAAATATTGCAGCCTTTGAAAACGTAGCAAATGCTATGATTGCCCAAGGGATCGTGTAAGATAAATCAACACAAAAATCCTCAATCACTTCGATTGGGGATTTTTATTTTGGTTTTAAAAATAACTCACTAAATTTTTTAGTGAACTTAAAATTAATAGTTATTTTACGATAACTAAGGCAAAAGAAAGACATTCGACAATTTCATTTGTTACTTTATCAATGTTTATATCTTCTTTGTCATTTATAATTATAGGAACAATATAAGAAAGACTTAAAGCTAAAATATAGCGAACGATTCTTTCATTTGACCAATCTCGAATAACACCATTTTTTTTAAACTGATTCAAAACTGGTGTAATTGGATTAATGATAGAATGAACAATAATATTTCCTAACTCTTCAGAAATAGATTTATCAATCAGTGAACGACTCAAAAGGATTTTAACTTGCATTTTATTGTTATGAATAAAGACTAACCTATCCTGAACGATGCTTCTTAGAAAAAGTGAAAAGGTTTCTTGCCCTATTGTAAATCTCTTATCTGAAAAATCAGCAATGACCTCTGGAATGACTTGTTTTAGAAATCTAGATAAAATAGCATCTAGGATACCTTCCTTGGTTTTAAAATAACTAAAAACTGTTCCTTCTGAGACTCCAGCGTGTTCAGCAATAAGATGAGAAGTTGTATTTTCAAACCCAATCTCTGAAAATAATTTTAGACTTGAAATTAAAACTTTACGTTGTTTTAAACTTAAGTTACTGCTTTTTAATGTCTCAGCAAACTTATATTCTATACTTTCCATTCCTGCCCCCTCTATCTACTCTCTTATTTTAATAATTCTTTTACCACGAGTATGTCCTAATTTCAGACTACGATATGCCTCTCTAACTGACTCCAGAGAAAAACTATACTCTTTCTCAATATTCAGCTGAACTTTTCCATCTGAGACCATCTCCTCTAGAATTTTAAAATCATCATAAGTGGAATGTCTTGGCCCAGTGAACTGGACCCCTTTTATCATAACAAATGGTGAAGGTACTAAAGTTCCAATATCAGTTCCGTTCAATCCAAGATGGAAAGCTAATTTAACGTAATCACCACCATAGCAATCCAAGAATTTTGTAATAGGTTTTGGAGCTACTAATAAAAGAGACTTTTGGACATCCTCTTCATAAGATACTGGTATAGCTCCTAAAGACTCTAAATATTCTGCATTATTCTTGCTCGCAATACCAATAACAGTTGCGCCCTTAGCAACCGCATACTGTACTGCAATGCTACCAATGCCACCTGAAGCTGCTGAAATAACTACAACATCTTTAGAATTTAAATTAATTCTTCTAAAAGCACCACCGACCGTTAAAGAAGCCACCCCCATAGTAGCAGCATGATACATATCAATATTGTCTGGTTTCAATGCAATTTCTGATTCGCTAACACAAATTTCTGTTGCTAACGCACCCCTCTTAGTACCAAGTCCAGGATCACTTATTATTGTTCCAAAAACCTTGTTACCTACTGAAAAACGGCTCACTCCTTCACCAATTTCTGTGATAACACCAGCAAAATCCCTAGCGACACCTCTTGGAAATAAAGATGATTTTGATTCAAACCAACGACCTGGTTGTTTTAATTTTGTCAAAAAACTCAAAAAACGAAGTGGCTTCGCCCCCTCGAAAGTTTTGTAATCAATAGGATTTAAACCAACAGCAAATACTTTTACTCTAACTTGATTCATTCCTAATGATTCAGATATAATATTTACTAATTCTAGAACTTTATCATCACCAAAATGATTATACTGTATTGCTTCAATTACCATTATCTAGTTCTCCTAATCCCTAACAAAATTGAGTGAGCACTCAATTAATTTTTATATATTATACGCTTATTCTTCAAAGAAATCAACTGCTCTATGACTTTAAACAAAAAAATCTACCAAAAATGGTAGATTTTTTCTTACAATTTGCCTGCTACGGCATCCAACAATTCTTGAATTTTTGCTTGGTTGCTTCCTCCTGCCATGGCCATGTCTGGTTTACCACCACCACGTCCATCAACGATTGGAGCCAATTCTTTGATGACATTACCTGCGTGCACATCTTTTGTCTTGCTGGCTACAAGGACATTCACCTTGTCACCAATGGCTGCGACAAGAACAAGCACATCAGAGTAGTCTTTTTGCTTCCAGTTATCTGCAAAGGTACGAAGGGCACCTGCATCTGATACAGAAACTTGACTAGCAATGTAACGGTGTCCGTTTGCTTCTTGAACATTCTTGAAGACATCACCTGCCGCTGCTGCTGCCGCTTTTTCCTTCAATTCTGCATTTTCTTTTTGTAATTGACGGAGTTGTTCTTGAAGTCCTTCAATCTTATGAGGTACTTCCTTGAGTTGAGGGGCTTTCAAGGTTGCTGCGACAGCTTTCAGAGCGTCTTCTTGTTCGCGGTAGGCTTCAAAAGCTTCCTTACCAGTCACTGCCAAGATACGGCGAGTTCCTGATCCAATCCCTTCTTCTTTGACAATCTTGAAGAGACCAATTTCAGAAGTATTACCTACGTGGGTACCACCACAAAGTTCCACTGAGTAGTCACCAATCGTAACAACACGAACTTCCTTACCATACTTCTCACCAAAGAGGGCCATAGCTCCCATTTCTTTAGCAGTGTCAATATCTGTCTCAACAGTTTCTACTGCAATTGCTTCCCAGATTTTCTCATTGACCTGTTGTTCAATGGCGCGCAATTCTTCAGGAGTTACTGCTTGGAAGTGTGTGAAGTCAAAGCGAAGGAATTCGACTTCGTTAAGGGATCCTGCTTGTGTCGCATGGTTTCCAAGGATATTGTGAAGGGCTGCATGGAGCAAGTGAGTTGCTGTGTGGTTTTTCATGACACGGTGACGACGATTGGTATCAATTGCCAAGGTGGATTCCTGATTCAAAGCAAGCGGTGCAACAACTTCAACCGTATGAAGAGCTTGTCCGTTTGGCGCTTTTTGAACATCTGTCACAGTAGCCACAAGTTTTCCTGCAGCATCCAAGATTTGACCATGGTCAGCTACCTGTCCACCCATTTCAGCGTAGAATGGTGTTTCCGCAAAGATAAGAGAGGCAGTTCCTTCAGAAACAGCTTCTACTTCAGCATTGTCCGCTACGATAGCCACCAACTTAGAAGGCAATTGACTGGCATTGTAGTTGAAGACACTTTCCACTGTGATATTTTGAAGGGTTTCATTTTGCATCCCCATTGAGCCGCCTTTGACAGCTGACGCACGCGCACGTTCTTGCTGCTCTTTCATGGCTGCTTCAAAACCTTCACGGTCTACAGTCATCCCAGCTTCATCAGCGATTTCTTCCGTCAATTCAACTGGGAATCCATAAGTGTCATAGAGTTTGAAGACATCTTGACCAGCGATGACCGTTTGACCTTTTTCTTTCAAGTCTGTTACGATGCCTTGGGCAAAGTGTTGACCTGAGTGAAGAGTACGAGCAAATGACTCTTCTTCGCTCTTAACGATTTTCTCAATAAAGTCACGTTTTTCAAGAACTTCTGGGTAGTAGCTTTCCATGATTTTTCCAACAGTTGGAACAAGTTTGTAAAGGAAAGGCTCGTTGATACCCAATTTTTGACCATGCATAGAAGCACGACGGAGCAAACGGCGGAGGACATAACCACGACCTTCATTTCCAGGAAGGGCACCATCACCGATAGCAAATGAAAGAGAACGGATGTGGTCTGCAATAACCTTGAAGCTCATGTTGTCGCCATCTTGGTCGTAAACCTTACCAGATAATTTCTCAACTTCACGAATGATCGGCATGAAGAGGTCTGTTTCAAAGTTTGTCTTAGCCCCTTGGATAACCGCCACCAAACGCTCCAAACCAGCGCCCGTATCAATGTTTTTGTGTGGCAATTCTTTGTACTCGCTACGAGGAACCGCAGGGTCTGCGTTAAATTGTGACAATACAATGTTCCAGATTTCGATGTAACGGTCATTTTCGATATCTTCTGCAAGAAGACGAAGACCGATGTTTTCTGGGTCAAAGGCTTCTCCACGGTCGAAGAAGATTTCTGTATCAGGTCCAGAAGGTCCTGCACCGATTTCCCAGAAGTTGTCTTCAATTGGGATCAAATGACTTGGATCCACTCCCACTTCAATCCAGCGGTTGTATGAATCTTTGTCATCTGGATAATAAGTCATGTAAAGTTTGTCTTTAGGGAAGTCAAACCACTCAGGACTTGTTAAAAGCTCATATGCCCATGTAATTGCTTCGTCACGGAAGTAATCCCCGATTGAGAAGTTTCCCAACATTTCAAACATAGTATGGTGACGAGCAGTCTTCCCTACGTTTTCGATATCGTTTGTACGGATGGCTTTTTGCGCATTGGTAATCCGTGGGTTTTCAGGGATAATAGTTCCATCAAAGTATTTTTTAAGAGTGGCAACCCCTGAGTTGATCCACAAAAGTGTTGGGTCGTTTACTGGAACCAAGCTAACGGATGGTTCTACTGAGTGGCCTTTTGTAGCCCAGAAATCAAGCCACATTTGGCGGACTTGTGCACTAGATAATTGTTTCATATGTATCTCCTTTTTACTAATTTGATTGGCTTTCTAGCATTTCCACATAGTCGATAGCGACACAGAGGGAAATGACTAGGTCTGCATAAGATTCGTCATAAACGGTTACGGTATAGGTAGAGGTTAAATGGAAAAGTTCCTTAGCAATCTCTGCAATTACTTGATCGCGGTCATCTAGCAATTTAAAATTCAAATCCCAGACATTTCCTTCGATACGAAGACCGAGATTGTCAAATTCATACTTATCTCTAAAGAACGTCAACTTCTTGCGGATATAAAAACTATCGCCGTTACTGAGTTGAATTTCAAAACGAGGTAGGAAAGTTAAGACTTCCTTACTAATCTCACTGACCTGTTCACCAGCAACATCATAGATGGTAAAGGTTTTAGGAATCTTAAAAAATGAACCTTCAACCTGATAGGCGACATTGCCCAACTCATCCTTGATATCAAAACGTTCACCACCTAGGCGAAATTTTTGTTTGACAAGAAATGTTCTCATAAACACCTCCAAAAATCAAAAGACAAGCTCATATCACGAAGGGCGAAAAACCGCGGTACCACCTTCATTCAATGAACTTGTCATTCTTTCGTTCTTATGCAATTGTTGGATTGAGTAGCATGATTTTCTATCTTAGATGGCTCGCAGCACCGCCAATTCTCTGAACTAAGATGGAGAGAAAATCAATTCTCAACTTTCTTATTATATCGTTTTTTTAAGTTTGCGTCAACTGGAAAATTAAGCTATATAAATGCACATAATTACTGCCGAAGTAACTCTAGTATTTCATAATTATGTATTCGAGAACATGCAAAATAGCTATCATCTATATCGAAGGTATCCTGTAAGATAAAACCAAAAGTGATCAAGGTACTCTTTGAAAATCTACCAAGTCTCATACAAATTTAGTCTATATCTCCAAATCTTATTCTTTCCCACTCAACTTTGTCTAAATCATGGACAACAGGTTTCTTTATCTCCTCATCCCAAACGATGATATAGTAACCGTCTTTGGTATAGTATTTACCCAATACAATACCCTCTTTTAATTGAACTTTCAACTCAGTATCTAATACACTTTGAGATAGTCCTATATGTGGCTGCTCTTTAATTGGTTCGTTAACATGAAAATTTACACCTATGATAACAAAAATCATAAAAGCTAATGTAGCATAACCCAATATTTTTAATTCCCTCATTTTTTCCTCCATTTTTTTGTTTGATATCTTCTCTGATTAAGGTCTTTGGAATCTTTAAAAATAAACCTTCTACTGATAAGCATTATTACCCAACTCATTCTTGATATCGAAGCGTTCACCACCTAGGAGAACTTTTTGTTTGACAAGAAATGTTCTTATAAGAAACTCAAAAAAACAAATTCATCACACGAAGATCAAAAACTCATGATACCACCTTCATTCAATGAACTTGTCATTCTTTCGTGGTTAGCAATTATTAGATTGGGTAATATGTTTTGCTATCTTAGATGACTCGTAGAACCGTTAATTTTTTAAAATAAGAAAAGGAGAAAATCAATTCTTAACATTTTTAATTTTAGATTGAGTCAACTGTGAAATTAGCTATGTAAACACACAAACGAGATAAGCTACTTACAATTAAAATTTTTTAAATGTACATCATTACTATCGAAGTAGATCTAACATTTCTTGATTCAAAGCCCGATAACAAGTAAGATAGCTATCATCAATATTGAAGGTATCCTGTAAAATAAAGCGCAAAGCATCTATTGTCTGTTGCAATTTTCTAGAATTAACTAGTTTACTATCAATTTCTGACAAGCCATGTGCAACCTTATTTCTCTCACCATTTAAGCTATTTATTAGCTTTATCGACTTAAGTAATTCAGGAGAAACTTCATAATAAGATAGAATATTTTCATAAGACAAGAGATTTAAGGTTGACTGAGGGGAATAGATTCTTTCCTTCTCATCTTTTATACCCTTAGCTTTCTTAAATTCTATGTCAATGAAATCTAAAACAGCTTCAAAATCCTTGTATTCTTCATTTAACTTTGGAAAAGTCCCATCATATTTGATCAATTCTGGATAATCTTTCTTTATCTTTTCCTCGATGATAAATTCAACATAAGACTTTGATTTGATTAAGACATCAGCAACCTGCCCTCTCTCTTTCAAAACTTCAATCATTAAAAAGTAATTAAGAGCTTTTTTCTCAACTTCTGTGAGTGAATATCCCTGAATATCTTTTAAAATCGCTTGAGTTTTAAATACTTTTACAAAATCATTTAATATGTCTCTTAAACGAGCTAATTTCTTTTTAGAAAGTAATTTATTGTATTCTTTTCTAGTAACTAATTCTTCCGCAGCAAGATAATCATAAGAAGAGATTAAATTTCTTAAGTGTCGCTTGATAAGAGACTGATTAAATTTTTCAGCTTCATCTTTGATTGTACGATCTTCGTAATTCTTTTGATTATCCTCGTTCTCATCAAAAAGCTTCTGTTCATCTTCACTTGAAAGTGGTACATACTTCCTATTTGCTGATTTGTTAGGTGTTGCAACCTGTATGGCCTGCGTATTATAATCATTAATTCGATTCAAGGCAAATAAAGCAGAAATAATCTGAGGTGTACCTGAAGATAGATTTAAGATCAATTGATGGTCTGTTCCAGAATATTTTTCGATAATCTGTCCCATCACTTCATACATTTTATCAAAAAGGTAGACCTCATCATTTTTCAATATGATCGGTTCAATAACCACTTCAGGATGATAACTTTCGATTGAAAATAATGCCCTCTCAATAAAATCTCTTTTTATCAACATTTCTTCACTATAAACTAAAACAATCTGTTCGGGTCTGTAAGTTCGAGCAATATGTAATAAAGCTGCATCTCGATTATTGCTTATCGGATCTGTCGTTCCAACTGCTGAAATTAAAATTTCCAAGATATTCTACCTCTCATTATTTCAGTAATTCTAATAATTCCTTATTTAAGTCCTTGTAAAAATTAAAATCTTTCTCAGTGAATTGATACTGTTCCTTGACTAGTCCTTTTAAGGTTTTTAGAACAGGACCTAACTGTTTTAAGTCTTCAGCTTTTATAGAATCTAATCGATGGGCTACTGTATTTCGTGTTTTGTTTATTCTCAAAATCGGTTTGATTTTGTCATACAATATCCACTCTCTTTTTTCTTGAAGGATCTTGCCATAATCCCAAATCCCGATATAATATTTCTCTGAATCGTTCGCGTAATTATCCAGAAATCCTGGATAACGATTTTCGATATAGTCATCTAAGATAAACTCTGTAAGGTTTTTAATTCTAATCAGACCTTCACTAAAATTCCCACGTTCTTTTTGTAAATCAATGGTCAAATAGGCATTTAGTACTTTTTTCTGTTCTTCACTCCATTTTTTCTTTTGGAGGAGTTGAGGTATATCTTGCCTGTCTAATGAATCCACAATATCTTGTAACTTTTTGCGACAGTCTTTCAAACCAGGGAAGTCAGGCAATTGATTTGATAGCTCTAAACTAGCTTTATAATCATATTTCTTAATAAAATCACGAATTGTTTTCTTCATCAAAGCGTGTAAGAATTTTTCAGACTCATCCTCTAGAGTACGATCTACAAAATCTTCAACATTGTCTTCATTTGTATCAATGAGAATATCTATATCTTCAACATTGTCGTGAGGCACGTTCTCATTTGAATCATTTACGGGAGTTGGAACTTGTATAGCTTTAACGTTTATTTCACTGAGTCTATTAATTATAAAAAGTGCTGCTTTTACTTGTGGTGTTGCGCTTGAAAGATTTAAAAGTAATTCATCATCCTTCGTATAATACTGCTGAATAATTGATTCAAACTGATCATACATTGTATCAAAGACATAAATGTCAGCATTCAAAATAATTGGTTTATGAATAACGATCTCTGGAACATATTCAGGATCGATAGCATGAAGTACTTTTTCAATATTTTCTTTCTTACCAATAGTTCTCTCAGAAAAAATAATAATAATTTTATCTGGGCGGTACTTTCTAGCAATATGAACTAAGGCTCCATCGTGAAAATTTCGTATAGGATCTGTATCTCCTACTGCTGATATTAAAATTCTCATCGACTAATCTCCTTGATTATGAAATTAGCTTTACCCATTTCATAGAAAGACTCATCATTCATTATCAGTTTTCGAGTTGCTTGTGTTGTTTTAACACTTTTCATTGGTGCTTTTGTTAATTTCAACACTCCCTTACCAACCATCTTTGTCTTCATTCGACTATACCGTTTTTGCAAGATTCCATCCGCTTGTTGAAACAAGGTCTTTGTCCAGGCTCCACTTCCAGCTCCCAAATAGATAGGATATTGAAGATTTGGCTGAATCTTATTTTCAGGAAAATCTGATAAGAAAAATTCTTTATATTCTTTGTAAAAAGCTTGCGCTCTCTGTCCTAATTCCTCAATTAGGATTCCAGCTTCCTTAGTGGATGTAGTAATGGTGAAATTGATTCTAGTTAAGGGTACGATTGCTTCTCTGTATAAAGGAAGAGGCTTGGCAGTTAAGGACTTGGCTGAATAATCCCATTTTTGAACTAGAATAATCTGCTCATTGTTAAATGGCTTACTATCACTAACACGAATAGCATTAAACAAGTCATTAAATTCTTGACCCTTTTTGGCACCCCATGGAATCATCTTTTTGTTTTCTTTAGGACTTCTCCCACGAAAATCAACTGCATTCTTATTGTTCCAGTCAGGATTTGTGTTCATTATAATAGTTCGAATAGCTCCCTTTAAGGAACTACCTGGAATATACGGACTCCCAAAAGGGTCTCTAATAAATTTTGCCACTTCATTTATCGTGCCTAATTTGGAATCGCGATTATTTTTTTCAATTTCCAAACCAGTCTCAACAATCCGGTAACCACCGAAATCACGATTAGATATCCGGTTATCATCCAAGAAGGAAATCAAGCGATTATTTCTAGCGTTTGGCTTTGTCTCCTGTAAAAAACGCTCAAACTTCTGATCGAATCCTTTCTCCACCATGCGATTATAAAACTTACCCATATCAGGGAAATAAAAGTATCCATTTTCATAGATAAATTCTCGAGAAGTATATTTTTCACCATTCCCAATATGGATAGGAGCCATGGCTAGGAGACTGAATTGAAAGGTTCTATATTCTGTTTTCATCTTTCTCCCTCCATCTTGAAAAATAGTGGCTTAGCATAGTTTAATACTTCATGCGGGAAATCAAGAGGTCTTACATCTACAATCTGTCCTGTAAAGGTTTCAGAGAAAGTAGATCCAGAAGCAAACTTATATAAATCCTGCTTACGGTAATTTTCATTAGTTTCTGTACTAAAAGCAAAACCACTTGATTTACTTAGTAAATAGGAACCAGTTTCCATAGCATATTCAAGTTCCTTTTCGACTGGTAGAGAAGTAGTCAAGGTCATAACAGGTCCTTGATGGACCTTAGTAAGACGATTTTTAAGAGCATCAGGTATGTCTGTAATGGTTAAATCAAACCGTCCATAACCGCTGGAACGTTTGCCACCAATTCCTGTATACTGCAAGCTGGTCATGAGTTCATTCAAGAGGTTTGATTCGGTAGCAATCACATAGAGAGCAGACTTATCCGCAAATCGAACGGTAGAAACTTGATAAAGATGCCCATCTACATGAGGTTGGTTTTTAGTGATAATATTTGTTACTGCATATTCTGCATCTTCAAAAAGAGTACCATTTACAAAAGAATCAAATTTATCTAAAGGAATAAACTGAAGTTTCTTTGCCATTTTAGCTTGACGTCTTACTTCTTTGACATCCGTTTTTAAATCCGGCTGTTCAAACTTTGGAAATCCTATCGGCTTCGGTAAATATGGACTTGACTGATAAGGAAAGGCATCAGTCAAAACAAATTCATCTTGACCTGCTAATGATACAAATTCCTCCATTTTACCCATTTTTTTTGCCTCAATAGCTAAGGCAGAAAATAATCGGCCAGCTGCAAAAGTCATTTTAGAACTATCAAGCGTACCTGCTCCAAAGTGAGCAGACTGAAAGTTCATAATATACATCTTATAGGTCATACTAGACCTCCGTAGTTAAAAGTTCATTCAATCTACTAACATCATAGTTTCCGAAAACTGTATTTGCTTTAAGATCCTCAAAAACAACTTTACCATATCCACGAGAGCCTGATCCACCTAAATAATCAAGTTCCAGGAGTTTTAATCCGTCAAGAATTACTTTAAAATCTTCTTCCACTTGTTCTTCACTGTCATCTGTGATTTCATAGATTAATTCAAATGCAAAAGCACTCTTACGGATGGCACGTTCAATTTGTCTCGGATTCGCTTCAGCAGTGATACGGTCAATAGTATTTTCAAACTTAACTTCAGTATAGCTCTTGACCCCTAATGAATCTAACTCGTCCTTATTGATTAAGAAAGCATCTCTAAAAATGAGTCGCCCCATTTTATAGCGATTATCTGAACTGTTCCCAAACAGTCGACTTAGAAGTTCGCCATCTTCTCCTGGTTTCTTAGCTAGTCGTTCATTATGAACTTTTGAAAGGAGACTGCGCATCTTCCCTTTGATACTTGAACTAGGAATAATTGGTAAGTTAGTAATAGGATCCTTGATTACAGGAGAATCAGTAGCCCCAATTGCCGCAAAAGCATTGCTTGTCCCAATATGAAGTCCTGTTTCTAAACGAATTTGTGCTGTTACTTGAATTTTTGCAAATGCCATTAATCTTTTCCTCCATAAAATTTGAAATAAGCTACTAGTGCTTCCATATAGCGACAAAAACGTTGGAGACTTTCCTTATTGTTTATTTCTTTTAAAATGTCTAGAATTTCAGCCTTTTTAACCAAGTCTTTAACCGCAGTTTCTCGGCCCGATTGATAAACAAACTGCACTCTCAAATAAGCAATTTTGTCAGCCAAATCCTTGTACTCTCTAACTTTACTCTCATCAAAGAGGGTACTCGTCAAGCTTAGTAGGTTTCTAATTTTGCTAGTTGTTAAAAGAAATGCATCAGGGTTCCTAAAATCTCTAGTGTTTCGATTCAGTGATTTAATGACATTTTCTGCCTTATCTACATAATTATCATCTCTTAAAATTGCCATCTATGAATCCTTTCTAATCTCATAAATATATAGAAGTAAAGCTATCTCTGCTTCCTTACGTTCATTATCGCTACCTGTATACCAAGAAAAGAATAAATCTTTAAACTCTTTAAACCCTTCTTTTTTATCCTTAGAAGTTTGATCTTCTAAACGGGTCAAATAATAGGCTAATCGAGCAATATTCATACGATCGTAGTTGCGAAGAAGCTCAATAAGTCTATATACAAAACTCTTTCCTCGCTCATCTTGAATATTAAAGTAGTAACGAATGCTCTTCAGTTTCCCACTATAGACATTGTCAATAAATTGGTCGAACTTCAAGGTATAGTTTTTGTCAAAAAGAGAAATACTGTCCTTGTCATTATCCTTTGCTTCTCCTTCTAGCTTACCAGTTTCCTCAGCCATCAGGCTAACTGGAGTTTTATCTGGAAAGAGGCCAATCCCTGCTGATAGGGTTAATTTGCCATTTGTCCACTTGATAAAGTTTTGTCGGAGACAAATAGTGAACTCAATAACATCCTGCCAGGATCCGATAGCAAATACATCATCTCCACCGGCATAAATGATCGATAGTTTTTTCTCTTTCGCAAACTGGTTGATATAGACCTTAAAGAAGAGACTCATACTTCTAGAGAAGGTTGCCGAACGTGCCAGAGTATTATATTTGCCACCATCTTGATAGGAGAACCCAGCCATAAAGGCTGCTCCTAGATCATCCACATCTAGTCGAACAACTGCTAATCGCTTAATCCCTTGTCCAGTTTCCCTATCCTGAGATAATTTGGCATACTTATCAATCTCATCATACTTGTAATCTCCGATAAAGACATGGGTTGCTTTTAGGATATCTGTACTATAGCTATTCTTTACATAAACACGAATCCACTCTTCTTTAGCGAGGTCGGATTTGGAAATACCTCTAATATAGGCTCCCGGACCTATCGGTAAGCCTTTTTCTTTTGTGACAATATAATAGTTTTCTTGTATCTCCTTAGCAAAGCGATACATTCCTGCACAGATATGGCAGACCTCTTGATCTTTATACTTGGTAAGCTTTTCGACTGAGTGGCAAATAGCACATTCTTTCTGAGAACTTTTTCCTCCTTGGTTGAGTTCAAGGAGAGTTTTGGCATCGTAACGAGAAATTTTCTTTTGAGAAATCATTCGACTGGTTGTTTGATAGACTTTTCGATAGTCGGCCAGTGTCGTTGTCATATCATTGGCAGAAAATGGACTCCAACCAAATGCTACGTATAAACCTGTCTGGAAATGCTTGATCAGAAACTGATTGAATTCTGCTTCAAAACTAGCCAAGGTTTCTCTAGTTTTTTCGGTGTTTGGAAGGATAAAGTAGGCGTGACCACCACCGACGTAGAGGAGATTAGCCCTTGTCAGCTCTAACTTCTCCAGTAAGCTATCAGCGATATGTTCACCCATAAAATCTAGATACAAGGAACGTGCTTTTAGTTGCTTGGCTGCACCAGCTGTTGCGATATTGTAGATAAAGTCCTGAATCCCTGACAAGTCAAAACTTGCTAATAAAAAGGCCTTCTCCCTATAAAAAGCTTCTAAATCTTGTCCCAGTACCTTCTCATAGTCACGGCAATTCTTGTCTGCTAAATATTCCTCTATGGCTAGGGCAAAAGCTGCTGTCAGACGACTGTAGGTTGCTAGAGAAATATCCGATAAAGCCTTGGTTCTTGTCGAAACAGGTACATAGGGAAGAGTAGACTCAAGGAGATTCAAAAGGGCATCTATTTCAGATTGGCTAAATTCAAATCTCTCAAACTCTTTTTCTAAGGTCTCTACTATCAAGTCATAGTCTGACTGGTCAGACGGCTCACTCGATTCTTTTGCATAGTTTGGCTTCCCATCAAGCTCTAATAGGCGCGCATCAAGATAACGCTGACAAGGGGTATCTGAAAATACATTGAAGATATCCGATTGTTTGCTTAGGAAATTTTCTTTTCCTCCATGAGTATCTGCTACCCCTTTTAGACCTGAAGCAATCTTTGCCGAAACTGACGTGATATAGACCAAACTATCAGGAGCTAAATCCGTCGGCAAATCACTAGAAGTCGCCTTGGCTATCTGCTGGGCTATCTTTTCATTATCCGAAAAGCGTCTAAACCATTCGGACCCAATGGTACCCAGGTCCTTCTCATCATATCTGGAACCTTGAATCACCTTGCCGATAGCATGCAAAAGTGATCCATAAACTAAATCAATCTTTTCTTTCTTCAAGTTCTAAACCTCCCATCCCTAAGCTAGTTTTCATACCGAGACCTGAGTATTCCCCAAATTTTAGAAGCATATTGGCGTATGCTTTCAAGGTATTTGGACCTGTAATTTTAAAGGTCAATTTCCCCCTGAAACCAGGGATTCTTTTACCATGGACTTTAAAATAGCTAGATTCCAATCGATAGCTGGTAATCCTACTATGCTTGACCAAGTAGTCCAGGGTTTCCTCTTCGATTTCCTGACGATTCTCGACCAGACGTGCATACTTCATCATCAAACTCTGAAAGATGAGACGCATGGTCGGAAAGAGCACGTACTCTCCCTGGGAGCGAAATCCTGTCGGAGTTTGAAAATGAATGGTAAAGAGTGACCGATCTTGGTTTTCATTAAAAAACTCAAAGAGTTGTTCCGAACTGAGATCTTGCACGGACAAAGACTCTACCATGAGAGTCGGCAAGTCATGAAGTTCTACTTTCTTGAGCTCCAATAGAACAGGCAAGATCTGCTTGACAGCCTCATCCGTCAGGAGATGAAGGGACCATAGGGACTTGTCCTTTTGATGGATGATTTTTAGTGAGTAGGGGTTGGTCTCCTGCTCATGTAGCCAAGTCACATAGTCTGGTTCTAGCTTTTCCATGAGAAAACCTTGGAATTTTGTCGATAGGTCGCTCGGTGATTGGTCAATCCGCTTAAATGATAGTTCGATGTGTTTCATATGCCTCCTTTATTGATACAATTGCGCTTTTGGTTTCTCAGGAGCGCTTTTTTCATTTACTTTTGGAATCCTTTGACCTTATAAAAATGTCCCCTCTCGAGGTAGATAGGTAACTATACGGGTGACATCAGAGATCTTACCAGCTATTCGCAGGTTTCCGGCCCCTCTCCGAGGTAAATTACTTTCTATACGCTATGTATATTAAAGTGTACTTGAGTTTCTTTCAGATTCCGGCCCCTTTCGAGGTAAATAGGTTTCACTACGATCGTAGAGATTTTGGCTAAGAACGCAGTAAATGCGTTTCCGACTCCTCCCGAGGTAGATAGGTAGATATACGCTGTTCAACGTGCTATCGAATCTGTAACTGGAAACTACGAGTTGAAGGCCCCTCGCGAGGTAGATAGGGAGCTATACCTATTGACATCAGCGATGAAGAACTACCGTTCTAGTTTTCGGCCCCTTACGAGGTTACTTATCCTTCTCTAAGCTTAGGATGCGACTCTTTAATGTTCCTAAACACTGCGAATCTAGCAATTTCTTTACAAAAATATGAAATATAACTATTTCTACCATCATCATTAATTGCCGGCCCCTCGCTAGGTTGATAGGTATCTATACTAAAGCAGATGGTGAGGCAAAAGCCAATAAGATTAAGTTCCCGCCCCCTAACGAGGTAGATAGGGGGCTATTCGAAAATTTTAAACTAAATATTTGTTTTAATAAAAATGTTTCCGCCTCCTCGCGAGGTGGATAGGTATCTATACAGTAATTAGAGAAATTGGATTTCGCACTTTGGCATTGTTTCCGGCCCCTCCCGAGGTAGATAGGGAGCTATACTTCACAGCAGAAGAACGTGCAATCTTGAGCCAACGTGGGTTTCCGTCCCCTCTCGAGGTTGATAGGTAGCTATGCGAACAATGGGCGAGCATATCGCTATATTGGAATTGGGTTTCCGGCCCCTCTCGAGGTAGATAGGTGGCTATACTGAAATTTTACTGAACGGAGCAATCAGCATCATAGTGTTTCCGTCCCCTTTCGAGGTAAATAGTTTTCTATATCAATACAGACGATTTAAAGGCCTTTAATAAGTGTCACCAAAATGGATTTTAGACCATTCTCCAAAGTCTACATCAAACTCAATAGGTTTATTATAGTCTTCATCCCATACTATAATATAGTACCCTTTATCAGTATAGTATTTACCTAACACAATACCATCTTTTAGCTCTACTTTCAAATCATCATTTTTGACTTGTTGTGATTTTTCTATGGTTTTTACCTCTTCGACTTTGCCTTTTGGTGCAAAATTTACCCAAAGTAGCAAGATTGCCATAAAAATTGCAATTGAGTAACCCCATAATTTAAACATTTTCATTCTTTATTATTCCTTCCCATGTTACCTTATTTATAAGAGTTTAGGTTGGGATATGTTACAATCCCAAAGCCCTATATTTAACCCTTTATTATTCCTCTTCTTCCTCATGGTCACAAATACAATTTTCACAGTATAGATAACCATCAACACCTTCATAAGAATCTGTGTCTAGATATGTACAAGAACAATCTTCACAACAGAAAGTCTCATCTATATCAACTAGTTCACCCTTTTCAGTAATTGTGTACCCACAATCAGAGGCACACTCAACTGAACAGAATTTCTCATAATCTTCCGTTTCTACATAATGACCTGATAGGCTACATCATTCATCACAACCTTCACAATAGAAAGCATTATCTCTATCATCCCAATCATCAACATTATCACAATAAATATACTCACCGTCTTCAATCTCTGACTCAGTGATATATCTTTCAAGAATGTTTGAATAAGTACAGTCATTATTACAATAAACCTCATTTACTTTACTATCATCTAATGTTAACGGTGTAAAGTCACCACTAATAAACTTCTTTAATTGTGATTTTCTTAACTTTAATCACTGTATCAGTTAAGGGCTTATCTTTCCTATACCATTCTAAAAATGATTTTATCATCTCTTCAGTAAGTGATACCTCAATCTTTACATGATAGGCGCTTTTATAAGCCTCGATAACTAAGTATAAACTGTTTTCCTGAGTGTTTACATACTCAAGAAAAAGCTTTTTACGCTCTATCTCGGGTATTTACCTTTTTTAGAAATAGCAATATTTTCATCTAGTTTAATGTTTCCGTCCCCTCGCGAGGTAGATAGGTATCTATACTCTTTATCTTAACGGAGAAGTTTATCAATTTACGTTTCCGGCCCCTCGCGAGGTAAATAGGGAGATATACAGACGTACAGGTATCGCAAAGAATACGATGGCAAAACCGAGTTTACAGCTCCTCACGAGGTAGATAGGGATCTATACCTATACTCTAAACCCTGATATGAATGTCATCAGATACGTTGGTTAGTTTCCGGCCCCTTTCGAGGTAAATAGGGTTCTTTACTTTCGAAGAGGTCACAGAATGAAACGATTCATAGCAATCTGGTTTCCGGTCCCTCCCGAGGTAGATAGGTGGCTATACCGAATCTTTCAATACTGAGATTGAAGCTTTGAGATAGTTTCCGGCCCCTTTCGAGGTAAATAGGGTTCTTTACTCTTCTAAACCTATTGTTAAAAGATTCTATGGTCAGTTTCCGGCCCCTTTCGAGGTAGATAGGTAGCTATACAGCAGATTATAGCTTGCAAATTTATTGTGCTTGGTTTCCGGCCCCTCGCGAGGTAGATTGGTAGCTATACTGGGCGAAGAAAAGAGCTAAAACGTTTATGTCTGTGTTTCCGGCCCCTCTCGAGGTAGATAGGTGGCTATACGCTAAAATCAAGGTGAAAAATAGCTCTCATGGTGATGTGTCTCCGGCCCCTCGCGAAGTAAATAGGGTTCTTTACTTTCGAAGAGGTCACAGAATGAAACGATTCATAGCAATCTGGTTTCCGGCCCCTCGCGAGGTAGATAGGTGGCCATACTTGCTTATGGAACAACTTACAAGGAGTTTGTCGAGTTTCCGGCCCCTCCCGAGGTAGATAGGTGTCTATACTAAGGCAAATTGGTGAGCCTCTTGTTTGTGGTACAAGGTTTCCGTCCCCTTTCGAGGTAAATAGGTTTCTATACCCTGACTATGAAGAGCAAGACTATTGGGCTTTTGTTTCCGTCCCCTTTCGAGGTAAATAGGTTTCTATACTTACTGTGTAAGAAGTGCAAGCTTTTCAAGAGCTTTTGTTTCCGGCCCCTTTCGAGGTAAATAGGTTTCTATACAAATTTGACTACAACAATACTGAATTATATACCAGCCGAGTTTCCGGCCCCTTTCGAGGTAAATAGGTTTCTATACCTTGTTTACTAATATACTAATTGATATAGATAATACAGTTTCCGTCCCCTTTCGAGGTAAATAGGTTTCTATACAGGGAATTAAGAGAGTCAAGAAATCCATCAGATTGTTTCCGGCCCCTTTCGAGGTAAATAGGTTTCTATACGTACTGACAAGATTGGTAAGTTCACAATGGCTGAAGGTTTCCGGCCCCTTTCGAGGTAAATAGGTTTCTATACTTAGTAGAAAGCTATTTTAAACTAACTAACTACCAAACAGGTTTCCGGCCCCTTTCGAGGTAAATAGGTTTCTATATCATTACTACTTCATTCAAACCATGGTCAGGTGCTATGGTTTCCGGCCCCTTTCGAGGTAAATAGGTTTCTATAATACAAAAGATGTTTTTGCAATGGTGTTTACAACGTTTCCGGCCCCTTTCGAGGTAAATAGGTTTCTATAGAAAAACAAAAGGAGCAAATATAATGAAAATAACTGTTTCCGGCCCCTTTCGAGGTAAATAGGTTTCTATAAAGGTGTAATAAGATGATTGTTGAAATTAATACATAGTTTCCGGCCCCTTTCGAGGTAAATAGGTTTCTATAGAAAAATAAATAAAATTATACTACTTTATATCATTTAGTTTCCGGCCCCTTTCGAGGTAAATAGGTTTCTATACCCATATCTTGTATACAATCCTATAACAAGCACTAGATATAACCTATTGGAAACTAAAACTAGTATATCATATTTTGAAAGAGTTTTCACATCAAAAGAACAAACAATCATCCTTCTCTACCTCAACTTCATCTGTATTTAAACGCATCGTTTCTTCCCTCCTTCCAACATAAATGATGATATTATCAAGCTGATCAGGATCGTAGAAATCTTCTAACTCTCTTATTAAGGTTTGATAGTTTGACTTCTCCAAATCCACTTCAAAACAAGAACGTTGGACTCGTAGACCAAATCCCTCTAGTAACTTTGCTAGTTTTAAGCGTCTCTTATTACTGACAATATCATAAATAATGATACAAAAGAAACTTTTTTTCTTAGCAAATTCCTTCTCCTCAGAAGATAGATTAAAGTAAAGTCCCATTATATTTCCCCTGTAAAGCAACTGGTATAAAGTTCGGGTTTGAGTTTTTCACAAGCTCGGATAAATCCTTTAATCTGAAGATCTGCCATATATAGAAAAGTATAACGTTTTTTATCTACTTCAACGTACTGATGGATTTCTAACATCCGTTCCCTCATTGCACAGATAAAAACCTTTCTCCCTTCATCTCGCAATAAATAGCCACCCTCTTCATTCTTTTCAAAATGCTCAACTGTTAATTTACCACTAAAGATTAAGTCTAAAATAGTATTATCAACGATGATTGGACGCCACTCCTCCATGAGGTCACTCGCTAAACTTGCATGGTGTTGCTTGCTCTGATGCATAACTCCAAAACCATAACTCAAACCATTCTTTCTTATCAGACCTAGAAAGCAAGAATAGAGCAAAGAGTAACCAAAATTTAGTAGACTATTAAAACAATCCTCAGCAGGCCTACGACTTCGCCCATAAAAACGAAACTCATCCGGTACTAGCAAGCCCAAATAGTAAAAATAAGACTTGGCAATTCTACCTTCATACCCCATCACTTCTGGTATTGACATAGCTTCAGATATCTTTTCTATACTTTCTTCAAAGCGCGAAAAATCTTCATGTGTTAAAATTCCATCTTGATTATAATTTTTAAGTAAGGATAGCTGGTGATTTACCTTGGCAGAAACTATTTTTTTGGATATAGAGAGACAAAAATCCTTATCAAAACAAGCTTTCGTCTGAATAATTTGCTTCTCAAAGTCTTCTTGTCGATAGGAATCCAAGCAAGCCAAAAATTTACCTTCACCAGAAAAATAATAAACATTGATTTGCTTCTTTGCTAAAGCCTTTAGTAATTGTGTGCTTAACTGAGCGTGCCCAAATACTATGACATTCTCAACTAAGTGGATTGAGATTTCTTTAACAATCTCGCGTTGACCATTCTTTATGACAATCATCTGATTACAGAGACTTAAAAAATGATCAGACTTTTGAACAAAAAGGTCACTCATCTCATATACACCTCCTAAATGTATAAAGGATACTATTTTATCATTAAAATTGCTTTTGTCAATACCAAATATTAATTTTTTTAAACAAAAAAAACGAA
>NZ_JAPVZP010000008.1:0-73935 GCF_041432415.1 Streptococcus sp. 27098_8_22 | reverse complement strand
TTGAAAGATAAGAATGGTACGGTTCTTCAAACGAAGACTAATGACGCCGATGGTAAAGTAGCCTTCGATGCGCTTACATATAAGAACAATGAAGTTGGCGAGCATAAGTACACTGTAGAAGAAGTAGCTGGTTCAGAAGCAGGAATGACTTATGATCCAATGAAGGCAGAGGTGACAGTGACTGTAACGAAAGCAGGTCATACTCTTACAGCAACCAAAGCCCTTCCAACAGATACTGAGTTCAATAATACCTTCACACCAGGTGCAACTACAGCACAATTTAATTTCACTAAGAAATTGGAAGGAAAAGCCCTTGAAGCCGATGCCTTCACCTTTGAATTGGTTGAAGATGGCAATGTCATCCAAACCAAGAAAAATGCGGCTGATGGAACCATCCAATTTGATGCGATCTCATATGCGACTGAAGGAACTCATACCTATACCGTTCGCGAAAAAGCAGGAGCAGATACAGACATTGACTATGATAGTATGACTATCGCAGTTAAAGTTACTGTTACTAAAGATATTACTACAGGTCTTTTAAGTGCTAAGACTGAAATGACTGCATCGGGAGGTGAAGCAACTGGTACAGATGATAAAATTTTCAATAACTACTTTGTAGCTCCAGTTAAAGCACAGTTTAATTTCACTAAGAAACTTGATGGTCGTGCGTTGAAAGCTGGTGAATTCAGCTTCGTATTGAAAGACAAAGATGGTAACGTGATTGAAACCGTAAGCAATGATGCTGAAGGTAAGATCAAGTTCTCAGCTCTTGAATTCAAACGTGGTCAAGAAGGTACATATATCTATCACGTAGAAGAAGTGAAAGGTACAGAGGCTGGAGTTGAGTACGATAAGATGGTAGCGACTGTTGGAGTTACTGTTACTAAGGATGGTAAAGTGTTGACACTTACTTCACAAATGCCTGAAGATACTGAGTTTAACAACAAGGTAACACCGCCAACACCGCCAACACCACCAACACCACCAACACCGCCAACACCACCAACACCGCCAACACCGCCAACACCACCAACACCACCAACACCGCCAACACCAGTAACACCGCCAACATCAGTAACACCGCCAACATCAGTAACACCACCAACACCAGAAAAACCTAAAGGTCCTGAGTTGCCAAACACTGGTGAACAATCTAAATCTGAACTTGTTGCACTTGGTGCTGCACTTGGTCTTGTAGGTCTAGGTTTGGTTGCGAAACGCAAAAAAGAAGATGAAGCTTAATATATATAGAATGAATCAAGATTTTATTCTAGATATTTAAATTAGTTCTATTTAAAAATTAGGCTCTTTTCTACCATTTTTCAAGTCTATCAAGGCTTTAAGTAAAAAAAGAGATAAGACAGTAGCTATTCTGAGGTTACTGTCTTATTTTTAACACTTTTTGATCCATAAAAGGGCATGCTAAAAAGAAGAAGTGAGCCAAACTGACGGCTCACTTTTTGAATGGTGAAAAGTGTAGATGAGATTTTTAATGATAACCCAAAAAGCCTTTAACCAAGGCTTTTTCCTGTATTCATTAAGAAATAGTTGCCAAAAAAGCGGTTGCATGTTACTATAGAGTGCAAGGAGGTGAGAATATGGTAGAGCAAAAAAAATCCATTACTATGAAAGATGTTGCTCTGGAAGCGGGAGTTAGTGTTGGAACTGTTTCACGTGTGATCAACAAAGAAAAAGGGATCAAAGAAGTGACCTTGCAGAAAGTTGAACAAGCGATTAAAACCTTGAATTACATCCCAGATTACTACGCAAGAGGAATGAAGAAAAATCGAACAGAGACGATAGCATTAATTTTGCCAAGTGTCTGGCATCCATTCTTTTCTGAATTCGCGATGCATGTGGAAAATGAAGTTTACAAGAGAAATAATAAACTACTTTTATGTTCAATAAATGGAACCAATCGAGAGCAAGAATATCTTGAGATGCTACGTCATAATAAGGTTGATGGAGTTGTAGCCATTACTTATAGTCCAATCGAGAACTACCTAACTTCAGGAATTCCTTTTGTTAGTATCGACCGAACTTATTCAGATATAGAGATTGCATGTGTATCGTCTGATAATGATGCAGGAGGACGAGAGGCTGCCAAACAACTTATCAAAAAAGGGTGTCAGCATTTGGCTTTTGTAGGTGGACACAACACAACCATTAATGAGACTAAACGACGTAGAATTTCATTTGAGAAGTATGTCCAAGACAAAAATATACCTTTTAGTATCTTTGACCTAGATGAGACGGTTACAGACTATCGTGGGAAGTTAGAGCAGTTCTTGACAGAGAATCCTTCCATAGATGGTATTTTCGCCATTAATGATTTTGCGGCTTTAGATGTTATTGAAATACTAGAGGCAAATGGGAAACAAATACCTCATGATGTGCAAATCATTGGATATGATGGTATTAAGATGGCAAATGATCGAGATTATCTGCTTTCAACTATTAAACAACCGTTGAAGGAAATGGCTCAAGAAGCTGTTCGTATCTTGTTTGAGATCATTGATGGAAAGACTGTTCATTTACAGACAATCTTACCAGTAACATTTATTGAAGGAAAAACAACAAAAAATTAAAAATAAGTCTTGACAGAAAACGCTATCAATGTTAAAATAGAGTCAAATCAAAGAGATTTATTTTTTAAAACAAAAATTGAAACGTTTCAAATAACGATTAGAGAGCGCCATGCGCTATTTTTTCTAATTAAGCAGAGCATATTTCTGTTTAAACAACTCAATTTTATCATTGCAGTAATTGATTAAATCTTGTGCTTTTTCAAGTGTGTAGCCTTTTTCAGATACCGACTTGACTTTCTTTTCATCAAAATAGTAGCCAGTCAAGCCCCTGACTTCCTCTGATAAGGTGAGATAATAGCCTGTTTCGATTCCCTGATCTAAATTTTTTGAAAGAGACTTCATCAGGCGTCCGAAGAGAGACTTTTTCGTCTTTTCATCACTAGAATTATTCCCTAAGTTTGTTGAAATCAAGCCAGGATGGTAAGAATTGACGGTGATGTTTGAACCACTTAAAAAGAAGTCTCTTGCTAGATAGCGTGTCATCCAAATGGTATAGAGTTTGGAATTATTATAGGCCAATCCTGGATTGTATTCTTTCTCAAATCCAAAGTCCAAATCCTTGACCTTGGCAAAATGATGCATATAGGAAGAAGTATTAATAACACGACCGTCAGGCGCTTTTTCTAACAAGGGGCTGAGCTCAGTTGTTAACATATAGGGAACGAGAACGGATAACATAAAAGTCAATTCGACATTTTCAGCACTCGCTTTTCGTTCTTTCCCTGCATACAGTCCTGCATTGTTAAACAAGACATCGATCCTTTGAAAGTCTCGCTTGATTTCCTCTACAAATCGATAAACATCATCTAATTTTGAAAAATCTGCCAAGTAGCTCGAAACTCTGCCTCTCAAGGAAACTGCCCGAACCTCTTGAGTAGCCAATTCCAACTTTTGAGGATTGCGACCATGGAGGATGACATGATGCCCTTCACTAGCCAGTTTCTTTGCCAAATGTTTACCAATACCGTCAGTAGCGCCTGTTATTAGAATGGTTTTGACCATATTAGTCCTCCAAGAAAGCAATGAGCTCTTTTGAAAACTCCTCTGCATATTGGAAGATCGAACCGTGACCAGCATTTGGATAGATGATAAGTTTACTATCTTTTATTTTTTCATGCATGTCATAAGAATTTTCCATTGGAACCTGCATATCCTTGTCACCGTTGATGATTAAGGTTGATTGGGTGATAAATCTTAGGTCGTCTTGAGAATCTTTCCCCCAACGTTTAATAGCTTTGAGTTGAGTCAAGAAACCAGACAAACTCATGTCTTTGTCCACAAATTCTTTGGTTCGCATTCCCATTCGTCCTAGAACTTTCAAGGCTTCGATTTTTCCTTGTTCATCATGGTTATAGAAGATATAGCGTTTAGGATCGATGCGTTCGAGTCCAGCTTTAAACATATAGTTAAATGTTTTCCCTGTGACCTTATCGACCTCTTTTCCTCCTCGAGGTCCTGTTCCTGCCAAGATGAGACGGTTGACCAAATCAGGCTTGATTCGGACCATTTCTTGGGCAATCATCCCTCCCATGGAAAGACCTAGGAGATTGATTTTATCGTAACCAAGGGCTTCTATAAAGGCAATCGTCTGCTCAGCCATTCCAGGAATGGTTGGCGCCACTTTGCCTTGACTGGCTCCGACACCAGGAAGGTCGACCACAATCACATGGTGTTTTTCAGCAATCAAGTCCAAGAGTTTTGGATCCCAGTTGTCGAGGGTTGCTGCCAAATGGACCAGCATCAGAAGAGGTAGTTTTGATTTGCCTTTGCTGAGTTCGCGATAGGCGATTTTGTTCCCGTCGACAGTGATGTATTGAGTTTTAGTTGTAAGATATGACATTGTGTTTTCCTTTTTATTTTTTAAAGCTGAGGACTGTTTTTCCACGTGAGTGACCATTAGCGACCTTGTCTAAGGCGCTATTCACTTCTTCAAATGGATAGACTGTATCGATAGATGGCTTGATTTCTAATTTGCTAAAGAGGTCAGCTACCTCTTGTAATTGAGCGCCATTGCTTTCCACAAAGATAAAATGGTAGTGAACGCCGTATTTGTCAGCCATCTTATCAAATTTGCGACCGGCTAAGCCAAGAATCATCTGTTTCCATTTTGGCAGATTCATGCGTTTGGCAAAGTTACCATTTGGCATAGCACGGAGGGACACAAGCTGACCACCTTTTTTCATGATAGACATTTGTTTTTCAGTCTCAGCACCCCCAAGGGTATCGAGGACATAATCCACCTGGCTAACAGTTTTTGTATAATCCTCTGTTTTGTAATCGATAAAACGGTCCGCTCCTAGGTTCAATACACGCTCAGCACTATCTCCAGCTCCATTGGTGATGACTGTCAAACCTTTAGCCTTGGCAATCGGAATGGCCATTCCACCGACACCGCCTGTACCACCAGATATAAAGATCGTCTTGCCAGCTTGAGCCCCCATGAGTTCTAGGGCTTGCATAATGGTCAAGGCAGTCAAAGGCACAGCAGCAGCTTCCTCGTCTGAAAGATAGTCTGGAACTTTAGCTAAGGCTGCACTGTCTACGGCTACATACTCGGCAAAAGCACCGATATGCTCGAGTGGGAGACGTCCAAATACACGGTCTCCGACTTTGAGATTTTTGACTTGTCTACCGATCTTTTCAATGATACCGACCACTTCATTACCTGCAGTTTGTGGGAGTCTGTAAGGAACGATCATTTTGACCTCACCACGGGAAATCATGTTATCCAGAGGATTAACACCAGCTGCGGTGACTTTGACCAAAACTTCTTTGTCTGTAATACTTGGTGTAGCGACTTCTGTGATGTTCAGTGTGATATTCTTTTTGTTGTATGATGTATGTTGTGCAGCTTGCATTGTCTTCTCTTTTCTATTTTTTTGTTGTATCTCATAAAGATACAAGTATAGTCTTTTTAAAACTGATCTGCATGCAAATCAGTTTCGTTTTTGTTTGGCTTCTTTATAAAGATTGTTAATGACATCTTCTAAGGTTTGGTGGGCTAGTTCCTTCTCAAGTTGGGCTTCAGCGCTAGCAAATAGTGGTGAAACGGCAGCCTGGATATGTTTCCCTACTGGACAATCGGGATTGCTATTTTGATGAACAGGAAATAAGCTGATGTGGCTGACTTCTTGTGTGGCAAAATAAATGTTAAGTAAGGTGATGTCCTTTGGAGATTTACTAAGTTGGTAGCCCGTTTTTCCTTGCTGAGACTGGATTAGTCCAGCATTTTTCAATAAGGCAATCACCTTACGAATATAACTAGCGTTAGTCCCAACGCTCTCAGCCAGAGCTTGTGAACTTAGGTTTTCCTTACTCTCACTAATCATGGTTAGGATGTGCAAGGCTACTGAAAATTTCGTATCCATATAAACTCCTTTAGATAACTTGTATCCGATACAAGAACAAGTATAACACAAATAAAAAGAAAAGCAAGACTTTTGTTTTAAATTTTTAAAAAATTTTTGAAGAGTGTCATCAGATCAGAGATGTCTGGAAAGATTGTTCATAAAAAATGGAGGATAAATATACTTTAGAACAACAAAAAAGCCTTGATAACCAAGGCTTTTTCCTGTTGATTTAGATGCCCCCTGCAGGGCTCGAACCTGCGACCCATAGATTAAGAGTCTACTGCTCTACCAACTGAGCTAAGGAGGCAAATAAAAAGCTGTATTGGTGCCGAAACTTCACGGTTTGTATTGAACCCGCGCAATTAAGCAGGTGGGCAACTCGCTCTAACTGAAGCTGTTTCCGTGTGAGACGGCCTACATGCTGTTAGAAGACTTTTGTTTCCCTAATAATACAAAAAATAGTCGGTCAACACTTAAATGTGAAGTCGTACACCACAGCGTTTCTATGATTATATGATACCACTTTTTCAAAAAAAATCAAGGGAAAATTAAAAAATTCGAAAAGGATTTCACAAATTTCGTAATTTATCAATGGTTTCCTTGCGCTGAGCTAGGGCTCGTTCGTATTTTCCGGTATCTTCTGGTGAGAAGTAGCTATGGTCGCGAATTTTTTCTGGTAAATAATCTTGCTTGACCCAGTGACCAGGATAACTATGTGGATAGAGGTAGTTTTGGGCGTTGCCTAATTCCTTGCTACCGCTATAGTGGCCATCTCGCAAGTGACGTGGGATTGGTAAATGACCAGATGTTTTAAGGTCAGCCAGGGCCATATCCATAGCCACATAGGCTGAGTTGGACTTAGGTGAAAGTGCCAGATCAATGACGACATTGGCGATGAGGATACGAGCCTCTGGGAAGCCGATTCTCTGTGCAGCATCCAAAGCAGTTACGGTATGGATCTGTGCATCGGGATTGGCCAAGCCGATATCTTCATAAGCAATCACCGTCAAACGGCGTGCCAAACTAGGAAGGTCACCTGCTTCAATCAAGCGGGCAGCGTAGTGGAGACTGGCATCCACATCAGAGCCACGGATGGATTTCTGGAGAGCAGATAGAACATCATAGTGTCCGTCTCCATCCTTGTCCATAGTGATGTAGCTTCTCTGAAGACTATTTTCCATGATGTCAAGTGTGATATGATGGATACCGTCATCATTTTCTGGAGTGGAGAGAACTGCCAAATCAAGCGAATTGAAGGCAGAGCGGAGGTCTCCGTTGGTAGATGTTGCGATAAAATCAAGGGCATCATCATCTAACTCAACAGGGAAATCAAAACCTCTTTCAGGGTCAGTCAGGGCTATTTGAACGGCCTCTTTAACATCTTGGTTAGATAAGGGTTCCAACTCAAAAATCTGAACACGACTGCGGATGGCTGGAGTGACAGAAAAGAAAGGATTTTCAGTTGTCGCCCCGATCATGATGACTAGACCGCTTTCCAAGAGAGGAAGGAGGAAGTCTTGTTTAGTCTTGTCAAGACGATGAATCTCGTCTAGTAGCAGTACAAGGCCACCTGAGAATTTAGCTTCCTCAGCGATTTCTTGGAGACGTTTTTTACTATCAACAGTGGCATTGAAGGTCCGAAAAGCATACTTGGTCGTTCCAGCGATGGCTGAAGCGATACTGGTTTTTCCGATTCCTGGAGGTCCATAGAGAATCATAGATGATAGACGATTTGCCTCCACCATGCGACGGATGATCTTACCTGGGCCAACCAGATGCTCCTGACCGATGACCTGGTCGATGGTTTTGGGGCGCATACGAAGCGCGAGATTGTCTGGCATAGCAGTCCTTTCTAACATAGATTTTCTGATACTAATGTGGTAATATGGTAGTATCTATTTTAGCATATTTCCGAGTATTCGGGGCGATTGAAGAGTCGTATAGAAAGAGGACAAAATGGCAACATATGGATTTTTAGATGTTTTACAAGAAGAGTTGGATAAGAACTTTCCTTTTGATTATGAGATTAGTTGGGACAAGCGCAATCATGCGGTTGAAGTGAGTTTTCTATTAGAGGCACAAAATGCTGCAGGGGTGGAGATGTTAGATGAAGATGGAGAGGTTTCGTCAGATGATATCCTTTTTGAAGAAGCAGTACTTTTTTACAACCCTGCCAAGTCAACAGTCAATGCAGAAGACTATTTGACGGTCATCCCTTACCTGCCTAAGAAAGGTTTTTCTCGTGAATTCTTAGCTTATTTTGCGCTATTCCTTAAAGATACTGCAGAGGTTGGACTAGATGCCCTCATGGACTTTTTGGAAGACCCAGAAGCAGAAGAATTTGTCATGGAATGGAACCAAGAAGTCTTTGAAGAAGGAAAAGCAGGCTTGGAAGAAGGAGAATTTTACCTTTATCCGAGATACTAGGAGTTGGTTGGAGATTTTATGAAGAAAATTGGGATTTATTTGGTTTATGCGCTAGCTGTTGTCTTTATTATGCTGGCTTTTGCTTGTGGAACAATCGCATTTGCAGAGTTGGGGTATTCCGCAGTTTTAGTCTTTACTTTTGGTTATGCCTTCGCTCTTCTAAGTATGTATTTAATCTTTATTCTTCATGAGCTGGGACATGCTTTTTGTGGCTACTTGACAGGCTATCGGCTGGTGGCTTTTGGATTAGGGAACTTTCTTTTAACCAAAAAGTCAGGAAGGCTTCATCTTAGTCGAACAGCAGTTATAAAAAATGTTGGTGCTCAGTATATTGGTTTAAAAGAGGATGAAAGCGATCAAAGAATCATCCTGATGCTTTCAGGAGGCTTGATGATTCATCTCAGCTTGATATTATTGGCGATAGTGTTTGGATTTTTGACAAGAAGCTGGTATTTTGCAGGGACTTGGATTTTTCTTAATTTGTCTTTCTTCCTATGCCAGTCGGCATCACCGATGGAGCAAAAATTTGGGAATTGCTACAACACCCTGAAAATACGAAATACGCCTACCTGATGTTGAGGCATTCTGCCCAGACCTTGCTAGCTCCTCAAGAATATGATTTAAAAGACTTTATCATGTCTGTTGATGAGGATGTGAGAGGGAGTTTTGCAGAAAGTGTTCAGACTCTTCAGGGATTGGTGTTCATATTGGATGATAATATAGAGCTTGCAAAGCAACTGTTTCAGTCTGTGTTAGAAAAAACAGATAATCCAATGTCTAAAACTATTTCTCAATTATACCTTCTTCAAATTGCTCTGATAGAAGGAGATAATAAGAAAGCGGAAGAATATGCAAGTATTCGAGGTGTCAAATCCTTTTTATCTCTAAAAACAGCAGATATGCAGGTTATTCAAGCTTGGTATCAATTTAAGGTAAAGAAAGATGTAGTTCAAACTCACAAGGCTATGAAGATTGCTAGACAGCAAATGAATAGCAGCCGGATGTTACGGGATGAGAAAAGATATTATGAAAACTGGTTAGCCGAGCTGGAAAAGGAATTAGCAGAAGGAGTCTGATATGGAAATAGAAATTTCTGATTTTACAGGTTGCAAGATTGCCTTGATTTGTGGGGATAAGCTATTAACTATCTTACGTGATGACAAGGACGATATCCCTTGTCCCAACATGTGGGAATTGCCAGGTGGTGGCCGTGAAGGGGATGAAAGTCCTTTTGAATGCGCAGCGCGTGAAGTTTATGAAGAACTGGGAATTCATTTAAATGAAGATTGTCTGCTTTGGAGCAAGGTCTATCCCAGCATGCTCTATGAAGGCAGACAGTCAGTATTTATGGTCGGTCAGTTAAGTCAGGATCAATTTGACAGTATCACCTTTGGAGATGAAGGGCAAGCCTATAAACTGATGAACATTGAGGAATTTTTGACATCCAGTCAAGTAGTTCCGCAGTTGCAGGGGAGATTGTGGGATTATTTGGAGGAAAGTTTATGATAAGACTTGAGAGAGCAGGAGCAGAGTATTTAGAGGACGTCATTGCGATTCAAAGGGCTAGTTTTAAAGCAGTTTATGAAAAATACCATGATGAATATGACCCTTATCTCGAGGACCGCGAACGAATTAAGTGGAAACTAGTCGAACGTCCCAATAGCTATTACTACTTTGTAAAAGAAGATGAAGAGAAGATAGGCTTTTTACGAGTTCAGACCAATGACGAGTTAACGAAAGCTTGGTTGGGAACGGCAGCGATTTTGCCTCCGTATCAGGGAAAAGGGTATGGAACTGAAGGATTACGCTTGCTAGAAGAGGAATTTTCAACCATTATGCAGTGGGCTTTGTGTACGGTGTTACAGGATGCAGGCATGGTCGCCTTCTACGAGAAGAATGGCTACCATCAAACCCATATCGAGCCTGAGAAAGAAGGTATGGATATGGTCTACATGAAAAAGTTGATAGAGAAATAGAAAGGATGGTTCAGTTTAATTTCTAAATTGAACCCGCCCTAAACACGGTGCCAAAAAGATAAACTTCTTATAGACACAAATGTCTTCAGAGAGTTTCCTATTTTGGCTTTGTGTTTTACGGGCTTGGTATCTTAATGATGGAAACATGGCAAGAGTTAAAAGTTACAGTGAAGCGTGAGGGAGAGGAGTTGGTTTCCAACCTCTTGATTGAGTTAGGTGCCCAAGGGGTAGCAATTGAAGATAGCATGGACTATGTTGGAAATGTGGACCGCTTCGGTGAGATTTTCCCTGAGGTCGAGCAACAAGAAGAAATTGTGGTGACCGCCTACTATCCGGAAACGGTTGATGTAGCGGCAGTTGAAGCAGATTTGAAGGCTCGCTTAGCAGAATTAACTGACTTTATGGACTTAGGAGAAGTCAAGATCGGTACGACTGCTTTGGCTGAGGAAGACTGGGCGGACAACTGGAAGAAGTATTATGAACCAGCACGCATCACCCATGATCTAACCATCGTACCGTCATGGACGGACTATGAGGCAACAGCGGGAGAAAAAATTATCAAGCTGGACCCGGGCATGGCCTTTGGAACGGGAACGCACCCAACAACCAAGATGAGTCTCTTTGCCTTGGAGCAAGTTCTTCGTGGTGGTGAAACAGTGCTAGATGTAGGGACTGGTTCAGGGGTTCTTTCTATTGCAAGCTCACTCCTAGGTGCCAAGGAGATTTTCGCCTATGACTTGGATGATGTGGCGGTTCGTGTCGCTCAGGAAAATATTGAGCTCAATCTTGGTATGGAAAACATCCATGTAGCCTCAGGCGATTTGCTTAAAGGAGTGGAAATTGAGGCAGATGTTATCGTGGCTAATATCTTGGCGGATATCCTCATTCATCTGACGGAGGATGCTTATCGCTTGGTAAAGGATGAAGGCTACCTCATCATGAGTGGTATAATCAAGGACAAGTGGAACATGGTGCGTGAGTCAGCAGAAGCGGCTGGATTCTTCCTTGAAACCCATATGATTCAAGGAGAGTGGAATGCCTGTGTCTTCAAAAAAACCAAGGATATCTCCGGTGTGATTGGAGGCTAGCATGCAACAGTATTTTGTTAAAGGCAGTGCAGTCTCTCCTGTCACCATCGAGGACAAGGAAACCAGCAAGCACATGTTTCAGGTTATGCGCTTGAAAGAAGATGATGAAGTGACCTTAGTTTTTGATGATGGGATCAAGCGCTTGGCGCGCGTGGTAAATGTAGAGGAGCGTCAGTTTGAGCTGGTCGAGGAATTAACTGATAATGTGGAACTGCCAGTCCAAGTGACCATCGCATCAGGCTTTCCCAAGGGAGATAAGCTAGAGTTCATCACTCAAAAAGTTACGGAACTGGGTGCTAGTCAGATTTGGGCCTTCCCTGCAGACTGGTCAGTTGCTAAATGGGACGGTAAAAAACTAGGGAAAAAAGTCGAGAAACTAGAAAAAATCGCCCTTGGAGCAGCCGAGCAAAGCAAGCGCAACTTTGTCCCAAGCATCACCCTTTTTGAGAAAAAGGCAGATTTTCTAGCACAACTGAGCCAGTTTGACCGCATCGTAGTGGCCTATGAAGAGTCGGCTAAAGAAGGAGAATCAGCCGCACTTATACAAGCAGTTGCTGGACTGGAAAAAGGAGCTAAATTGCTCTTTATCTTTGGTCCAGAAGGTGGTCTCTCACCTGCAGAAATTGAGAGTTTTGAAGCTAAAGGAGCAGTCTTGGCAGGTCTTGGTCCTCGTATTTTGCGAGCAGAAACAGCACCGCTTTATGCCCTGTCAGCCCTTAGTGTTTTATTAGAATTAGAGAAATAAGAGGAAAAAGATGGAACAAAAACACCGTTCAGAATTTCCTGAAAAGGAACTTTGGGATTTGACAGCCCTATACCAAGACCGTGAGGACTTCTTACGTGCGATAGAGAAGGCGCGTGAAGATATCAATCAATTTAGTCGAGATTACAAGGGCAATCTTTACACTTTTGAAGATTTCGAGAAAGCTTTTGCAGAATTGGAGCAAATCTACATCCAGATGAGTCATATCGGTAATTACGCCTTTATGCCTCAGACGACAGACTATGCTAATGAAGATTTTGCCAATATCGCCCAAGCTGGAATGGACTTTGAGACAGATGCCAGTGTCGCCTTAACCTTCTTTGATGATGCCTTAGTGGCTGCAGATGAGGAAGTCTTGGACCGTTTGGGTAACTTACCACATTTGACGTCGGCTATTCGTCAAGCCAAAATCAAAAAAGCCCACTATCTTGGGGCGGATGTGGAGAAAGCCTTGACTAATCTGGGTGAAGTTTTCTACAGTCCACAGGATATCTATACTAAAATGCGAGCTGGAGATTTTGAAATGGCTGACTTTGAAGCCCATGGGAAGACTTACAAAAATAGCTTTGTGACCTATGAAAATTTCTACCAAAATCACGAGGATGCTGAAGTCCGTGAGAAATCCTTCCGTTCCTTTTCAGAAGGACTTCGTAAGCACCAAAATACAGCTGCGGCAGCCTATCTAGCCCAAGTCAAGTCTGAAAAACTCTTGGCAGATATGAAGGGCTACGACTCAGTCTTTGACTATCTTCTGGCTGAGCAAGAAGTAGACCGTGCTATGTTTGACCGCCAGATTGACCTTATCATGAAGGACTTTGCGCCAGTCGCTCAGAGATATCTCAAGCATGTTGCCAAGGTGAATGGTCTTGAGAAGATGACCTTTGCTGATTGGAAATTGGATTTGGATAGTGCGTTGAATCCAGAGGTTAGCATTGATGATGCCTACGATTTGGTCATGAAGTCTGTCGCACCACTGGGGCAAGAATACTGTCAAGAAATCGCTCGTTATCAAGAAGAACGCTGGGTTGATTTCGCTGCTAATAGTGGTAAGGACTCTGGTGGCTATGCAGCTGATCCATACCGTGTGCATCCTTATGTCCTCATGAGCTGGACAGGCCGTTTGAGCGATGTTTATACCTTGATTCATGAAATCGGGCATTCTGGTCAATTCATCTTTTCAGATAATCACCAAAGCTACTTCAATGCTCACATGTCGACCTATTATGTTGAAGCACCGTCAACCTTCAATGAATTGCTGTTAAGTGATTACTTGGAACACCAGTCTGATGATCCACGTCAGAAACGATTCGCTCTTGCTCACCGCTTGACAGATACCTACTTCCATAACTTTATCACCCACCTCTTGGAAGCAGCCTTCCAACGTAAGGTTTATACACTGATTGAAGAAGGAGAAACCTTTGGGGCAAGCAAACTCAACAGTATTATGAAGGAAGTTTTGACTGACTTCTGGGGAGATGCTATTGAGATTGATGATGATGCAGCACTGACTTGGATGCGCCAAGCTCACTACTACATGGGCTTGTATAGCTACACTTACTCAGCAGGACTTGTCATCTCGACTGCTGGTTACCTTCATCTTAAAAACTCTGAGAATGGAGCTAGAGACTGGCTCAATCTCCTCAAATCAGGTGGTAGCAAGACACCACTTGAGTCAGCTATGGTTATCGGAGCCGATATCTCAACGGATAAACCACTCCGTG
The DNA here is from genome assembly GCF_041432415.1 of Streptococcus sp. 27098_8_22. Classification (NCBI taxonomy): domain Bacteria; kingdom Bacillati; phylum Bacillota; class Bacilli; order Lactobacillales; family Streptococcaceae; genus Streptococcus; species Streptococcus sp. 27098_8_22. Next base: position 60,019 of record NZ_JAPVZP010000008.1, on the reverse strand, counting down.
ATACGATTCAATTCTTGTCAGATACAGTTGACCAAATTATCAACTACAGTACCCAGTTGGGAGAATAAGATCATAAAAGTGCAACAATAGAGTTATATTGTTGAGATTTTAGAATGACGTTTATTTAATAAAGTTTACTGAAGACTTTGTCTTCAGAATGTGCGTTATTATAGATCTATCGGTTGGATTTTATATCTTGTCGTGGGCGATTAGACTAGGGAAAATACTTAGAAAAGGACGGAGATGCTAGTGCGTGTGAACAAAAAACTTAGCTTGCTTATCATTGGAATTGCTATGCTGATTTTGTTTATGATTTGGAAATTCAGTCAGCCTGTTCTTCCAAAAACTTATCAGGAAGCTGTTCAGTATACCAAAGCAATCAATATGAAAGAAATGCGCTCCAAACTTGCAAATGGCGACGAGTTTGTCGTCTACATCGGAAGAGAATCCTGTCCCTACTGTCAAAAGTTTGTGCCCAATTTGGCTCTAGCGATTCAAAAAAGTCACCAGACGGTCTATTATTTGGATAGTGATTCTGATGAAAAGGATGAAATTACAGCCTTTGCAAAAGAAATGGATATCCAAACCGTTCCGAATCTTTCAGTCTATCAAAATGGTAGTAAATCACGCTATTTAGAGCAAGGAAGTTCCGCTAGTCTTGAAGAAATCCTTTCATTTCTAAAGCATGAATAGGACAGGAAGATTGTTTTAAATGACAAAAAACGACTCCCAAAATTGGAATCGTAGAGATGATAAAAGAGGTTGGATTTTTTATCTAATCTATTTATTTAAAAAATTTATAATAAAGAATTCCTAAAATCAAAATTTTTTGTCCCTGCCTCTTAAATTATCCCCAAAAGCTATCTTCTTCAGCTTGATCTGAAGAGAAGAGCCAAACTTCTTTGATTTTTCCGTCTTCAATACGGAAGAGGTCAATCCCGTTCATATTGAGTTCAGTACCATCAGCCCGTGTTCCAAGAAAAGTAACATTGGCTGCGATTAAATCCTTATTGTCAGAAACCCAATTTGTTATCACCTTAAAGGTTCCATTAGTTTTCTCAGCAAATGTAGCTAGGTGAGTTCCTAGCTTGTCCTTACCAACAACTGTACCAGATATACTATGAGTACCAGGTTGATGCCAGACAATATCGTCTGCCATCGTTTCAAAGACACCAGGAAAGTCACCAGCAATTAAAGCTTGGTTATAAGCATTGAAAATTTCTAAGTTTGTTGACATATCTATTCTCCATTTCTTTTTTATGATATAATTGTAACAGTTACAATCAAAAAAACAAGTAGACACTTTTTCGATAGCTGGTATCAAAAGTAGTACTATTGTTGATACTAAAAGATAAAATTTTTTAAAAAAATAGAAAGAAGATATTTTATGCCAAATAAAGTGAGTGAGTATGGTATTTGTCCATTTGCGACAACGCAGAGGGTTTTAACAGGGAAATGGGCACTGGTAATCATTTATCAGTTGAGTACGGGTACTAAACGATTTAAAGAATTGCAGAGATTATTGCCTGGGATTACTCAAACTATTTTGACACGTCATCTCCGTCAATTAGAAAAGGATAAGATTATTCAACGAAAGGTCTATGCGGAAGTTCCCCCACGAGTTGAGTACAGCTTAACCGAAATGGGACAGGAATTCAGAGTTGTTTTAGATGCTGTCGAGAAATGGGGTCTGGATTATATCAAGTTGCTAGAAATGTAGAGGTATTGACCATGTATCAAGACTTACTTAGAAAAATAGCAGAAGAAAAACCGAGTTATAGTCAAAAAGAACTCCAGTGGTTACTTGAGCATTTAGGAGATCCTTCTTCAGAAATTCGCGATGAATTGGTTTTTACCAGTTTGGCTAGAGGGATCCAAGAAGAGTTATTTACAAAGGAGCAATTTCAATTTATATCTGCTATGATTGTTTCTGATGGTGGACTAGATAAAGAGCTCGATAAGCTAGGAGCTTCAACGCTTGACCGTTCTTTTAGGGCACTTATTTATGCCAATCTCTTATCTGCCGATGGCAATCAACAGTCTCTTTTTTATCAAGTGCTTAAAACTGATATCAGAAATACGATGCTCGATCAAGGTTTGCACTACCTTGAAAAAGAAGAGGATACGACTGGTTTTTCAAGCCAGTATGGTTGGGTACATGCTTTTGCGCATGGAGCGGATCTCTTGACTGAAGTCGTTTGTCATCCAGACTTTTCTGCAAGTCGAATTTATGAGGTGTTTGAGATCCTTGGTCAACTGTTTAAAAGAATTTCGATTCGATTTATAGATGATGAGGAATGGCGCTTAGCCAGAGTGCTTTACGAACCTATTTTGCAAGGCAAGGTGGATCAAGCGACACTAGCCTCTTGGATAAAGTCACTTGATTTCCCGATAGAAGAGACGGAAGATTTTTATAAATTTTCCAATTTTAGATCTTGTTTATTAGAAGTCTATGTACAACTCGACCAGAGAAATAGTTTACAAGATGACTTGAAAGAAGCCATTCAATCTTTTCAATATTAGATTTCGACTATTAAATGTGAAAACATACACAAAATTTCCAAGCACATTTCTTGAAACCCTTTCCTTCTTCTGATAGACTAATACATAGTTTGAAAAAAGGAGACTTATCATGAAAAAATTTGTTGCTGAATTAATCGGTACTTTTATGCTTGTGTTCATCGGAACAGGAGCTGTTGTTTTTGGAAATGGTGTTGAAGGACTTGGACACCTTGGGATTGCTCTTGCTTTTGGTTTGGCAATCGTAGTTGCAGCTTTCTCAATCGGAACTGTTTCAGGTGCTCACTTGAACCCAGCTGTTTCTATCGCTATGTTTGTTAACAAACGTTTGTCATCTTCAGAGCTTGTAAACTACATCTTCGGACAAGTGGTTGGTGCTTTCCTTGCATCTGGATCTGTATTCTTCCTCTTGGCAAATTCAGGTATGTCAACTGCAAGTCTTGGTGAAAATGCCTTGGCAAACGGAGTAACTGTCTTTGGTGGTTTCTTGTTTGAAACAATCGCAACATTCTTGTTTGTTTTGGTCATCATGACTGTAACATCAGCAAGCAAAGGGAATGGCGCAATTGCTGGTTTGGTGATTGGTTTGTCATTGACAGCTTTGATTCTAGCTGGCTTGAACATTACTGGACTTTCAGTAAACCCAGCTCGTAGCTTGGCTCCTGCTGTATTGGTAGGTGGTGTAGCTCTTCAACAAGTTTGGATTTTCATCCTTGCACCAATCGTTGGTGGTGTTCTTGCAGCCCTTGTTGCTAAAAACTTCCTTGGAACTGAAGAATAATTGAAACTTAAAAAGCCTTGCTCCTCATGATGAGGAACAGGGCTTTTTCGTATCTTTTTATACTCAATGAAAATTAAAGAGCAAACTAGGAAGCTAGCCGCAGGTTGCTCAAAGCACTGCTTTGAGGTTGTAGATAGAACTGACGAAGTCAGCTTAAAACACTGTTTTGAGGTTGTGGATAAGACTGACGAAGTCAGTTACCTATATCTACGGCAAGGTGACGTTGACGCGGTTTGAAGAGATTTTCGAAGAGTATTAGCGGTTGTCAATTTTCTCTGGATAAAGGTCGTGTTGGAAGAGGCGTTGTTCTGCCAGGCCTTCATACTTAGTTCCAGGTCTACCGTAGTTGTAGTAAGGGTCGATTGAAATGCCTCCGCGTGGAGTGAATTTTCCCCAGACTTCTAAATAGCGAGGGTCGAGTAAGTTGACCAAGTCTTTCCCGATAGTGTTGATACAGTTTTCGTGAAAATCTCCATGGTTTCGATAGCTAAAGAGGTAGAGTTTGAGGGATTTTGACTCGACACAGAGCTTGTCAGGAATGTAGGAAATATAAATAGTCGCAAAGTCTGGCTGCGCAGTGATTGGGCACAGTGAGGTAAATTCAGGGCAGTTGAATTTGATGAAATAGTCATTTTCCACATGACGATTGTCAAAGGATTCGAGGACTTCTGGTTGATAGTCAAAGATGTAGGTAGTTTCTTTATTGCCCAGTAGGCTTAAGTTTTTCAATTCTTCTTGTTGTGACATGATTTTTTCTTTCTAATCTTAAACACCACGTTGGTTATCGTAGAGGAGGGTATGGAGTTGGGGAAGGACGCGGACATTGCCCCAGCTATCGTCAGCAGCGACACGTTCCCATAGCTCTTTGAGGCGGTCCAGTTGGTCTTGGACAATATTGCCTGTAGCTTTGGGCTCAGGATTTCCCGCCGATAAGAAGAGGACATCTGGTTGGTAGCGTTCTTGAATGCCTTTGGCAAAGGCTAGGTCTGCATCATCAAAGACAGGGATTTTAAAGGTGACTTTGTCTGGATCTAGTTGAGAAACAATGAAATCCAAGGTCTCAAAATTGACTTCCATCTTGGAAGAAGGAGGTTTGGGACTCAGAGTCACCTGGTCGATGTCTTTTAACCAATGTTGCCAGCGGGAGCCTTGGGTTTCAACAGCCAGAGTAACACCACGTTGCTTGAGCTTGGTGACTAACTCGGCCATGTTGGCAGCTAGGATGGCAGGATTTCCTCCAGACAGGGTTACATAGTCGTAGCTTCCTAGTTTGTCTAACTCAGCGATCACTTCATCAGCTGTCATGCGAGTAGGCTTCTCAGAACCATCCCAAGTAAAGGCAGAGTCACACCAGTCACAATGGTAGTCGCAACCAGCAGTGCGGACAAACATGGTTTTCTGGCCGATAGCACGACCTTCTCCTTGAAAGGTTGGGCCGAAAATTTCCAGAACTGGTAGTTTGAGGACACGTTCCTTAGTCATCTAACCACTCCCGTCTAAACTCTGCAAAGGCAGTCGGAGTTTCATAGAGGCGAACATATTCCAAACGGAGACCGCGCTCGTCTGGCAACTCTTGGCTCATGGTTTGGAAAATCCAGTAAACCATATTTTCAGCAGTCGTATTCATGTAGGGAAGGGTTTCATTGAGATAGCGATGATCCAAGTGGGGCTCTAAGTAGTCCTTGTAGATCGCTTTGATGTCTCCGAAATCGTAGGTCATACCTCTATCATCTAAAAATCCACTGACAGCGATTTGCAGATGATAGGTGTGACCGTGTAGGGATTTGCATTTTCCTTCATAGTGAAAGAGGTGGTGGGCAGCATCGAAGGTAAATTCTTTTGAGACTAAGGTTCTGTGAGGATTGTAGACAAGAGATTCCCCAGTTTCTTGTTTGATTTCTTTGGGGGCAAAAAACATCAGGCCTCTCCTTTCTGAGAGAGATAAACCTCTAAACCATGTTGGCGTAGATGGCAGGCAGGACAATCTCCACAACCAGTACCGATAATCCCATTATAGCAGGTCAAGGTCTTCTCACGAACATAGTCAAAGGCACCGAGTTGGTCGGCTAATTTCCAAGTTTCAGCCTTGTCTAGCCACATGAGAGGCGTTTGGATCACAAAGTCGTAATCCATAGCAAGGTTGAGGGTCACATTGAGCGATTTGACAAAGACATCACGACAGTCAGGATAGCCTGAGAAGTCTGTTTCGCACACTCCTGTCACGATATCCGTAATTCCACGCTGCTTGGCAAGGACTGCAGCAAAGGACAGAAAGAGATGATTGCGACCATCGACGAAAGTATTAGGAACCTCTCCTTCTTTTTGCTCAATTTCTAGATCTGAAGTCAAGGCATTTTCAGTAATTTGTCCTAGCAGAGACATATCTAGGATATGATGACGAATTCCTTGTTCCTCAGCGATTTCTTTGGCCACTTGAATTTCGAGATGGTGGCGTTGGCCATAGGCAAAGGTAACGGCTTCTACCTTTTCATAGTGTTGCTTGGCCCAGAAAAGGCAGGTTGTTGAATCTTGACCGCCGCTAAAGACGACCAAGGCTGATTGACGTTTCATAGTACTCCTTCCAAAATGGGAAATGTTCAGAGCACGCAAAAAGCTCCCTATAGGGAGCTAAAAAATACCAAGTAGAGGTTTTTTTTAGCGATGGCATGTCCCAAACATCGTGATATTCTACTTACAGTCTAGCATATTTTTTGAAAAATGGCAAAGGGCAAGAAAAAAGAGACCAAATGAATGCACTTGGTCTCTCCTTTGATTAGCTTAATTCAGCAACGATAGCTTTGATTTGTTCTGCTGTGTGAACACCAGCAACTTGTTTAACCACTTGTCCATCTTTTTTGAAAAGAAGAGTAGGAATAGACATGATTCCAAATGAACGAGCTGTGTTAGGATTTTCATCAACGTCCATTTTAACGATCTTCAAGACATCTTCTGAAAGTTCTTCAGACAGCTTATCCAAGATTGGGCCTTGCATACGACATGGACCACACCAAGTTGCCCAGAAGTCTACCAAGACCAATCCGTCTTTAGTTTCTTGTTCAAATGTTGCATCTGTAATTGCTTTGGCCATAGTATTTCTCCTTTTTAGTTATATTGGCTTAAATCTTGTTTCATGAGATAGAAGAAGACATCTCCGTAAGTCCCATGGTAGTCCAAATCATGACCGTTGTAAGTCAATTTTTGAACAGGGTAGTAGTCTGCGACACCGATCAGGCAGGCATGTTGAGAACGTTCAAATTCATCGTATGACTCAAAGGTCATGGTTCTCTCTTGCTTGCTGGCATCAAGATAAGTGATTTCAATCATAGGATTCTCCTTTGCTAAATCATGATTTCATTTTACTCCTTGAAAAAAGGAATGTCAAGAAAAATGATTGCGCACGCAAGTTTTTTTGAAAAATATGTTAGGCTAACCAGTTTGATTTTCTTGCTAAGCTTTCTTCGACAGCTGTTTGTAAATAAGCCAAGGTAGTCTGTCCTTCTCTCGTCAGGCAGATAAAACTAGCTCGCTTGTCCTGGTCGCAGCATCTCCGACTAAGTAAACCGCAGTTCTTGGCTTCTAAGCGAGCCACCATCCGTGAAACAGCACTAGGGCTCAGGTGGAGTTTATCTGGCAAGTCGATTTGTCTTAGGGATTTGCCTTCAGCCTGATTTAGAAAGTGCAAGAGGTAAAACTCCTTGAGTGTCAAGGTTTGTTCACTCTGCTCAGCGATGGTCTCTTCTAAAATAGCTTCTAGCTCTACTTGCCTACGGTTGAAGTCAAACCATTTTTCTAAGTAAGTCATGTCCATCTCCTTTCCTTCTATAATAGTGTAATCATACTAGTGTATCTATGATGCTTGCGCACGCAATTAGTATACACCTTTTTGGCTTGGATAGCAAGAAGGATGTTTCTTATATATTTCCTTGAAATTTTCTGAAAAAAGAGTAAACTGGTATGCAGAAAGTCTATTTGTGGAGTTTACGATGAAGTTATATGTTCAGTTAATGATTCTTTTTGTGATTTCTCTAATCGGTGAAGGGATCTCCAGTTTTTTTCATTTGCCGATTCCTGGAAGTATCATCGGTTTGATTATTCTTTTTCTAGCCTTGCAGTTCAAGTGGCTGCGCACCCGCCATGTCAACATGGTTGGGAATTTTCTCTTGGCCAACATGACCATTCTCTTTCTACCTCCTGCGGTTGGAATTATGGAAAAATTTGATGTGATTGCACCCTATCTTCTGCCGATTGTTTTGATTGTCTTTTTTGCAGCAGTGATTAATATCATCTTGATTGCGCTTGTGGTTCAATTTATCAAAAAACGCTATGAAGGTGATTACGAAGAAAGAGGTACCAAATGAGCGAATTTGTATCTAATCCCCTATTTGGGATTGCTTTATCAATCTTAGCCTATCTTGGGGGAATGATGATTTTCAGACGTTATCCTCATCCCTTAACGACTCCTTTGCTACTGTCAGCTATTTTTATTATCATATTTCTAAAGGTAACTGGCATTTCCTACCAAGATTACTACCAAGGTGGGGTTTATCTTAATAACTTGATTGTTCCTTCAACAGTGGCTCTAGGAATTCCCCTCTATAAGAGCTTCCACTTGATGAAGCATCATGTTAGAAGTATTTTGCTGGGTAGTTTTCTAGCTGTCATCGTCAATACCTCTTTTACAGCCCTAGTCGCAAAAATCTTTGGCATGGACTTTTTCCTAGCTATTTCTCTCTTTCCTAAGTCAGTAACGACTGCTATGGCAGTAGGGATCACAGAAAAATTGCAAGGCTTGACTACCGTGACCCTAGTAGTTGTCGTAGCGACGGGGATTTTGACCAGCGTTATAGGACCAACGCTTTTAAAATGGCTCAAGATAGACGATCCAGTAGCGGCTGGACTAGCCCTGGGTGGAACAGGTCACGCCGTTGGAACTGGAACGGCTTTTCGCTATGGACCAGTTGCAGGTGCTATGGGAGGACTAGCCATCGGTGTTACAGGTATTCTCTATGTATTTGTAAGTCCGATCGTAGCCAATTTGATATTGAGTTAACGCAAAAACCCAGCTCTAGTAGCTGGGCATTTTTTATTGCAAATTAACTTTATTCTTTAAGATATAGTAGGTTCCGAGATAGAAGGCTGCGCTGAGGATGAGGTCTTTAACGATTTCAAAGGAGATCATCCAATTGTAGTCGATATCTATGCGAAAGTTGAGACCAACAAAGCCGAGAATGGTTTGGATAACAATATAGGCTAAAACGGCAAGAGCTGTGCGGTATTCATTGAAAAGTTGTCCGATGGAAATCGCCAAGTAGATGCAGAGGATTCCTGAAATTGTGCTGAGGATATATGAAATCACAGAAAGCCAGAAACTATCCATGTAAAATTTAAAGAGGTATTCGAGAGAAAAGATATCAAGGAAGTTTGCACCAGTCAGAACTAAAATGATATAAATACTCAAGATAAAGACTAATGAGCTCGCCAGAGACCAGATGAGAGCACCCAAAAGTTTGGATAAAATGATTTGGTGCTCAGATACGGGGAGTGTGAGAGTTAGGTATCCCTGACGATCGTAGACACTACCCTTGAAGCGACGGATGATCAAAATCAAGGTTGAAATACTTAAGGTAATGATTAGTCCACCAAAAACTAGAGCCAGAAAAACTAACATAATCATTTGTTGATCAGGTGTATCAATGGATTTTAGGGAACTAGCTTGAACCCCGATAAGGGCAGAAAGAGCCAACACAGCACCATAGAGGGCTAAATACCATTTGTTAACATTTTTAAATTCATAACGAACTAAATTCCAAAACATAATAATCTCCTTTATCTAGGCTTTGAATTCGTGGCGGAAGAGCTGGTCGATAGACTCTCCAGACTCATAGCGAATATCATCAACATTTCCTTGACGGACGACTTTTCCATCCTTGAGGAAGATAATCTCATCCAAGATTGGTTCGATATCTGAAATCAAGTGAGTTGAAATCAAGACAGTCGAAGTTGGAGAGTAGTTGTTAATGATGGTGTTCAAGATATAGTCACGAGCCGCTGGGTCTACACCCCCGATTGGTTCGTCAAGCACGTATAGACGAGCATCACGACTCATGACAAGAATCAGCTGAACCTTTTCTTTGTTCCCTTTTGAGAGTTTCTTGAAACGGCTATTTTCATCGATGCCAAGGTCACGAAGAAGACCTTGAGCACGTTCCAGATTAAAATCTTGGTAGAAGGTCTTGAAATAAGTGAGAGCTTCCTTGACCTTCATCTGCTCGTTGAGGTAGGTCGTATCAGGGAGATAAGAAACAATCGCTTTAGTTGCTGGGCTTGGTTCCACGCCATTGATAAGAATACGCCCTTCCTCTGGCTGTAGCAAGCCGTTGATTAGTTTAATCAAGGTTGTCTTTCCAGAACCGTTTGGCCCAAGGAGACCAACGATTTTTCCAGCTGGAATTTCAAGGGAAACATTTGTAAGAGCAGGGCTTGCTCCGTAGGATTTCGACACATTTTCAAATGCTAACAAGGTCATAGTTTAAACTCCTTCAATATAATCTCTCAAAACAGTCGGTAGTTCTTCTTTTTCATAACCAAATTCTACCATGCCTGTTACAAACTGTTGCAGCTGTTCTTCTGACAGTTGCTTACGGGATTGGAGGATCAAGTCCAAGTCCTCTGTGACAAAGCGTCCAGATGTCCGCTTGGTATAAACGAAGCCTTCTCTTTCCAAGTCCGATAGGGCACGCTGGATGGTGTTGGGATTGACCCCTGCCTCGCTTGCTAATTCTCTAACGGTTGGAAGCTGTTGATTGGGCTCGAGTTTATGGGAAATAATCTGTAATTTGATTTTCTCCATAATCTGCAAATAAATGGGTTTATTGTTATCAAATGTCCAAGACATCACGATCTCCTTTCTATTTACCTTTGTGTTAATTCAATAATACAACAAAACAAAAAACTTGTCAAGCCAAAAGGAGAATTATTTTGGGAATCTCTTAAAAAATGGTATAATGAAAAGAAAACGACAAGGAGGGAAAGGCATGCGTTGTCCAAAATGTGGCGCTACAAAATCAAGTGTGATCGATAGTCGCCAGGCTGAAGAAGGAAATACAATCAGAAGAAGACGTGAGTGTGAAGAGTGTCAGCATCGTTTTACAACCTATGAACGTGTTGAAGAGAGAACACTGGTTGTGGTAAAAAAAGATGGTACACGGGAACAATTTTCAAGAGATAAAATCTTTAACGGGATTATTCGTTCAGCCCAGAAACGTCCAGTGTCTAGTGATGAGATTGGCATGGTGGTCAATCGCATCGAACAAAAACTCCGTAGTCGCAATGAAAATGAAATTCAGAGTGAGGTTATTGGTTCCTTGGTTATGGAAGAGTTGGCAGAGCTAGATGAGATTACTTATGTCCGTTTTGCCAGTGTTTACCGTAGTTTTAAGGATGTGAGTGAGCTTGAAAGCCTACTCCAGCAGATCACACAATCCTCAAAAAAGAAAAAGGAAAAATAAATGAAGCCAAATGACCGTTTTTCTTTTGTAAAGAATAATCGGGTGTCGCAAGATACCTCATCAATGGTGCAGTGCTACCTCCCGATTATCGGTCAGGAGGCGCTGAGCCTATATCTTTATGCTGTGACTTTTTGGGATGGTGGTCAAAAGGAACATCTCTTTGCAGCCATGCTCAACCATCTGAATTTTGGGATGGATAGTCTTTTAAAGGCTTTTAAAACTCTGACAGCCATGAAATTGGTGACCCTCTATCAGCAGGGGGAGACCTATAGCCTGTTACTTCATCCTCCCCTATCAACTCAAGAATTTTTACAACATACAGTTTATCGGACCTTGTTAGAAAAAATGATTGGGGATAGTGCGGTTGCAGCCATGAGACAGGAAAGTGTTGAAGGGGAACCGATCTCGGTGGCCTTGAGTCAAATCTTTCCTCAGTTATCCGAGTCTGTGAGTCAAGAAACCTCTAGCAGTCAGCCTGCAGCAGATGATTTTGATTTGGAGCATTTCCGTCAGCTCATGGCCCGTGATGGTCTTCGCTTTCAAGATGAGACTTCGGATGTTTTGGCCTTGTTTGCAATAGCAGACGAGCAGAGGTGGACCTGGTTTGAAACTTATCAAGTAGCCAAAGCGACAGCAGTGTCGCAAGTGATTTCTGTCAAACGCATCCGTGAAAAGATAGCGCAAAATCCTGTGACTTCTGACTTTAGTCCCAAGGAGGCTACCATTATCCGAGAGGCTAAGAAAAAGACAGCCTTGCAGTTCCTTGCTGAAATCAAGCAGACTCGCAAGGGAAGTATTACCCAGACTGAACGAGACCTGCTCCAGCAGATGGCGGCCTTGGGCTTGCTGGATGAAGTAATCAATGTTATCCTGCTCCTGACCTTTAATAAGGTTGATTCGGCCAATATCAATGAAAAATACGCCATGAAGGTGGCTAATGACTACGCCTATCAAAATATCCGTAGTGCAGAGGAAGCTGTCCTCCGTATTCGTGAACGTGGCCAAAAAGCAAAAACGCGAAAGCAGAATCAGACTGCCCCAGCAAAAACCAATGTGCCTAAATGGAGCAACCCTGAATATAAAAATACGTCATCCGCTGAGGAATTAGAAGAAATGGAACGCCAAACCCTAGAATTATTAGCAAAATTAGATAACGGAGGTGATTAGATGGAAAGTGTCGGAGATGTACTCAAACGTCAACCAAGCCGATTTCAGTATCAGGATTTAGTCCGGCAAATAGTGAAAGACCCTGATGTTGCGGCCTTTATCCAGAAAGAATCCCTCAGTCAGGAGGAGTTGAACCGTAGTATTTCCAAGTTTAACCAATACATCACTGAGAGAGATAAGTTCCTCCGAGGAGATACAGACTATATCGCGCGTGGCTACAAGCCCATTCTAGTCATGAACCATGGCTATGCGGACGTTTCTTATGAAGAAACTCCGGAGCTAATCGCAGCAGAAAAAGAAGCTGCCATCAAGAAACGTCTCAACTTAATTAATTTTCCATCTAGCTTGAAAAATGTCAGTTTTTTAGATGTTTATCGTGATGATGTTCGGCGTTTAACTGTTCTAAATAGAATGATAAAATTTGTTAACGCTTACCCCAATAATTTGAAAGGTCTCTACTTATATGGAGACTTTGGTGTGGGTAAAAGTTTCATGGTGGCTGCCCTAGCCCATGATTTGTCAGAAAAACGTGGTGTTTCATCAACGCTCCTCCACTATCCGAGCTTTGTCATCGATGTCAAAAATGCCATTGGTGATGGCAATGTCAAGACCTTGGTGGATGAGATCAAGCTTGCTGAAGTCTTGATTTTGGATGATATTGGTGCCGAGCAATCAACAGCTTGGGTGCGTGACGAGATCCTGCAGGTTATTCTCCAATATCGTATGCAGGAAGATTTGCCAACCTTTTTCACCTCCAACTTCAACTTTGAAGATTTGGAGAAGCATTTCGCAAAAGGGAAAAATGGAAATGACGAAACCTGGGAAGCTAGACGCGTCATGGAACGCATTCGTTATTTAGCAGAGGAAACAAGACTTGAAGGAGAAAACCGCCGATGACAGAAACAATCAAATTAATGAAGGATCATACTTCAGTGCGTAGATTTAAGGAGCAAGAGATTCCCCAAGCAGACTTGAATGAGATTTTGACAGCTGCCCAAATGGCTTCTTCTTGGAAAAATTTCCAATCCTACTCGGTCATTCTTGTCAGAAGTCAAGAAAAGAAGGACGCCTTATTTGATCTAGTCCCTCAGGAAGCTATTCGCCAATCAGCTGCATTTCTCCTCTTTGTTGGTGACCTAAACCGTGCAGAAAAAGGAGCTCGTCTCCATACGGATATTTTCCAACCTCAAGGGGTGGAAGGACTCCTCATCACTTCAGTAGATGCGGCTTTGGCTGGACAAAATGCCTTGCTTGCGGCAGAAAGCCTAGGCTATGGTGGAGTGATTATCGGTTTGGTGCGTTACAAGTCTGTTGAGTTAGCAGAATTGTTCAAGCTTCCTGACTATACCTATCCAGTCTTTGGGATTGCACTCGGTGTGCCAAATCAACAGCATGCTGTAAAACCAAGACTGCCACTAGAGAATGTTGTCTTTGAGGAAGAATACCAAGAACAGTCAACTGAGGCAATCGAAGCCTATGACCGTGTACAGACTGAATATGCAGGTGCGCGTGCGACTACAACTTGGAGTCAACGTTTAGCAGAGCAATTCGGCAATCCAGAACCAAGCTCGACTCGAGAAAATCTTGAGCAGAAGAAGTTATTGTAGAAAGTGAGAAAACATGGCCTTACCAACTGTTGCCATTGTGGGACGTCCCAATGTTGGGAAATCAACCCTATTTAACCGTATCGCGGGAGAACGCATCTCAATCGTAGAAGATATTGAAGGTGTAACGCGGGATCGTATCTATGCCACAGGTGAGTGGCTCAATCGTTCTTTTAGTATGATTGATACTGGAGGTATCGATGATGTCGATGCGCCTTTCATGGAACAAATCAAGCACCAGGCAGAAATTGCCATGGAAGAAGCAGATGTTATCGTCTTTGTCGTGTCTGGTAAAGAAGGAATTACAGATGCGGACGAATACGTTGCCCGTAAACTTTATAAAACTCATAAACCAGTCATCCTAGCCGTTAACAAGGTTGACAATCCAGAGATGCGAAATGATATCTATGATTTCTATGCTCTTGGATTGGGCGAACCTCTACCAATCTCATCTGTTCACGGTATCGGGACAGGGGATGTGCTGGATGCTATCGTGGAAAATCTCCCACATGAAGTTGAAGAAGAAAATCCAGATGTTATTAAATTCAGCTTGATTGGTCGTCCAAATGTTGGAAAATCTAGCTTGATTAATGCCATTTTGGGAGAAGATCGCGTCATTGCCAGCCCTGTCGCTGGTACCACTCGTGATGCCATTGATACTCATTTTACAGATGCTGACGGCCAAGAGTTTACCATGATTGATACGGCTGGTATGCGTAAGTCAGGTAAAGTCTATGAAAATACTGAGAAATACTCGGTTATGCGTGCTATGCGTGCTATTGACCGTTCAGATGTAGTTTTGATGGTCCTCAATGCCGAGGAAGGTATTCGTGAGTATGACAAGCGTATCGCTGGATTTGCCCACGAAGCTGGTAAAGGGATGATTATCGTGGTCAATAAGTGGGATACACTTGAAAAAGATAACCACACCATGAAAAACTGGGAAGAGGATATCCGTGAGCAGTTTCAATACCTGCCTTACGCACCTATTATCTTTGTTTCAGCATTGACCAAGCAACGTCTCCACAAGTTGCCTGAGATGATCAAACAAATCAGCGAGAGTCAAAATACCCGTATTCCATCAGCTGTCTTGAATGATGTGATTATGGATGCTATCGCCATCAATCCAACACCGACAGATAAAGGGAAACGCCTTAAGATTTTCTATGCGACCCAAGTGGCAACCAAACCACCAACCTTTGTCATCTTTGTCAACGAAGAAGAACTCATGCACTTCTCTTACCTACGTTTCTTGGAAAATCAAATCCGCAAGGCCTTTGTCTTTGAAGGAACACCGATTCACCTGATCGCAAGAAAACGGAAGTAGTGGATGTAAAAAAACGGTAGAACATCAAGACTTGTTCTACCACTTTTCTACCCTACCAAATCATTTACAAAAGATGTGAATAGGATTTGATTTGTAGTATATTATTGAAATAGAAAAAGGATGGAATGATTTTCCATCCTTTTTTATAGCGGAATAAATCTATATTCCTAGGGGGACAATGTTTAATTTTTCTTACCTTTTAGTAAGAAAGTAGCTGAGAGGGCTAGGCTGAGACCTGCTATAAAGAGGAGAGAGCTAACTTGTTCACCTGTGGCTGGGAGTTGTTTATCATTCGTAGAGACCTGATCATTGGCTTCATTACTTTCAACCAATGGTTTTGTGGTTTCTAGATTTCTTTCTTCCGTATGAGCTGGGACAGGTTTAACAGTTGAGCCTTCTGTCTTGTAGACAATAGCGTAGGTGCTCACGTCAAAAGTAATAAACTCAATCATACCGTCTCGAATGGTGAATTCTTGTGGTTTTAATTCATTTGTTGAAGTTAATTGATAGAGTTCTTGAATATCACCGGATACTGGTAGTCGAACGAGTACAGCACCTTTTGGTTGAACTGGCTGTCCATCTTTATCCTTGAGTTGAAGAGCGTAAGCATCGTATTTCTTGCCCAAGAGTTCTTTATTTTCAACTTTTTGACTGTCGAGGTAGCTTGCGCCTCCTAGTTCAGTTGTGCCACTAATAACTTGAACTCTTGTAGTCTTGTCTTTCAATACTTTGAGTTTAAACTCAGGAACTGTGTTACTTGGCGAGGCTTGACCACTACCTGTTCCAATAGGTTTGGTATATTCAGGTCTTTCCGCAGTAGGCGCTCCCTGTTCCCCAGTTGTTCCGATAGGTTTGGTATATTCAGGTCTTTCCACAGTAGGCGCTTCCTGTTCCCCAACTGTTCCGATAGGTTTGGTATATTCAGGTCTTTCCGCAGTAGGTGCCTCTTGATCCCCAACTGTTCCGATAGGACCAGTGTATTCAGGTCTTTCCACAGTAGGTGCCTCCTGCTCACCAGCAGTTCCGATAGGACCAGTGTATTCAGGAATTTCCACAGTAGGTGCCTCCTGATCTCCAGCTGTCCCAATAGGATCTGTGTACTCAGGAATGGTTACTACTGGAGCAGGCTCATCCCCTTTGCTTGTAAGGATTTTTTCTTCAACTGGAGCAGTTTCGTCCTTAGGAAAGACAGTTACAACAGGACTAGTAGTTGTTGTATCTTGGATGGCATAAGCTCCTATCGAATTACCAGCTTTACGATCTGTAGCCTCAGGAATGTCTAGTTGGACCTTGTTATCCTTAATGGTTAATACTGTTTGTTCGCCAGATGTGACAAGATGGTCCTCATCGACTTTTCTGAGTAGGAGAGGATCTTTGATACCAGGGAAGGTCACAGCGACTCCATCCCAATTGCCAGTTGGTAGGGTTAAGGTAACAGTCTTATCTTTGGAATTAATAGGGTCAAGGCTTGGACTATCGAGTGACACGGACGGAGCTTTTAAGATATCAAAGGAATCGAGAGAAACTTTCTTTCGTCCTTGTGGAGAATTCGGATCTACTTTCAAAGTAAGAACGTGATCGCCATCTGCTAGATTGGTAAATTCGCCAATTAATGCACCTTTTTCAGTCGCTCCCGGAGTGTAGAAATCAAGAGCTGGCATCTCTTTTCCATCCAGTGTGACAAGTGCCTTGCCTAGTGATGCCGTTTTTAATCCATAGATTCGGATACCTGTTCCAGAGAATGGAATGGTTGCAGTGGCTTCAGAAGCGAGGCTATCATCAGCGTTGATGTCAGCGTATTTTTCTGTAGAAGCATAGAGTTCTGCATCGCTCCAATCCTTAAACATGGAACCATACTGGATACGAGGGTCACGGTCGTCAATCTTCTCAACAGCTTCTCCTTGGTCTGGGAAGACTTTGAAGTAATCGAGAGAAATTTTTGCACGCTCGTTTGTACGTCCGTTGTGCTCGCGCTTAACAGTGATGGTCATGAGGTGAGAACCTGAAGATAGATTTGTGTAACGTCCTATTAATACACCTTTTTCAGTTGCTCCTGCTGTATAGAAGTCAAGTTCTCCAACAGACTTGCCATCGATTTTAACGTCAGCAAGTCCCAATTGAGATGACTTGAGTCCGTAGATTTCAATACCAGGTCCATTGAATGGAATGGTTGCAGTCGCATCCTTATCAGAGTAATTTCCATTTGAGATATCGGCGTATTTTTCGGTTCCGCCAAATAGATCTGTGTCAGACCAATTTCCAAAGGCAGAGCCGTACTGGATGCGCTTGTCACGGTCATCCATCAACTCACTGAAGGCATCGATAGAAGCAGGATCTGAAACTGGTGTTGTACGATCCCCTAGCATAGCCTTAACGGTATAAGTATAGGCATGGCTAGAATCAATCGAGCGATCGATGAAGTGAGTTTGGTTGGTGATAAACTCACGAACGCTAGGAGTTTGACTGTTTTCATCCTTGCTTTCTCGTCGGATGACATAATGACTTGCTCCCTCAACTGTGTTAAAGTCGAGTTCAGCTGTGGCGGAATCTTTTCGAAGGGCTGATAAGCGAGTCACTCGTCCAGGGAAGTTTTCAAAGGTAATGACATCACCTTTTTGAGTCGCAAGTTGGATACGGTTATCTTTGAGGCGACTAGCTTGAACTTCCTTGCCATTAATCTTGATAATACTAGATTCGATATTTGGATAGTCTACGACTAAATCCCCACCAACATTAGAAAGGAAGGATAGCGTTTCAAGATTTTTCTCTTTCCATTTCATGCTGACTTCAAAGTTACCACGAGCGACTAAGCCTGAGACTTGCCCGTCTTTCCATGCATCTGGAAGGGCTGGTAATGGGGCAATGTAGCCTGTGTGAGACTGAAGGAGCATTTCTGCCATACCGCTGGTTGCACCAAAGTTTCCATCAATTTGGAAAGGCGCGTGTGTATCCCAGAGATTTTCTAGGGTTGAAGATCTGAGCTGTTCTGCCAACAAACGGTGGGCACGATTTCCATCTAGAAGACGGGCCCAGAGGTTGATTTTATTGGCCTTAGACCAACCAGTTCCACCATCTCCACGGTGGTTGAGGGTTGCGCGTGCAGCTTCTAGATATTCAGGTTGATCCTTGCCAAATAGAGTACCTGGGAAGAGTCCAACTAGATGAGAAACGTGGCGGTGATGGTTTTCAATGCCTTCGTTGGTGAATTGTGGGCTGTCTTCCTCAAACCACTCCTTGATACGACCATCTTGGTTGATATGAAGTGGTTTGAGCTTATCAAATTTAGCCTTCACTTCTGTCACCAAATCTTGGTCGACCTTCAGATGATTGGCTGCTTCCATATAGTCGTGGAATAGCTGCCAAACTAGAGATTGGTCAAAGGTATTCCCAATCGTGATAGTTCCATGTTCTGGCGAGTAGGATGGAGAAGAAACCCAACGGTCACTAGCCTTGTCGTAGTGCAAGAAGGAATTCCAGAACTTGGCTGTTTCCTTGAGCATTGGATAAATCTTTTCTTTAAGATAAGTTTCATCCTTGGTGAATTTGTAGTAGTCATAGACGTTCTGCATCATCCAAGCATTGGCAGCAGGAGACCAACCCCAATAGTAGTTCCAACCAGGAGTAGTCCAGCCGAATGGTGTCGCCTGAGTATGAACCAGCCAACCATTTTCTTGCCCTTCTTTGGACTCGATACCTGCATATTCTTTAGCAGCTATACGGCCATAGTAGCGCATGTCATCGATATAATTGATCATTGGCTTAGCTGTTTCTGCGAGATTGCTCATGTAGGCAGGCCAGTAGTTCATCTGTAGGTTGACATTGAGGTGGTAGTCTGAGTTCCAAGGTGGATTATCTACAGCATTCCAGACTCCTTGCAAGTTGGCAGGAAGGGCATCTGTCCGATTACGAGAAGAACTGATCAGTAGATAACGTCCGTATTGGAAGAAGAGTTCTTCTAATTTTTGCCCTTTTGTTGGATTATAGGTTTGGAGAGCTTCTTTTGTAGTTTGGTTAGACTTGCTACCGCCGAGGTTTAGTTGAACACGATTGAAAAGGCTTTGGTAATCCTTGATGTGATCATTTTTCAGAGTCTCATAGTCTTTGGCTTTAGCAGCTTCAACGATCGATTTGACAGTATTTTCTAGGTCAATATCCTTGCGATAATTGGTTTTTGGATTTTGAGCAAAGTTGGTCTTGGCACTGAGTAGCAGTGTTGCATAACTGGCTCCAGTGACAGTCAAATAACCATCTTGAGCAGTGACTTTTCCGTCCGTCTTGATACCAAGATAGGAAGCAAATTTCAGACCATTGTCTTTGACAGTTCCTTTGAGCAAAATACCATTAGAATCAGTCGTAACTGCTCCTTGTTTATAATTCGAATATTCCCAGGAGTAGTCGCCATTCGCAATCAAATCTTCAGTCAAGCTATTCCAAAGGGTAAAATCAAGCGTCTTATCTCCCTTTTTAGTCAAGTGGGTCACAGTGACGTCGTCTGGATAACTAGAGAAGGTTTCTCGCTTGAAACTTGTCCCATCTTGGGTATAGGAGGTAGTTGTGATAGCTTCAGAAATGTCTAAGCCACGATGATAGTCAGTAACATTTTCCAAGCCCTTCTTCTGGTTATTAAAGACCATGAAGATATCACCGAAGGCTAGGTAGCGACCGTATTGGGCATTATTTGGCCCAACCAAATTTCTCTCTGCTAGTTGTTTGGCTTTTTGACGGTCACCGTCTTCTAAGGCCTTACGGATTTCGGCTAAGACTTTGTAGCGATCCTTGTAGTTTCCTCCGTTGTAGTCTTGACTATCTGGCTGTGGGCCTCCAGACCAGAGAGTTTTTTCATTGTATTGGATTCTTTCTTCACCGATGAGTCCGAAAACCTTGGCACCCATTTCTCCATTTCCGACTGGAAGGGCTTGTTTTTCCCATCCGTCATAGGAAGGAGCAGTTGGTTGGTTGTAATGTAGTTCGTAATGTTCTTGCTTGTTCACAGGAAGTTCCGGTTTCTCACTCTCCTTATTGTCAGCTGGGGCGGTAGTAGCACTTGTCTCTGACTGACTACTAGTTTGAGGTAGTTCTGCCTCTGGGTTTGTTTGCTTTTCAGCTGATTCAGCTACAGGCCGAGTCTCTGTGTTAGAAACAAGAACTTCCTCTACCTTTGTATCCGGTTTAGCAGAGGTTTCAGTAATTGTTGCCTCACTTTCCGTAATCTCGACACCATCAGCAGCAACACCCTGTGCTGCTAAAAACACAGCACCAAGTAAAACAGAGGCAGCTCCGACACTTAGCTTGCGGATGCTATACTTACAGGATTTTTCCCAATATCTCTTATCCACAAAATTCTCCTTTCTTAAATCTGTAAGCGCATACATTATCTTTTAAAAAAATAAGTCTTCAGAAATATGTGTGATTTTTTCAGATAATCTTAATATAACAAATAAATAAAACTATTGCAAGGGCTTACAAGAGAAATGGCCTTATTTTACCAAATTTTAGTTCTTTTTAATTCTATTGAAAAAGATCAGAGATAAAAAATAATCTGAGTAATTACCAACCCTTATGAAAGCGTAACTCAAACTAGTCAGGCGTGGGACTTTATGGTATAATATAGAAGATTCAAAAAGAAACAGGAGAAATGTTATGAACCTTATTTTAGCAATTGTATTGATTCTTTTAGCTTTTCTAGGAGGAGCTCTTGGAGGTATGTACTTGGTGCGCAAGCAAATCGAAAAAGAATTTGCGGATAACCCACGTTTGAACGCAGAAGCAGTTCGTACTCTGTTAAGTGCAAACGGTCAAAAGCCAAGCGAAGCTAAAGTACAACAAGTTTACCACCAAATCATTCGCCAACAAAAAGCAGCCCTTGCTAACAATAAAAAGAAATAAATAGGAAAAGTCTGGGATGAAAGTTCCAGACTTCTCACTATGTTTGACTGATATTTAGAGACAAGACTTTTTCCTTGCATTCTATTGATATTTGATTATGATTAAGAGGGAGACAGTCGGGAGCTACCCAGTCTGTCAGAAATTTCAGGAAGAAATGTAATGATAATGAACTATCAATCAGAAAAAATACTAGAAAGAAGACTGTATGGATAATCGACCAATTGGTTTTTTGGATTCGGGTGTCGGGGGCTTGACGGTTGTGCGTGAACTCATGCGCCAACTTCCTCATGAAGAAATCGTCTATATTGGAGATTCGGCACGGGCTCCCTATGGTCCCCGTCCTGCTGAGCAGATTCGTGAATATACTTGGCAGCTGGTCAACTTTCTTTTGACCAAGGATGTTAAGATGATTGTCATTGCTTGTAATACAGCAACGGCAGTCGTCTGGGAAGAGATTAAAGCTAAGTTGGATATTCCGGTGCTGGGTGTGATTTTGCCTGGTGCATCAGCAGCTATCAAAGCGAGTCAGGGTGGGAAAATCGGTGTGATTGGAACCCCGATGACGGTAAAATCAGATATTTATCGACAAAAGATTCATGATCTAGACCCAGATTTACAAGTGGAAAGCTTGGCCTGCCCTAAGTTTGCTCCCTTGGTCGAGTCAGGTGCTCTATCGACCAGTGTGACCAAGAAAGTTGTCTATGAAACCTTGCGTCCCTTAGTCGGAAAAGTAGATAGCTTAATTTTGGGCTGTACTCATTATCCACTCCTCAGACCCATTATTCAAAATGTCATGGGGCCTAAGGTTCAGCTGATCGATAGTGGAGCTGAGTGTGTGCGCGATATCTCAGTCTTACTCAATTACTTTGAGATTAATCGTAGCCGAGATGCGGCGCCCCTTCAACACCGTTTTTATACAACTGCAAATAGCCAAAGTTTTGCCCAGATAGGAGCAGAATGGCTGGAAAAAGAGATTCATGTGGAGCATGTAACATTATGACAAACAAAATTTATGAATACAAGGATGACCAAGACTGGTATGTTGGATCCTACAGTGTTTTTGGTGGCATTCGGACTTTGACGGATGATGAGTTAGAGTTTCCGCTAGTTGATTTGGCCAAAATCTTTCGAGATGAGGAGCGAGGATTTCCACTTTCAGTCACTGTTTTACGATATGGTTCAGCCTACCGCTTACTCTCTTTTGTGGTAGATATTCTCAACCAAGAAGCGGACCGAAACTTGGAAGTCATTCAACGTCAAGGTGCCTTGCTCTTAGTTGAAAATGGACAACTTCTGCATGTAGAATTGCCTAAAGAAGGAGTCAATGTTCAAGACTTTTTCGAGACAAATAAAGTCAGAGAAACCTTGTTGATTGCAACTCGTAACGAGGGGAAAACCAAGGAATTTCGTGCTATCTTTGACAAACTGGGCTATGACGTAGAAAATCTAAATGATTATCCAGACCTACCTGAAGTAGCCGAAACAGGTATGACCTTCGAAGAAAATGCCCGCCTTAAGGCAGAAACTATTTCTAAATTAACAGGCAAGATGGTTCTAGCAGATGATTCTGGTCTTAAAGTCGATGTCCTCGGTGGTCTACCAGGTGTTTGGTCAGCTCGTTTTGCAGGAGTGGGAGCAACTGACCAGGAAAACAATGCTAAACTCTTGCACGAATTAGCTATGGTTTTTGAACTCAAGGACCGTTCAGCTCAATTCCATACAACCCTTGTCGTAGCTAGCCCAGGAAAGGAAAGCTTGGTTGTCGAAGCTGACTGGCCAGGTTACATTAACTTTGAACCTAAGGGTGAAAATGGTTTTGGTTATGATCCTCTTTTCCTAGTAGGAGAAACTGGCAAATCATCAGCTGAATTAACACTTGAAGAAAAAAATAGCCAGTCCCACCGTGCCTTAGCCGTTAAGAAACTTTTGGAGGTATTTCCATCATGGCAAAGCAAACCATCATTGTAATGAGTGACTCCCACGGAGATAGCTTGATTGTAGAAGAAATCCGTAACCGTTATCTAGGGAAAGTCGATGCTATTTTTCACGATGGTGACTCTGAGCTTCGCCCAGATTCACCCCTCTGGGAAGGAATCCAGGTCGTCAGAGGGAACATGGATTTTTATTCAGATTATCCAGAACGCTTGGTGACTCAACTAGGCCCTACCAAGATCATCCAGACCCATGGACATTTGTTTGATATTAACTTTAATTTCCAGAAACTAGATTTCTGGGCTCAGGAAGAAGATGCAGATATCTGTCTTTATGGGCACTTGCATGTTCCAAACGCTTGGATGGAAGGGAAGACTCTCTTTCTAAACCCTGGTTCTATCAGTCAGCCACGTGGGACTATCAGAGAATGCCTCTATGCCCGTGTAGAGATTGATGATAGCTACTTTAAAGTGGACTTTTTGACACGTAACCATGAGGTCTATCCAGGCTTATCCAAGGAGTTTGCTCGATGATTGCCAAGGAGTTTGAACAGTTTTTACTGGAGCAAGAGGAAACCTTTTTAACTCCTGCTGAAAATTTGGCTGTACTCATTGATAGCCACAATGCAGATCATGCAATTCTCCTCCTTAGCCAGATGACCTATACCAGAGTGCCAGTAGTGACTGATGAGAAAGAATTTGTCGGAACCATTGGACTTAGAGACATTCTGGCCTACCAGATGGAGCAGGACTTGAGTCAGGAAGCCATGGCAGATACGGATATCGTACACATGACCAAAAAGGACGTAGCAGTTGTCAGTCCAGACTATACATTGACGGATGTTTTGCATAAGTTAGTGGATGAGTCTTTCCTACCAGTCGTTGGTAAGGATGGTATTTTCCAAGGGATTATCACACGGAAGTCAATCCTCAAGGCTGTCAATGCTCTCTTGCATGACTTTAGTAAGGAATATGAGATTCGAAGCAAATGAGAGAAGGGATTTCAGCATTTTTAGAAGAAAAACAAGGTTTGTCTGTAAATTCTAAGCAATCCTATAAGTATGACTTGGAGCAGTTTTTTGATTTGATTGGAGAACGAATCTCTGAGACAAGTTTAAAAATCTACCAAGCTCAACTATCAAATTTTAAAATCAGTGCCCAAAAGCGTAAGGTTTCTGCTTGCAATCAATTTCTTTACTTTTTATACCAGAAGGGGGAAATTGGTACCTTTTATCGTTTAGAATTACCAAAACAGGCTGAGAAAAAGCAAGTTCAGTCAGAACTTTTAGACCTCAGTTCTTTCTGGCAAGAAAGTGCCTATCCAGAGGGACGCTTGTTGGCCTTGCTGATAGTTGAATTGGGCCTCTTACCAAGTGAAATTCTAGCCTTAAAAACAAGTGATGTGAATCTAGACTTTCAAGTATTGAGAATCAATAAAGCTTCTCAACAAAGAATTTTGAGCCTTCCCACAAACTTGCTTGCAGAGTTAGAACCCTTGATGGGGCAGACCTATCTTTTTGAAAAATCTGGGAAGCCATACTCCCGTCAGTGGGCCTTTCGTCAGTTAGAAGCCTTTCTAAAGGAAAAAGGTTTTTCAGACTTATCTGCCCAAAAATTGAGAGAACAGTTTATATTAAGACAAATCGAAGAAAAGGTTGACTTGTACGAAATTGCTAAAAAATTAGGACTAAAGACAGTCATGACCTTGGAAAAATATAGATAATGGATATTAAATTAAAAGATTTTGAAGGGCCTTTGGATCTTCTTTTGCACTTGGTTTCAAAGTACCAGATGGATATCTATGATGTGCCCATTACAGAGGTTATCGAGCAATATCTAGCCTATATCTCCACATTACAAGCTATGCGTTTGGAAGTCGCAGGTGAGTACATGGTCATGGCTAGTCAACTCATGCTCATAAAGAGTCGCAAGCTCTTGCCCAAGGTTGCAGAAGTGACAGACCTAGAGGATGACCTGGAGCAGGACCTCCTTTCTCAAATCGAAGAATACCGTAAGTTTAAACTTTTGGGAGAGCAGTTGGAAGTGAAGCATCAAGAGCGAGCTCAATATTACTCAAAAGCGCCGACAGAGTTGATTTATGAGGATGCTGAACTTGTGCATGATAAGACGACGATTGATCTTTTCTTAGCCTTTTCAAACTTGCTTTCCAAGAAAAAAGAAGAATTCTCGCAAAGTCACACAACCATTTTACGAGATGAGTACAAGATTGAGGATATGATGGTTATCGTCCGAGAAGCTTTGGTTGAAGGTGAGCAATTATGCTTGCAAGATTTGTTTAAAGAAACCAAGGATTTACAAGAGGTCATCATGCTCTTTTTAGCGACCTTGGAGTTGATTAAAACCCAAGAAATTCTCTTAATTCAAAAAGAGAGCTTTGGAGATATCTATCTCATGAAAAAGAAAGAGGAAAATCAAGTAGAACAAAGTCAGGCTTGATAGAGAGGAAGTATGAGTACTTTAGCAGAAATAGAAGCGCTCTTGTTTGTAGCGGGTGAAGAGGGGATAAGGATACGCCAGTTGGCTGAACTCCTTTCTTTGCCACCGACTGGGATTCAGCAAAGCTTAGAAAAGTTAGTTCAAAAGTATGAAAAAGACCAGGATTCCAGTTTAGCCTTGATTGAGACAGGTGGTGCCTACAGATTGGTAACCAAGCCTCAATTTGCAGCTATTTTGAAAGAATATTCTAAGGCGCCCATCAACCAGAGTCTATCTCGAGCTGCGCTAGAAACCTTGTCCATCATTGCTTATAAGCAGCCTATCACACGGATAGAAATTGATGCCATCCGTGGGGTCAACTCGAGTGGAGCCTTGGCAAAGTTGCAGGCTTTTGATCTGATAAAGGAAGACGGGAAAAAAGAGGTTTTGGGTCGCCCTAATCTCTATGTAACTACGGATTATTTCCTAGATTACATGGGTATTAATCATCTGGAAGAATTGCCAGTGATAGATGAACTTGATATTCAAGCACAAGAAAGCCAATTATTTGGTGAAAGGATAGAAGAAGATGAGAATCAATAAATATATTGCCCACGCTGGTGTGGCCAGTAGGAGAAAAGCAGAGGAACTAATCAAGCAAGGCTTGGTGACAGTCAACGGTGAGGTAGTACGTGAATTAGCGACGACTATCAAGTCAGGCGACAAGGTCGAAGTTGAAGGCCAACCCATCTACAACGAAGAAAAGGTCTATTATCTGCTCAATAAACCACGTGGTGTGATTTCCAGTGTAACGGATGACAAGGGCCGCAAGACTGTTGTTGACCTTTTACCCAATGTGAAAGAACGGATTTATCCGGTAGGGCGTTTGGACTGGGATACATCTGGAGTCTTGATTTTGACCAACGATGGGGACTTTACAGACGAGATGATTCACCCCCGTAATGAGATTGACAAGGTCTATGTTGCGCGTGTTAAAGGTGTGGCTAACAAGGAAAATCTTCGTCCTTTGACTCGTGGAGTTGAGATTGATGGCAAAAAGACTAAGCCAGCTGTTTACGAAATTCTCAAAGTAGATCCTGTTAAAAACCGTTCAGTTGTCCAGCTAACCATTCATGAAGGACGCAATCACCAGGTTAAAAAGATGTTTGAAGCAGTTGGGCTTCAAGTGGATAAGTTGTCTCGAACACGTTTTGGACATTTAGACTTGACAGGACTTCGTCCAGGAGAAGCACGTCGTCTCAATAAAAAAGAAATCAGCCAACTACACACCATGGCTGTAACAAATAATAAATAATGAAAAAAATCTTAATTGCGCCAGTGCGCTTTTACCAACGCTTTATCTCACCAGCCTTTCCCCCCTCTTGTCGCTTTGAGCCTACCTGTTCCAACTATATGATTCAGGCTATTGAAAAACATGGATTAAAGGGAGTTTTGATGGGCTTGGCTAGGATATTACGTTGCCATCCTTGGTCTGAAACGGGTAAAGACCCCGTACCAGATCACTTTTCATTAAAGCGGAATACAAGAGAAGAAGGATCACATTTGTGATTCTTTTATTGTTATAAGAGTAAGTTACTTGGTAAAATGTTGATTCCCACTACCCTTCTCCTATAAAAAGTGGTAAAATGGTTGAAAGAAAGAAGGGATAGAAATGACAACATTATTTTCTAAAATCAAAGAAGTAACAGAACTTCCCGCTATCTCAGGTCATGAAGCACCTGTTCGCGCTTATCTTCGTGAAAAATTAACACCTCACGTGGATAAAGTTGTGACTGATGGCTTGGGTGGTATTTTTGGGGTTAAACACTCAGAAGTTGAAAATGCCCCTCGTGTCTTGGTAGCCTCTCACATGGATGAAGTTGGTTTTATGGTTAGTGAAATCAAGCCAGACGGGACCTTCCGAGTAGTCAGCATTGGTGGTTGGAACCCTATGGTTGTTAGCAGCCAGCGTTTTAAACTTTTTACGCGCCAAGGACGTGAAATTCCAGTCATCTCAGGTTCAGTACCTCCACATTTGACTCGAGGCACAGGTGGCCCAACCATGCCAGCTATTTCAGATATCGTTTTTGACGGTGGTTTTGCGGATAAGGAAGAAGCTGAAAGTTTTGGTATCCGTCCTGGGGACACAATCGTGCCAGATAGTAGTGCGATTCTAACTGCGAATGAAAAAAATATCATCTCAAAAGCATGGGATAACCGTTACGGTGTGCTTATGGTTAGCGAATTAGCTGAAAACTTGTCAGGTCAAAAACTGGGAAATGAACTTTACCTCGGTGCAAATGTGCAAGAGGAAGTTGGACTTCGTGGTGCCCATGCATCTACAACCAAATTTGATCCAGAAGTATTTCTTGCTGTGGATTGTTCACCTGCTGGTGATGTTTATGGTGGTCAAGGTAAGATTGGTGATGGAACCTTGATTCGTTTCTACGATCCAGGTCACTTGCTTCTCCCAGGCATGAAGGACTTCCTTTTGACAACTGCTGAAGAAGCTGGCATCAAATACCAATACTACTGTGGAAAAGGTGGAACTGACGCAGGTGCAGCTCATCTGAAAAATGGTGGTGTCCCATCAACAACAATCGGTGTCTGCGCTCGTTATATCCACTCTCATCAAACCCTTTATGCTATGGACGATTTCCTTGAAGCTCAAGCTTTCTTACAAGCCTTGGTTAAAAAATTGGATCGTTCTACAGTAGATTTGATTAAAAATTATTAAACAGAAATGATGGAGGTAATAGGGATGGAAGAACCAAACCTAGAAACCTTAATTCGGAATCTTTACAATCATGCCCGTCAAAACCTGAGTGAAGATCTAGTGCTTGCACTTGTAGAGACTGCTAAGCAATTACCCAGCACCAATGAGCGCTTGCTTGCAGTTCGACTTTCAGGGCTGGTCACACTTGAACTCCTCAAGAATCCTAGAACACCTGCGCCAGAGTTAGTCAATCTAGCCAGTTTTATCCAAAAGGAAGAAGCAAGGTACAAGGGTGCAGCTGCCTCTTCCATTATGATTGGAGAGCTATTTAAAATGCTTTGATTCGAAAGAATCAAAGCATTTTTTTATCTTAAATTTGTTCAGCCAAAACCTTTTCAGCAAGGTTCATAGCGTGGTCTGACACACGAGTGTAGTGTGAAATGATGTCGATAAAGTTGACACCAGCTTGGGTAGAACATTCGCCGTTGTTTAGGCGTTTGATGTGAGTCTTACGAAGGACGCGTTCCATCTTGTTGATGGCTTCATGGCGTTCAATAAGAGCTTGAGCTTTTTCAAGGTCATTGTTTTCAACACTTTCAAGAGCATCTTTAACGAAATCGCTTGTTTGACGGTAAATCTCTTCCAACTCTTCTAGGGCTGAGTTAGAGAATTGAACATTCTTGCGTTGCAAGTAGTCGTTAAGATTAATCAAAGCTTCAGCGTGGTCACCGATACGTTCCAAGTCTCGAGAAGAGTCAAGGATGTTGGTTAAGACTTCACTTTCTTTTTGGCTCAATGCTTCACTAGATAGACTAATGAGGTAACGTGTTAATTTCTCGTCGATTGTGTTGATAGCTTCTTCAGTCTTGTGTCCTTTTTCTGCGACTTTTTCATTAGAATTGATAATGTAGTCGTAAGAAAGGTCAAATGCTTTTACAGCATAGTTTCCTAGGTGCAAGAGTTCTTTCTTGGCATTTCCTAGGGCGATAGAAGGAGCTTGCTTGATGAGTTGTTCATCCAGGTAAAGAGGTTCGTATTTAACAACTTCGTCTTCACCAGGGATTAGCTTAGTAACAAAGTAAGCCAAAGCACCGATGAATGGGAATTGTACAATGGTGTTACTTACGTTAAAGGCACCGTGTGAGAAGGCAATCGTCATCTCAGGTGAGAGGTGAAGTAGTGCCTGGAAGTACTCGATCATCGAAGTGAATGGGCCTAACAAGATTAAGCAGAGGATGGTTCCTAAAACGTTAAAGGTAACGTGTGTTGCTGCAACTCGTTTAGCAGAGATGTTTGCTCCGGCTGCTGCGATAATAACTGTTAAGGTTGTACCGATATTATCTCCGAATAGGACTGGTAGTGCCCCTTTGAGGTCGAGGAATCCACCTGCATAAAGACCTTGTAGGATCCCGATGGTTGCAGAAGAAGCCTGAATCAGAACGGTAATAACTGCACCAGCCACAACTCCCAAGATAGGGTTTTGACCCAAAGTAACCATGTATTCCTTAAATTGAGGCAAGTCTTTAAGAGGGCTCATCCCAGCACTAATGAGGTTGAGGGCATAGAAGATACCACCCACACCAAAAAGGATACGTCCAATATTATTTGCAGTACGGTTTTTTGTAAAGAATAAGAACATGGTTCCAAGGAAAATCAAGGGTAGGGCATACTCGCCAAGTTTGAAACCGATGATGAAGGATGTTACGGTCGTTCCAATATTGGCTCCCATGATAATCCCGATGGCCTGTCTAAGGGTGAGGAGACTAGCACTGACTAGTCCAACCGTAATAACCGTTACACCTGTACTTGACTGGATTAGGGCAGTGACGACAATCCCCACTAAAACCCCTAAGAAGGGATTACTTGTGTACTTGTCAATGTAATATCGAAGGCGGTCTCCAGCAGCTTGTTGCAAACCGTCTCCCATGGTCTTGATACTATATAAAAATAGACCCAGACCACCTAAAAAGTGAAAAATAATTTCCTGCCAATTAATGGACATTTTCTTTTTCCTCCGAAAAATAATCGCGGAATTTCTCCCATTCTATTTTAAAGGATAAAAGTAAATCTAACAAGTAGTAAATGCTCTTTTTTGAGAAAAATGTTGATTTTATTCGAAAAATGGTCAATGATTGTCTAATTTATATTAATTCTTCACTTCTTTATAGTTCTTGAAGGGCTAGTGTTGACTCTTTTTCTAAATATCGTAAAATGAAAATGACCTGTTCTGTGTATTTTTGGAACAGCTACTTTTTTAATTCAAAAATAAAGCGCTTACTTTCATGAGAAAGTCAAAGGAGAAAAAATGAAGAATCCATTTTTTGAAAAACATTGTCGCTATAGTATTCGGAAATTGTCAGTGGGTGCCTGCTCATTGATAATTGGTTCCGTTCTATTTGCAGGTCCAGCTTTGGCTGAAGAGTCTGTCGTTCCAGAAAATGGGGCAACAACTACAGCAGTAGCTTCAGAGCAACCGTCAACCACTACTCCAGCAGAAGCAACTACACCAGCACCAGAAGTATTGAAGGAGCTAGAAGCGACGGAAGATAAGACAAGCGAGCAGCCTGTTTCAGAAGAGAAACCAAGTTTGGATCAATTGACTGCAGCTGATAAGGAAGCAACTAGTCCAGTTGCTGAAACGCCTAAGGCTGAAGAAACGCCTGCAACTACAGAAAACAAGCCAGAAGAAAAAGCTACTGTCGCTGACGTTCCTAAGAAAGAAGAAAAAAGTCTTCGACCAAAAGAAATTAAGTTTGACACATGGGAAGATTTGTTGAAATGGGAACCAGGTGCTCGCGAAGACGATGCTATTAACCGCTCTTCAGTAGAACTAGCCAAACGCTATCGTGGACATGTAGTCAACGAAAAAGCTAATAAGGACGCTAAGGTTGAAGCTCTTGCTAACACTAACTCTAAGGCTAAAGACCATGCTTCTGTAGGTGGTGAAGAGTTTAAAGCCTACGCTTTCGACTACTGGCAGTACTTGAATTCCATGGTCTTCTGGGAAGGGCTGGTTCCAACTCCGGATGTGATTGATGCTGGTCACCGTAATGGTGTCCCTGTATTGGGTACCTTATTCTTTAACTGGTCAAATAGCATTGCAGACCAAGAAAAATTTGCCGCAGCCCTTCAACAAGACGAAGACGGAACTTTCCCTATCGCTCGTAAGTTGGTTGATTTGGCTAAATACTATGGTTTTGATGGCTACTTTATCAACCAAGAAACAACAGGTGATATCGTGACGCCTCTTGGTAAGAAAATGCGTGACTTCATGCTTTATACCAAGGAATATGCAGCTCAAGTTAATCATCCAGTCAAATATTCTTGGTATGACGCCATGACCTATGAATATGGTCGTTATCATGAAGATGGACTTGGTGAATACAATTACCAATTCATGGAAAAAGAGGGAGACAAGGTTCCTGCGGATCACTTCTTTGCCAACTTTAACTGGACCAAAGAGAAAAATGATTACTCTGTAACTATGGCAAAATGGCTTGGACGTAGTCAGTATGATGTTTTTGCAGGTTTGGAATTGCAACAAGGCGGTTCCTACAAGACAAAAGTGAAATGGGATGCCCTTCTAGATGAAAATGGCAAGCTCCGCTTATCACTTGGACTCTTTGCACCTGATACTATCACGAGTCTTGGTAAGACAGGCGAAGACTATCATAAGAATGAGAACATCTTCTTTACAGGTTATCAAGGAGATCCAACTGGTCAAAAACCAGAGGACAAGGACTGGTACGGGATTGCCAACCTCGTAGCTGACCGCACACCAGCAGTGGGTCGTAGCTTCACAACATCCTTTAACACTGGACATGGTAAAAAATGGTTTGTAGACGGTAAAGTCTCTAAGGATTCTGAATGGAACTACCGTTCTGTATCAGGTATCTTGCCTACATGGCGTTGGTGGCAAACATCCTCAGCTGCTAAACTCCAAGCTGACTATGACTTTGAAGATGCCTACAATGGAGGAAATTCACTCAAGTTTGCGGGTGATTTAGCTGAAAATACCAACCAAGATGTTCGTCTCTACTCTACAAAACTGGAAGTAACAGATAAAACGAAACTCCGTGTCGCCCATAAAGGTGGTAAAGGAAGCAAGGTCTATGTAGAATTTGCGACTCAGAAAAACTATACTTATGGTGGCGAGAATGCTCGTAAAGAACTGACTCTATCTGACGATTGGACAAAAGACGAATTTGACTTGAGTGCCTTGGCAGGTCAGACCATTTACGGTATCAAACTTACTTTTGAAAATACTGCTGCTCTTAAGGATTACCAATTTAACTTGGGTGAGTTGACAGTGTCAGATAATCAAGAGGCACCTCAATCACCAACTGCTCTTAAAGTAGCTAAACAATCTCTGAAAAATGCTCAAGAAGCGGAAGCCATTGTTCAATTTACAGGTAACAAGGATGCTGACTTCTATGAAGTTTATGAGAAGGATGGCGATGCTTGGCGCCTATTGACAGGCTCATCTGCAACTACGATCTACCTACCAAAAGTTAGCCGTTCAGCTAGTGCAACTAGTACTAGTCAAGAGTTGAAGGTTGTCGCAGTTGGGAAAAATGGACTTCGCTCTGAAGCAGCAACTACAAACTTTGAGTGGGGAATGACTGTCCAAGATACCAGCCTTCCAAGACCTCTTGCAGAAAATATCGTTCCAGGGGCTACTGTTATCGGAAGTACCTTCCCAGAGACAGAAGGTGGAG
The DNA here is from genome assembly GCF_041432415.1 of Streptococcus sp. 27098_8_22. NCBI lineage: Bacteria > Bacillati > Bacillota > Bacilli > Lactobacillales > Streptococcaceae > Streptococcus > Streptococcus sp. 27098_8_22. The sequence goes on along the minus strand of NZ_JAPVZP010000008.1, from coordinate 27,425 downwards.
AAGGTATCGAAGGTATGTTGAATGGAACTATCACTAGCTTATCTGACAAATGGTCTTCTGCTCAGTTGAGTGGTAGTGTTGATATCCGTTTGACACAACCACGCCGTGTTGTTAGATGGGTCATGGACCACGCAGGAGCTGGTGGAGAGTCTGTTAATGATGGCTTGATGAACACCAAAGACTTTGACCTTTACTACAAAGATGAAGCAGGCGAATGGAAACTAGCTAAAGCTGTTCGTGGCAATAAAGCCCATGTTTCAGATATCACCCTTGATAGCCCAATCACTGCGCAAGAATGGCGCTTGAACGTCATCACGTCTGACAATGGAACACCATGGAAAGCCATTCGTATCTACAACTGGAAGATGTATGAAACTCTTGATACGGAGAGTCAAAACATTCCAATGAGTAAAGTTGCAGCGCGTGTTTTAACGGACAATAAGGTTCAACTAGGATTCTCAGAAGTTCCTGCTGGGGCAACCATCACAGTCTATGACAAGGCAGATTCACAAACTCCAATCGCTACCTTAAATACAGCAGTTGGAGGAGATTTGGCGACAGAACCATTGAGCTTTGAAAAACGTCCAAGTCTTCTTTATTACCGAACACAATTGCCAGGAAAAGAAATCAGTAATACTCTTGCTGTGACGATTCCTCAGGATGAAAGAAAGATTAAGGCTGTCAGTCTAGAAGTAGCACCTAAAAAGACGACTTACCAAGATGGTGAGGAATTGAATCTTAAAGGTGGTCTTCTCCGTGTCAAATACGAAGGTGAAGAATCAGATGAAGTCATCAACCTCAGTCATGCAGGTGTAGTTGTTAACGGCTACGATGCTCACCATCATGGTGAACAAGAGTTAACAGTAACCTATCTTGGTCTTCCAGTTGCAGGAAGTTTCAAGGTTCAAGTGACTGGTGAAGAAACTGGTCCAAAAGAAGTCGCAGCCTTGTATATTAGCAAGCAACCGAAAATTGACTACTTGGTAGGCGATACTCTAGACTTATCAGAAGGACGTTTCAAGGTCTTGTATGATGATGAGACAGAGACTGAACATAGCTTTACAGACCAAGGAGTCGAAATTACAGGTTATGATTCTCAAAAAACAGGCCGTCAAAAACTTCAGTTGCATTATCAAGGACAAACTGTCGACTTTGATGTTCTAGTATCACCTAAGGCAGCCATTAACGACGAATATCTGAAACAAGAAATCACATCTGCTCAAGGACGCAAAGAAACAATAGCTTATACATTTGCTGATGCAGCAAAACAAGCAGCTCTTGCTGAGAAGCTTGATGCAGCGAAAGCTATCTTAGAAAATCATGATGCTAGTCAAGAAGCAGTCAACCAGGCCTTGAATGACTTGAAACAAGCTGGTGCTGACTTGAATGGTGTACAGCTTTATCAAACAGCTAAGGAAGAACTTGAAACTCTACTAGGAAAAGTTCGTGAGAAAAATGCAGACGATCCAATCATCGCTCAAGCAGAAACTCTTATTGGCTCAACAAATCCAAGTCCAGAAGCATTTGCCAACCTGAAGGAAGAACTCAACAAAAAACTTGTAGTTAAAGAAAGTCATCATGTGGGTAGCTTAGAAGAAGGAGAAACTGCGCCAACAGTTGAAGCGCTACCTGAGTTAGTGATTGAAACAGAAACTCAAACCTTCGAACGCCAAGAACGTCCAGCAGGAGACCTCTTGTTGGGTGAACGTCGTATTGTTCAGGTAGGTGTAGAAGGGCAGACTCGTCGTCTGATTGAAGTAGATGCCAAAGGTAACCGTACTCTTCTTAAAACAGAGGTAGTCAAGGAAGCAGTTGCAGAAATCACTGAAGTTGGTACTAAGGTAGAAAGCCGTGTTCAACCGCTAGACGGAGTCAAAGATTTGACTATCAGCAATCCAGCATTGGTTGTTGAGGAAGAAAAGGTGGCATACGGTCATGAAGAACGAGTAAATCCTAGTCTTAAAGCAGGAGAACGTCGCTTGGTTCAAGCAGGAGTTGAAGGAATTCGTCGAAATCTTGTAGAAGTTGATACTGAAGGCAACCGCAGTCTTAAGGGAATAGAGCTTATCAAAGAAACTGTTACTGAGATTGTTGAGATTGGGCCAAAAGTGGATGCCCAAGATGACAAACATCTTGCACCTGCTCCAGTAGCACAAGCAGCTAAGCAGGAACCAGCAAAAGCAGAAGCACAAGTTGAAAAAACTGAAGGAAAACAACTTCCAAGTACAGGTGAAGGAGTAGATGCAAATCTAGTAGCTCTTGGCCTAGCTGGAGTTTTAAGTGGCTTTGGTTTGCTAGCTCAAAAGAAAAAAGAAGATTAAGATAGAGAGTGTATCTAACACTGACTTCATATTAATAAAAATGGTAGAGTATTCTGTCTTAGTTACAGGCACTGTCCTGAATTAATCGAGAAAAATTGTTGCGGATAAAAGTTTAAGGTTTTGCTATCTCTTTTATTGATTTTGTGATATAATTAACACGTAAAAAAAATTAAGGAGTCTTTCCAAATGGCAAAATTGACTGTTAAAGACGTTGAGTTGAAAGGGAAAAAAGTTCTCGTTCGTGTTGACTTCAACGTTCCTGTAAAAGATGGCGTGATTACTAACGACAACCGTATCACTGCAGCTCTTCCAACTATCAAGTACATCCTTGAACAAGGTGGACGTGCAATCCTCTTCTCTCACCTTGGACGTGTAAAAGAAGAAGCAGACAAAGCTGGTAAATCACTTGCTCCTGTAGCTGCTGACTTGGCTGCTAAATTGGGTCAAGAAGTTACATTCCTTCCAGGTGTTACTCGTGGTGCTGAATTGGAAGCGGCTATCAACGCTCTTGAAGATGGACAAGTTCTTTTGGTTGAAAACACTCGTTTTGAAGATGTTGACGGTAAGAAAGAATCTAAAAACGATCCTGAACTTGGTAAATACTGGGCATCACTTGGAGATGGTATCTTCGTAAACGATGCATTCGGTACTGCTCACCGTGCACACGCATCTAACGTTGGTATCTCAGCAAACGTTGAAAAAGCAGTCGCTGGATTCCTTCTTGAAAACGAAATTGCTTACATCCAAGAAGCAGTTGAAGCTCCAGAACGTCCATTCGTGGCTATCCTTGGTGGTTCAAAAGTTTCAGACAAGATCGGTGTTATCGAAAACTTGCTTGAAAAAGCTGATAAAGTTCTTATCGGTGGTGGGATGACTTACACATTCTACAAAGCACAAGGTATCGAAATCGGTAACTCACTTGTAGAAGAAGACAAATTGGATGTTGCAAAAGCTCTTCTTGAAAAAGCAAACGGTAAATTGATCTTGCCAGTTGACTCAAAAGAAGCGAATGCATTTGCTGACTACACTGAAGTGAAAGACACTGAAGGTGAAGCAGTAGACCCAGGATTCCTTGGTTTGGATATCGGTCCTAAATCTATCGCTAAATTTGATGAAGCTTTGACTGGTGCTAAAACAGTTGTATGGAATGGACCTATGGGTGTATTTGAAAACCCTGACTTCCAAGCTGGTACAATCGGTGTTATGGACGCTATCGTGAAACAACCAGGCGTTAAATCAATCATCGGTGGTGGTGACTCAGCTGCCGCAGCTATCAACCTTGGTCGTGCAGACAAGTTCTCATGGATCTCTACTGGTGGTGGAGCATCAATGGAACTTCTTGAAGGTAAAGTATTGCCAGGTTTGGCTGCACTTACAGAAAAATAATTTCAGCCCGCTAGTCTCTATAAAATCCTGATTTTGTAGAAAAAGGAACAAAACTGAAACGTTAACAAAAAGGTGGCTCTGTCACCTTTTTGTGTTAGTGGATGTATTTGTGACGCGGTGGTGGAGCATCAGAACTCCTTGATACTGAACAATGGCAAAAGTTAGTGATTTTTAACAATTGTTGATGTTGATGATAGAAAATTAACTTTCGACTGATACAAGGCGACGAAGCGTTATTCGTATCACAACAAAACTGCATAATATAAGGAAAGAAAATTGAACGAATGAAAAAATGACCGCTAGGATTCAAATCTTAGCGGTTTGGTTTTTCTTTCACGGTTTTTATTAGTAATTGGAAGGCTTCTAATAGCTGTTCTTGACTCGTTTGTGGAAGTTGAGTTAATTGGTCAACTAATAACTCTAGATGTGGATTCTTTTGGGTTATACGGCTTTCAAATAGCTCTGATGGTGTGATATTAAGAGCTGTGATAATCTTTTCAAGTGTATCAATCTTTATATTTGAACCCTTTGTTTCAAGGTTGGAAATATAATCTATACCCACACCAGCCTTTTCACTGAGCTTTTGTTGACTTAATCTTTTTTCTTTGCGAATGGTACGAATTTTTTGACCGATATATTTTTTTAATTGAATAGGTTCCATGTTTTACCTCGTTTATCTACCATAATACAAGGAATAAAAGCAGAAAATAACCAGTGTGCAAACAAATATTTACAAAAATATTGTCTATAAACTAAAATTATGTTAAAATACTGGTATAAAACATGTAAAATTGCATGATATACTACGTATACCATGGTTTGACTTAACAGTCAAACCAATCCTATTAGCCATTAAAGGAGAAATTGATGAAAAAATTGCAAACCCTCACAACTTCAACAGCTATTGCGCTTGCATCAGTTAGTGCGCCTGCATTTGCTCAAGAAGCTCAAGCAACACCAGTACCTGCTGAGACTGCTGTCAATGAACCTACACTTGTTGCTAAGTCACAATTGAAACCACTTGAAAAGAGCCAAGTTCCTGCGCCTTCCACAGTGAAACCTGCACTTGATGCGCAAAAAGCTGTTGTGAAAGAAGCTGAAGCTAAGATTGATACAGCTAAAGCTGGTGTCAAAGAAAAAGAAGCTACTGTTGCTTCAATTGAAACAGAATATTCTAATGCAGATAAGGCTGTTAACGATGCACAAGCAATTGCTTCTCAAGTAACACCTGAAAAAGTTGCTGAAGTCAAAGATGCTCAAGCTAAGAACCTTGAAGCACAAACTGCTAACCAAAAAGCAACTGAAGCTACAAATGAACAAATCAAAACTGAGACTACTGTTCTTGCTGAAAAGCAATCAGACGTGGCAAGTGCTCAAGCTAATCTTGAACAAGCTAACAAAGATGTCCAAACAGCTGAACAAACAGTCGCAAATGCAGAATCTGCTCTTGACGGAACTGGACTTGCAACTGCTGAAAAAGACTTGAAAGAAGCTCAAAAAGGCGTTAAAGACACTGAAGCTACAGTCACTGAAGCTGAAACTGCTTTTGCAACAGCAAAAAAAGCTGATGAAGCACGTGAAGATGCTATCAAATCAGCTGAAACTGATGTAAATACTAAAAATGATGCTGTCAAATTGGCTAAAGAAAAATTGACAACAGCTAATCAACATGCTGAATCAGTAGAAGCTAAATTGCAATCAGCTCAAGATGAATTGAAAAAAGCTCAAGATGCATTAAAAAATATTGGCAAACCAACAAACATCTATGAAGCTATCAATGCTGAAATTGTAGATAAATCAGGTACTATTTACTTCAAAGATAAAACTTTTGATCTTACAGCTAAAATGAACGAGTTCAGAAGATTAATAAAAGAAGATAAAAATGTTGAAGCTCAAAAATACGCTGAAGAAAATCTACTTAGTAGTATGTTGAATCTTTATATTGACGATACTTCACAACAATTCATCAAAGCTCTAATTGGAGATGAAGCGTTTAACAAGACATACAATTTACAAAATGGTAAATTAATCTTGTCAAGAGAAGATTATAAAGCACTAAACATCGCATTCGCATCTCAACTAAATGCTTTTCGCAAAATCAGTGGGCTAGAGCCAATAAATAAAGTTACAGAAAATAGTATTGATTTGGGAATGAAAGCTATTGATGCTTGGAATGATTTTGCTAACAAACCTGAAAACGTAAATAAATATGGTTCTGAACTAGGTCATAATGGATTTTCAAATGTTCAAAAAGCTACAGGCGCATTTACAGAAAATATTTATCCTATGGCTGGATTTAAGAAAAGTAGCATGACATTTACAGAATTGAACACTTTATTTGTGTATCACATGTTAGGTTTTGCTTTTAAAGATGCTCATTCTAATTGGGGACATTATTTTAACCTTCTATCTGGAGATAACGTTCATATGGGGTTATACCAAAATAGGTCTGATTCAACAGAAGCTGGAGGTGCATATTTTACCCATTCATTTCCTAATGCAAAAGCTAACGATACGATTATTTATAGTCAATATGGGGCAATTAAATTATCCAAAATTGAACATTCATTAGCTGAGTATAACAGTAAGGTTGCTGAACTTATTAATTACGCTGTTAACCATCCGCAATATATTTATCTACTCCAAGAATATAACAACTATTATGCTGCTATTCAAAATGAGTATCGTAGAACAAATGTAATTGATCCCCAAAAACAGGCTCAACTCGATGGTAAAGCGAAGGAGTTGGATGATTATGAAAAAGAACATAAAGTTCCAAGCATCGATTTCACAGGTTCATCTGGGGGATTCACTGTTAGGGAAACTTTTAAATTAAGACATATCGCCCCTTTCAATGGTTGGAGTGTGAGCTGGCTTAAGAAAAATGATGATGGTACTTTTAAATATCAGTCAAGTTCAACAGATGATTTTTCGGGAACTTTAGACGATTATAAAAAAATCATGACCATTAAGGTTGATAATTTAGTCAAAAGCAAGTTGAGCTCAATGCAAGAACAAATTGCTGAAACAAAACAGCTATACGCACCATTTTTTGAAAAATTATCTCAAGCTGAGATAAAAAATAATGTTAACCAACTTCAAGCTAAAGTAATCAAATCCCAATCAAATCTTGAACAAGCAACTACAGCTTTAGAAAACGCTAAGAATGCGTTGACAAAAGCTTCAACTGATTACGCAAGCGCACTTAGCTTGAAAACTGAAGCTGAAAAAGTATTGGCAAGCGCAATGGCTACGCCATTGCAAGCTCAAGTTGCTGAAAACAACCTACGTTTAGCAAACATTGCTCTTGAAAATGCTAAGAAACGTGAAGCTAAAGCAAGTGAAGCAGTCGCTAACTTCTCAGCAAGTCTAGCTGACAAGAAAGCTACTCTTGAAAAAGCTCAAGACGCACTTAAATCAGCTAAAACTGTTAAAACAATTGCGTCACAAGCTCTTGACATTGCTTCAGCGAACCTTGAAGACCAAGAAACTAAACTAGATAACTTGAACAAACAAGTTACTAAACTTCTTGCTGAAAAAGATGCTCTTGTTAAAGAAGCTAAAGAATTGGCTGAACAATTGCAAGCATATTTGGACGCACCTGTTGCTCTAACTAAAGCAAAACAAGCTCGAACAGCCGTTAGTGTCAAATTGGAACTCGCTAAAGCTGACCTAGAAATGGCACAATCTAAGCTTGAAAACTTGTTGACTGCACAAAAAGCTGAAGAAGCTAAACTCGCAGAACTTGAAGCAACATATGCTAGACTCGTTGACCTTGCAGAGAAAGCTCAAGAAAACGTTGTTGCAACACTTTCTGACGGAACAATTGTTGCTATTCCTAAAGATGCACCAGTTGCTGAAACACTTCCTGAACTAAATCTTGAAGAACTAGCTAAAGAAGATGCTAAAGATAGCACTGTTAAAACACTTCCTGACGGAACAATCGTAGCTGTTCCTAAAGATGCACCAGTTGCTGAAGAACTTCCTACTATCAATGTTGACGAATTGAAGAAGGCTCTTGATGCAGGTAAAGAAGTTACGTTGGATGCACAAGGGAATGTTGTTGTACGTGAAACAAAACCAGCTACTTATGAAAAACCAGTTAACGTTGATCGTCCACAAGTCAATAATGATAAATCAAATAAAGATTATGCAAGTGATAAAAACGTTACTATCGATAATAAAGGAAATGTTATCGTAAAAGGTCAGACTTACACAAGTCAGCAACAAGCATCAAGCAAGTCGACTTATTCACGAGTAGAACGTGCAAAAACATTGCCAAATACTGGAACGAAAGAAAGTAACTTAACATTATTTGTTTTAGCAATTCTATCAGGGCTAGGAATAGCATTAAAAAGAAGACAAGGAAAATAAAAAATGGGATTATTTACAGACTCACTAAAAGTTAGCTCTGGCTTAACACTAGGGCATGCGGCGACAAAAATAGGTATTCAGAAAACATTGTCAGCAGCTGAGGAGAGAGCAGCTACAAAGTTTAAAAATTATCAAGCTAGATTTTTTGACCCTATTGTACGTGAAGATTTGTGTCATTTAGAAGTCGATGGTCATTTAAGAGCTAAAAGCTATCCTTTCCCTGAAAAAGCTAGTGTAATAAATATTTCAGTTTTGCAAAAGGATATTCAACATCTAACGAAAGAATTTAATACTGAGAAATTAGTAAACTTTATTAAAAGACATCCATTATTTACAGTTTTTATTATTTGGCTATTAAGTGTACCAATTGGTTTGTCAGATATTGGTACAGTGCTAAGTTTTTCAGCAATTGTTTTTGTTGTAAGATTAATATTTATACGACCTAAAAAATTTGAAAAACTATTGATAGAAGATGCTAAACAATACTGGAAAGTTAGAGAGTATGTAAGACATGCTTTAGAGATGGGAGAATTAACACAACAAGAAAGTCTAAGAAAATTATTAAATGCTAGACTGGTACAACGTTTCCCAGACACAATTGAAGAAATTGAAGCACATGCATTTAATTATAAGCATGGATTGTAAAGGAGAACTCAGCTTCTCCTTTTTTTGCGTTCTTTTAAAGTTTGGGAGTATCGAGGGATAATTGGACAGAATCCAAAAAAAACAGTAAAATAGAGGAATACTAATCTAAATGAAATTTGAGTGATGAACGTGGAAAAAAGAGACAATCTTACAAAAACAGCTATTTGTGGAATTATCAATGTCACCCCAGATTCTTTTTCTGATGGGGGCCAGTTTTTTGCTGTTGAGGAAGCTTTGAAGCAGGCTCGAAAATTGATAGCTGAAGGAGCCACTATCTTAGATATCGGTGGAGAATCTACTCGACCTGGAAGTAGCTATGTTGAGATTGAAGAGGAAATCCAGCGTGTGGTTCCAGTCATTCAGGCTATTCGTCAAGAAAGTGATGTTCGGATTTCGGTAGATACTTGGAAGAGTCAGGTGGCAGAAGTGGCTTTACGAGCTGGGGCTAATATAGTCAATGACATTACAGGCCTCATGGGTGATGAGAAAATGGCAGAGGTGGTTGCCAGGGCTGGAGCTCAGGTAGTCATCATGTTTAATCCAGTTATGGCACGCCCTCAGCACCCTAGTTCACTCATATTTCCTCATTTTGGATTTGGAGAGACTTTTACAAAGGAAGACTTGGCAGACTTTGAACAACTACCAGTAGAAGAATTGATGACAGCTTTCTTTGACCGTACTCTAAGAAGAGCAGAGAAAGCAGGGATTTCGCAAGATAAGATCATGCTGGATCCTGGGATTGGCTTTGGTTTGACAAAGAAAGAAAATCTCATTCTCCTACGTGACCTTGATAAGCTTCACGAGATGGGCTATCCTATCTTTTTAGGAGTTTCTCGTAAGCGATTTGTCATTAATATTCTAGAAGAAAATGGATTTGAAGTAAATCCAGATACTGAAGCTGGCTTCCGCAATCGTGATATTGCTTCGGCTCATGTGACCAGCATTGCTGCTAGACAGGGTGTAGAAGTAGTGCGCGTGCATGATGTAGCCAGTCACAAGATGGCAGTCGAAATTGCATCAGCCATCCGTCTGGCAGACCATGCGGAAAATTTAGATTTGAAACAATATAAATAACATGAATAAAAACGAAACGAACCAGTGGATAGCAAACTACCGGACAGACCAACCGCATTTTGGTCTGGAGAGGATGGTGGAGCTATTAGCCTTACGTGGCAATCCTCATCTTAAACTCAAGGTTATCCATATTGGTGGAACCAATGGAAAGGGCTCTACTATAGCCTTTTTGAAGAATCTGTTGGAAAAGATGGGACTAAGAGTTGGTGTCTTTAGCTCTCCTTATCTGATTCATTATACCGATCAGATTGTCATTAATGGGGAATCTATCCCAGAAGCGAGATTAGAGTCCTTGATGGCGGATTATCGTTCACTACTTGAAGGAGAGCATGCTCAAGCCTTGCAAGGAACGACAGAATTTGAGATTATCACTGCTATAGCTTATGACTATTTTGCTTCTGAGCAAGTCGATGTGGCGATCATGGAAGTTGGTATGGGCGGACTTTTGGATAGTACCAATGTCTGCCAACCTATCCTAACAGGCATCACGACTATCGGATTAGACCATGTAGCGCTTTTAGGGGACAGCTTGGAAGCCATAGCAGAGCAGAAAGCAGGGATTATCAAGCAAGGAGTTCCTCTAGTGACAGGCCACATTGTCCCAGAAGCCTTGTCGGTTATCGACCAGATTGTGAAAGCGAAACAAGCTTCTAGGTTTGCTTATGGGGAAGATTATCAAGTTAGCCATCATGAGAGTGTGGAGACGGGCGAAATCTTTGATTATTCAAGCTCAGTCAGACAAGGTCGTTTCCAAACAGGATTGCTTGGTTTGCACCAGATAGAGAATGCAGGGATGGCGCTGGCCTTGTTAGATAGCTATTGCAAAGAGACTGGTCAAAAATTACCAGATAATGCTTTAGTGGCTCAAGCTTTGGAAGAAACAAGCTGGCCTGGACGCTTGGAAGTTATTTATAGGGAACCCTTGATGATTTTAGATGGGGCCCACAATCCCCATGCCATCAAGGCCTTGTTGGCTACCTTGAAAGAACGCTTTACGGACTATCAGAAGGAAATCCTCTTTACTTGTATCAAAACCAAGGCCTTGGAGGATATGTTGGACTTGCTAGAAACTTTGTCCAATACTAAGATTACACTAACTCATTTTGAGGATAGTCGGGCGACGGATGAAAAAGTCTTGAAAGAGATGGCTGATTCTAGAAATCTCAACTACCAAGGTTGGCAGGAATTTCTAGATAAAAAATTATCAGAAAATGAAGAGAAAAAAACAGTTAGGATTATCACGGGCTCATTATACTTTTTAGCCCAAGTGAGAACCTACCTAATGGAGAGGAAAAATTAGAATGGATACACAAAAGATTGAAGAAGCTGTAAAAATGATTATCGAGGCAGTTGGTGAGGATGCAAATCGCGAAGGCTTGCAGGAAACACCAGCCCGTGTCGCTCGTATGTACCAAGAGATTTTTTCAGGTCTTGGTCAAACTGCTGAAGAGCACCTGTCAAAATCCTTTGAGATTATTGATGACAATATGGTAGTGGAAAAGGATATCTTTTTCCATACCATGTGTGAACACCACTTTTTACCATTTTATGGTCGAGCTCATATTGCCTACATTCCTGATGGGCGTGTAGCAGGCTTATCAAAATTAGCTCGTACGGTGGAAGTTTATTCGAAAAAGCCACAGATTCAAGAACGCTTGAATATCGAAGTGGCTGATGCCTTGATGGAGTATTTGGGAGCCAAGGGAGCCTTCGTTGTCATTGAAGCAGAACATATGTGTATGAGTATGCGCGGTGTTCGAAAACCAGGAACTGCAACCTTGACAACAGTGGCTCGTGGCCTATTTGAGACAGATAAGGATCTTCGTGATCAGGCTTATCGTCTCATGGGACTATAATACTCTTCGAAAATCAAATTCAAACCACGTCAGCTTCACCTTGCCGTACTCAAGTACAGCCTGCGGCTAGCTTCCTAGTTTGCACTTTGATTTTCATTGAGTATAAAAAGAATCCGCTTTGGGCGGATTTTTCTAGAAAGGACTAGTTATGGATCAACTGCGAATTAAAGACCTAGAAATTTTCGCCTTTCATGGACTCTTTCCTAGTGAGAAGGAACTGGGGCAGAAGTTTGTCGTTTCAGCCACCCTATCCTATGATATGACCAAGGCTGCGACAGACTTGGATTTAACTGCTTCTGTCCATTACGGAGAACTTTGCCAGCAATGGACGACATGGTTTCAGGAAAATACTGAGGACTTGATTGAAACAGTAGCCTACAAACTAGTAGAGCGTACTTTTGAGACCTACCCTCTCGTTCAAGAGATTGAGCTGGAACTAAAAAAACCTTGGGCACCTATCCATCTACCGCTGGATACTTGTTCAGTAACCATCCACCGTCGCAAGCAGCGTGCCTTTATCGCTTTAGGAAGCAATATGGGGGATAAGACGGCTAATCTCAAGCAAGCTATTGACCAAATGCAAGCTCGTGGCATCCACATTCTCAAAGAGTCTAGTGTTTTGACGACCGAGCCTTGGGGTGGTGTGGAGCAGGATAGCTTTGCCAATCAAGTCATTGAAGTGGAAACCTGGTTGCCAGCTCCAATCTTGTTAGAAACCTTGTTAGAGATTGAATCAGAGATGGGACGGGTTAGAGAGGTTCATTGGGGACCTCGCTTGATTGACCTGGATTTGCTTTTTGTAGAGGACCAGATCATCTATACAGACGACCTCATCTTGCCTCATCCTTATATTGCTGAACGTCTCTTTGTCTTAGAATCACTCCAAGAAATAGCTCCGCATTTCATCCATCCAACACTGAAACAACCGATCCGCCACTTGTATCGTCAATTGGAGAAAGAAAATGCCTAAGTTTTTCGAAACTTATAGTAAATGGAAAAGTCTAGGGGAAGGAATGCTAGCTATTATCCTCGGTCTTCTCTTGATTTGTTTTGGACAGATTGTACCGAGGCTTGGTTATCAACTCTTGATGGCCTACTTTTCCTTGTCGACTGTTTGGCATTTATTGACACGATGGTTTCAGGAAAAGTCCCGTAGAGAAAATATTTTTGTAACCATAGCCAAGTTAGGACTTTCTGTCATTCTATTTGATTCAGTCATCCTGCAAGGGATAGCCCTCTATGTCTTAGTCATTGCTATTGGAAGTTATCAATTGTTTACAGGTTTAATTAGCCTGATTACCTGGTTGATTTACCGAAATAATCATATCCATCCGAGGCTCAATTACTTATTTGATGCTTTGTGGATGATGGGATTTGGTCTCTATAGTATCTCCCCTTTTCATGACGCAACAAATTTTGAATTGCTCTTACTTGGTTTTTACTTACTGATGTTAGGGGCAAGTAGTCTCAGAGATGGTTTCTTTTTTGAAAAAGGAATCCGTAATCCTAGACTTAAGCGGAAGATACGAATGACCCTGCCCATTTTTATAACAGCTCTAATTCCTATCAATACCCTACGTCGATTGAATAAATGGTTTTCTAATCATGAGTCCGAAGAAGGGAAAGTACATTCAGAGAGAAAAAATGACCAGACAGTTGATATGGAAATTTTTATCCATACTTCAGAATCCTCTTTCTTTTTAGCCATGGGGCATGTGGATATCTGCTATCAAGGTCAGGTTATTTCCTATGGTTCTTATGATCCGCACTCGGAGCGTTTATTTGGGATGATTGGGGATGGGGTTTTATTTAAGGCTAATCGAGAAAAGTATATCGAACTCTGTAAGAGAGAAAGCCAGAAAACTCTCTTTGCCTATGGCTTAAGCTTGTCTGAACAACAGAAAGAAGCAATAGAGGAACAACTGAGAGAAATTGAAGAACTCTTAATTCCTTGGGAACCAAGCTCTCAACTCATGAAAAGAAGAGAAGGAGAAATCAAGCATACCTATTCTTATCAGCTGAAACACGAGGCTGATGCCACTCTTTATAAGTTTAGTTCGTCTAAGTTTAAGACCTATTTTGTTCTCAGTACAAATTGTGTCTTATTGGCTGACTCTATCGTGGGTAAAGCTGGAACAGACATTCTCAGCCCCCAAGGATTTATCGTCCCAGGAACTTATCAGGATTATCTTGATTTAGAATATACCAAACCAAGTGGTATAGTAGTCAGTCGTTCTATTTATTAGCAAAAAGAAAACTCTAGTTTCCTAAGTAGATAGGGGAAGCTAGAGTTTTTAAAATAGGTCATTTTCTTCTGGTAGGAGAATGGTTTCCTTCCCATCCATATCTAGCACCAGAACTTTAGGTGGATAGAGTGGGTCAAAGGGATGGTTGAAGTCGAAGTCAATCGTTGTTGGAAGATGTTGACTAGAAAAACGAAAAGTGATGGAGCCTTTATTATTCAAAAGCCGAAATTCCAATTCATCTTCTAGATCAAAAACATGCTTTAAAAAATGATCTATTATATACCAGATTGAATCGATAACATCGTCGGGTAAATTGGTCACTACACCGAAACTAGCGCATCGTCTATGAGAATCTGTAAAAGCCATCCCTATCTCCTAATTGATTTTTTTATTATCATACTGCAAACTGCTAGAAAAATCAAGAAAAGTCAACTACCTTTAAAAAGATGAGAATGATTTTGAAATTTTTTCAACGAATCTTCATCAAATGCTTGAAAATGCTTACAATTAGTGGTAAAATGAAAGCAGTGGAATCATGAAAACAAAATTTTCAAAGTAGAAAGGAAACGGAATGAACACAGATGATACAGTAACAATTTATGACGTTGCCCGAGAAGCGGGAGTGTCAATGGCAACTGTCAGTCGTGTTGTCAATGGCAATAAGAACGTCAAAGAAAACACCCGTAAAAAAGTCCTAGAGGTCATTGATCGTCTTGACTACCGCCCTAATGCAGTAGCTCGTGGTCTAGCAAGCAAGAAAACAACAACAGTTGGAGTTGTTATTCCAGATATCACAAACACTTATTTCTCTACCCTTGCTAAAGGGATTGACGATATCGCGGAAATGTACAAATACAACATCGTCCTTGCTAACAGTGATGAGGATGATGAAAAGGAAGTATCTGTGGTCAATACTCTCTTTTCTAAACAGGTGGATGGCGTTATCTTCATGGGTTATCATTTAACTGAGAAGATTCGCTCAGAGTTTTCACGCTCACGCACACCTGTGGTTCTTGCAGGAACAGTTGACATAGAACACCAACTTCCAAGTGTCAATATTGACTATAAACATGCTACTGTTGATGCAGTCCGCCATCTCTTGAAACGAAATAAAAAAATTGCCTTCGTTAGTGGACCATTAGTGGATGATATTAATGGTAAGATTCGCTTGGCTGGTTACAAAGATGCTTTGAAAGAAGCGGGAATTAACTACAGTGAAGGTCTTGTTTTTGAATCAAAATACCGTTATGTTGATGGTTATGCCATGGCAGAACGCTTGATTTCTTCTAAAGCAACAGCAGCGATTGTAACAGGTGATGAATTAGCGGCAGGTGTTTTGAACGGACTTGCTGACAAGGGAGTTTCTGTACCGGAAGACTTTGAAATTATCACCAGTGATGATTCACAAATCGCGCGCTATACTCGTCCAAACCTAACCACCATTGCGCAACCTTTGTATGACCTTGGCGCTATTAGTATGCGTATGTTGACGAAGATTATGCATAAGGAAGAGTTAGAAGAGCGTGAAGTTCTTTTGCCACATGGTTTGGTAGAACGTCATTCAACTCGTAAAGATTAACAAGAAGAGGTCGGGATAAAAATCCCGACCTCGCTTTTTAGTAGTAAAAGCTTTTTGGTCAATGGTTCAAGCATCAAGTTGATGGTAGAAGGCTTACGGGGGTGACTAGAAAACAAGACGTGGTCTAGTAATTTCTATCTCACCGACTTTTTTATACTCAATGAAAATCAAAGAGCAAACTAGGAAACTAGCCGCAGGCTGTACTTGAGTACGGCAAGGCGACGTTGACGAGGTTTGAATTTGATTTTCGAAGAGTATTATCCTTCCATATAGGCTCGTAATTCATCCCCTGTAAGGCCAGCATTGATAGCAATGAGGAGTTTGAGACGAGCCTTTTGAGCATTGAGTTCTTTGACAAAGAATACACCAGCCTTTTGTAGACAAACGCCACCGCCTTCATAGGCATAAACAGGTTCAGCAATCCCGTTAAAACAACGAGAAACCAAGGCGATTGGGAGTCCTTCTTGGATAAGGGCGTTCAATTTTTGTGATGTTTCCTTGGGAACATTTCCAGCACCAAAGGCCTGGATAATAAGACCATCTAGCTGGTCAACAGGAAGCAAATCAAGGAGTTCTTCTGTCATACCAGCATAGACTGGAATAATTGGAACCAAGCCCTGGATCCTATCAAGGTCAAAACGAACACGGGGTTCAGCTGTTTTGAAGTAGAGAATCTCGTATTTCATGATGAGCCCAAGAGGGCCGTGGGTCGGCGTTTGAAAGGTACTAACATTTGTCGTGTGCGTCTTGGTCACATACTTAGCAGCGTGGATTTCATCATTCATCACGACCAAGACACCCTTATCAGCAGCCTTATCGTCACTCGCTACGCGTAGGGCACTGAGATAATTGTAGACACCATCGCTTCCGAGTTCGTTGGAACTACGCATGGCCCCTGTTAGTACGATCGGTTTGTGAGGAACCTCCATGGTATCGAGGAAATAGGCAGTTTCCTCCAAGGTATCTGTCCCATGTGTAATCACGAAACCGTCATAATGATCAGCCTCCTCTTTGATTTTTTGATAGAGGGCCAGCATATGCTTGGGTTTAATATGGGGACTTGGCAGATTAAAAAAGTCGAGCGCGTGGACTTCAACTCCTCCAAGTGGATTGGATACATGATTCATAGGGTTTTCTTGGCTAGTCACAACAGCGCCAGAAGCATCGGCTTGCATGGAAATAGTACCACCCGTATGTAAAACAAGGATTTTCTTAGGCATGATTTACTCACTCTTTCTGAAATGTGGTATAATCATTGTATCACAAAAGGGGAGAATGAGGTAGGATGGAAGTCAAAGCTGTTTTTTTTGATATCGATGGAACACTAGTCAACGATCGCAAGAGTGTTTTGAAATCCACTAAGGACGCGATTAAGATTGTGAAGGACCAGGGGGTGCTTGTTGGAGTAGCCACAGGGCGAGGACCTTTTTTTGTTAAGGATTTAATGGAAGATTTAGATCTGGATTTTGCCGTAACCTATAACGGCCAATATATCTTTAATAAAGACAGAGTCTTGTTTACAAGTCCTCTTTCCAAGTCTCATTTACGGCAGTTGATCACCTATGCCAAAAAAGAGGGAAAGGAGATTGCTCTAGGGACCAAGGATGCCATGCTGGGTTCGAAAATCATGTCTTTTGGCCTAGGTTCTTTTTCTCAAAGGGTGAGTCGTTTTGTCCCCTCTATGTTGACTCGTACAGTTAGTCATTCCTTTAATCGAATGGTGAGTAAGATTGTTCCTCAGAAGGAAGAAGACTTGCTTCAGTTGATGAATCAGCCCATTTATCAAGTTTTGATGCTAATGACGCCAGAAGAATCTGAGAAAACAGCAGCTGATTTTAAAGACTTGAAATTGACTCGTAGTAATCCTTTTGCAGCCGATGTCATCAACCAAGGAAATTCCAAGTTAGAAGGCATTCGCCGAGTCGGAAAAGAGTATGGTTTTGATCTCAATCAAGTCATGGCCTTTGGTGACTCAGACAATGACTTAGAGATGCTGGCGGGTGTTGGGATGTCAGTCGCTATGGGCAATGGTAGTAGCAGTGTCAAGGAAGTGGCGAAGCATATCACAACCAGCAACCAGCAAGATGGGATTCACAAGGCCTTGGAACACTTTGGTGTTTTGGCTTCAGAGAAAGTCTTTGTCAGCCGTGACTATCATTTCAATAAGGTCAAGACCTTCCACCACATGATGGATGAACGAACTCAAGAGGAGCCCCAAGCTTGGGATTTAGAAGGTGCCACCCATAGAGCAGGATTTAAGATAGAAGAACTGGTCGAGTTTGTTCGAGCTGCTAGCTCTTCTGAAGAAGACTTCGAACGGGCAGTTGGACAGTTACATCAAGCATTGGATCAAGCAGCAGAGAAAGTTGCTAAGAAAACACCTGCTAAGCAAGATTTGGTAGGGCAAGTAGATGCCTTAATTGATACCTTGTATTTCACCTATGGTAGCTTTGTTTTGATGGGAGTGGATCCAGAGCGGATTTTTGATATTGTCCATCAAGCCAATATGGGTAAAATGTTTCCTGATGGAAAAGCTCATTTTGACCCAGTTACTCACAAAATCCTAAAACCAGATGACTGGGAGGAGAGATATGCTCCAGAACCAGCCATTAAAAAGGAGATTGAGCGTCAGATAAAGGCCTATGAACGCCACAAGGAAAGAGCCGATAAGAAATAGGCGATAGAAAAGAAAGCCTTGAATGATGTTTTGATTTCCTGGCTCCATCTACTGCATCAACAATTTATGAAAAAAATGAGGTTAGGAGAAAAATCCCAACCTCATTTCTTTTTTATTACAAAGTTTTGTCCTTATCTCTAACGACGAGAAGGTCAACGCTGGTATGGCGTAGGATATATTCTGATGAAGAACCAACTAGCAGGCGCTCGAAAGCATTGAGCCCTGTTGCTCCAACCAAAATCAAATCAACCTTTTCTTTGTCTGGAATTGTTTTAGCTAAGAGAGTTTTAGGGTTCCCCATCTCAATAACAACTTTAATGTCTGTGAGACCAGCATCTCTTGCACGCTTTTCATATTCTGCCATCAAATCGTTGGCCTCGACTTGTAACTCTTCATAAACTTCAGCATCAAATGTTGAGATGCTTTGAAGAGCACGCGTGTCAATGACATGGGCAATAGTTAGTTTTGCTTGGTTACGCAGTGCTGAATGAACCCCTTTGATGAAAGCCAAGTCAGCTTCCTTAGAACCATCAACCGCTACCATGATGTTTTCATAACGTTGTGTCATAGCAAAAACCTCCTCATTCTTATTACATTCATTGTATTCCTTTTCACTAAAAAAGTAAAGTAAAAAACGATAGGAGGATAGATGCTTTTTGACTTTAACTTGGAGTTTGTTATAATAAAAATAGAAAAGCTAAGAGGAAGAGATATGACAAAAATCGCAGTATTATCGGATATACATGGCAATACGACAGCTTTAGAGGCTGTCTTAGCAGATGCGCAGAAGTCGGAGGTTGATGAGTATTGGCTCTTGGGAGATATCCTCATGCCAGGAACAGGACGAAAAAATATTCTCCATACATTGGAGACTTTACCCATCACTCTTAGAGTTCTGGGAAATTGGGAGGAGAGCTTATGGCGCACCTGCCATCGTAAGTTAGATAAAAGTAGACCCAGTCATCGTTATCTCTTACGCCAGTGTCAGTATATCATGGAAGAAGTCAGCATCGAGGAGATTGAGGCGCTGCAGAACTATCCCTTGCAAGTTCATCGCCAGTTTGGAGATCTGAGGCTAGGGATTAGCCATCACTTGCCTGATAAAAATTGGGGACGAGAGCTGATTCATCTTGGAAAGCAAGAGGACTTTGACCGTCTTGTCACCAATCCAGACTGCGATATTGCCATTTATGGTCATATCCATCAACAGTTTCTTCGGTATGGTAGTGGTGGCCAGCTTATCCTGAATCCAGGTTCCATTGGTCAACCCTTCTTTTTATCTGAAAATTTACGCAAGGACTTACGTGCTCAGTACATGATTTTAGAGTTTGATGAAAAAGGTTTGAAAGATATCGATTTTCGTCGGGTTGATTATGATATTGAGGCAGAATTACAGCTAGCCAAAGACTTACAATTACCCTACTACCAAGTTTATTATGAAAGCTTGGTTAATGGGATTCACCATACTCATAATCAAGAATTACTTCATGAAATCGCCCAAAGTCAAGGGCATGATGCAGAACTAGACGACTGGCTTAGTGGTAATTCTTGACATTACAACTAGAAGAGATATAATAAACTTAAGAAAAGAAGGAACTAATCTGACGAAAAAAGGAGAAGAGGATGCAAATTTCAAGTCGATTTACCATTGCGACTCACATGTTGATTATTATTGCCCTAAAAGGGAAGGAAAGCAAGGTGACTAGCGATTTTCTAGCTAGTAGTGTAGGAGTTAATCCAGTTATTATCCGTAAAACCTTGTCCCAACTGAAAAAGGCAGAGATAATCTCAGTCGCGCGTGGAACTGGAGGGGCAGAGATTATCAAAAATCTTGAGGATATCAGTCTTTTGGATATTTATCAAGCGGTCGAATGCCTTGGAAAAACTGGACAACTCTTTAGTTTTCATGACAATCCCAATCCAGCCTGTCCAGTAGGAGCTAACATCCATGGGGTTTTAGATGAGAAATTACAAAAGATTCAGCTAGCCATGGAGCAGGAGCTGAGCCAAACCAGTCTTGCTCAAGTGGTGGCAGATGCAGAGAGTAGGATAGAAGGATAAGAGGATCTTAGATCCTCTTTTTCTATGTGGATAATTATGATAAAATAGAATCATTAAAGGAGGAAGAAATGTATCTCGTTATAGGAATTGTATTAGCATTTATCCTGTCATTTTGGAAGGATAATAGGAGTTTGTGGAATCCAGTATTATTTTTATTATCTCTCATTTCGAGTTATATTTATCTATCCTACCTTTTTTATAAAAACGGTTATGAGAATGTTCAGCTTGCTTTCTATGGAGTAGCCTTTGTTTTACTCCCCTTGTTGCTTTTTCTAAGTGGTATCTTTTTAATCTATAATGGTGTTATCCTGCTGAAACGAGAGGGACGTTCAAAGGCCAATTATCTCTCCATGCTTCTTGGAATAGTCATTTTGGTATTTTTTGCCTTGATTTCATTTCGATTGGGAGGTCAAAATGAATTATTTTACACCAATCACTTTCTAAACATTTTATTTGTATTCATTTTCTACTCTTATTTTATTTTTGGCTTTGCCTTTGCGGGTTTTATGTTGTACTCTATCTTGTATCTCTTTATTCCTAAGAAGAAGCATTATGATTTTATTATCATTCACGGTGCAGGTTTACTAGGTGGAGAAAAGGTAACACCTTTGCTAAAGAGGAGAATTGATAAGGCAGTAGAAGCTTACCACAAGTCTAAGAATCCTCATATAAAAGTTATTGCCAGCGGTGGACAAGGGGCGGATGAAAAGATATCTGAGGCTCAGGCGATTGCAAATTATCTGCTTACCGAGACAGATGTTCCCCAAGATGCGATTATCCTGGAGGAACAATCAAGAACGACCTATGAGAATCTTCTTTTTTCTAAGAAGCTTGGCGAGAAACTGGTAGCAAGCCCCCAATTTCTTTTTGTGACAAATGATTATCATGTTTTTAGAACAAGTACCTATGCTCGCAAGTTAGGCATGAAAGGAGATGGCTTGGGATGTCGGACAGCTGGCTATTACATTCCGTCAGCCTTTATCCGTGAATATGTAGCTCTATGTGTGAAATTAAAGTGGCTCTTCATTTTCTTCTATGCTTTATTATTTATAGCCCTCCTTTTATCCTATAAGGGAATTCTATGGTAGGATAAAAAAATAAACAAAAAAAGCTAGTTTTCTGATATTCAGAATTCTAGCTTTTTCGTCTTTGCATAGTTAAGCTGAGTGGCCATATAGAAATAAAATTGTGAATGCTTGATCTTTCAAAAGAAGCCTTCCTTAAAGCCTACCAATTGAAATGGTGTTAAGCTCATTAATAACCTGAAGATTGGACATGCGACCGATATTGATTAGATTTGGATGTTTTAGGCCATCTATATCGAAGTTAGTCAAAATGGCATCGTATCCAGCCTCCATAATTTCGTCAACATTCAGTGTTTCTTTGTCCCAGGTTTCGAATTGGATATTCTTAGAGGTATAGAATTTATAAAGAGAGATAAGCGATCGAGGATGTGCAAAGTCAAACTCACTCAAAACAAGGACACGAATGTTATTAAGTGATTCTAACAGTTGTTCCATCAAATCTGAAGCGTGAGTGAAGAGCGTATAGACCAAATGGACAACAGCATAGGCATGTTCTTTCTGCCCAATGCTAGACTTATAGCGCATCATTTCCAAAACAGCTGCTTCGTAAAATTTAGGGAAGAACTTTTTAACTTTTTTAAGAGAGTATGATTTATTGTGTGAAATAAAGGATTCAGAGTTAATTTCTTGACGTTCAAGAATCGCAGTGTTATGTAAGTGCCAGACCAGCTCATCTGTATTTGAGAAGTGAAAGCCAAAATCACGTGTCAAGTTATCAAGGACATCACGGGCAGCGTGGTAAGAGTTGTCAACTTGTGGATCAATTGAGCGGGCAGTTAGAAAATCTTCGACTGTAAAGAAGATTCCTTTTTGAATAAAGGAGTGAAAAAGTTGTTCTAGGGTATCAGGATTGAGTTCAATATTCAGACTCTTAGCCAACGGTTCAAGTCGCTCCAGATACTCTGGAAGTTGGTCGTAGATAAGGAGTAATTTTTCAGAATCACTGACTGTTTGAATCGTGATACCGTTTTTAAAACGATGAAGATTAACGGCGATTAGAGTTTCTATCTGTAGTAGGTTTGTATAGTTGGCAGGATAGCCTGTTAGCTTTAGGAAAAATTCTACAAACTCTGCAATATCTTTCCTAGATTCAGGAAATGGCCACTTGAAGTAACCGTAGGCTTCATGGAAATATTGGGCGAAGAAAAAGCGAATGTCTCTTTCATCACCAATGATAGAGATTGGAGTGACCTTGAGTTTGAAGCGGTATTTACTTTGTAGAGTATTGTTAATCTCGGCGACCTTTTTGCGAAGGGCAGGAAGAGAAACATCAAGGTTTTGGGCTAGATGTTCGTAGGTAAATGGTTCTGTCAATAAAAAGAATGCTCTTAATACCTGGAAGTGAGAAGAATCTTGCAAAGTGTGGCGGTAAATTCGTTCGATGCCCAAGTTTTTAGGGTTAGCCAGTCTGATACCAGCTGTGGAAGATTGGATTTCAAAGCATGATAGAACCTCGCGCATTTCCTTAATATCGCTTTTAATGATACGTGTATTGATATTTAGGGCTTCTGCTAGAGGATCTAAGTGGATCCAGTCTGGATTTTCAAATAAATATTCTAAAATTCTTAATTGCCTTTGTTCTTTTTGAGTCAATAGAGCTCTCATAAATCATTCCTCCTATAATAAAATTGATTATAACAAACAAAAATCATATTTTTTTAAGATGTTAGTTATTATATCACAAGTAAATCAAAAAAACAAAGAATATGCCTACATTTATTATATTGTATTTTATAAGAAAAATTGTCATTTTAGAATTTTTTTGTATGAAAAGAATTTTTAAATATATAATTCAAAATGATTGACTAAAATGAAGCTGTGTTTTGTAGTTTAATTTGTATGTTAAAGACATGTCATAATTTAAAAATTAACTGAGGATATGATTTATGTATTTCACAAGAAGCTGACTCAAAATGCGTTAAGACTTCAGCTGTAACTCAGTTGTAACCCCCTCATCGCTTACAGATGCCGAAAAAGCTAAAGTAGCAGATAAAGTTAAGAAAGTTAACCCAACAACAGACATCAAGGTTAATAATGATGGTCCAGTAGTTGTAACCTTTGAAGATGTATCAGGAACTTATTGAAAAACTGACCGATGAGATTCAACGCTACATCGAAAAGGAGTTCCCCTGAGGAAAATAGGATACTTCAAACCATTCCTGGTGTGAATGAAAACTGTGCTGCCACTATTCTAGCTAAGATTGGACCAACTGTTACAGCCTTTCCATTCGATGCAAACTTAGCATCATGGGCTGGGATCTGCTCAGGGTCTTATGAAAGTGCTGGCATTAAAAAATCCTCGCACATCACGCAAAGAAATCGATATATCAAATAGGCTTTGACCATGTCGGGATTAATTGCAGCACATTCTAAGGATCCATCTTTTTCTTCTTTTTATAGTGGATTGAACTTAGAGTAGTACACCATGGATTCTAAAACATTTTTAGAAATTAACTTGACTTTCCTAACCTCTTTGTTCATATCTTATTTCAATAAACTATACAATCGAATTTCCCCAAGAGGAAGTAAGATGAAAGCCGTCATTGCTTGTGCTCATAAGATTCTCAGAATCATTTACAAACTACTCTCCACCAAGCAGACTTATCAAACAGAAAAGGCGCTAGGACTGAGGAAATAGTTCTAACGCCCAAAATAAAAAAATTTCAATTACAGTATAGTACAGGAAGTGATTTTTTGCGCTTTTTATATTTAAGGTTAGACTTTTGTCCTAGACTCTTTTTGAGTTCAATTGCTCGTTTTACTATTTGAAGTCAGATAAATTAAATTTTTTCCTGATAACTATATCTCGGAAAATTACTGTATGTAAATTAGTCAATAATTTATTAATACTAGTTGTATAATTCTTTCAGAAACGATCAAGAGCACAAAATTAAATCTGAGTAAGGCATAGAACAAGAAAACGGATATTTAACTCAGATAGCCTTACAGAAGAGTGTAGGGCGAAAAATTGAAAATATAAAACAGTTAGAAAATCTAGAAGATGATCAAGATTGAGAAGGAAACTGACTTGTAACTAAAGTTAAGGTTAAAAATAATAGGGAAAACTAAAGAAGAATTATAAGTATAATAGGCTAAAAATTAGGAATACTAAAGATTAGTAACAAATCAAATAATAAATGCTTCTCCTCTAATTAGAAGGAAATTAGATATAGTTTCTGATTTGAGTGAGAATATTTAACGAAATTATGAAAAAAATAAATGGATTACTTGAACGACTGAACATAATGTAAAATAACAAGTAAAACAATAGAACTATTACACTTTAAATATCACTAGTTTGATTCGTATAGAGACCCAGTGACGAAATCATCAATCATCAATCATTAATCATCATTCCGTACCAGACTGGTAAAAACTTTAAATAAAAACTAAAATATGATAAAATAACGATTGTATAACATTTTGAGGAGACAGTTATGAAGACAAAAACACTTGCACAAGTTGATGGAATTATTGGAATCATTGCAGGAGCTGTTTTAGCAATTTTACCAGTCGTTATCGTTATGATTGCAGCTATTTCTGAAAATGAAGATTTTGCGGGAGTGATTTTGGGAATTGTTTTCCTTGTTTTTACTTTAGTAAAAATAGCAACTCTTATCCTAGGAATTCTCACTCTTGTCTACTATAAGGATGACAAGCGTATCTCACTTGCTCCGTCTATCTTATTTATCGTTGGATCGGTAGTATCATTGATTCCGTTCTTAGGATGGATAGGTGGAATTATCCTCATCATTGGTGGAGCGCTATACTTGTCGAGCTTAAAACATTTCCAAATTGAAGGATAGTTCTATACATAATAAGGGAAGAGTCAAGAAGTCTCTTCTCTTTTTTGATTGATTTTGACTAGCTTTTTTGTGAAAAATTGTGTAAAATAGAATAGATAAACGAGGGAAACCTCGGAAAATAAAAGGAGTATCCATCAAATGGTAAAATTGGTTTTTGCTCGCCACGGTGAGTCTGAATGGAACAAAGCTAACCTTTTCACTGGTTGGGCTGATGTTGATTTGTCTGAAAAAGGAACACAACAAGCGATTGACGCTGGTAAATTGATCAAAGAAGCTGGTATCGAATTTGACCAAGCTTATACTTCAGTATTGAAACGTGCAATCAAAACAACTAACTTGGCTCTTGAAGCATCTGACCAATTGTGGGTTCCAGTTGAAAAATCATGGCGCTTGAACGAACGTCACTACGGTGGTTTGACTGGTAAAAACAAAGCTGAAGCAGCTGAACAATTTGGTGATGAACAAGTTCACATCTGGCGTCGTTCATACGATGTATTGCCTCCAGCAATGGATCGCGATGATGAGCACTCAGCTCACACAGACCGTCGTTATGCTTCACTTGACGACTCAGTTATCCCAGATGCTGAAAACTTGAAAGTGACTTTGGAACGTGCCCTTCCATTCTGGGAAGATAAAATCGCTCCAGCTCTTAAAGATGGTAAAAACGTATTCGTAGGAGCACACGGTAACTCAATCCGTGCTCTTGTAAAACACATCAAACAATTGTCAGACGACGAAATCATGGACGTAGAAATCCCTAACTTCCCACCATTGGTATTCGAATTTGACGAAAAATTGAACGTAGTTTCTGAATACTACCTTGGTAAATAAGAACCATAAAGCCTAGGATGATTCCTGGGTTTTTTCAATTTCTAAATAATTCGGTACGTTATTGAAAGAAAGCCTTATTTGACAAATTGTAACGCTAAATTCCCAAACTAAGTTCCACAGCTAATCCAAGTGGAAGTTAGTCTGATAAAAATCGTAAAAACCAGTGGAAATCCGTGTCAGGTTAAGTTCCACTGGTTTTACTAATGCTTGACTTCATCGCTTTTATAGCCAAAATGAATCGAAAAAAAGAGCGCACAAAATCCCCTTATCTGAAAGCGTTTCAGATTAAGTTCCGCTATGGTGGAAGTTACTTTGAGAAATTACCACAATTTTAAAATGAAAGATTTAAGAATACAAAAAACAATTAAGCTTGTCAAAGCAGAGGATTCTTGTTATAATAGGTAAGATGGAGGCGTTATGGCACTTAAAAAAGCAAGTCTAGCCTGTGCGGTTTGTGGTTCTAGAAACTATTCGATTAAGATTAGTGGAAATCCAAAACCAACACGCTTAGAAGTAAATAAATTTTGTAAACACTGTGGCAAGTACACCACACACCGAGAAACGAGATAGGAGAAAACGATGCGTTTTATTAAGGACATTTTTAAACTTCTTAAAGAAACAACTTGGCCGACTCGCAAGGAAAGTTGGTTAGATTTTAAATCTATCATGGAATACACTGCTTTCTTTGTAGTGATGATTTATATTTTTGACCAATTGATTGTTAGCGGATTGATTCGTTTTATTAATATTTTTTAAAATAAGCTAAGAAAAAGATCTAGTCGCTGAAATTCTTCAGTTAGGAAAGGAAAAAACATGGATAGTTTTGATAAAGGATGGTTTGTGCTACAAACTTATTCTGGCTACGAAAATAAAGTAAAAGAAAATCTATTGCAGCGTGCACAAACATACAATATGTTAGAAAATATTCTGCGTGTTGAGATTCCTACACAAACAGTGCAAGTGGAAAAAAATGGAAAGAAAAAAGAAATCGAAGAAAATCGCTTTCCAGGGTATGTTCTTGTAGAAATGGTTATGACCGACGAAGCATGGTTTGTTGTGCGTAACACACCAAACGTAACAGGATTTGTGGGCTCACACGGAAACAGATCAAAGCCAACTCCACTTTTGGAACAAGAAATTCGCGATATTTTAGTTTCTATGGGTCAAACTGTCCAAGAATTTGATATTGATGTTGAAGTTGGCCAAACTGTTCGCATCATTGACGGTGCTTTCGCTGATTACACAGGTAAGATCACAGAAATTGATAACAACAAAGTCAAAATGATTATCTCTATGTTTGGTAATGATACAGTAGCGGAAGTAAATCTTAATCAGATTGCAGAACTTTAATCAAAAATTATCAATATAAAATCACAAACAAAGACAATTGTAAAAGAGACAGTTGTCTTTTTTTATTCTCACTTGTCAGTATTCATACTTCCTGATACACCTTGGACTTGAAAAAACACAAGACAGAAATCAAA
>NZ_JAPVZP010000007.1:0-88728 GCF_041432415.1 Streptococcus sp. 27098_8_22 | reverse complement strand
AAAAAACGAACCAGCTGTTACTGATTCGTTTCGTTACTATCACTACTTCCGATACATCTTAAATTGTAGGAAGAGGTCACTGTAGATTCCTGTCCATTTATGGTCAAATTTTTCATAAACTTCTAGGTGTTTCATTGTATCTGCATCGGGATAGAAGGACTTGTCCTCTTTTGTCTCCTCTGGGAGCATTTCCTTAGCAGCATTGTTTGGTGTTGAATAGCCGACATACTCTGCATTTTTTAGAGCATTGTCAGGTTTTAACATAAAATTGATGAAGGCATAGGCTGCATCCTGGTTCTTGACAGTCTTAGGAATGACCATATTGTCAAACCAGAGATTGCTTGCCTCTGTCGGAACGACATAGCGAAGATTTTCATTTTTCTCTAGCATCTGACTAGCTTCACCAGAGAAGGTCACACCGATGGCAGCATTGTTCTGAATCATGTAACCCTTCATTTCATCGGCTACAATTGCCTTGATATTAGGAGTTAGCTCATACAGTTTATCAACCGTTTGTGATAGTTGTTGAGGATCTTTTGAGTTGAGACTATAACCCAAAGAATTGAGTCCGAGTCCAAGCACTTCACGCGCCCCATCAAAGAGCATGATAGAATCCTTGTATTCTGGTTTCCAAAGGTCGTCCCAGTGTTCAGGCGCTTCTTCCACCATAGTCTCATTGTAGACGATTCCCAAAGTTCCCCAGAAGTATGGAATAGAGTACTCATTGTTTGGGTCAAAGGACTGGTTAAGAAATTCAGAACCGATATTCTCAATGCCCTCAATCTTACTATAATCCAGCGGAACCAGTAGGTCCTCATCCTTCATCTTATTAATCATGTATTCACTCGGGATAGCAATATCATAGGTTGTTCCACCCTGCTTGATTTTCGTGTACATGGCTTCGTTGGAGTCAAAGGTCTCATATTGAACTTGGATTCCTGTTTCTTCTGTAAATTTCTCCAGAAGTTCAGGATCGATATAGTCTCCCCAGTTGTAGATGACCAGTTTTTGACTATCACGACTATTGATTTTACGGTCAAGATGATAGGAAATTCCCCACAAAACAAGGATAATGGCTGCAATTCCTGCTAAAAATGAATAGAGTCGTTTCATGCTTGCTCCTCCTTATCACGTGAAATGAAGTAATATCCAATAACCAGGATAATACTAAAGAGAAAGACCAAGGCTGAAAGAGCATTGATTTCCAGCGAAATTCCCTTACGAGCTCGAGAGTATATCTCAACTGACAAGGTTGAAAAACCATTTCCCGTTACAAAGAAAGTCACAGCAAAATCATCTAGGGAATAGGTGAATGCCATGAAGTATCCTGCAATGATAGACGGCGTTAGGTAAGGAAGCATAATTTCCTTGAACATCTGGAACTGACTAGCTCCAAGGTCATAGGCTGCATGAATCATATCTCCATTCATCTCTTTTAATCGAGGCAAAACCATGAGCACTACGATAGGAATCGAGAAGGCCACGTGACTAGAAAGAACCGTCAAAAAACCAAGCGAAAACTTGAGTTGGGTAAAGAGAATCAAGAAGCTAGCACCAATCATAACGTCGGGTGCAACCATGAGGATATTATTGAGTGATAGAAAGGCTTCTTGGTATTTTTTACGTGATTGGTAAATGTAAATGGCACCGAAAGTCCCAATAACAGTCGCAATCAGGGCTGATAGGAAGGCTAGTAAAAAGGTCTGAACCAAGATCAGCATGAGTCTTCCATCTCCAAACATGGTTTCAAAGTGAGACAAACTAAAGCCTGTAAAGCTATTCATATCATCCCCGGCATTGAAGGCATATCCGATCAGGTAAAAGATTGGCAAATAAAGGACGATAAAGACAAAGGCTAGGTAAAGATTTGATAATTTTTTCATCGTTCTCTCCTTTCCTTAGTCACCCACATAGTGATAAACATAGTCAGGATAAGAACCACACCGATAGTTGAACCCATACCATAGTTGTCATTGGTCAAGAAGTTCTGCTCGATGGCAGTCCCCAAAGTAATCACTCGGTTCCCCCCAATCAAACGGGTCAACATGAAGAGACTCAAACTTGGGATAAAGACAGATTGAACCCCACTTCTTACCCCATTCATAGACAGAGGGAAGATAACATGACGGAAGGTTTCCCACTTGGTTGCACCAAGGTCATAGCTGGCATTGATGAGATTGTTATCCATATCATCCAAAACGTTGAAGATAGGCAAAATCATAAATGGAAGCTCGATGTAGCTTGCAACAAAGATAAATGAGAAATCTGTAAAGAGCAACTGCTGCGAACCAATTCCGATAAATTCTAAGAATTGGTTAATAGAGCCATTTTGACCAAAAATTCCGATAAAGGCATAGGCCTTAAGGAGTAGGTTGATCCAAGTTGGCAAGATGATGAGCATGAGCCAGAGTTGACGGTGTTTGAGACGAGTCAAAAAGAGGGCTGTTGGATAACTGATAAGAAGCGTCACTAAAGTCACAATCCCTGCATAGAGAACAGAGTTGAAGCTCATTTTGAGATAGGTTAAGTTTTGTGACGCAAAATAGGATTTATAGTTTTCTAAACTAAACTGACCTTCGATGTTGAAAAAGGATTGTCCAAAAATCAAGACCAAGGGTGCCAATACAAAGAGCGCAATCCAAAGCATGTAGGGCACTACAAAGAGTTTAGAGGTTGTTTTCTTCATCTCTTTCCTCCTCAATAGCGTTAATCAAACCTGCTTCTTGCTCTTCGATTTCTACGTACTCTTCGATACGAGCATCGAACTCTTCTTCTGTTTCATTGAGACGCATGATGTGGATGTCTTCTGGTTCAAAGTCCAGACCGATTTCCTCACCAACGATTGCCTTACGAGTTGAGTGAATCATCC
This sequence comes from Streptococcus sp. 27098_8_22, assembly GCF_041432415.1. NCBI lineage: Bacteria > Bacillati > Bacillota > Bacilli > Lactobacillales > Streptococcaceae > Streptococcus > Streptococcus sp. 27098_8_22. The sequence continues at coordinate 85,859 of NZ_JAPVZP010000007.1, read as the reverse complement.
ATTCATTGCCAAGTTCATCATAGGCGATAATCTCATAGTGAACCCCACGGAAAAGCTGCGTATCAACCTTAACTTGAAGTTTTCCTTCTTCTGGAAGGGTAATGCGCAAGTCCTCTGGGCGAATCACGACTTCGACTGGTTCATTTGGCTTCATCCCACCGTCGACCGCTTCAAATCGTTTGCCGTTAAACTCGACCAAGTAGTCCTCAATCATAGTTCCAGGCAGGATATTTGATTCACCGATGAAGGTTGCAACAAAGTGGTTGATGGGCTCGTCATAGATGTCAACTGGTGTTCCTGACTGAACAATTTCACCGTCATTCATGACAAAAATCCAGTCGCTCATGGCCAAGGCTTCTTCCTGATCGTGAGTAACAAAGACAAAGGTGATGCCCAAGCGTTGTTGCAGTTCACGTAGTTCGTACTGCATGTCTGTCCGCAACTTCAAGTCAAGTGCTGACAAAGGCTCATCCAAGAGCACTACACGAGGCTGATTGATAATCGCACGCGCAATAGCTACACGCTGGCGTTGTCCTCCAGATAGTTTACGGATTGAACGTTTTTCGAAACCTTCCAACTGTACCATTTTGAGAACTTCTAATACACGTTGTTCGATTTCTTTTTTATCGACCTTACGCAAACGCAATGGAAAGGCAACATTTTCAAAGACATTCATATGCGGAAACAAGGCGTAAGATTGGAAGACAGTATGAACATCTCGCTTATTGGTCGGGATATCATTGATTCGCACGCCATCCAGTAAAATATCTCCAGTCGTTGCGTCTAGCAAACCTGCAATGATATTTAGGATAGTTGATTTTCCTGAACCAGATGCTCCTAGCAGTGTATAAAATTTCCCTTCTTCCAACTCAAAATTAATATCTTTGAGAACCTTAGTGTTGCTATCTTCAAAAACTTTTGAAACGTTTCTGAATTCGATAATTGGTTTTTTCAATTCCTCTAAATTCCTTTTTCTTCGTAAATTAACAGATTGGGACCTTGTTAGTATGCTAGACACAAGCGTAGGAAATAAAATGACCTAAACCTCATTTAGCGATAAAATCCCAATCTTTTAATGCTATGTAAAAATAATGTTATTCGTGTTCACCCAAGATACGAACCTCTCGCTCAAGGGTAACACCTGAATGTTCTTTAACTTTTTCAATGACAGACTCAATTAAGTCTTCATAGTCTCTTGCTGTCCCATCAGCTACATTAATCATAAAGCCTGCATGCTTTTCTGAGACTTCGACGCCACCGATACGGTAACCTTTTAAACCAGCTTCTGAGATTAATTGTCCTGCAAAATGCCCGACTGGACGTTTAAAGACAGAACCACATGATGGATATTCCAATGGTTGTTTGAGTTCTCGAAGGTGGGTCAAGCGGTCCATTTCTTGATTAATAGTCTCATAATTCCCTAGAGATAGTGCAAATTTAGCTGATAAGACTACTGCTCCAGAATCTTGGATAGCTGAATGACGATAACCAAAGGTCAAGTCTTTAGCAGATAGGGTTTCGATTTCACCTTCCTTAGTCAAGATTTGACAAGACTGGAGAACATGAGCAATCTCACCACCATAAGCGCCAGCATTCATAAAGACAGCACCACCGACGCTTCCTGGAATACCACAAGCAAACTCAAAGCCAGTCAAACTATGACGTAGAGCAATACGAGTGGTTTCAATCAAGTTAGCTCCAGCTTCTGCCTCAATGGTATAGCCATCAACAGAGACATTATTAAGCTTGTCACACATGATTACAAAGCCACGAACTCCGCCTTCTCGGACGATAATGTTACTTGCATTTCCAAGAACCATCCAAGGAATGTTTTCCTGATTGGCAAACTTGACTACACGAGCCATCTCATAGCGATTGCGTGGAAAAACTAAATAATCTGCCTTCCCTCCAACTTTGGTATAGGTATAAGTTTTTAGCGGTTCATCGAATCGAATATCGATTCCTTCTAGTGTTTCTTTTAGTTTATCTAATACGGTCATTTTCCCAATCCTTTTATAAAATTCATTCCATTATACCATTTTTAGCTCTATTTTTCGATGATTTGGTTAGCTTTTTCAAAAGCTCAAACTAAAAAGAGGATGAACCTCTTTTTTGTATTATTGCTTTTTATAAAAGATCGATTTTGTAAAGTAAATAAAAATAATAACTTCCACTGCTAACAATCCTTCTACGAGAAGGGGATTTGACAACCAGCCAACTTGAGATAGGCTCGGAGCCAAATCAAATAGGGCGTGTAAACCATAAGCAGCTACTAGGTAAATCCATTTCTTTTGGCGAACTGCTTGATAAACCCAGAAAGAGAGACCGATTTGCATAACAAGAGCAAGCACACGCTCAACACCGAGTAAATAAACCTGCCATCCAGATAGAGATTGTACTGTTTCAAGTGTATTTTGGGGAAGGAGATTTGCCAGATCTGGATTTGAAGACTCTAATAACGAAAAGAGGATCAAAAGACTAATCAAGCTTCCCATTCCGAGGTAGAGCAATTCCAAGCCACCATGCCCCAATCCATAAGCAAGGGCATCTGAATCTTCCAAAGTTCTTTTCTTCTCCAACCATTTAAAGAAAATAAGTCGAGCTGTTTCTTCAAACAAAGCAGCCATACAGATCCCATAAATCACATAGAGAAGGGGATTTCCCGTCATGAGTGGAACTGTCCCATCCTTTTGTGGATGAAGAACCAAGAGATGAACGATTTTCTCTAAGACCTGAGATGAAGCAAAAAATGCAACTGCCCCAAGTCCCAAAACTGCAAAATTAATCTTGTATTTCTTTCTTGCGTACCAAACTGCTGCAATGAGAACGGCAAACAAGGCCAGCATCGTTATTATTACATGAATTTTCATATTTGACTCCTATTATTCTGCCTGTTCGATATCTTTTTTCATCTCGTCAACGTTAAACTTAGCAAATAGATATTGACGATCCTGAACAGGAAAACGTTGATCCAACTGGTCAACAGCTCCCACTTCTACAATACCTTCCTTGATGACAAAGTCCATGACGTGACCACCAAAGGTTAGGTCATCTGAGATAAAGTGTAGATGGTAACCAGCAACACTAACTCCATGGAAAATTTCAGGTGTCCAAAAACCAACGATAGTTCCTGAAACATTGTCGCAGCTATATTCAGGCTGATGTGTCGCAACCTCAGCAAACTTCGTTTCAGTTGTTGATTTTGGAATCATGCGAACATGCATGTGTTTAAAATCACCATGAATCTTGATGGAACGGAAAAGATTCTCTCCATCATAATAGGACTCAATACGTTTTTCAAGTTCCTGATCAGTCATTTCAAAACGCTGACGGAAAATAACTTCTGCCTGGTGGGGTACAACTGCTGCATAGGGAATCAAAGCATCTGGTGAAACTTCCACAATTTCAGGTTTCTCACCTGATCCCTTAGCCTGATAAGCTTTCCCATCTAAGACAATCAATTCTCCATCGATAGAATCCAGGGTTCCTAATCCTAAATCACCATGTTCAAGCAATTCACCAACGGTCATGGTTCCTCCGTAAAGTCCCGCCATCAAGGCTCCCAAAGTATTGTATTGGAATAATTTTACTGGTTCTTGCACCTTCATCATCTCACTCTTCTTTGAAAATTTTACTTACTAAGTATATCACATTTCTGATTAGAATTGAATGCTAGACTGCCTTTTAATACTCAATGAAAATCAAAAAGCAAACTAGGAAACTAGCCGCAGGTTGCTCAAAACACTGTTTTGAGGTTGTGGATAGAACTGACGAAGTCAGCTCAAAACACTGTTTTGAGGTTGTGGATAGAACTGACGAAGTCATTAACATATATACTGCAAGGCGACGTTGACGCGGTTTGAAGAGATTTTCGAAGAGTATAACATTGCCAAACTTCTAAAAAAAAGGTACAATGTAACAAAATCGAGAGAGGTCTGGGATGAAGCAAGAAAGCAAGTATGAACAAGTCGTTCACTATCTAAAAAATGAGATAGAATCAGGTAGATTTCCCACTGGAAGTCGCCTACCATCTATCCGAAAACTTAGTCAAGATTTTCACTGTAGCAAAGACACCATACAGCGCGCACTCTTAGAACTCCGATACGAGAAATATATCTACTCAAAACCTCAAAGTGGTTATTATGTATTGGAGCAACAAACCAGTCATGAAGACTTAATTATCTCAGTTAACGATGAACACGCAGCGGCCTATGATGATTTTCGTCTGTGCGTCAATGAAAGCTTGATTGGGCGAGAAAATTATCTCTACAACTACTATGAACACCAAGAAGGCTTAGAAGAATTACGAGAGTCTGTTCATTCCTTGCTCTTTGAACAAGCAATCTATAGCAAACCAGACCAGTTAGTCATGACAACTGGAACCCAACAAGCACTGTTTATTCTCTCTCAGATTGATTTTCCAGGTCAAGCTCAGGAAATACTGGTCGAACAACCGACCTATCATCGGATGAACCAGCTACTACTAGCTCAAAATATTCCCTATCAAACCATTGACCGTCGAGTAGACGGTATTGACCTAAACAAACTTGAGGAACACTTTAAAAGCGGAAAGATTAAGTTTTTCTATACTATTCCCCGTTTCCACTATCCTCTGGGGCATTCTTATTCTGAAGAGGAAAAACTTGCTATCCTTGACTTAGCTGCCAAATATCAGATTTATATCGTTGAGGATGACTACCTAGGTGACTTGGATCCTAAAATGGGACAAACCTTTCATTATTTAGACCAACATGATTTGGTCATCTATATCAAATCCTTTTCTACCAGTCTTTTTCCTGCCCTTCGAATCACTGCCCTTCTTCTTCCAAACACTATCAAGGAAGCTTTTGTGACCTATAAAAACATTCTCGACTACGATAACAACCTTATCATGCAAAAGGCTCTATCACTCTACATCGATAGTCAACTCTTTGAGAAAAACAGACTAGCACGACTGGCACTGCAAGAAAAAAGTCAGGAGCACATCCAACAGCTCTTACAAAGGTATCCCATTTCCCTACCGAGCTATCCACTTCATGATGGGCTTTTGCTTGATCTCAGGAACTATCCTAGCATCGCTAGTCTTAAACACAGCCCTCTAGAACTCGACTTCTTCGAATCTTCCTATCTAGCGAACTGCCCTTATCACTTTGCAAAAATTTCCTTAGAAAATATTGAAGAAACATTAAGCTATTTAAAAACAGAGCTGGACTGAAATCCAACTCTGTTATTTTTTTATTGTTCTACTTCTGTTAGCTTAGCAGCTTTTTCAAGATAAGTTTGGTAAGTTCCGTCATCTTTCAGTTTCTGGATGACCTTATCAACCACTTCCTTCAAATCTGAGTTACCTTTTTTGATAGCTACAGCATTTGCTTCGCCTTCTTTCATAGTCAAGTTTACTGTAGCCACTGCCAAATCTGAGTTCTTAGCAGCATAGCTTAATGCTACTGGCTCATCCATATGAACGGCATCTACTTTACTAGATTGAAGCTCGTTGACTGCTTCTCCCATGTTTGTCAAAGAAGTCAACTGTGCCTTTGGAAGTTGCTCTTTAACCATAGATTCAGGAACAGTCCCTTTCTGAGCTGCAATATTAGCACTTGCTAGAGAATCCAAATCCTTGTATTTTTCAAGATCTGATTTTCTGATAAGGAAGCCAATTTTATTTTCATAGTAAGGAATTGAGAAATCAAAGACTTCTTGTCTTTCTTCAGTTGCACTGATTCCCGCAATTGCTAGGTCTGCTTTTCCTGTTTGAAGACTGGTCAAGACATTATCAAAACTCATGCTTGAAACTTCCAATTTCACTCCAAGTTCATCAGCGATTGCTTGCGCCATGTCAATATCCGCACCTACGACTTGGTTTTTACCATCCACAAGTGCTTGAAACTCAAAGGGAGCATAGTCGGGACTAGTTGCGACCACTAATTTTCCTTTTTGCTTGATGGCCTCCACTGCAGACTGCGAGCTTGAGCTAGACGATTGGCAAGCTACCAATAAGAAGCTTGCAAGAAAACTACATAAGACAAATATCCATTTTTTAAAATTCATAAATAAACAACCTCTCTGTTAATTTTGAATAATTATAACTCTATCTACTTCGTTTGTCAAGCATATTCTAAATTTTTATGAAAAATTTTCAATTTTTGTTTCAAAAAAAGAGCTTTTACTTACTAACAAGCTCCTTTATTTGCATAATTAATCAATCTTACAATTCAACAATCTTACCTGTTTCAAAGTAAACAACCCATTCACAGATATTTTTTGCATAGTCACCGATGCGTTCCAAGTAAGAAATGACTTGGAAATAATCACGACCTGTGACGATAGCTTCTGGATGTTTTTTTATTTCTTCTGTAGCTAGGTCTCGAATATTATCAAAGTAATGGTTGATAGTTTCATCCATGGTTGCAACTTCATAGGCTTGATCCATAGAACCATTCAAATAAAGTTCTAAAGCGGCTTCAACAAAGTTTTTTACTTCACGACCCATTTTTTTAATTTCATCTTCAACTGCAGGGATACGCTGCTCACCCTTCATACGAATCGTTGCTTTTGCGATAGATACTGCATGGTCACCCATACGTTCTAAGTCTGACACAGCTTTTAGAACTGTTAAAACTGTACGTAAGTCTTGTGAAACTGGCTGTTGTAGGGCAATCATTTCAAATGATTTCTTTTCAAGTTTCACTTCGTATTCGTTTACTTCTGCATCTTCCTCAATGACTTCTTTAGCCATGTCACGGTCATGCGTTACAAAAGCACGTACGGTACGATTGATTTGGGAAAGAACTTCTTGTCCCATAGCATAAAACTGATTATGCAATTTCTCTAAATCTTCTTCCAATTGAGAACGTAACATCATTTATCTCCTTATCCAAATTTTCCTGAAATATAATCTTCTGTTTCCTTGTGTTGTGGGTCGAGAAACATCTTCTTGGTATCGTTAAACTCAATCAAATCTCCATCTAGGAAAAATCCTGTCTTGTCAGAGATACGAGATGCTTGCTGCATAGAACGAGTAACCAAGAGCATGGTGTATTTGTCTTTTAGACCATACAAGGTTTCCTCAATCTTACCAGCAGAAATAGGGTCCAAGGCTGAAGTTGGTTCATCCAAAAGGATGATTTTAGGACTAGTCGCCAATACACGTGCTACACAAACACGTTGCTGTTGACCTCCTGAAAGACCAATAGCAGAGTCATGCAAGCGATCCTTAACCTCATCCCAGATTGAAGCACGCTTTAAAGCTTTCTCCACTGCTTCATCCAAAACGTTCTTATCTTTTTCTCCATTAATTCTTAGTCCATAAACAACATTTTCGTAGATAGACATTGGGAATGGATTGGGTTGTTGGAAAACCATCCCGATTTCCTTACGTAATTCAACCGTGTCGGTACGCGGACTATAGATATTATGCCCATTATAAACCACTGATCCAGTTGTCGTCACTTCAGGATTTAAATCTCCCATACGATTGATAGCCTTTAGAAGTGTTGATTTCCCAGATCCAGACGGACCGATAAGGGCCGTAATTTCCTTGGGTTGGAAGGATAAGGAAACACTATTCAAGGCCTTCTTTTTATTGTAATAGACTGACAGGTCTGAAACCTGTAAAATCGGTTCTGTCATACTGTTTCCTCTCTAACCAAAGTGTCCAGTTACATAGTCATTTGTTGACTGTAGCTTGGCATTTTGGAAAATATTTGCAGTTTTATCATACTCAATCAAGTCACCCAGGTAGAAGAATCCTGTATAATCACTAGCACGCGCAGCTTGTTGCATACTGTGAGTTACGATGATAATGGTAAAGTCCTTCTTCAACTCCAACATGGTTTCTTCAAGTTGAGCTGTCGCAATCGGATCCAAGGCTGATGCTGGCTCATCCATTAAGAGAATGTCTGGTTTTACAGAAATAGCACGCGCGATACAGAGACGTTGCTGCTGACCACCTGAAAGCATCAAGGCTGACTTATGAAGGTCGTCTTTAACCTGATCCCAGAGGGCGGCCTGACGAAGTGAAGTTTCTACAATTTCATCAAGAACCTTCTTATCCTTAACACCTGCACGTTCATGTGCAAAAGTGATGTTGCGGTAAATAGATTTAGCAAATGGATTTGGACGTTGGAAAACCATTCCGATGTGTTTACGCATTTCATAAACATTGATTTCAGGACGGTTAACGTCAATACCTCGATAGAGAATCTGTCCTGTCACCTTTGCAATATCAATGGTATCATTCATACGGTTGAGACTGCGTAGGTAGGTTGATTTCCCAGATCCTGATGGACCAATCAAGGCCGTAATTTTATTTTTTTCGAATTGCATATCCACGCCCTTGATGGATTCATTTTTACCGTAGTAAACATGTAAATCCTTAGTAGAGAGGGCCACTTTTTCTTCTGGAAAAGTAATAATATGCCTTTCATCCCAATTATATTTCGACATGGCTTCTCCTTTAGGCAGCAGTTAATTTCTTATGTAGATAGCTTCCGAGTTTTCGTGCTCCAAAGTTAAAGATTAATATAAAGATTAAGAGCACCGCTGCAGAACCTGCTGAAACAAGAGTTCCATCAGGAATAGTTCCTTCACTGTTGACTTTCCAGATGTGGACGGCCAAGGTTTCTGCTTGACGGAAGATTGAGATTGGACTGGTTACACTAAGGACATTCCAGTTAGACCAGTCAAGGGCTGGTGCTGATTGTCCTGCTGTATAGATAAGGGCGGCTGCTTCACCAAAGATACGACCTGATGCAAGCACAATACCCGTTACAATACCAGGTAGGGCTTCGGGGATAACGACATGAAGAACTGTTTCCCAACGAGAAAGCCCAAGCGCCAAACCAGCCTCACGTTGCGTATGGTGAACGTGTTTCAAACTATCTTCAACATTACGCGTCATCTGTGGAAGGTTAAAGACAGTCAAAGCCAAGGCACCAGAAATAATGGAAAATCCATACTCGAACTGGACTACAAAGATGAGGTAACCAAAGAGACCGACAACGACTGATGGTAGAGATGACAAGATTTCAATACAGGTACGAACGAAGTTGGTAACACGACCTTTTTTAGCATATTCAGCCAAGTAAATTCCAGCTCCCATTGATAGAGGTACTGAGATAAATAAGGTAATGACCAAAAGGAAGAAGGAATTATAGAGCTGAATCCCAATACCACCACTTGCTTGATAAGAGGATGATTTCCCTGTCAAGAAAGACCAAGAAACATGAGGCAAGCCTCGAACCAAGATATAGAGAATCAAGGAAGCAAGGATGGTCACAATGATTCCTGCGATGGTATAGAGGACAGCTGTAGCAAGTTTATCTAATTTCTTAGCGTGCATAGTTTTTCTTTCCTCTTTCTTTCGTAATCAATTTAATCACACTGTTAAAGGCCAAGCTCATCAAAAGCAATACTAAGGCTAGTGACCAAAGAACATTATTATCAACAGTTCCCATAACAGTATTTCCGATACCCATGGTCAAAACAGAGGTCAAAGTCGCAGCAGGTGTTGTCAATGAAGTTGGGACAACGGCTGAGTTTCCGACCACCATCTGAATAGCTAGTGCTTCACCGAAAGCACGCGCCATACCAAAGACTACTGCCGTAAAAATACCTGAACGTGCCGCCTTCAAGGTTACACGCCAGATAGTCTGCCAACGAGTAGCTCCCATAGCTAAACTAGCTTCACGGTAGTGACGAGGAACTGCACGTAAGCTATCAGTTGTCATAAAGGTTACAGTCGGCAAGATCATAACAAAGAGAACGAAAATCCCTGATAAAATACCAAAACCTGTTCCACCAAAGACACTACGTACAAATGGTACGACGACCTGCAATCCGATAAATCCATAAACTACTGAAGGAATCCCAACTAGGAGTTCAATGGCAGGTTGCAAAATCTTTGCCCCTTTTGGTGATACTTCTGTCATAAAGACTGCAGCCCCAATGGCAAATGGTGTTGCAATAAGAGCTGATAGGATGGTAACAATAAAGGAACCCAAAATCATGGGAAGGGCACCAAATTGTTTCCCTGAAGGATTCCATGTTTGGCCAAGAAGGAAATCAAAGATATTAACCCCATTGACAAAGAAGGTCGACAAACCTTTTTGGGCTACGAAAATCAAAATCATGGCTACAATGATGACAATCAAAGAAAGGCAGGCAAAAGTCAGACTTTTCCCTAATTTCTCAAGACGAGAGTTCTTTGACGGAGAGAGCAATTTTTTAGATAATTCTTCTTGATTCATTATTGGCTCCCTTCTATTGCTGTCACAGTACCTGCAGCATCTTTTTCAACCTTCATTTCCTTAACTGAAATATAGCCCATTCCTTTAACAATTCCATTCTGCGCTTCGTCCGAAAGAACAAAGTTTAAGAACTCGGCAACCAATTCATTTGGCTCACCAAGTGTATACATATGTTCATAAGACCACAAGGGCCAATTGTTAGTGGTTACATTCTCTGAGATTGGCTCATAACCATTAAGTTTAATAGTCCCAACCGAATCATCAACATAAGCGAAAGCTAGGTAGGAAATAGCTCCAGGTGTTTGGGAAACGATCGACTTCACCATACCGTTTGAATCTTGCTCCTGACTTTGTACCGCTGACTGACCATTCATAATCACACTGTCAAAAGTCGCACGAGAACCTGAGCTCGCAGCTCGGTTGATAATAGAGATAGCTAAATCTTTACCACCAACTTCTTTCCAGTTGGTAATTTCTCCTGTAAAGATTTGTCGGAGCTGGTCTGTCGTCAGATTATCGACATCTACTTCTTTATTAATAATGACAGCTAATCCAGCAACAGCAACCTTATGGTCAACTAGCGCGGACGCATCGATACCATCTTTCTCTTCAGCGAACACATCAGAGTTTCCAACATCAACTGCACCAGACTGAACTTGAGATAGTCCAGTACCAGATCCACCACCTTGAACATTAACTGTTTTACCAACGTGTGCGGACGCAAATTCATCTGCTGCTGCCTCGACTAAAGGTTGAAGGGCAGTTGAACCGACAGCCGTCATAGACTCCCCACGATCAATCCAACTTGCACATCCTACTAACGAACCAGCAAGTAAAAGAGTCGCAAGAGAGAGTGTGAGTTTTTTAAATTTTTTCACTATTTGTCTCCTTGAAAATAATGATGAATAGCTTGGAATTTCGCCCTATTTTTCTATGTTTTATGCAAAAAATCCATACTTCCACTATAACATAGAATACTAATTTTGACTAGTTTTTCACCTTAAACCTCAAGCCCTTAGGGAAATAATTCTTCAATGTATTTCCTGTCACTTTTGCAAAACCTAAACCATTTCCAGCAACCAAAACTTGGTACCACCCATTTGGCAAAGTTTCAGATAATTGAACTGTTTCACCAGCTACATATTTGACAAAGTCCTCTTGATGAATTTCAATTCCTTGATTAACTTGACTTGGTTTCAAAGCTAGGCCAAGTGCAAAACTTGGTTCAAAACGTTTTTTCTTAAAGGTTCCAAGATGAAGTCCGTTTCGTGCAATTCTTAGTTTTCCTAAATCTGGTAGACCTTCTGGCAATAAATACAGTTGGTCGCCAAAAACCTGTAAGACTCCAGCCAGTTTCTCTTTTAAATGTTTCTTCTCAAAATCCTGCCATAAGGAAATCTGTTCTCGAGAGAGGTTGGATTTAGAAGGCTTGAACTTAGAGACTTTATTTTCCCCTCGAAATTGCAAATGGGCAACAAACTGTCCTTCTCCCTTAAAGTGATGTGGATACATTCTAGCTGTCTCTGGAAAATCAATCCCAGGGACCATTCCATTGATATGTTGAACTGGGATCAATTCAAAATCATAGCTATCCAGTAACCATTGGATAATTTCTTCATTTTCCTCTGGAGCCCAGGTACAGGTAGAATAGACCAAACGACCACCATCAGCCAACATGGTGACTGCATCCTCTAGAATTTCACGCTGCAAGTCAGCACATTGGCTTGGATATTCTACACTCCAATAATCCATAGCATCTGGCTGTTTTCGGAACATTCCTTCTCCAGAACATGGAGCATCTAGAACAATTAGGTCAAAATATCCCTTAAACACTTTAGCCAAACGATCGGCAGATTCATTGGTCACAACTACATTTGACGCTCCAAACCGTTCCATATTTTCAACCAAAATCTTTGCTCGCTTGCTAGAAATTTCATTGGAAACAAGAAGACCTGCGCCTGCAAGATAGGCTGCCAGTTGAGTGGATTTACCACCGGGAGCCGCTGCCAAGTCCAAGACCTTCATACCTGGTTTTGGTTGAGCTACTTGTGCAACCATTTGTGCAGCAGGTTCTTGTGAATAGACCAAGCCTGTTACATGTTCAAGAGATTTCCCAGAAACCTTGCCATAATAGCCCCAGGGTGTATTTGGAATAGCATCTGAAAAAGAAACTTGACTTTCTTTTAAGGGATTGATGCGAAAGGCGGAAACTGCCTCATCATCAAAAGAGGCAAGAAAAGCTCTTGCCTCATCTCCCAATATTGCTTCATATTTTTTTACAAATCCTTCTGGAAATTGCATGTAAGTTTATTTCCTTTCATAGATATAGGATTGAATTTCTGCCAACTTGTCTGTTGGAACCATCATAATTGGTTGTCGTGTCTGAAAATCCACCGGCTCTCCATTTAAGGTTACAATCTGATAACCTAAACTTTTTCCAATGATACCAGCTGCCGCATAATCCCAAGGTTGGAGATAGGTGATATAGGTCAATAGCTGACCAGATAATATTTTTGAAAAACTAATAGCTGCACTTCCATATATTCGTACACCAAGTGAAGCATTGGCCAAGTTTGCTACACCCCAAGCGTTTGTTTCCAACATACCAGCATTACTCGCAATTAGAAAATCTCGCAAGGGCTTATCCTTAAAATTAGGCAAGGGTTCTTCATTGAGACAGGCCCGAAAAGCACCTCCTCCATGATAACAATGACCTTTCATGACATCATAAATGATCCCAAACTGACCCACACCGTTTTCAAAATACGCTACCATAATGGCGAAATCTTCACCTTGTGCGACAAAGTTGTTAGTACCATCAATAGGATCAATGACCCAAACAGATCCATATCCAACTGAAGCACGCAGACAGCCCTCTTCTGCACAAAATTGGTCATCAGGATAATGCGAACGAATCCTATCAACCAAAAAATTCTGAACTTCCTTGTCCAAACGAGTCACCAAGTCTGTAGGAGATGATTTTCTCTCAATATGCAATTCTTCCTGCATGTGAGCTAGAATATAGTCTCCTGCTTCCTTGACAATCTCTTTGGCAAACACAAATTTATTTTCCAAGCGAAATCTTCCCTTCCCCTTGTTCTTTGGCCAATTGGACAGCTCGATAGAAGGAGTAACCACTCGCAGTTTCAAATTCACGGCCCAAGCGTTTTTCTTCACTCTTGCTTGGAACAACCGCTTTGAATCCCTTATAGGAATCTAGTAGTTTTTTTGCCTCTACCTTAGTCTCATAGGCAGCTTCAACATCATTAAAAAAAGAAAGCACTGAAGCAAGTTCTTCAGTGCTCCACGACAAATCTAGTGGGTAACTATACTGTTTATTCATCTAATTAATACCAGCTCTCAATGTAGCTTCTTTCAGTTCTTGTTTACGGTAACTACGAGGGAGAAAAGCACGAATCTCATCTTCATTAAAACCGATTTGCATCCGCTTTGCATCAATAATAATCGGACGACGCAAAAGACTTGGATACTGCTCAATTAAATGAAGCAACTCCGATACTGAGATACTCTCTACATCAATATTCAATTTTTGAAAAATCTTTGAACGAGTCGAGATGATGTCATCAGTACCATTTTCGGTCAAGGAAAGAATGTGTTGCAGTTCTTTTCTCGTTAAAGGGCTGGTCATAATATTATGCTCTTGGAAGGGCACTTTATGCTTCTCAAGCCAGGCCTTTGCTTTACGACATGATGTACAACTCGGTGATAAAAATAGTGTAATCATGCTTTCCTCTTCTTTACATACTTTTCTATTTCTATTATACAAAAAAATAAAGCGCTTGACTAGTTATTTCCGTAAAAAAACCTACTTTTTCAAGAAAAATAGGGTTTTTGGAATCACATATGAATGTTTTGATTAAATATAGAAATATTCATGTTACAAACGATAGTTTCTTCCTACATTTTATTTGGAATCAGTAATACTTTTCTTCACTTATCTATTTGTTTTTCGACTCTGTAGGTACATAAATCCAAAAATCAATTCATACAAGCAGAAAAATAGGAGAAAGGCATGGAGGAAAAAGTTCTCTGGTAGGATAAGAATGACAGGATCCTTTGCTGGATCAAACAACCAGGTATCATCACCTACAAATAGAATTTGATGAAACAAGGTAAAGAATTGTTCAAAACCAATGAAGACACCAACTAAACCAAGAGTCAAAGGTAGAGAAAGCATGATTAAGATTCCTCTACGATAAAGTGACAGAAAACCCTTCCGAATAACTTGCTTCCAAAAAAGATAGAAAATCGGTAGAGTTACTACTGCTACTCCTTGAGCAAAATGGAAAAGTCCCTTTACAACCACAAAGTGGTGAATACCAGAGGCAGACGAAGGAAAATCCGGCATTTCCAATACTTGTCTCAATGGATTGGTCAAATAATCCATCAAAACATTAAAATTATGCTGGATGGTCTGAGGTTGCAGATGAACACGATTTGTCAAGTTTAACCAAGAAATCTCCAGAGGGTAAACCAACCAAGACAGGTAGATGGTCAACAAAATAGCAAGCGAGAGGAGAAAGAGAAGACTTCCTACAAAAGTAAATTTAGTTTTCATCGAAATTCCACTCCGCTAGACTTGAGAGGACATGGGTTGGGGCGATTGGTAAATCCGCTACTTCTTCAGGTTTTGTAAATCCTGTCGTCACCAAAAGACTTGGAATGCCATTGTCAATGCCAGCTCGAATATCAGTCAGGTAATTATCTCCCACCATGACAATTTCTTGACGCTCAAGTCCTAGATGTTCAACAGCCTTGTCCATAATAATCGCATTAGGTTTTCCAATATAAACTGGTTTTACACGAGTTGCTGCTTCAAGAAGAGTAATCAGTGAACCAGCACCAGGCAAAAGTCCACGTTCCGTTGGAATATTTAAATCTGGGTTGGTACCGATAAAGTGAGCACCTTTATGGATAGCTAGGGTTGCCTTAGCAAATTTTTCATAGTCTACTTGCCAGTCCAAACCAACAACCACATAGGCTGGATTTTCTTTATCTTCGACATACCCTGCTGCTTGAATGGCCTCCTTTAGGCCTGCTTCTCCGATGACATAGACTGTCTTTTCAAGTCCTAGGTCATTCATGTAATCAATTGTAGCTAAAGTTGCAGTATAGATCGTCGATACAGGTGTGTCAATGTTAAACTGATTGGCTAACATCTCTTGAACACTTTCAGGTGTACGAGTGGTGTTGTTTGTTACAAAAAGATAAGGAATCTCTCTTTTTTGTAACTCATGAACAAAAGCTTCCCCTGCTGGGATTCTATCTTTCCCCTTATAGATTGTTCCGTCTAAATCAATTAAATATCCTTTATAAGTCATACATTTCCTTCTAATCTTTGTTAATTTCTTGCCAAGTTATCTTTGCTTGAGCATTGATATCGCCATCACTTGAGACTTGGTGATTGCTTTCTAGTTCATTCAATTCATAACTAGAAGTAATCATACCACCTGGTCGAACTTCCTTGACATACTTGAGGTTGATTTTTTTAGGAATATGATTGGTTAGGAAATCTGCCCCCATGACCTCAAAAATCCAGTCCAGGTATTTGCTGTTATTGACGTGACCATTCATATCTAAGTCATAGAAACGAACGTGGTAGTCCTTGCTTATCGCTTCTTCCAGCTCTCTATATTTTGGCCCACGGACCAGTTTCTTAGAAAACTCAGATTGATAAGGGGCGACAATTTCTGGTACTACAGGATTAACCTTTCGACTTTCACGATCCATAAGGACAAAGGTAGCTAGCATATGAATGATTTCTTGACCAGCTTCATCGTAAATAGTAAATCGGCGGTAGCAAAAGAGACGATTATAGGTCAAGGCTTCAGTTTCAATAGTGATTTCCTCAGCAAAACGAGGCAAACGAACCACATCAATGTCATAATCCGTGATAATCCAGACCAGATTATACTGTTCTAAAACATCCTTGTCACTCACTCCCAGTTCAATTGACTGCATTCCTGATACTTGCAGGGACAACAAAATAACATCTGGCAACTTGATATGGCCATTCATATCAGCCATATCAAAAGGAATTTTCATCTTCATTTGATAAGTTAAGCCCATAATTTTACTCCAATATAAATCGTTCTGCTACTGTATCTCCTAAAAAGAGACCTCTCTTAGTCATGCGAACACTGTCACCA
Source organism: Streptococcus sp. 27098_8_22 (assembly GCF_041432415.1). Lineage (NCBI taxonomy): Bacteria > Bacillati > Bacillota > Bacilli > Lactobacillales > Streptococcaceae > Streptococcus > Streptococcus sp. 27098_8_22. Next base: position 69,439 of record NZ_JAPVZP010000007.1, on the reverse strand, counting down.
TCAAGCTGTATGAGACCTTGTTGAATCAAGTCTTTGACGATTTCTCCATATAGTTCCTGGAAAGACCGTTCGAATTTTTCTTCAAAGCGTGCCATGGAAACTCCTGACTTCTTGCGAAGGCCGAGAAACATCTCTTCTTCCATTTGTTCCCTTAGACTCAGGTGTTCTTCATTGATACGGGCACTCCCCTCTTCTACCTCCTTTAAATAATGGCGAATCGGACCATGGTTTTTATAGCGAACACCGTTTACATAGCCAGATGCCCCCGCACCGATACCATAATACTCGGCATTATCCCAGTACATGAGATTATGTCGACTTTCAAAGCCTGGCTTAGAAAAATTAGAAATTTCATAGTGCTCAAAGCCAGCTTTTTCTAGCTCTGCAATGATATACTCAAACATCTCTGCTTCTAATTCTTCCTTAGGAAGAGGTAATTTCCCGCGTCTCATACGGTTCATAAAGACCGTATGATTTTCCAAAATCAAGCTATAGAGGCTCATATGAGGAATATCAAGGGCAATAGCCTTGGCAACATTATCCCTAACCTGGTCCATGGTTTGGTCAGGAAGTGCATAAATCAAGTCAATGGAAATATTGTCAAAACCAGCAAGTTTGAGACGATCGATATTTTCATAAATATCCTTTTCCGTATGACTACGCCCAATCTTTTTCAGCATTTTGTCATCAAAGGTCTGAACTCCTAGTGATACACGATTAACTGCAGAATTTTGCAAGACAGCAATCTTATCAGCATCCAGGTCACCAGGATTAGCCTCAATGGTCAACTCTTCCAACATTGATAAGTCCAGATTTTTAGTCAATCCTTCTAACAAAACTTCCAATTGAGAAGCAGACAAGGCTGTCGGTGTCCCACCACCAATATAGAGTGTACGCAATTTTTGAATATCATAAGAATGAAATTCTTGCAGTAGATGCTCTAGATAGCTGTCTACTGGCTGATTTTTAATAAAGACCTTTGAAAAGTCACAATAATAACAAATCTGTGTGCAAAACGGAATATGCACATAGGCTGATGTCGGTTTCTTCTGCATAGTATTTATTATACCACAAAGAGTTCACTCAAGAAAAAAATCACCATTCTTGATTTTCTAGAAAACCAAGAAATGGTGACTCTATTTTAATTTTCTTGAAGCTCAATGACAATTTCTTGACCATTTTCTTTTTCTTCCACAACTACTTTCTCTTCCAGTTGTGATTTAAAATGATTCAAGGTTTCTTTTGAAGCTTCAGTCGCTTGTTGAGCATGATATTTTGCTTTATCTAATACAGTGTCAAGAGTAATTTCCCCAGATTCAATCTGCTCTTTTGTTTTAAGAACAAATTCTTTGGTTTGTTCTTTGACATCCGTTAATTTTTCACAAACCTGCTCTTTAGCATACTCAGGATCTTCTTTTAGATCTTCTAAAAATTCTTGTGCTTGGCTTCTAACTTGTTTTCCTTTGTCACTTGTTAGAAACAAGGCAGCTGCAACACCTGAAACAGTTCCTAAAAGGATAGATGATAGTTTTCCCATTAGTCAACTCCTTTTTTATTTTTTAAAAAATTTACTTGCAACACGAATAGCAGACAAACCTGCACCAGTTTTTATAGTTTTTGATCCAGCAGATGATGCCTTTTTACTCAAAACACGTGCTTGTTCATTTAGGTCAGAAACAGAAACAGAAAGGTCTGCAACAGCTGTAAAGAGGGGATCAATTGTAGCAACTTTGACATTGATATCATCAACAAGAACGTTGACCTTTGTAAGCAATTCATTTGTTTGATGAAGAGTTACATCTACATCTGATGTTAAAGTTTTAACAGTTTTTTCAGTTTCATCAATTACACGACCAACTTTTTGAAGGGTAATAATCAGATAAACTAAAAAGACAACCAAGGCAATTGCCACAATAATATAAGCCACTTCTAACATTTTAATTCTCCTTTTTTACATTATAAAATGGTGCTTTTTTCCAATTTTGATAAAAGATGATATAAATACCAAGGCCAATCAATAGGGCAGACAACCACTGGGATACTCGGAGTCCAAAGAACATGAGACTATCCGTACGCATGCCCTCAATAATCATACGTCCAAATCCGTACCAAATTAGATAAAAGGCAGTGATATGACCACGACGGATATTCTGTAATCGGCGTCTAAAAATGACAATCAAGGCAAAACCGATCAGATTCCAGATAGATTCGTATAAGAAGGTTGGTTGGCGGTAAGAGCCATCAATATACATCTGATTCTTAATAAAATCAGGTAAGTAATCAAGATTTTCAACGACTGCTCCATAAGCTTCTTGGTTAAAGAAGTTTCCCCAACGCCCTAAACTCTGAGCAATCATGACGCTCGGAGCTGCAATATCTAAGAAATCCCAAGTATTGATTAATTTGCGGTCAGCAAAGATATAGAGAACAATCGCTCCAGTAATTAAACCACCATAAATCGCAAGACCACCATTCCAAATAGCAAAAATCTCTCCCAGATGCTGACTATAATAATCAAATCTAAAAATAACATAGTAGAGTCTAGCACCAATGATGGATAAAGGAAAAGCAATTAAGATAAAGTCCAAAATATCATCAGATAAAATCTTCTTTTTAGGCGCTTCTTTACTAGCAAGATATACCGCTAAAACAAGACCTGAAACGATGCAGAGTGCATACCATCTAACAGCTAAAGGACCAATTTGAAAAGCGATTGGATCAATCATCTTTCACCTCGTTCTTTGCAATCAGATTTGTCAATCTTTCTTCAAACAAGCGAGTAGCATCAAAGCCCATTTCCTTAGCACGATAATTCATAGCTGCTGCTTCAATAACGACAGAAATATTACGTCCTGTTTTTACAGGAATGCGGATACGTGGAATGGCTACTCCAGAAATCTCCAATTCCTCAGCATTATTGCCTAGGCGATCAAAAGTCTTTTGCGTGTCATAATTTTCAAGATAGACAGCTAACTGAACTTGTGAAGAATCCTTAACTGCACTGGCACCATAAAGACTCATCACATCTATAATACCAACACCACGAATCTCAAGTAAATGCTTCAAGATTTCAGCTGGTTCACCCCAGAGAGTCATTTCATCCTTAGCAAAGATATCTACACGGTCATCAGCCACCAAACGGTGTCCTCGTTTCACGAGTTCTAGACCTGTCTCACTCTTACCAATACCACTGTCTCCCTGGATTAACACACCCATACCATAGATATCCATCAAGACACCATGTACACTTTCACGCTCAGCCAAACGAGAATCTAGGTAACTTGACAATTCCCCAGACAGACGACTTGTTGCTGTACGACTCGTTAAAATAGCGATTTTACATTCTCTAGCAGCCTTTAGCATTTCCTCTGGAACTACTAAACCACGCGCAACAATAACTGCAGGTGTTTTCGGTTGGAACAATTTTTTCAAAACCTGGTAGCGGTTATGAGAAGACATACTAATCAGATAAGACCACTCTTTCATCCCCAATAGTTGAATTCGCTCTGGGGTATAGTAGTCAAAATAGCCTGTCATTTCGAGACCTGGACGACAAATATCGCCTGTATTGATTTCTTTTTCAAGTAATTCTGGCTCACCATAGACAATGTCTAGTCTGAGCTTATCAATCACTTCTTTGACTAAAACCGACATAATTTTCTCCTTCAATCGAGTTCTCCCTACTATTATATCAAATTGTAGTAGGAAGTTTATGTTTTTAACAGTATTTGAGGTATTTATTTAAGAAAGTAACCTTTATAATTTTAACAATCAAAAGGGATCAAACAGACTCTTAGAAGCTAACAAAAAAAGACTAGACAAGTCTAGCCTTTCTTATTAATTAGAATTTTTTACGTTTACGAGCTGCTTCTGATTTACGTTTACGTTTTACAGAAGGTTTTTCATAGAATTCACGTTTGCGTGTTTCTTGAAGAGTACCAGCTTTAGTAACTGCACGTTTGAAACGACGAAGAGCATCGTCAAGAGATTCATTCTTACGTACTACTGTTTTAGACATTTTTTTCACTCCCTTCAAGTTCAAGATCTATTCTATTTTACACGGAATAAAGAAAATTGTCAAGAAAAAAATGAAATTCTCCCAAATCATTCAATTCAAATTTTACAAAATTTACCCCTTACACCTAACCTAGTTCCCCACTTATAAAATTCATTCCAGACGGCCAAATAATTCATTTATTTCACACTCGATGGAATCTAGATATTCCCAATAATCTGACGGTAAATCAGAAATGGTATACAGATCCTGACTATCAAAATGCCAGACAAGATGTTTAAGTATCTGCTCTTGAATAAAATGTAATCCTTTAGTTGAGCTAAACTGATAGCTTCTATCTTTGCTAAATACTGACAAAAAGCAGAAAGTGCAGAACAATCAAATTTGTCTTCTTCATATCAATACCTATAACATTTCTTTTTCAAGAATTAATAATTCTCAAAAAATGAAGATTATATATTCTTCTTTTCAAGGGAAAATCTATCATACACCCTACTATTAGAACTATTGTACCACTTTCAGAAAAACTGTATTCATTTTTGAATATATCCAGACCAAAAAACCACCCAATCCATAGGATCGAATGGTCTTTAATGATAAAAATCTTATTTCTTTAACAAGCTGAGTGCTGCTGCATCTGCGATAATAGTCACATCTGGATGGTTTTGCAGGCTGCTTGCTGGAAGACTTTCTGTCACAGGACCTTCAACAGTTCCAGCGATAGCTTCTGCTTTTGATTCACCATAAGCAAATAGAAGGATAGACTTAGCATCCAAAATGTTCTTAATCCCCATTGAAATAGCTTGGGTTGGAACATCTTCAATCTTATCAAAGAAACGTGCGTTAGCTTCGATAGTAGACTGGTCAAGTTCTACAAGATGAGTTTGACTGTCAAATGGTGTGCCTGGTTCGTTAAAGCCAATATGACCATTGCGGCCAATTCCTAAGATTTGTAGGTCAACTGGATGGTCAGCCAGAATTTGATTATAGCGCTCTACTTCTTCTTCCGCATTGTCCTTAACACCACGTGGTAAGAAACTTTCTTTAAATGGTTTCTTGTTGAATAGATTTTCTTGCATAAAGTAACGATATGATTGAGGATTGTCCCCATCAAGACCTACGTACTCATCCAAATTCACACTTGTAAGATTTGAAAAATCTAGGTCACTCTCTACAATTTCTCTGTAGAACTCAAGTGGGCTACTTCCTGTTGCAAGTCCCAATGTTTGTGCACCATTTTCCAATTTTTCTTTTAAGATATCAAAAGCAACTTTTCCACCTTCAATTGGATTTTCCACTTGAATAACTTTCATAATTTTGTCCTCCATATTCTTTATTTTATTATATGGTATAGACCAATTTTTGTCAAGTGAAAACGGTTTATTTTTGTTGGAAATATAAATATACTTAACAAATCAATTAAGAGTTCTACCCTTAAGCAAAAAAGAGAGGAGTTTGACGTCCTCTCTTAAATCTTATATCAGAAGCACTTCCTGATCATATTCTAGAAAATGATTCTTTTTCTTATACTATTTTTTACGTTTGGCAACCAAACCTAGACCTACCAGACCAAGTGCAGCACCAAGTGCAACAAGTCCAGATTTAGATTGTTCACCAGTGTTTGGCAACTCAGGACCTTTAGGTTTTTCTGGTGTTGGTGGTGTTACTGGTGTTGGTGGTGTTGGCGGTGTTGGTGGTGTTGGTGGTGTTGGTGGTGTTGGTGGTGTTGGTGGTGTTGGCGGTGTTGGCGGTGTTGGTGGTGTTGGTGGTGTTGGTGGTGTTGGTGGTGTTGGTGGTGTTGGCGGTGTTGGTGGTGTTGGTGGTGTTGGCGGTGTTGGTGGTGTTGGCGGTGTTGGTGGTGTTGGTGGTGTTGGCGGTGTTGGTGGTGTTACCTTGTTATTAAACTCAGTATCTTCAGGCATTTGTGAAGTAAGAGTCAACACTTTACCATCCTTAGTTACAGTAACTCCAACAGTCGCTACCATCTTATCGTACTCAACTCCAGCCTCTGTACCTTTCACTTCTTCTACATGATAGATATAAGTACCTTCTTGACCACGTTTGAACTCAAGAGCTGAGAACTTGATCTTACCTTCAGCATCATTGCTTACGGTTTCAATCACGTTGCCATCTTTGTCTTTCAATACGAAGCTGAATTCACCAGCTTTCAATGCACGACCATCCAATTTCTTCGTGAAGTTGAATTCAACTTTCACTGGAATATTAATAACACGTTTTTCAGTTGGTTTTTCTGGTTTTTCAACTGATTTCTTAGTTGGATCATATTGGTGAACAATTTGAGAAGCTGTATTTTCAATATCTACACCTTCTTTAGCAGTTCCCTTGATACGTGCTGGAATATCAAACTTGTAGTAACGTCCAAATGCTAATTTAGCAGTGTCGATTACTTGAGTATTTTCAGCATCTCCAAGAGACTTAGTCAAGTCAGCCTTAGATGTAGCAGTAATAACACCATCCACAATTGAGATATCAAACTTAGCTGTTACATCTTCACCAGTTACTGAATCATAAGCTTTAATATCAGCTACATTAACATCCAAGTTTCCGCTGTCATATTTATCTGTAATACCAACAGATTGAATATTGTGAGCTTCTGTGAATTTAGTTGTATCCAACCATACTTGGTAAACAACCTTATCACCTTTATGGAGTGTTTGAGTATTGATATTTTGCTTTTCATTATTATCAACTTTGTCCACATATGGATCATTGTTGGTATCTGCTACTTTATCAGTCAATTCTTTATCGTCATCAAGAAGTTTATTTCCAGTGATATTAAATTTCTCTTTATTAAGAATATATTTCTCTGGATTGAACTCAGGAGTTTCTGGTGGAGCTACACGGTTGTTAAATTCTTTATCCGCAATGTCGCCAACAGTTGCTACAAGAACTTTAGCTGTTCCGTCGTGTTTAACTGTAACTGTTACATTCGCTTTCATGGTGTCGTATGTAACGGTTGCGTCTGTTCCAGCTACTTCTTCAACTGTGTAGTTGTGAACGCCTGCTTGTTCTTTCTTGAATTCGATAGCTGAGAACTTAACGTTTCCATCTGCATCGTTCGTTACAGTTTCAACAACTTTACCTGTTGAATCTTTAAGGACGAAGCTAAATTCGTTCGCTTTCAATTCACGGCCTTCAAGTTTCTTAGTGAAGTTGAAGGATACTTCAACTGGTACGCTGTTCACACGTTTTTCAGTTGGTTTGCTTGGTTTTTCAACAGTCTTGCTTACTGGGTTGTAGTAGTTAACTACTTGAGCTGCAGTATTTTCGATATCTACACCAGCTGCCACATCAGCTTTCACTGTTGTTGGGATGTCGAACTTGTAGTAACGTCCGAAGGCGAATTTAGTTGTATCGATGATTTGAGTGTTTTCTGCGTCGCCAAGTGACTTCGTGAAGCCAGCTTTAAGGGTTGCAGTGATCACACCATTGTTCACAGCGATATCGAATTTAGCTGTGACATCATCACCTGTTACTGAATCGTAGGCTTTGATCTTAGTAGCGTCAAGATCCAACTTAGTTTCATCGTAGTCATCTGAGATTCCTACTGATTGGATGTTGTCCTTGTTAGCTGCGTCAAATTTAGTTGTATCCAACCATACTTGGTAAACCAACTTGTCGCCACGTTTCACAGTCTTCGTATTCAAGTTTTGAGCTTCGTTGTTTGATGCATCGTCCGCATATGGGTTGGCATTTGTATCTGCGTACTTATCTGCCAACTCTTTATCGTCATCAACGAGCTTGTCACCAGTGATATCGAATTTCTCTTCAGAAACAACGTATTTCTCTGGTTGGAACTTAGGTTCTTCCGGAGGTCTTACTGTATTGTTGAACTCTTTATCAGCGATATCGCCAACAGTTGCCACAAGAACTTTAGCTGTTCCATCGTGAGAAACAGTTACTGTTACATTCGCTTTCATGGTATCGTATGTAACGGTTGCGTCTGTTCCAGCAACTTCTACTACTTTGTAACGGTAAACACCGAGATCATTGTTTGTGTATTTAAGGCTAGTGAATTTAATCTTACCATCCTTATCATTAGTTACTGTTTCAAGAACATTGAATTGATCATCGTCTAACAATTGGAAAGTAAACTCATTCGCTTTCAATTGACGACCTGCAAGAACTTTCTTGAAGTCAAGTTCAATTTGAATTGGAACATTGTTGACACGTTTTTCAGTTGGTTTTTCAGGTTTTTCAACTTTCTTAGTTGTTGGGTTGTAATAGTTTACAACTTGAGCCGCAGTATTTTCGATATCTGCACCAACTACAACATCGTCTTTCACTGTTGTTGGGATATCAAATTTATAGTAACGTCCGAATTCGAATTTAGTAGTATCGATAACTTGCGTGTTTTCTGCATCGCCAAGTGACTTCGTGAAGCCAGCTTTCAAGTTAGCAGAGATCACACCGTTGTTCACAACGATATCGAATTTATCAGTTACTTCTGCACCTGTTACAGAGTCGTAGGCTTTGATGTCAGCTGCATTAAGATTTAATTTCGCTTCATCATAGTTATCTGAAATACCAACTGTTTGGATGTTGTCCTTGTTAGCTGCATCAAATTTAGTTGTATCCAACCATACTTGGTAAACTAATTTAGAACCACGTTCAACAGTCTTAGTATTTAAGTTTTCCACTTCATTATTGATGGTATTATCTGCGTATGGATTTGCGTTTGTTTCACCATATTTATCTGTCAACTCAGAATCGTCATCAACGAGCTTATCACCAGTGATATCGTATTTCTCTTTAGAAACAACGTATTTCTCTGGTTGGAACTTAGGTTCTTCTGGTGGAGTTACGACGTTGTTGAACTCTTTATCAGCGGTATCGCCAACAGTTGCCACAAGAACTTTAGCTGTTCCGTCGTGAGAAACAGTTACTGTTACATTCGCTTTCATTGTATCGTATGTTACAGTTGCGTCTGTTCCAGCTACTTCTTCAACAGTGTAGTTGTGAACGCCTTCTTCACCCTTCTTGAATTTAAGAGCTGAGAATTTAACATTTCCAGATGCATCGTTCGTTACAGTTTCAACCACTTTACCTGTTGAATCTTTAAGGACGAAGCTGAATTCGTTCGCTTTTAATTCACGGCCTTCAAGTTTCTTAGTGAAGTTGAAGGATACTTCAATTGGAACACTGTTGACACGTTTTTGAGTTGGTTTTTCAACAGATTTGCTTACTGGGTTATAAACATGAACGATTTGGTTGGCTTTATTTTCGATGTCCACTCCACCCGCAACGTCATCTTTAACAGTTGCTGGGATATCAAATTTATAGTAGCGACCAAATGCAAATTTAGTTGTATCGATAACTTGTATATTATCCGCATCACCCAATGATTTGTTTACAGAAGTCTTGGATGTTGCTGTAATGACACCATTTTCAACCTTGATGTCAAACTTGTCAGTTACCTCATCACCAGTTTCACTGTCATATGCTTTAATATCAGCAGCATTAACAGTTAACTTATCTGCATCATAAGTATCAGAGATGCCAACAGATTGGATGTTATTTCTGTCAGTGAATTTATTAGTATCTAACCATACTTGGTAAACTAATTTATCTCCACGTTCAACTGACTTGGTATTGATGTTTTCTGCTTCGTTGTTTGAAGTTCCATCTGTATATGGGTTTGCATTTGTAGCAGTGTACTCATCAGTCAACTCATCGTCATCATCTACAAGTTTTGATCCTGTAATGTCAAATTTCTCTTTGTTAAGAACAAATTTTTCTGGTTGGAATTCTGGTGTTTCAGGAGGAGTGATCTTGTTGTTGAATTCTTTATCATCAGTTCCTTCTGTTGATGTTCCATCAGCATTGACACCGCCAGTTGATGTTACGTTTGTTACAGTAGTCAAGGTGTGACCATTCTTAGCAACTTCAACTGTCACTGTAGCTTTCATAGTATCATAAGTCATACCAAGCTCTTTAGTAGATGGGATAACTTCTTCTACTGTATAAGTATGAGTTCCAACTTTAGTATTATCAAATGATAATTCAGAGAATGTTACAGTTCCGTCAGCTTTATTTGTCACTGTTTCAAGAGTTTGACCAGTTGAATCTTTAAGAACAAAGCTAAATTCGCCATCTTTAAGTTCACGACCAGCCAATTTCTTAGTAAAGTCAAACTTAGTTACAACTGGAGAAACCACATAGTTGTTGAACTCAGTGTCTTCAGGCATTGTAACAGCTGTACTCAAGAGACCTGTAGCTGCATCTTTAGTAACTTTAACTTTCACTACTGCGTTCATAGTATCGTAATCGATATTTGTATCGTTACCAGCTTTTTCACGCACAGTGTAAGTGTGTTCACCTTCAGCGCTGTATTCAATAGCATCAAATGTGATTGAACCGTCTGCTGCATTTTTCTTAGTTTGGATTACATTGCCATTTTCAAGCAATTCGAATGTGAAGGCATCTGCTTCAAGTGCTTTACCTTCAAGACGTTTAGTGAACTTGAATTGAGCTTGAGTAGGAGCAGATGTGAAGGTATTGTTGAACTCTTTATCAGTTGGAAGAGTTGCAACAGCAGTAAGAGCATGACCTGATTTGGTAACAGTAACTGTCACGTTAGCCTTCATGGTGTCATAAGTCATACCAGCTTCTTTTGTTTCTGGGATAACTTCTTCTACAGTGTACTTGTGATCACCAACTTGAGCATTTGTAAATGTCAAGGCATCAAATTTAACCTTACCAGCGGCATCATTTTGTTTTGTTTGGATAACAGTGCCATCTTTGTCTTTCAATACAAAGCTAAATTCACCAGCCTTAAGTGTACGACCTGCAAGAGCTTTGCTGAAGTCAAATTGAGCTGTTACTGGTGCCACTATATGGTTGTTAAAGACTTTATCATCTTCACCAGTTGCTTCACCACCAGTAGAGGTCATTGCAGTTTTAGCTGACAAAAGACCAGTACTTGCATCTTTGGTTACAGTTACTTTAACTGCGATAGTCATTGCATCGTAGTCTACATCAGCTTTATCGCCTTTAACTTCTTTGACAGTATAGTTGTAGACACCCACTTGATCAAATGACAATTCGCTGAAGTTAATCTTACCATTAGCTTTATTTGTTACAGTTTCATTAACATTGTTATCACCAGTCAAAGTGAAGCTAAAGTCACCTGCATTCAAGTTGCCATTTGAAAGTGATTTATCAAATTCAAGATTTACTTTAACAGGAGCTGGTGTGAAGGTATTGTTGAACTCTGTATCTGCAGGAAGTGTGTTTGTTGCTTTAAGAAGGTGACCTTCCTTGGTAACAGTAATCGTCACTTCAGCTTTCATTGTGTCATAAGTCATTCCTGCTTCAGAACCTTGAACTTCTTCTACAGTATACTTGTGGGTTCCAACTTGTGTCTTATCAAATGTCAAGTCATCAAAGGCTACAACACCTTCTTTAGTATTTGTCTTAGTTTGAAGAACCTTACCTGTTGAATCTTTAAGAACAAAGCTAAACTCGCCAGCTTTCAACTCACGACCTGCCAGAGCCTTACTGAAGTCAAACTTAGTCTTAACTGGAGCTACAACATAGTTGTTGAAGACCTTGTCATTCTCACCCTCAGCATGACCACCTGTTGATGTATAGACTGCTCCAACTTCTAGTTTATCCTGAGCATTTTGTGTAACGGTAACTGTAAGAGTAACCTCCATACCATCATAGTCAACATTCGTATCCGAACCAGCAACTTCTGTAATCTTATAAGTGTAAGTACCTGGTTTTTCGAATGTTAGTTTGCTAAAGGTTGCCTTACCATTTTTGTTGGTAACAGTTTCTTGGTGTGTACCACCTTCTTGTTTAAGAGTAAAGCTAAAGTCACCGTCGTTCAAGGTACGACCATCAAGAACTTTGCTTACTTCAGGTGTATAGGTTACCGGATCTACTTTTTCATAGTAGTAAACTGTTTCCTTATATGGCGTCAATCCATTAAGTAAGTCAACGTTTGTACCAATACCGTTTACTCCCCTTACTAATTGGGCATTTGGAGAAAGGTGTCCAATATTATCTCCAAGGAAAGGAATAAAGACTGTTTTCTTAGGTATGTATCCTGAAGCTTTTTGGAAGCCAAACTCCATTTCTTTACCATTTGGATAGTTTACTCCATTCTTATCCGTGAAAGGAATTGTGTAAAGTGGAGTCTTCTGAACAACTAAATCTTCTGTGTTTGCCTTTCTAGGTTTTATAGGCTTGGTTTCTGCTAGTAGCATATAGCCATCTGTACTTAAGGTACCGTTCGAACGCTTGCTCTGTTGCTTTGGATCAAGAAGATAGATACGAACGACAACTGAACCATCTTCTCCAACGATTTCTTTGATACGCTTGATGCCCGCACGCTCCGCATCCATAAATTTAGTCCCAACAACATATGGACGAGAAACATAACCCGTCATACTATCAGCAGGAACTTCTTGATAGAGTTTGTAACCTGCAAACTGACGTTTACCTGAAGCAGTGAAGTTTTGACCTTCTGTAGCTGTCAAGGTGTACTTGGCTAATTCAACTTCATTACCGTTCGCCTCATAATCTTGAACAGTTGTGTCTGTTTTACTAGCATTATAGGTAGGATTGGCTTTGTCAACTACTTTATAGTGAGTGGTTTTGGTAACAACTCGTGGAATTTTGAAGTTACTATCCGTAATCGGGCGTCCATTATAGGTAGGCTCAACTACGTTCATAATATCAGTAGTTGTACGAGCAGCATAAACTGCGTTAAAAAGTGCTTGTTCTGTCGGTGTAAGTTGATGACCTGAATTTACTAGCGATGCAATTCTATCAGCCACCTTATAACCTGTTTGTAGAAAAGGCTGAACTGTTTTATCTGCTGCCATAGAAGTCTGATAGTCAACTTGTAAGGTCAACTCAGAGTTTGACTTGGTTGTTGTTGTAGAGAACTCCTGAGTGCCACTTGTTGCAGTGATAGTTTTTGTTTCGACTACAGCCCCTGTTGTCTTATCAATTAATTCTGCAACTGAGTCAGTTGATGCATCAAAGTTCTTATAGATACGAAGATAGTAGTTAGTATTGTAGCGTTCATTGAATTTTGTGAGATCTAAGATACTAAATGTATAGTAATCTCCAGCTTTTCTCTCGTATCCTACGGGTACATCCTGGGACTTAACTGTTGCACCAACAGGATCTGTCATATCTGGATCTGCTGTTTCACCATCTTTAAGTGTAGTTGTAGTTGCTATTGCTTCTGTGTTATGGTCAGTTGCAGCACGACGGTTACGGCGACGGCCACCATTTGTAGCCAAAGCAGCGGCATTTACAGTATTTTCCGCTGCTAAGGCAAGAGTTGATTTATCAACAAGTGGTTTTGCTTCAACCTTATCTACACTGACATTTGTATCAAGGCTAGTTGCCTCAGCTACTACTGAAAGTTCTACTTTAGGCTCAGATTTTTTCTCTGATTTAGATTCAGTCTTTTCTTCTGCCTTAGGCTTAGTTGCTACAACTTCTTCTACTTTTGAAGCAGTTGCTGCTACTGGCTTAGAAGACTCTGGTTTTGCCTCAGGGCTAACAGATGTTTTTTCCTCAGGTTTTTCAGCTTTTGTTTCTTCTGATTTTACTTCAGTTGGTTCTGATTTTACTTCTTCAGACTTAACTTCAGGTGTTGATGTTTCTGACTTAACTTCTGAAGTTTCAGAATTAGCTGAAGTTGCCACATCCGTTGATGGCTCTTTCAACTTTTCCTTGTCGTTATTATCGACTAGTTCAGTATTCTCTGCTGTTTGTTTTGCTACAATCTCAGCAGCATTTACAGCACTACCGTTAGCCATCATGAAGCTAAGGGTTGTTCCTAAGAAAACTGATGCGACACCAACTTTGTATTTTCTTAAAGAAAATCGTTGTTGCTCTCTTCTTATCATGTGATAAGTTCTCCTTTTTAAACATTTCAACTAATAATATGTAAGATTATTGACTTTTCCTGAAAAAATAAAAGTTTTCTACATACTAGCAGTAACCCTACCAGTATACCATATTCGGGCCTTTTAAATCAAGAAATAAGGATTTCACTCCCTAGCTTTTTTATAATTATTATTCATTTTTATGGCAATTAATTCGCTTAAAATCAATGTATGTTAGTGTCGCTTTTTTTATATAATTGCATTCCAATAGCTTTTATACCAAAACAAAACTTTCACTTAATAATGTTTTCTATATTAAAAAATTCCAAACCTGTAAATTGAATATTTTTTATTCAATTTACAGGTTTAGAATAAATTATTGTTTTAGTAAAATTACTGATTACAAGATAGATATCTGATAAAGACCAATCCTAAAATATATATTTTTTTAGAGTACTTGATAAAGCCTGGTAACCAGAGACGCTGAGGTGAAGGCCATCTGTTGTGAAGTCTGACTTGAGTTGACCTTTCTGATCTAGTAAGTTCTCAAAAACAGGCACAAATTCAACCTGCATATAGGCAGAGGCAAGGTCTTGATAGGCTTGGTTCCACGCCTTGATTTTCTCATTGGTACGAATATACACTGTCTGTTTAAAGTCCTCACCTTCATTGACAGGCAAGATGGAAACTAGCTTTATCTGTGACAGTGGGTAGTCGCGAGAAATGGTTTGAATCACACTCTCGAGATTATTCAGTGCTTCATTCATTGGAATATCTTTTCCAATGTCATTTGTCCCAATCAAAAGTACAATTTGATCCACTGCATCACCATAGAAGTGAGCATCAAGGTTATCTAGTAAAAGTCCGGTCTGATAACCACGAATACCTCTATTCACAATGGTCTTTGTTGTCCCTAGTAATTCTTGCAAGGGAAAATACTCAACAATAGAATCTCCAATAAAGATGATATCTGGTTCAATCACTGAGATTTGATTAAGTTCACGATACTTGGTTTGAATTTTTTCCTGCTCTTTTAAGAGCCAGTTTTCTAATAGTTGTACTGCCAAGTTATTCTCCTTCTTCTAGCCAGTTTTCTAAAACTTTGTAAACACCTGCCTGACTGTTGGGTGGAGCTACTTCTGTCGCAATTTCCTTGACTCTATCCTCTGAATTTTCCATGGCGTAAGAAATACCTGCCAACTCTAACATTTCAATGTCATTTTCACTGTCTCCAAAAGCCATGATTTGTTCAGGTTTTAAGTTCCAACGTTTGAGCAATTCTTCTAAGCCCCAAGCCTTATGAATCCCATCTTGTAAGATATCAATACAACCATATCCACTAGAAACAGCTCGCACATGCCCATCAAATAATTCATTAATTTCCTGTAAAACCGAATCGGATCGTTCTTCACCAACTACCATGCTCATCTTGAGAACACCACCGAAGAGATTAGAGTCAAATTCATCGACGAATTGCATTCGTTGATAGAGCTTTTCAATCATCTCTGGAGTCATGAATTTATCAAGTTCTGTAAAGACAGTACCTTCCTTGACAAAACCGCCATTCATAGCAGTTACGACAAACTGATCCTGACACTCTCTGCCTTTAAAATGACCCAAAGCCCTATCAACCATAGCATCGTCCCAAGTCTGAGCTTGAATCAATTTATCATTTTCGAATATACGAGCACCATTAGCAACCACGAGAACTACTCTATCTGCTAGATGTTCCAGTAATTGTCGCATTCGATGAACTTCATTTCCCGTTGCAATGACAAAACGAACTCCACGCTGATCTAGCTGATCTAAAATTTTCTCTAGTCGAGGTAGATCCAGTTGTCCTTGAGGATCCAACAAAGTACCGTCCATATCCGTCGCTATTATCTTAATATCCATCTTGCTCCTCTTTTAATGTCACTACCACTTCAAACCTACATGCTCGTTCATTTCTTTATAGGCTGTATCAATCCGTTGCTTGGTGGCCTCGTCTAACTGACTACGGTATTTTCCACTCTCAATAAAGTCTTCCAGGATATAAGTTTGGTAAAGATAGAGTGGGTAGCCTTCTGGAGAATAGCCTCCCTTTGGAGTACGACTCACCCAGCTTGGATGGGCTTGGGCCGTCTCAATAGTTGTTTTACCGGATTTCTTCTTAATAGTCACATCCATGAGGACTCCACGTTCCGTCCACTTGGCATTTTCCACATCCTGCATGGTTTCAATCCGTTGATTTGAGATGAAATTCCCCATAGAGTAAATGATAAGCTTTTTATCACCGTCTTTTTCAACCGTTTCAGCTGGTTCAACAACGTGAGGATGACCACCAAAGATAATATCAGCTCCCCAATCAATCATTTTATGGTAAAGTTTCTTTTGCTCCTCAGTCGGCTCAATTTGATACTCAACTCCCATCTGAGGCATGATAATTGTAATATCCGCCTCCTTTTCTGCTCGTTCAATTTCAGCCTTCATTTTATCTTCGTCTAAGTCTGAAAGATAACGATTATAATCCTCTTGTGAAATGCTTTGTTCAATACCGTTAAAACCATAGGAATAAGCTAAAATAGCAACTTTAATACCATTAACTTCCTTGATAACTAAAGGAGCCTTATCTCGTGATTCATGGGTATAGACCCCGACCGGTGTCATTCCTGCCTTTTCAACAGCATCTGCAGTTGAAACCACTCCCTCAATCTGAGAATCCAAGATATGATTGTGAGCCAAATCTAGCACTTGATAGCCTGCATCTTTTATAGCATCCATAACTTCACCAGGTGCATTAAACAAAGGATAACCTGCAAGATAGTGGTCTTTATTTACGGTTCCTTCAAAATCACCAAGAACTAAGTCAGCTTGCTTCAGCCAAGGTTTTACGTATTCAAAGTTTTCATGAAAATCGTAGGTGCCGTCTGATTTTTTGGCTGAAATGTAGATAATGTCATGATAGAGCAAATCACCATTTGCCATGATACGCGCACTCGTTTCTTGTTCCGTCTCTGCATTATTTGCCTGAGAACTTGACTCTTGGTGTGCGGAACTTGGATCACTACTGCTTAAAGAAATCCCTCGAGCTCCTTCCACTAATAAAGTAAGCATCATCGAGACAGCTACCGAAGCTAACAAGACCACAATAAAAGTGCGATTATTCCACTGCTTATAGTTCCTGAAAAACCGAACGGAATGTCTAATAGCTTGTAAAACGGGACCATTTTTTCTTCTACTACTACGTTGTTCCATATCTTTTCTCCCATAATTTCAAAGTCATATTTCTTACTCTATTATACCACAGACAAATAGGTATTTCCTTTTATTATATTATTTTTTAGCAACTTCTGTGACTTTCTTTCTCATCTGTTTTGTGTTATCATGTAATTGTAATAGAAGGAAAGGAAAGAATATGTCTGCTATAGAACGAATTACCAAATCTGCTCATTTAATCGATATGAAAGATATTATCCGCGAAGGGAACCCTACTCTTCGTGCTGTTGCCGAGGAAGTCAGCTTCCCCTTGAGTGATCAAGATATCATTCTTGGAGAAAAAATGATGCAATTTTTGAAACACTCGCAAGATCCTGTTATGGCTGAAAAATTAGGTCTACGTGGGGGAGTTGGACTTGCTGCACCGCAGCTCGACATCTCAAAACGCATCATCGCCGTACTGGTACCGAATATCACTGAGGAAGGGGAAACTCCACAAGAAGCCTATGATTTACAGGCTGTCATGTACAATCCGAAAATTGTATCCCACTCAGTCCAAGACGCTGCTCTAGGCGAGGGAGAAGGTTGCTTGTCTGTTGACCGTGCCGTTCCAGGCTATGTTATCCGCCACGCTCGAGTAACTGTCGACTATTTTGATAAGGATGGAGAAAAGCACCGCATCAAACTTAAAGGCTACAACTCAATCGTAGTTCAACATGAAATTGACCATTTAAATGGCATTATGTTCTATGATCGTATCAATGAAAAAGACCCATTTGAAGTTAAAGATGGCCTGCTCATTCTTGAATAAAGAAAATCCCGTTGCAAGACGGGATTTTGTGTTATAATGAAGATATGAAAACAAACGATATTGTCTATGGCGTTCATGCCGTCACAGAAGCTCTTTTAGCAAATACTGGAAACAAACTCTACCTTCAGGAAGATTTACGAGGAAAGAATGTGGAAAAAGTTAAGGAATTGGCTACTGAAAAGAAAGTATCCATTTCTTGGACTTCCAAAAAATCACTTTCTGAGATGACTGAAGGAGCTGTTCACCAAGGTTTTGTCTTGCGCGTTTCTGAATTTGCCTACACTGAACTTGAACAAATTCTTGCTAAGACACGCCAGGAAGAAAACCCACTGCTACTAATCCTTGATGGTTTAACGGACCCACATAATCTTGGTTCTATCTTGAGAACAGCGGATGCAACCAATGTTTCAGGTGTCATCATTCCCAAACATCGAGCTGTCGGTGTTACTCCTGTCGTAGCAAAAACAGCAACAGGTGCGATTGAACACGTTCCTATTGCTCGAGTCACTAATCTTAGCCAAACCTTAGACAAACTTAAGGATGAAGGTTTCTGGACATTTGGTACTGATATGAACGGAACTCCTTGCCACAAATGGAATACCAAAGGAAAGATTGCTCTCATCATAGGAAATGAAGGCAAAGGTATCTCTAGCAACATCAAAAAACAAGTGGATGAGATGATTACTATTCCAATGAATGGGCACGTACAGAGCCTCAATGCCAGCGTCGCTGCAGCCATTCTCATGTACGAAGTTTTTCGAAATCGACTCTAATAAAAAGTGAGGTTAGGACAAAAGATCCTGACCTCACTTTTTATTAGCAATCAAACTTTGACGCGGTAGCTGATTGAACTTTTTGTTCGTCTTTTAGACTCCAAAAAGCTCCTAATCATCCTCGTGGGGCTGGAACTTCGAAATCGAGACTTTGTCTATCGATTTCTGTCCCACCGCCTTTTTAATAATGTTCGGTAATATATTTGTAGGCCTCTTGACCTGCAATAGCGCCATCACCAACTGCTGTTGTAACTTGGCGAAGGTCTTTTTGACGAACATCCCCAACCGCAAAGACACCTGTAACACTTGTCTTCATGTGATCATCTGTCACAATCCAACCTGCCTGGTCGCGAATCTGCAACTCTTGGACAAAGTCACTAACAGGGTCTAAACCAACATAGATGAAGACACCTCCAAAGGCATGTTCAGTCACTTGATTTGTTTTAACATTTTCAATCACAACCGATTCCACACGGTTTTCACCCTTGATTTCTTTGACAACAGAATCCCAAATGAAGTTGATTTTATCATTGGCAAAGGCGCGGTCTTGCAATACTTTTTGGGCACGAAGTTCATCACGACGGTGAACGATGGTTACAGATTTGGCGAACTGTGTTAAGAAGATTGCTTCTTCAACAGCCGAATCTCCTCCACCTACAACCAACAAATCCTGGTCGCGGAAAAAGGCTCCATCACAAACTGCACAGTAAGAAACTCCACGACTATTGAGTTCTTCTTCTCCTGGAACCCCCAAGAGACGGTGCTTAGAACCAGTCGCCACGATAACTGTACGCGCTTCATAAACCTGGTCGTCTGTTACGACTTTTTTAAACTCACCATGATCCTCAACATTTTCAACGAAGCCATAGAGATGCTCAACACCTAGATTTTCAAGAGGTTCAAACATCTTTTCAGCTAATTCAGGACCACTGATATTAGCATAACCTGGATAGTTTTCAATGTCAGAGGTATTATTCATCTGACCACCAGGAAGTCCACCTTCAATCAAAGCAACTTTCAAATTGCTACGTGCTGCATACAAGGCTGCGGTCATCCCAGCAGGACCTGCCCCGATAATAATCGTATCGTACATTCACTTTCCTTCTTTCTCGTTGTAACTGTTTTTATTCTAACGGATTAAATCCCATTTTACAACTATTAAGCCTTGAGAACCAACAAAATGCTCATGGTTGCAAATGACAATACTGGAATTGTTAAAACTCCAATCATAATCATATCGTATAAATGGGCTTGACGTGCTTTAGCAGTTTTGTCAACCCCAGACAGAGCTCTAAGTCCAATCCAGAGTCCCAAAATAATCAAGACCATTAGAATTGTCAACACTAAACTCTCTAAATACAAAGCAAATAGCTGAACTAGCATGCTCTCTCTCATTTCTATTAATTTTAAAGAGCAAACCCAGTTAGCCTAGCCAACTGAGTCTTTCTTATCTTCTATTATATCAAATATAGGTTCGTTTGTAACTAGCAAAGAATTCTTTTGTTCGTTCTTCTTTAGGATGATTGATAATCTCATCTGGTGTTCCAGACTCAATAATCTTTCCTTTATCCAAGAACAAAACCTTATCAGCTACTTGAGAAACAAAGGACATATCGTGACTGACTAAAATCATGGTTTGACCTGATTTAGCTGCATTAACGATAGATCTTTCTACCTCACCAACCAATTCTGGGTCAAGGGCTGAAGTAGGTTCATCCAAGAGCAAGATTGCTGGCTTCATGGCTAAAGCACGCGCCAAAGCTACCCGTTGTTTTTGTCCACCTGATAAATGGCGAGGATAGTGCTGTTGACGATCTGAAAGACCAACCTTAGCCAACTCTTCTTTGGCAATCTTAGTTGCTTCTTCGTCGGAAAGTTTTTTAACAACTACCAAACCTTCCTTGACATTGTCTAAGGCTGTTCTACGCTCAAACAAATTGAACTGTTGGAACACCATGGACAACTTGCGACGAAGAGTCAAGATTTCATCTTGAGTAATTTGAGAAAAGTCAACTTTGAAATCATCAATCTGAATACTTCCACTATCAGGTGTTTCCAGATAATTTAGGCTACGAAGAAAGGTTGACTTCCCCGCTCCTGAGGAACCAATCAAAGCTACTACTTCCCCTTTTTGAATATCTAAATTCAGATGATCCAAGACGGTTTGACCAGAAAAGGATTTGCTTAAATTTGAAATCTTAATCATTAGCGAAGGTCTCCTTTCACATCTGTTTTCGCATTATCTGGTGCTTCGATTGCCATTTTTTTCTCAATAAAGCGGCCAAGATTTTCAATAGCGATATTTACCACCCAGTATACAAGGGCAACTGAGATGAAACGTTCGAAGTAACGATAGTCGGCACCACCCAAAATCTGAGCTTGGGCGAAGACTTCTACAACACCCGCACTAAAGGCTAGGGAAGTCCCCTTAGTCAAACCGATTAGGGAGTTAATCAAGGTTGGAGTCGCTACTACTGCTGCATTGGGAATAATCACACGACGGTAAACTTGTGCACGTGTCATTCCAAGACTACGAGCGGCTTCAATCTCTCCAGGATTGACAGAAAGAATAGCGGCACGGATAGTTTCACTAGCGTAAGCTGCTTCGTTAAAAGCAAAAGCTACAATGGCAAAAGCTGCGGCCGGAATCGCATTGATATTAAAAGCAGTTCCCCATTGTTGATTCAACGCTTTTAATGCTAGAGGAATTCCATAGTAAGTCAACATCAACTGCACTAGGATTGGTGTCCCTTTTAAGAAACTAACAAAGAATGCTTGTAATGGATAAAGAATTCTAACGCGATTAATTTTTACAATAGCAAAAACCAAGGCCAAGATTATACCAAAAAAAGCACCAAATACTGTCAACATCAATGTTGTTGGCAATTGTTGTACAATTCTTGGAATCCCATCAAAGACAGAACGAAAACTAAACAGTTTGCCGTCTGGAATATACTGCATCAAGTTTTGGTACCAATCTGATGCTAAAATTGTTGTAACATTCATAGAAACATCCTCTCCTGATAATGAATCATTCTATCATACTTCTGCCTAGATTTAAAATATTTGCTACGAGCAGAAGAGACTTTGTCTACCTACTAGTTTATCATACTTTAAAAGCGTGAGGTTATATATTTTACCTATCAAGGAGATAGAAAAAAACTATTTCAAATCCAAGTTGTCGTAGGTTTTACGATAACCAATTTGTTTAACAACACCATTCTCCACTAATATAGGACGTTTTAATAACATACCATCACTGGCCAAGAGTTTGGCCGCTTCTTTATTGGATAAAGTCCCAACCTTATCTTTTAAGCCCAGTTCACGGTATTTAATTCCACTGGTATTGAAAAATTGCTTCAACTCAAATCCAGAAGTTTCGATCCAGTTTAAAATGACCTCTTCACTCGGAGTTTCTTCTACGATATGAACATCTTTATACTCTAGCCCGAGTTGATCTAACTCTTTTTTGGCTTTTTTACAAGTTGTACATTTTGGATATTCGATAAATTCTAACATTTTTTCTCTTTCTATTTTTTATTTTCTTGATAACTTGCACCTTCATGATTCAAGAGCCAAGCCTTCTTATCAAGTCCCCAAGCATAGCCTGTCAGACGTCCTCCAGCACCTAGCACACGGTGACAGGGGACAAGAATAGACCAGGGATTGCGCCCTACTGCTCCTCCGATTGCTTGGGCAGAAGCTACTTGCAAGTCCTTAGCTATTTGTCCATAAGTAACAGTCTGACCGAAAGGAATTCCCCGCAAGTAGTTCCAGACTCTTTTTTCGAAATCACTACCGACAGGAGCCAAAGGTAACTGAGACAAATCTTGATTTTGTCCTTTAAAATAAGCATCTAAACAGCTAGCAATTTGATTTAAAATGGGATGACTTTCAACAGCAGTTATATCATTTTCAGATAATCCCTTCTCAAAATCACTCTCTTCCTCAACCCATATCCCAAACAGATAGTGATCATCTGCTACCAAAGATAAGATTCCAATCGGAGACTTGTACAGCATCTTTGCATACTTCTTAGACATTTGATTTTAATTTTTGATAGGCCAAGCGTTCCCCATCTACTGGAACTTTACCAACTTGTTTAAAACCTAGCTTCTCAAAAATATGTTGCATAGCTTTATTCTTAGCGTGCGTATCTGAACGAAAATCTAGGTAATCAAAGCCTTCAATCAAGCCTTCCAAGAAGGTCTGGGCAACACCTTGCCCTTGCACATCACTAGCGACAGCAATACAGTGAAAAACTAGATACTCTGACTCTCTTCCTTCCCAGCTTCCATCATAAATTGCTTCATAGGCTTTTTCTGGACTCTTGGTTACTGCTGCATAAGCTAAGAGTTCTCCTTCTTCCAGGGCTACATAAGCCTGACCTGAGATAATATCTTCGATAATCGTACCAGTATTTGGATAACCATTTTGCCACTGAGTGCTACCAGCTTCCGCCAAGCATTTTTTAGCTTCCTCAATCACCTGCATAATTGCATCTACTTCGTTCGGAAAGGCTAAACGAATTTCCATCTTATCTCCTCTTTTCTGACTAGTTTCTCTCATCATAGCATAATTTAAGGCTTTCTACAAGCAGTTAAAACTTGACTTTTGATTTCTATTATTTTATAATCTAGTTATCAAAACTAGATAAAAAGGAGTTGGAAATGAAATCTACTTTTTCCTACCCAGAATGGGACGAAATTCCAAACATTGATCTCTATTTGGATCAGGTCCTACTTTATGTAAATAAAGTTTGTTCCCCTATTTCTCTTACTAAAGAAAAAGGTTTAACTGCATCAATGGTGAACAACTATGTCAAACACGGCTATATCAGCAAACCTGAAAAGAAAAAATACCAACGCAAACAAATCGCCCGATTGATTGCTATCACAACGCTCAAGTCTGTTTTTTCAATCCAGGAAATTGCTCAAACGCTGAATACCCTACACACAGAGACTAACTCAGAAGAGCTTTACAACGCTTTTGTGAACTACATGAACGAAGACATTGACCCAGCCAATCCTATTATCCAAGCAAGCTGCCAAACGGTCAAGCTCTATCATCAAACACTTGCACTGGTCTATAAAGAAACCGAAGAGGAGGAAACAAATGAATACTAGTTTCAAACTTAGCAAACGCCTTAGTTTTGGAGAAGAAATAGCAAACAGTGTCACCCATGCTGTAGGGGCACTTATCATGCTGATTTTGCTCCCTATCTCATCGACATATAGTTATGAAGCTCATGGATTTTTATCATCGATTGGGGTGTCGATTTTCGTTATTAGCCTCTTTCTCATGTTCCTTTCATCGACCATCTATCATTCTATGGCTTATGGTTCCACTCATAAGTATGTCTTGCGCATTATCGACCATTCCATGATTTATGTTGCGATTGCTGGCTCTTATACTCCTGTCGTTTTGACCTTGATGAATAACTGGTTTGGTTACCTGATTATTGCTATCCAATGGGGAACAACTATTTTCGGTATTCTTTATAAAATCTTTACCGAAAAAGTCAATGAAAAATTTAGTCTAATTCTCTACTTAATTATGGGGTGGTTAGTTGTGGCTATCCTACCAGCAATCATCAGTCAAACAAATCCAATCTTTTGGACTCTTATGGTATCAGGTGGGCTTTGCTATACAGTTGGTGCTGGATTTTACGCTAAGAAGAAACCATACTTCCACATGATCTGGCATCTCTTCATCCTAGCAGCTTCAGCTCTCCAATACATTGCCATTGTTTATTACATGTAAAAATAGGCCGGGAAAATCCCGACCTATTTTTATTTGCACATGTTGATAAAGTATTGATGCAAGCGAAGATCATTTGTTAATTCCGGATGAAATGAAGTCACTAGCATATTCTTTTCTTGAGCAGCAACGATTTGATTGTTCACTACTGCCAGAACATCAACACCCTTACCAACTTCACTAATAATAGGTCCACGGATAAAGGTCATGGGAATTTTGCCAACACCCTTGCAGTCTGCTTCAGTATAAAAGCTTCCTAGCTGACGTCCATAGGCATTGCGCTCTACTACTATATCCATAGTCGCTAGATGACTCTCTTCCTGAGTGGTAATCTCTTTTGCTAGTAAAATCAAGCCTGCACAAGTCCCAAAGACTGGTAAGCCATTGAGAATAGCTTCTCTTAGAGGGAGTAGCATATTCTGGTCACGTAGGAGTTTTCCCATAGTTGTAGACTCACCCCCTGGCAAGATCAACCCTGACAGCTCGCTTCGATGTTGCTGAAAATCTTCTAGGTTTCGCAGTTCGATGCTTTCAACTCCTAGTTGAGCAAGCATTTTCTCGTGTTCTACAAAGGCACCTTGCAAGGCCAATATTCCAATTTTCATCTATTTTCCTCGCTCAGCCATGAGAATTTGGATTTCATTCTCATTGATACCAACCATGGCTTCACCTAAATCTTCAGAGATTTGAGCTAAAATTTTAGGATTTTGATAGTTTGTAACTGCCTTGACAATTGCTGCTGCACGTTTAACAGGATCACCTGACTTGAAAATCCCTGAACCAACAAAGACACCTTCTGCACCTAGCTGCATCATGAGAGCAGCATCTGCAGGTGTTGCTACACCACCTGCTGCAAAGTTGACAACCGGTAATTTCCCATGTTCGTGGACGTATTGAACTAATTCTACTGGAACTTGGAGTTCTTTTGCTGCGACATAGAGTTCATCTTCACGGAGATTTTGGATGCGACGAATTTCTTGATTCATCATACGCATATGACGGACTGCCTGAACGATATCTCCTGTTCCAGGTTCCCCTTTGGTACGAATCATTGAAGCACCTTCAGCGATACGACGCAAGGCTTCTCCTAGATCTTTAGCACCGCAAACAAAAGGAACTTGGAATTCTTTCTTATCCACATGGAAACGATCGTCAGCTGGAGATAACACCTCACTCTCATCGATATAGTCAATCTCGATGGCTTCTAAAATCTGTGCTTCGACAAAATGCCCAATTCGAACCTTGGCCATAACTGGAATGCTGACTGCTTCTTGGATTTCCTTGATCATCTTTGGATCGCTCATGCGAGAGACACCACCAGCTGCACGAATATCAGCTGGGATTCGCTCCAAGGCCATAACAGCTGCCGCACCTGCAGCCTCTGCAATTCTTGCTTGTTCAGGATTTTGAACATCCATAATGACGCCACCTTTAAGCATCTGTGCCAAATTTTTATTTAATTCATAACGATTTTCAGTCATTTTCTCTTCCTCAATAGTTGTATTGGTAGCTACAGTTTTATTGTAAGGTAGAAATGACTCAAGAACAAGATAAAAAAAATTGATTTGTCCGGGTACAATTATATCAATCATCAAAAAAAGTACCCATATAAGGTACTCTTATTTCTTAGATTTTTTAATGTTTTTAACAAGATAAAACAGATATCCTGAGATCATGTAAGCAACAAAGATAGTGGCTGCCCATCTAAAGACAAAGCCCCAACCATATTTATTAGCATTTAAAAAGAAATAGGGGAAGGGATTGTCCTTAGCATTTGGAATATTCATTTTGAGAACTAAACCGTTGAGAATAGCAAATCCCATATAGAGCAAAGGCAAGACTGTCCACACAATAGGATCAAACCACTTATATTGGCGATTCTTATCAAACAAGAGCGTATCTGCTAGAAACCAGAGGGGCACAATATAATGGCAAAGGAAATTTTCCAAACGGTAAAAATCTGTTGCGATCGGTGCTAGCATAAAATGATAAATGACACAGGTGATCATGATACTCATGGTAACGCCACCTTTGAGTCGTAAAATACCTGGTTTTTGCCAACTATCATCGTCACCACGCATCTTTAGTAACAGATAAGCTGTAAAAAGTGTTACCAAAAGGTTAGAAAGCACTGTATAGTAGAGCAACATCCCAAAACCACCATGCTTGGTAATTTCCAAATAAACACCAAGAAAAGCAGCGATAAAGAGAAGAGCACGACTATAAAATATAATTGTTTTATTTTTCAACATCATTAAATCTTCTTCACAAATTCTGATTTAAGTTTCATTGCGCCAAAACCATCAATCTTACAGTCGATGTTGTGGTCACCTTCAACAATACGGATGTTTTTAACACGTGTCCCTTGCTTAAGGTCTTTTGGAGCACCTTTGACTTTAAGGTCCTTAATCAAGGTAACTGTATCTCCATCAGCTAGCTTGTTCCCATTTGCATCTATAGCAACAAGGCCTTCTTCAACCTCAGCTTGCTCAGCAGGATTCCATTCATAAGCACACTCTGGGCAGACTAGCAAGGCACCGTCTTCATAGACATATTCTGAATTACATTTTGGGCAATTTGGTAGATTGTTCATTTTATCTCCTTCTATTTTCATGATGGTTTGATTGTCAAATTTTCGTTAACAGAATCTATTATACCTTAAAATTTAAAATTTGACAAATTGCTAAAAAACCGACTCACCACTATCATGGTCAATCGGTTAAAATTTCAAATTAAAAATGTTTGACTGCTTCTGATTTAATTTTTTCGACAACTTCTAAAATACTTAGCCCTGTTGTGTCCAAATAGATTGCATCATCAGCCTGCTTAAGAGGAGAGGTTTCACGATGACTATCTTTATAATCACGCGCAGCAATCTCTTCTTTCAAAGTTTCCAAATCTGTTTCGATTCCCTTTGAAAGATTTTCCTTATAACGTCGTTCTGCACGTTCATCCACTGAAGCAACAAGAAAAATCTTCAATTCAGCCTTAGGCAAGACCACTGTACCAATATCTCGACCATCCATAACGATGCCGCCTTGTTGGGCAATTTCTTGTTGAAGGGCTACCAATTTTTCACGAATAGCTGGAATGGCTGCAAAAGCAGATACAGCATTGGTTACTTCATTTTCTCGGATTGGATTTGTCACATCAACGTCCCCAACAAAAACAAGCTGTTCGCCTGTTTCAGCACGACCAAAGCTAATCGGATATTGTTCCAATAATTCAAGAAGTCGAGAAGACTCTTCTGGACTTACTTGGTTGTTCAAAGCGATGTAAGTCGCAGCACGATACATGGCACCTGTATCCAAGTAGGTATATCCAAAGTCCTTAGCGATAATCTTAGCTACTGTACTCTTCCCACTGGATGCTGGTCCATCAATGGCGATCTGAATTGTTTTCATTCTAACTCCTATCTTGTCTTAAGGACATCACCAGGATTTGCAAACCAAGTTCCTGAAGACATATGACTAGGGTTCAAGGCTTCAAGCTGGGCAATAGAAATGCCTGCTCTAGCTGCAATAGCTGCCTCACCTTCACCTGCAAGGACAGTAATGGTTCCCTCAGCATTTGTATGTTCCTCTGAACTACTTGAAGAAGTTGATTCTGCTTCAGAACTTGATGCTTCAACTGAACTACTTGATGATGTTGAAGAAACTTCCTCTACCTTAGGCGCAGAAGAATCATGAAAATCTTTCAAGGCTGCCGTACGATCACTTCCACCAGATGACAGGTAGATTAGAATAGCAATCATACCGACAACGATAACAAAGAAAATACAAGCCAAAATCGTTAAAATACGATTAGCTCCTACTCCTGATTCCTTATTTCCTCTACTTCTTCTCTCTGAACGACTTTCCTCGATGTCGTAAATATCTTCTTGCCATGGTTCCTTTTCCATACCTTACTCCTTGTTTTTTTTCTAATTTCTTATTACAATATAAATATGAAAATCACACTTATACCTGAAAGATGCATTGCCTGCGGGCTATGCCAAACCTATTCTGATTTATTTGATTACCATGATAATGGTATTGTGCGTTTCTATGATGATCCTAATCAACTAGAGAGAGACGTCCCAGCTAGTGAAGAGCTAGTGGAAGCTGTAAAACAGTGCCCCACTCACGCGCTCATCAAAGATTAATTTGTCATCAGTGGCGATTCGATTTCCAAATCCCGCTTCATCTAGTTTAGCATATTTTTCCAGAAAATTATAGTCTTTTGAAGGACTTATTTTTAGTAAATCTCATCTTGACTCACTCTGTTCTTTTATCAGATAGAGGGGTCTTTTTTTCGTTTCCATATAAATTTTACTGATATATTTTCCGAGAATCCCAATCGTCAATAATTGGACACCACCAAGAAATAGAATGACAGCCATCAAAGAGGTCCAACCAGAAGTTGGATTACCCAGTACGAGAGTACGAACAACTACAAACAATGTCATCACCAAAGCCAGAAAACACGACGAAAGGCCAGCAACAAAGGCTAATATTAAAGGGAAATCTGAAAAATTCACAATCCCTTCGATAGAGTAGAAAAAGAGTTGTCTAAAACTCCAACTTGTCTTACCTGCCTGCCTTTCAACATTAGGGTATTCTAGATAGTGAGTACGGAAACCAACCCAGGCAAAGAGTCCTTTGGAAAAGCGATTGTATTCTGTCAATTCTAACACTGCATCCACAACTGATCTTCTCATCATCCGAAAATCACGAACACCCGATGGAAGAGCTACTGGGCTAATTTTTTGCATCAAACGATAAAAAAGATCGGCGCAGGAACTACGTAAAAAGGGTTCTCCTTCTCGACTGGTTCTGCGTGTTCCAACGCAGTCCAAATCCGGATTCTGATCTAGTAGTTCTTTCATCTCAAGCAAGAGGCTTGGTGGATCCTGAAGGTCTGCATCCATAACCACCACCAAATCTCCTGTTGCTTGTTGTAAACCTGCATATATGGCCGCTTCCTTCCCAAAATTACGCGAGAAAGAGATATAATGTACTGCAGGATTTTTCTCTCGATAAACCTTTAAAACGTCCAAAGTCTGATCAGTCGAACCATCATCTACAAAAATGTATTCGATTTCTGTTTCCAAATCTGGGATCAGTGCTTCAAGAGTTTGATAAAAAAGAGGAAGTACTTCCTCTTCGTTTAAACATGGGACTATGATTGAAATCGTCATCTTAGTCTTCAAATCCATTTGGATGCTTGCTTTGCCAACGCCATGCGTCTTCACACATTTCTGTAATACCAAGTTCTGCTTCCCATCCTAGCTCTTCCTTAGCTTTTGCTGGATCTGAGTAGCAAGCTGCAATATCACCTGGGCGACGTTCAACAATACGGTATGGAATAGGACGTCCGACTGCTTTTTCCATATTTTGGATAATTTCAAGAACTGAGTAGCCTTTTCCTGTACCAAGGTTGTAAATGTTTAGTCCTGAACCTTTTTGAAGCTTCTTAAGGGCCGCAACGTGCCCTTTTGCTAAGTCAACAACGTGGATATAGTCACGAACACCTGTTCCATCTACTGTATCGTAATCATCTCCAAAGACCTGAACTTGTTCCAACTTACCAACTGCGACTTGTGTAACATATGGCAAGAGGTTATTTGGAATACCATTTGGATTTTCACCCAAATCACCGCTCTCATGCGCACCGATTGGGTTGAAGTAACGAAGTAAAACAACGTTCCATTCTGAATCGGCTTTATAGATATCTGTCAAGATTTCTTCAAGCATCAACTTAGTACGACCATAAGGGTTAGTAGCCGAAAGAGGGAAATCTTCGAGGATTGGAACAGTATGCGGATCTCCATATACTGTTGCTGATGAGCTAAAGATGATATTTTTACAGTTAGTCTCTTCCATAACTTTCAAGAGACTGACAGTTCCAGCGATATTGTTATCATAGTAGGCAAGAGGGATACGTGTAGATTCCCCTACAGCCTTCAAACCAGCAAAATGAATTACACCTGTTGGTTCTTCATGTTTGAAAATATCACGAAGAGTTTCAGTATCACGAATGTCTGCTTCATAGAAAGGAATTTCTACGCCAGTAATTCTTTCCACCACTTCTAAGCTTTTACGGCTACTGTTTACCAAATTATCCACGACAACTACTTGGTGTCCAGCTTGGACCAGTTCAATGACAGTGTGAGTTCCGATAAAACCTGCTCCACCTGTTACCAGAATTTTTTCTTGCATTTTATTTCCTCAATTCTTGGATTATTTTTTTCATTTTACCATTTTTGATAGGGAAAGTCATTTACTTTCCTAAGACTATCGTAAAAACTAGGTAAAAGGTTTACTATTGTTTCTTTTTAATGTATCTTTCAGTCGGATAATCTGCTGGATCCAATACTCCTTTTCTCCCTTGAAGCATTTGAGCTAGATGATAACCGATAATAGGACCAGTCGTTAACCCTGAAGATCCTAGACCACTTGCTGTATAGACTCCTGATAAGTTTGGAACCTGTCCGAAAAATGGAGAAAAGTCACTCGTATAAGTCCGAATTCCTACACGTTCACCAGATAAAACTGCATCCTTTAAACTCGGATAAAATGGATTCGCTGCCTCAGCCATTTGTTGGAGCAAATTTTTATCGACTGTAAGATCAAATCCCATATCATTCTCATGGGTAGCTCCTAGAGATAACTTGCCTCCAGGAAATGGTATCAAATCCCACTCACCTTCCGGCATAACTACAGGGTAAGTTCCCATGTCTTGTGGCACTTGATAATCTCTAAGTTGACCTTTTTGAGGACGAACATCCACCTCATAGCCTAAAGGCTCCAAAATGTGTCCAAGCCAAGCTCCCGTAGATAAAATTACTTGATCAAATATTTGATTGTCTATCTGATAGCCCGATAATAAAGGAGTTAGACTAACCTCTTTCTTTACGACCTTAACCTGACTGGCATCCAATAAACGACTCACCAGGAGTTGCCCATCTACTCGAGCTCCACCAGAAGCATAAAGCAATCTCTCAAATCCCTTTAGACCAGGGAATAACTTACTCGCAGACTCTTGATCCAGAATGGCTAATTTCCCTATCAAGGGAGATTCATCTCTACGTTGCAAGGCCAGTTGATAGAGTTCCTCTAGTTTGGACTCATCTTTTTTAAGAAGAAAGACTCCTGAGCGTTGGTAAAAATCTACCTTTTGACCAGATTTTTCTATATCAGCTAATAAATCTACATAAAAATCTGCTCCTAGGCGCGCCATCTTGTACCAGACCTTATTGCGTCGTTTAGAAAACCAGGGGCTGATAATCCCTGCCGCTGCCTTGGTCGCTTGTCCGTGCCCATGATCAAAGACAGTTACTTCGATATCAGTTTCTTTAGAAAGATAGTAGGCAACCGTTGCCCCTACAATTCCTGCTCCTACAATGGCAACTTTTTTCATTGTCTTCACCTTCTAACTAGATATGATGGAATGGATTTGTCGATGCCTGACTTGCGATAACCTCTAAAGGCCAATCATTTTCTTCCTTCCATTCGTTCAGGAACGCTGCAATTTTTTCAACAAAGAGAACTTCAATATAGTGGCCTGGATCCAGAGCCAACAAGCCGTCTGACAACATATCTTGGGCAGTGTGGTAATAGATGTCACCAGTAATGTAGACATCTGCTCCTTTTGCTATTGCATCAGAGTAGAAAGACTGCCCACTGCCACCACAAATAGCTACTCTTGAGATTGTTTTTTGCAAATCAGTCTCTTTATAATACACCATTCGAAGGCTATCTAGACTAAATACTTCCTTAACATGACTAGCAAATTCTTCAAACGTTTGAGGTTTAATATTGCCAATACGTCCAATGCCACGTTCTGGACCTGTTTCTTGCAGATACGTTGTATCCTTAATATCTAACAGTTGGCAGAACCAATCATTAAGACCATTTTCAACGATATCAATATTAGTATGGCTAACGTAGACTGCAATATCATGCTTAATAAGATCAATATAAATCTGATTTTGAGGGCGACTAGCTACCAAGTCCTTTATCGGACGGAAGATAGGCGCGTGCTTAGCGATAATCAAATCTACACCCTTTTCAATAGCTTCTGCCACTGTATCTTCACGTATATCAAGGGCAACCATGACTTTTTGGATGTCCTTGTCTAAGGTACCAATCTGCAAACCACGACTATCGCCTTCCATAGAAAATTCTTGTGGGCAATAGGCTTCATAACGCTTAATCACTTCACTTGCTTTCATGGAGCACCTCCTTGATGGCTTGAATTTTATCAGCCAGAACCTGACGTTCTTCTTGATTTTTTTCTGGAATTTGACTAAGGGCAAATCCTAGCTTACTTGCTTCTTTTTGCCATTTCTGAACAAATACGGGACTAAGTTCTTTAGATAGAAAAGGACCAAAACGGGTGTCACTTGCTGACAATTTCATTTCTCCAGCTTCCACAACTAGAATCTCGTAAAATTTTCCAGCTTCTTCTAGGATACTTTCTGCCATAATTTGAAAACCATGTTCTTGTAACCAACTACGCAACTCGTCTTCACGATTATTGGGTTGAAGAATCAATCGCTCAACATCGGCTAGTTTGTCCAATCCTTCTTCTAATATCGTAGCAATCAAGTGACCTCCCATCCCAGCAATAGTGATAACAGAAACCTGGTCACTTTCTTCGAAAGCTGCTAAACCATTGGCTAAACGAACCTGAATTTTCTCAGTTAAGCCATGACTTTCAACATTTCTAACTGCAGATTGATAGGGTCCCTCTACAACTTCACCCGCGATGGCAGCTTCAATATGACCTTTTTCAACTAATTCAATAGGTAAATAAGCATGATCGCTCCCGACGTCCAGCAAAACAGCTCCTTGGGGAACAAAAGAAGCTACTGTTTCTAATCTCTTTGAAATCATCTTCTCTCACTTTCAAAAACTCTATTTCCCTTTATTATACCATATTTTATCTGGCAATCCTGCACCTAAAAAAGACAGCAATCATGGATTGCAGTCTTTCTCTATTTTCTAGATTGATAACGACTCGTCAAGATAAAAATCACAATAAAGATTAACATCATGATGCCATAGACAGGTAATGTTTGTCCTGTCAGTGTTGAAATTTCAAGTAGTTTTTGGATTCTTGGAAATAGAGCAGTTCCAAGGAAGCCACCAACTGACCAAACAATCAAGAGCACACGCCATAGACTAAATGGCAAGCAAGCTCTAACTACAGACATGAAACCAATCGATGCTAACAGATAATACAAAAGTGTCGAAATTTCAATGGCTGACCAACCTTGACTGGTTCCAAAAATTTTAACAAAGAGAACACTAAAGACTACCATCAAGGCACTTGGTAAAGCACGGAGCATGGATTTTCTGAGAAAGTTTTGTTCAACAGGTTTGATGTTTCTCTCAAAGGTCAATACGAACGGTGGGAAGCCTTCCACGAACTGGTCAATCATAGTTATCTGAATCGGAATGAATGGGAAAATTAAAATCCATTCAGTACGTCCCAACAATGCACTCGCAATACAAATGACTGCGAGCAGGAAGGAATAGATGGTCTTAATCAAGAAAATTGGAGCAATGTGGGCAATGTTATTGACCACACGACGACCTTCAAAAAGAATCTCAGGAACATCATTGAAGTCTGAGTTCAAGAGGACCAGATTTGCAATCTGACGAGTTGCTGGGTCTCCTTCAGCCATAACAATGGAACAGTCTGCCTCACGGAGAGCTAGGATATCATTGACACCATCCCCTGTCATAGCAGTCGTATGACCTGCTTTTTTCAGAGTTTGGATGATTAGTTTCTTTTGATGAGGCGAGACACGTCCGAAAATGGCTGTTTCCTCAGCCATGGCTATCAATTCTTCATCATTAATTTTCGAACAATCTACATAGCTCTGATAGTCTGCAAAGCCTGCTTTTTGGGCAATACTTGAAACAGTGACTGGATTATCACCAGAGATAATTTTCAGCCCTACTTCCTGAGAACGAAGATAGTCTAGCGTCTCAGCAGCACCTTCTCGAATCGGATCTAGAATCTCAAGCAAAGCCAAAGCCTGAATATCAGATGGCTTTTGCGGCCTGTGATGGTCAAGTTTTTCTTGACTGAGCGCTAACACCAAGACACGAGATCCTCGTTCAAGAGCTTCTCTAGCTTCAGAAACTTCAGCACCCAACAACATCTCCGGTGCGCCTAGGAAAACAGTTCCTAGACCTTCCAACTCCATTGCTCCCCATTTTCGATCGCTTGAAAATGGAAGACTAGAAATCATCGGATAAACTACCTCTCCCACAAAACGCTTTCGAATAGCTTGAGCTGTTGGATTTTTATCCTCACTGTTAGCCATATAGCTGGTTAGTATTTTGGCAATAGCATCTTTATCAAAAGCCTGAGTCAGAGGAAGGACAGTCTCAACCTGCATCTTACCTTGGGTGATGGTACCTGTCTTATCCAAGCAGAGCATATCGACACGTGCTAAGGTCTCAACAGAATACATCTCCTGTACCAAAACCTTTTTCAAACCAAGCTTGATAACAGCGGTTAAGAGAGAGGTGATAGTCAAGAGCGCGATTCCCTTAGGCAACATCCCCAAAAGAGCTGTAGATGAATTGACTACAGAAGACTTCAGTGGTAAACCTTTCAAGACCAAAGCTTCAAGCAAAAGAGCAATTCCAAATGGAATAATGATTTTCCCAGTAAAGCCAGCTAGCTGGTCTAGCGATTTCATGATACGTGAGTTAATCGGTTTAACAGTTTTAGCTTCAAGCATGAGTTTGGCTGCATAGTTATCTGCACCGACATGGTGAACTTTAGCCAAAACTGACCCACTGGCTAAGAAACTTCCAGACAAAAGCAAGTCTTCAACTTCCTTTTGCACCAAGTCACTCTCACCCGTTAACATAGCTTCATTGACTTCTGCAAAACCTTCTAATACAATTGCATCACTTGGAATTTGATCCCCTGCTGACAAGCGAATCACATCGTCCAAAACAAGTTCTTCGGGGTCCAAAGCTATCTCTTGTCCATCACGAATAGTGATAATCTTTTCTTTATTCAAGAGATTGAGCTTATCAACCATATGTTTGGCACGTAGCTCGGTTACAATCCCAGAAAATGCATTAAAGCAGATAACCGCAAAGAAAACTAGGTTACTCCAGGCTTGAACAAAGGCAAGTGCTAAGGCAATAGCAAAGTTTAAAGCATTGAAGAGAGTAAAAACATTTCGTTTTACAATCTGCCAAGTACTGGTACTAGCTGATGCTTTGAAATCATTGACCTGCCCCTGTTTCTGACGTTCATTAACTTCTGATTGGCTTAAGCCTATAATTTTATTTTTATCCATAGTCTCTATCATATCATTTTTTTTTAAATAATTCTAATTTCATATAAAGAGCTTTTCCGCCTATACAAAAAAAATTTGCCTGTCCTACAACGATAAGGTATAATAAAAGAAAGAAATTTGAAGGAGACACCATGTTTTATACTTATCTTCGTGGGCTCGTTATGTTGATTCTCTGGTCTATCAACGGTAATGCTCATTATCATAATACCAATAAAATTCCGAGTCAAGATGAAAACTATATCCTAGTTGCTCCCCATCGTACCTGGTGGGATCCTGTCTACATGGCATTTGCGACCAAACCGAAACAGTTTATTTTTATGGCTAAAAAGGAACTTTTCTCCAACCGAATCTTTGGTTGGTGGATTCGTATGTGTGGTGCCTTTCCTATTGATCGAGAAAATCCTAGCGCTTCTGCCATTAAGTATCCTATTAATGTCCTTAAAAAGAGCGACCGATCTCTCATCATGTTTCCAAGCGGTAGTCGTCATTCTAACGATGTAAAAGGTGGCGTAGCTCTGATTGCTAAAATGGCCAAGGTTCGCATCATGCCAGTTACTTATACTGGTCCAATGACCTTAAAAGGACTCATCAGTCGTGAACGTGTCGATATGAACTTCGGAAATCCTATCGATATCTCAGACATTAAGAAAATGAATGATGAAGGAATTGAGATGGTTGCTGAACGTATTCAATCAGAATTCCAACGTCTGGATGAGGAAACAAAACAATGGCATACAAATAAAAAACCAAATCCTTTGTGGTGGTTTATTCGCATACCAGCACTGATTCTTGCTGTCTTAGTTGCAATTGTTACCATCATCTTTAGCTTTATCGCAAGTTTTATCTGGAATCCAGAAAAAAACAAAATCAATTAGGTTAGAATAAAATGGCTGAGGGATATTCTCTAAAGCCATTTTAGTTTGACTGACAGCTGATTACTTTTAAATAAAACATTTTATTGACAAAGATTTGATTCTATAGTATACTTTTTAAGTAAGCTGATTTAGCTCAGTAGGCAGAGCGCATCCATGGTAAGGATGAGGTCGCCGGTTCGATCCCGGCAATTAGCATTGTTTAACAGTTCTTTTTTATTGACTTTTTTTCGACTTTATAGTAAAATAAAATCTGCGATGAGTCGATATGTAGCGAGAGCTACTATTGAGCAAAGGAGGTCATAACGCAGGAGCGGACCTTGAGAAATTGTGTGAACCGATTTCTCACATGGAGATGCCTCTCAAGCTTTCTGGTTTTTCCAGAGAGCTTTTTTATTTTCCTAAACACTACTAAACCCTATCTTTTAGCAATCCTTTCTGCACAAACAGTAATAAGCTCAAGCCTCAATCATACACTTATAGACTTATAGACTTATTATCCAAAAAATCCTAGCTAGGTTTAGTCATAAAGATAGAAAGATGACCATTGCAGTCTGTAATTACAGCAAAAGTTACAGGACAAACTGTATTATATACCTTAGCATTGAAAGGAAGGGGATATATTTTGCCCCTCGTCACAAAAAAGACCTATCACACGAGCTAGAAAGCTTGATATGATAGGCTTTTTAATATTAGATTAACGTACAGTACGGATACGCATTGTATTAGTACGAACTGCTTCACCAAGTGGCACACCTGCAACGATAACGATATCGTCACCAGATTGTACAAGACCTGCTTCAACTGCTTTACGTTCTGCAATTTCGAACATGTCATCAGTTGATGATGGAGCTTCTGTCAACATTGGGATAACTCCCCAGTTCAACATCAATCCACGTTCTGTCAATTCGTCAAATGTCAATGCCAAGATATCAGCATTTGGACGGTATTTAGAGATCAAACGTGCTGTGTGACCAGTCTTAGTAAGAGTTACAACCAATTTAATGTCCATTGAGTTTGTAGCATCTTTAACTGCTGAAGCCATAACTTCTGTCTTAGAGTTACGTTCGAAAGTATCTGAGTTCAAACGTCCGTATTCGTTAAGAAGAGTTTGAGCGTTCTTATCGATAGTTGCCATTGTACGAACAGACTCAAGTGGGTATTTACCATTTGCTGACTCACCTGAAAGCATTGTAGCATCAGTTCCATCGATAACAGCGTTAAATACGTCTGATACTTCTGAACGAGTTGCACGTGGTTTTTCAGTCATTGTTTCAAGCATGTTTGTTGCAGTGATAACAACTTTACCAGCAGCGTTCACTTTAGTAATGATCATTTTTTGGTAAACTGGAACCATTTCAAATGGTACTTCGATACCCATGTCACCACGAGCGATCATGATACCGTCAGCAGCTTCAATAATTTCATCCAAGTTTTCAATACCTTGTTGGTTTTCGATTTTCGCAAACAATTGAACGTGACCATTACCAGTTTCTTCACAGATTGCACGAACTTCATTCACGTCTTTTGCAGTACGTACGAATGAGATCGCGATGAAGTTGATACCTTGTTCCAAACCGAAGCGGATATCAGCGTTATCACGTTCAGCAAGAGCTGGGAAAGGAATTTTAGTGTTAGGGATGTTTACACCTTTTTGTTTAGCGATAACACCGTCATTTTCAACTTCAACGACAAATTCACGAGTTGCATCGTCTTTTTCTACAACACGAAGACCAAGTTTACCATCGTCAACCAATACTTGACGACCAACTTCAACATCATCATAGATGTCAAGTGCTCCAGCAACGTTCAAAGCAATCACTTCACGAGTTGATTTGATTCCTTGTTTAGTTGCAACGCGGATTTTTTCACCAGTTTTGTATGAATACTCTTTAGCTTCACCTTCGAACAATTCAGTACGGATTTCTGGTCCTTTAGTATCAAGAAGGAAACCAACTTTTTTACCT
Source organism: Streptococcus sp. 27098_8_22 (assembly GCF_041432415.1). Lineage (NCBI taxonomy): Bacteria > Bacillati > Bacillota > Bacilli > Lactobacillales > Streptococcaceae > Streptococcus > Streptococcus sp. 27098_8_22. The sequence goes on along the minus strand of NZ_JAPVZP010000007.1, from coordinate 30,851 downwards.
GCAAGTTTTTCTGCAAGTTTAACAGTCGCCATACGGTCACCTTGTTCTTGGTGGTCACCGTGTGAGAAGTTGAAACGGAAAGTGTTAGCTCCAGCTTCAATCAATTGAGCAATGTTTTTTGCTGATGCTTCAACATCAAGCTTTTCACCCCAATATCCGTCATCACCAAATTTTTTACCACCACGGATTTCCACCGCAGGACCTAAAGTTGCAACGATTTTTACACGTTTATTCATGATTATGAAACTCCTTTATTTTTTAGACCTTTTATGGTCATTTTACCAGATTAGTTAAAGTTGATTATGACAAGCTCTTGTTCAAGTCAGAAAGTTCAATATCAGCTTTGTGAGGGTTATTGACAACAATCTTACCATCAGCTGTTAGGCTAAATAAAGCTCCTTCTTCTGCAGTTCCAAGAATTGGATTTTCAACCATTTTCTCATTGCGAATACCAACAGCGACACCACCGATTCCTTGTTTAAGGAGTTTAACAGCATGTGCACCCATGCGTGACGCCAATACACGGTCACGAGCAGTTGGTGATCCACCACGTTGGATGTGACCAAGTTCAGTTACACGAAGGTCGCTTGTATCTCCAGCTTCTTTTAGTTTTTGACCAAATTCTGCCGCTGACATAACACCTTCTGCCAAAACGATAATGTTGTGTTTCTTACCGTGTTCATATCCAGCCTTGATACTTGCTACGATGTCTTCCATCTTGAATCCTTCTTCAGGGATGATAATTTCATCAGCACCTGTTGCAATACCAGCCCAAAGAGCGATATCACCAGCGTTACGTCCCATTACTTCAACTACGAAAGTACGACGGTGACTTGATGATGTATCACGAATCTTATCAATGGCATCCATTGCAGTCGTAACTGCAGTATCAAATCCGATTGTGAAATCAGTACCTACGATATCGTTATCGATTGTTCCTGGAAGTCCAATAGCAGGGAATCCATGCTCAGTCAAGCGCATAGCTCCGTGATAAGAACCGTCACCACCGATAACTACAACACCTTCGATACCGTGTTTTTTCAACTGCTCAATCCCTTTAAGTTGACCTTCGAGTTTTGCAAACTCAGGGTAACGAGCAGAGTGAAGGAAAGTACCACCACGTGAAATGATGTCTCCTACAGAAGCAGCATCAAGTGGATAAATTTCACCGGCAACCATACCAGCGTATCCATCATAGATACCAAAAACTTCCATTCCTTCTGAGATTGCTTGACGAACTACTGCGCGGATAGCAGCATTCATACCAGGGGCGTCTCCACCACTAGTCAAAACAGCAATACGTTTCATTTGGTTTTGCTCCTTTTTCTTTAACATTCTAACTGATTATACCATAATTAAAGTTAAAATTCTTTTATTTTCATTGATTTTTAACGATAAATCGTTTTCATAACTATCTGACTTAAAGATTCCTGTAAACTAAAATCTTTTGCAACAAAATAACTCGGTAAAAGGACATTTTTTTGTTCATTTTCGTAGCGAATGATTACTGGAATTTCTCCCTTATATTGCTCTAAAATATGATAAATTTCAGTATCATGTTCATGATCAGCAGCCTGTATCCAAAATCGTTCACTCACTGCTTCTTTTAGATTATTTAACACTAATTGAAGCCGACCATCTCTTGCCTGTACTTTTCCATTAAGGTAGTAGAATCTTCCTTCATGTAAGAGATTTTTAAATTGGCGATACTGGTCAGAAAAAACTGTGACTTCAAGCTTAGTTTTACTATCACTAACTTTCAGAAAGGCCATGTTTTCACCTTTTTTAGTTCTGATTACTCGGATAGACTGAATCTCAACGAGTACTGTAGCTGTCTGCCCTTCAAATAGTTCAAACAAACTCACAATTGGGTACAAAGGATTCTTTGCTAAGATCAATAAAGGATGCGGACTGATACCTACTCCAAGCCACTCATGTTCCTTACGGAACTTTTCGACTTGCGTAAAATCCTCACTCTCAAGCCAATTGTAGCTATTATCTGCAAATAAACTACCCAATTCTTCCACAAAAATAAATAAAGTAGGTAAGTTGGATAAGATTTTTTGGCGATTTTTCTCGAAACTATCGAATAAACCAATCTCGACTAGGGGAGTTAAGAGACTCAACTTCTGATAATTTTTAGGCAAGTGAGTGACAAAATCTTCAACACTTATAAAAGGACGATTCTCTAAAATCCAATAGGCAAAATCTCGAGGCATCCCCTTGATGCTCTTAAGTCCCAAGTAAATAGTCTTGTCTGTCAATTTATCCTGATATGGGATTGTATTGATAGAGAGTGGTGTTAGTTCAAAACCCATTTCAAGGGCATCGAGAATATAATCTCCACTAGCATAATTGAGCATGACTTGATAAAAGATTTCTGGATAATGTGTCTTAAAGTAGGCAAGTTGAAAAGCTAAAGCCGCATAAGCATAAGCATGCGATCGGTTGAAACCATAACCAGCAAATTTTTCCATAACGGCAAAAACCTGCTGTGCCTGTTCCTTTCCATGACCTTTTTCGAGTGCACCTTGGATAAAACTCTCCTCCATTCGGTGCATCTCGGCAGCATTCTTTTTCCCCATGGCGCGGCGTAAAATATCAGCTTTTCCAAGGCTAAAACCAGCATAACGCTGTGCGACTTGCATTACCTGTTCTTGGTAAAGCATAATGCCATAAGTTGGAGCCAGAATATCTTCCAAAACTGGGTCCAGAACTGTTACCTTTTCTTTACCATGTTTTCGAGCCACAAAGTTGTCGATATAGTCACTCGCCCCCGGTCTGTTGAGGGAAGTCGTTGCCACTACTTCTTCAAAGCTTTCTGGTTTCACGCGCTTTAATAAGCGAATAGCACCAGGTTGTTCAAACTGAAAAATTCCCTTGGTCTTCCCAGCTGCAAAGAGGGCTAAAGTTCCCCTATCCTCAAGGTCAATTTCCTCAATCCTTAACTGAATTCCTTGAGTTTCAAATAAGAGCTCCTGCATTTTTTGAGCAAAAGTTAGGTTTCGTAAGCCCAAGAAATCCATTTTGAGCAAGCCATTTCCTTCAACTCCATGCGCATCATACTGGGTAATGAGCATATCCTCACCATACTTAAGAGGAATATAGTCCGTTAGATTTTTATCACTAATCACGACACCAGCAGCGTGGATGGAAGTTTGCCGAGGATAGCCTTCTATCTTTTTAGCAATTTCAAAAGCCTTTTGGTACTCAATCTTACCTTGAATCAGTTGTCTAAATCCTAGATTCCCTTCATAGGCACTTGTTAAGGTATCTTTAAATCCAATTTTTTGGGTTATGGATGTCAACTCATACTCGGGAACACCATACCGTTTAAAAACATCTCGGATAGCCTGTTTGGCACCAAAAGTCGAGTAGGTGACTATCTGAGCAGCGTGAATACTACCATAACGGTCACGAACATAGCGGATAAATTCAGGACGATAGATATCGGGAATATCAATATCGATATCGGGCATGGTATAACGTTCACGATTTAAAAAGCGTTCAAAGATGAGATTCTTAGCCACAGGGTCAATACCAGTGATATCTAAGGCATAGGCCACTAGACTTCCAACTGCAGATCCACGTCCCATACCCATATAATATCCTTGAGAACGACCGAAACGTAAGAGGTCCCAGACAACCAAGAAATAGTCATCGAATCCCATATCGTGAATCACAGATAGCTCTTCTTCTAAACGAGTCAAATAAGGCTGACTAAGGAGCCCCTTCGCTTGCAAACCATTTCTTGCTCTTTCACGCAATTCCTCAACAGCTGGTCTCTCTGGATTGAAACGAGGAAGCTTGAGACTACTATCAATCTCATAAGTAGTTGCTCCAATCAGTTCAGATAGATTGTCTAAAGCTTTTGGAAACTTTTCTACAAAAAATTGTTCAAGACGGTCAGCAGGTAAAAACAAGCCTTGTTGCGATTGAACATCCACCTCTCGCAAGGTCACATTTTCCTTAATCGCCTTGAGCATTTGGAGCGTTTCTAAATCCTCAGCTTCGAAAGAATTAACACGATAAAGTGGGAGAATGGGGTGAGAAAAATTCGACTGAGGTGTATCTGGATACACTCCAATATAGTAGTCATGCCCTAAGTCCAAGGAATCAATTGCAGAATAATAAGGAACAATGATGCAAATATCTTCAAGGTAAGGAGAAAAATCAGTCCATTCCTTTTTACCTGTCATTTTTTGACTCGAAAGCTTCATGAGATTTCGATAACCATGATTTGATAGGGCTAGAAAGCGCAGATTAATCAGTTCTTCCTTATGATGAACGGTCACCTCAAGACCTAATAAGGGCTGGATCCCTTGCTTTTGGCACTCTTTGATAAAATAATAAGCTCCATAGAGGTTGTCAACATCCATGATTCCAAGTGCTGAGTAGCCGTATGCTTTCCCTTGGTCAACATACTTCTGAATAGAAATCATACTCTCCATAAAACTATAAACCGTTTTAGTATCAAGTTGTGCAATCACTCGCTATCACCTCCCTTTTTCTACTTATATTATACCATTTTAGAAAATAGAAAAACAATTTCTTTCTTCCCTTGTAGAAAAAAGAACCACAGTTAAATTAACCGTGATTCCCATTCATTATTCTACCTCTAGGATAGGATTTGTAGTTATCAAGTAACTAATCTTGCCACTAACACCGAAATATTTACCAATTTTAGTATGTAATTCTAGCATTGCTTCCCGAGCTCGTGATGCCTGCTCTTCATTGATAGCTTCAATGACTAAAACAGCATCTTTAGTTTCTTCTATTAACATGGTTCTTTGGGCTTCACGCCAGTTTAAACAGCGACAAATCGCATCTTGTTCTTCAAAATAAATCATTTCATCAGCTAATGCAGGAGCATCACTTTCAGTCCCTAGTGGAAGAAGGATTCATTCCTTCGTGCTCCTCCAAGAAGTCACCAACAATCTTAGCTAAATCTTCTCCCCCACAAGGAACTGCGTAAGAAAGTGAAAAGCTATTATAGATATCTGCCAAATGATTTATTAGATTAAATTCTCTTCCTTGACTCACACGTTTTAATAAAGCTTTAATAGAAGAACGAGTACCTTTTTTGGTTTTAAATTTAGTGAACACCTGACGCCATTCTTTTTCTTTCATTCTACTACAAATTCAAAAAATGAGTAGCCTACAAGCTACTCGATATGAACTATAATGAATTCTCACGAATCACTTCTACCTTGTATCCATCTGGATCTTTGATAAAGTAATAGTTTGGTTGAGTCCCTGGAAGTCCATTAGGCGCTGTTACTTCATAGCCTTTGTCGCTATGTTCTTTGTGAAGAGCCTCAAGGTCAGGTGTACTTAGGGCGATGTGAGCAAAACCGTCACCGACAACATAAGGTCCGTGATCATAGTTGTAAGTCAACTCCAATTCATAATCATCACCTTCAAGTCCAAGATAAACAATAGTGAAAGCATAGTCTGGAAAGTCTCTACGACGCAATTCCTTAAAACCAAAAGCATCTTGATAAAAAGCGATTGATTTTTCAAGATTTTCAACTCGCAAGCAAGTGTGTAGCATTTTAGAAGCCATTTTTTTCTCCCTTGTTTAAAAAAGACTGGGACAAACTTGCACCAGTCTTATGAATAATTATTTACCAAGTTTTGCTTTAGCTGCATCTGCAAGAGCTGCGAAAGCTGCTGCATCGTTAACAGCCAAGTCAGCAAGCATTTTACGGTTAACTTCGATCTCAGCCAATTTCAAACCATGCATCAATTGTGAGTATGAAAGTCCGTTGATACGAGCTGCCGCATTGATACGTGTGATCCACAATTTACGGAAGTCACGTTTCTTTTGACGACGGTCACGATATGCATAGTAGTAAGAGTTCATTACTTGTTCTTTTGCAGTACGGAACAAGATGTGTTTAGCTCCATAGTAACCTTTTGCTAATTTAAGAATACGTTTACGACGTTTGCGTGATACAACGCCACCTTTAACACGTGCCATTTATATTTCCTCCAAATATTTCCTAGAATTGTTTACTTACAAATACGCGATTATTTCAAGCGAGTAAGCATTGCTTTGATACGTTTGAAATCTCCTGAATGCACCATAGATGCTTTACGAAGATGACGACGTTGTTTTTTAGTTTTTCCGTGGAAACGGTGAGAAGTGTAAGCACGGAAACGTTTAAGTCCACCAGAACCTGTACGTTTGAAACGTTTAGCTGATGCGCGGTGTGTTTTTTGTTTTGGCATGATTTTTTCTCCTTTATTTAACTTTCTGACAATTATTTTTTGTCAGTTGCTGGCGCCAATTGCATGAACATTTGGCGTCCATCCATTTTAGCACGTTGTTCAATGATAGCAATATCTTGAGTTGCTTCAGCGAACTCGGCTAAAACTTTTGCACCAATCTCTTTATGGGTGATCATACGCCCCTTAAAGCGAATGGATACCTTCACTTTATTCCCTTTTTCAAGGAATTTGCGAGCATTGCGAAGTTTAGTTTCGAAGTCACCCTTGTCAATAACCGGGCTCAAACGAACTTCTTTCACGGTCACAACGCTTTGTTTTTTGCGTTGTTCTTTTTGTTTCTTCTGGTACTCAAATTTGAACTTGCCGTAGTCCATAATTTTTGCAACAGGAGGTTTAGCTTGAGGTTGAATGAGAACCAAGTCCACATTAGCTTCATCCGCAAGTGCTTGCGCTTCGCTTAGTGGTTTGATCCCCAATTGCTCACCTTCAAGACCGATTAAGCGAACTTCGCGTACACGAATTTCATCATTGATGAATAAGTCTTGCTTTGCTATGGTTTTCACCTCTTTTTTTAATTTAGAGAAAAACAAGAGCGGACTTGCTAACGCAAACCCGCACTACATGATTGTATTTCATTTCTGAAATTTGATCCGTAGGGGCCAGACAACGTTAGTCGCAAGGCGAGAAGTTCTCACTTCTGCTTTTCTCAACTTTTATATGATATCAAATTTTCCCCTACTTGTCAAGATTAAAACTATCTTTTTTTAATTTTTTCTAAATATTTGCCGACAATGACCTTACTGGTTACGAGAATAGTAAATCTCATGTGGCTTCAAACGAGTGTTGAGTAGATCTGATACAGTAACAAAACTATAACCTTGTCCCTGCAGATACTCAATTACCTTTGGTAATGAATTAACAGATGTTTGATGGATATCATGCATCAAAATGATAGATCCATTGCTTACCTGACGTTGAATTTCTGTTAGAATAGCAGCTTCATTTTTACTCTTCCAATCCAAACTATCCACATCCCACATAATAAAGCTTAAATCAAGGCTATTGCGAATATCATCTGAGATTGCACCGTATGGCGGACGCATCAATTTAGAACTTTTTCCAAGAACTTTTGTAATAGCGTCTTCGGTATCTGTGAGCTGTTTCTTAGCATCTTCCAATGACAGTTTTGTTAAAATTGGGTGATTCCAACTATGGTTTCCAACTTCATGACCTTCAGACTGCATACGTTTAAGAATCGACTCATTACCTGCAATATTCTTTCCTTGGACAAAGAAAGTTGCTTTAATCTTGTATTTAGCCAAGATATCCAATGCCTGTGGTGTTGTATTTCCGTCCGGTCCATCATCAAAGGTAAGAGCTACTACTTTTTTATTTTTCTCAGCCTGAGCCTTCTTATAAAGTTCTGCATCCTTTTCAGTTAGATAGGACGATTGGATAACATCAAAGAAGTCTGAAATAGGCAAAGCTATTTCTTCTACATTATTAGTTTCTTTGACTGGATATAACACCAATTGACTATCTTTGTAAGCGAACTTCCAAGATGATAAATCGGTAGCTGAAAAATCGGCTATTACTTGATCAACAAGAGTTTGTTCAAGCTTTTTATCTTGGAGCGTTGACTTGATATTCTCAAGAAATGTTTCTTTGGCTTTGCTAGCATCTGTAAAGAGCTGATCTAAAGTAAACAGGGTCCCATCTTCCTTAAGATAAAGCTGATCCAATGATGTATTTTCTAATTCTACAACAGTAGAATCACTCAAATCATAGACCTGTTTTTTCACAAGATGACTCTCCACACCCTTGATAGAAGAAGAATCTTTCTCAGAGTAGTAAAAGATCAAATCTTCCTTATCTTCTACCTTATCCGTGATATCTTTTACAATGATATCCTGAACAGGGGTAATGACCTTGTCCCCCGTCATAGGATAGTAGGTGATGATTTCTGCCTGCCCTTTACGAAAATGATCTTTCTGACTTCCTTGTGAATAGGAATCATCTTTTTCTTTTTTCAGTGCTTCAATTTTTTGCTCAAAAGCTTGCTTCGTCAAGACTTTATAAGCAATACCTGCTCCTAATGTTAAGATTGTGAAGAATAGAAGCCCCACAATAATCCACAAATTTCTTCTCTTTCTGTCGTTTACTTTACGGCTTGTTCTTTTTTTTGTCATAGTCTTATCATATCAAATCATGCCTATAATTTCAATGATAAATAGGAAAATGTCCATTTTTAGAAAAAGATCGGTAAAAGAAAGAGGTTGGGACAAAAGATCCCTACCTCACTTTTTATTAGCAATCAAACTTTGACGCAGTAGCTAATTGAACTTTTTGTTCGTCTTTCAGACTCAAAAACTCCTAATCATCTTCGCGGGGCTGGGACTACGAAATCGCGACTTTGTCTATCGATTTCTGTCCCACCGCCTTCACTTGATTAAAATCGAATGATTTCTCTTGTTTTTTCATATGAAGAAACAAAGCGATTTGTTACTCCTGGTTCAGCAACTTCCAAAGCTTGGGAAATCTTTTCAAAAGATGCTTGATAATCAAAGGCATTTTCAAAGATTTCTAAAGATTCATGGAAGGCTTGTTGAATCCCTTCATCAAATGATCTGTAGCGATTAGAATATTGAAGCAACTGTTCTGTCAAGGTAGCATATTGCACGATACTGTATGTTTCTGTTTCCAAAACTTCCATATCATGTGACGCGATTTCTAGGATACGATTGACAGACTCAATGTTGACTTGTGACTGTTCCAACTCTGCCATCAAATCCTCAGTACTATGGCTAGCAGCAAAGAACAACTTCAAGAAGTTCTGTGGAATTCCTGGAAGATTTCTCTTTTCCATGTAGCGCTTGATTGTGTGAAGTCGATTGACGTAAACATTTGCCTTTTGACGAGCATTAACATCATCTTTTTCAATCTGTACTAGACGTTCGCTCACTGAAACTTGATCATCTTCAATTTCTTTTAATGTAGCTTGAACATTTTCTAAACGTTCTTCCAATACAGAGTAAGCTTCTGAATATTCCTCTTGTTCTGAAGTCAAATCGCTAACTGTAAGTTCTAGGGAATCCAAATCCACTTGAAGACGACGAACATGATTTACATCACTCTCAGCCATCAAGTAGGACTTGCTCAAACGCTCGATATCTTTCACCAAGACTTGATTATTGTCTTTTAAGTGGTCAAGGTAGGTTGGAAGTGTTGACAACAAGTTTTCAACAACTTTTTGAGAAGCAATCTCTCGTGTGAAAATATTATAGAGAGCATTGATTTCTTCTTGAATCTGAGTATTTTCATATTCAGCATTATCCAATTCCAATTTTTTAATATTTTCTTGGTTATTTTTCAAAGCTTCATACAACAACTGTAAACGTGATTCAATGTCAGTCTCTACAAAGTGATAGTTAGCATCAAGTAACTTACGATAGCCAGCCTCTAGATCTTCAAGTTGATCAGGGAGTTCAGTCGTTAGTTTAGTAACAATTGCTGGAATTTTCTCTACGATATGTGTCAAAGCGAGAATATGATTTTCAGCATTATCCAAAATCCCTGCTGCTTCAACTGGATCTCCTGAAGAGTTTAGCGTCACAAATTGAGAAAATTCAGATTGGATGTTCTCCAATTGTTTTTCAATTTCAGGAAGTGCTTGACCATATTTCTCAGAATCTCCTGCGACTGTTTTCTGCAGGCTTTCAAATAAATCTAAAGCATGCAAGACACGACCACTATTTTTGGATTCTTGTTTTTCTAGATCTGCCAAAGCATTTCGAATGGAAGCAATATCTTCTTCGATAAGGGTAATCTGGCTTTCAATTTGATCAATTTTGTGTTGAGCTTTCAAGAAGCGAAATGAATTATTGTACCCTTCTGCTTCAAACAGATTATTCTCAATATCCGCAAATGAGTTGAGTGATAGGTCTACCCATTTTTGGTTCCACTCTCTAAATGCAATCTGACTTTGACCAATCAGATGCATATTCTTAACAGCTTCTACTTCATCGTTAACTGGAAGGTTATACAACTCTTCCTTTCTTTCTTCTAATACTGCCAGCCTCTTTTCATTGCGTTTGCGTAACAAAACTGCCACAACATATGCAATAATCAGAAGAGCCGCGATTGCAATCATAGTAATAATCAACAGATTATCAGACATATCAAACTCCTTTTTATACTTGAAACAATGTAATGATTATATCATATTTTTCAAACCATGGGAACTATTTCCCAATTTTTTTAAACGTCAAGCGTACTGTAGACAGCATTTTCTTCGATAAATTCTCGACGTGGTTCTACGCGGTCACCCATGAGCATATCAAAGATTTTATCTGCTTCTGCAGCATCATCAACTGATACACGCGCCATGAGACGATGTTCTGGGTTCATGGTTGTTTCCCAAAGTTGATGATCATCCATTTCTCCAAGACCTTTATAACGCTGAATAGTTGGTTTTGAACGTCCTTCACTATAGCGAGCTAAGGCTTCCTGTAGACGGGTTTCTTGATCTGCTCCAGGTTGGATGTATTCTTTAATTTCACTGCCGACCTTAACACCGTAAATTGGTGGTTGAGCTATATAAACATAACCTGCTTCTAAAACGGGTTTCATATAACGATAAATCAACGTTAACAAGAGGGTACGGATGTGGGCTCCATCAACATCGGCATCCGTCATGATAACGAGTTTTTGGTAACGGGCCTTGCTGACATCAAATTCGGCACCAAAGCCTGTTCCCATAGCTGTGAAAAGGCTACGGATTTCTTCATTGGCAAGGATTTTATCCATGCTGGCCTTTTCAACGTTGAGGATTTTACCGCGAATTGGTAAAATCGCTTGGAATTCACGGTCACGACCAGACTTTGCAGAACCTCCTGCTGAATCTCCTTCGACGATGAAAAGTTCAGTTTCAGCTGAATTGTTTGAGGAACAATCTGCTAATTTCCCTGGAAGGTTTGAAATCTCTAAACCAGATTTCTTACGAGTAACCTCACGCGCACGCTTGGCTGCGACACGCGCCTTAGCTGCCAGAATCCCTTTTTCAACGATACGCTTAGCAATCTGAGGATTTTCCATTAGGAAGTCTGAAAATGCTTCACTAAATAGTCGGTTGGTAATCTTGACAACTTCACTATTTCCAAGTTTAGTTTTCGTTTGTCCTTCAAACTGAGGATTTGGATGCTTCACAGAGATAACAGCAGTCAATCCTTCACGGACATCCTCACCTGTTAGATTATCTTCATTGTCTTTGAGGAGTTTGTTTTTACGAGCGTAGTCGTTAATGACACGGGTTAAGGCTGTACGGAACCCTTGTTCATGGGTTCCACCTTCATGTGTATGAATGTTATTGGCGAAACTCATGACATTTTCATGGTAACCAGTTGTGTACTGCATAGCTACTTCGACTGTGATATCATCCATTTCTCCATCAGTGTAGATTGGTTTTTCAAAAATGACATCCTTGTTTTCATTGATATACTCAACATAACTCGCAATCCCACCTTCGTAGTGGTAGTGTTTTGTTTGTTCAAGTCCCTCACGCTTGTCAGTGATGGAGATTTGAAGGCCACGATTCAGAAAGGCGAGTTCTTGGATACGTTTGTTTAATTTATCGAAATCAAAGGTTGTTGTTTCTGTAAAAATCTCTGGGTCTGGAGTAAAGTGAACGGTTGTTCCAGTACGATCCGTATCTCCAATCACCTCAAGGTCAGCGACAACATGACCACGACGGTATTCTTGGTAATGGATTTTTCCATTTTTGTGAACACGAACATCCAACTGAGTAGAAAGAGCATTTACAACGGATGAACCTACACCGTGGAGTCCACCTGAAACCTTGTATCCGCCACCGCCAAATTTACCTCCAGCGTGAAGAACGGTAAAGACAGTTTCAACGGCAGGACGGCCTGTCTTTTCTTGAATATCAACAGGGATACCACGTCCATCATCAACAACCGTGATAGAGTCATCTGGCTCAATAAAGACCTGAATATGACTAGCAAATCCCGCCAAGGCCTCATCGATAGAGTTATCAACGATTTCCCAGACTAGGTGGTGAAGACCTTCTTTTGAAGTCGACCCGATATACATTCCAGGACGCATACGAACGGCTTCCAGACCTTCCAAAACTTGAATCTGACTGGCATCATAATCCTGTGCCTGTTGGTTTTTGATTTCTTCTGTCATTTTTTCCCTTTTTCTTATTTTCCTTTTTTACATGTCTAATACTTGTCTCAATGTCACGATATTTTCAAATAGATGCGTCGCTAAACCAGCTGCTTGTCCAGCTTCAATGTCTATAGTTCGATCACCAATAACGATTCCAGAGCTTATCTTGTACTTATCTCGCAAATAGATCATAGACTCTGGATTTGGTTTTCTCTTAAAGCCAGAGCTAGCTGTTACTACTTCTGTAAAATAGTCAGCAATTCCAGTCTTTTCAAGGATTTCCAAAACTTGGTCATTGCGATGCGAAACTAAAAAGTTCCGTCCTCCCTGGTCTGAGATTTCCTCCAATAAAGCAGGTACTCCCTCAAACAAGGCAGGATGTTCAAGCTCTCGCGCTTCATTTTCCTTATATTTTTCTAAAAAATGCTCTATTGTTGGGGCAAATTGGTCAATCGCAAAAGCAGTTGACACTTTCAAGGCATTGTAAACTTTATCATGTTCTTCTTCGATTCCAAATTGAGCTAATGTTTCCACAAAAGCAGCGGTCGAAGTCTCATAATTATCAAGTAAAGTTCCACCTAAATCCCAGATGTAATCGTGATATTTCATACCCTTCATTATAGCATTTTTTTATCAAAAAAGCGACGATTTCCTTCTATTTTAACAGTAAAAAACGAGAAGAATCCCCTAATTGATAGATTCCTCTCGTTTTAGTTAATCTAATCCAAACACATCACGATAGAGCATGGCTTCTCTTAAAGCATCTGCATCTCCACCAAGTTGTTCTACTAGGTTATAAGCAAATGCAAGGGCAGTTGCTGGCCCGCGACTAGTAGTCAGTTGACCATCAACAACTACTGTTTCCTTGCGATAGTGGCCATCAGCAATTTGCTCTTGGACACCATCATAGCAGGTGAACACTTTATCCTTGAGGAGACCAGCTCGATTCAGTACAATTGGTGCTGCACAAATGGCTGCTACTTTTTTACCAACTTGCTCAAATTTTTGAAGTTCAGCAATCAATTGCTCATTATCACGCAAGTGAGCTGAACCTGGCATACCACCTGGTAAGACAATCATGTCGTACTCAGATAAATCACCATCAAACACACGATCTGCTTGTACTTGGATGGCATGTGATCCCGTCACTCGGGCTTCAAAACCAACCATATGACAAGTAATATTGGCACGACGTAATACGTCCACAACTGTTAGGGCTTCGATTTCTTCAAAGCCTTCTGCTAAGATAACTGCTACTTTAGCCATGATTTACTCCTTATTTAACTTTTTTCAAAACAACTTTCTTCCGTTTAAATCTTGTCTTACCGCTCTTTTCTTCGGCTAAATGCGTTTGATAACTCATCGATAGAAGCAAACCAACACCAATCAGATTACTGATAATGGCTGATCCCCCTTGGGAAATGAACGGCAGAGGAATCCCTGTCAGAGGAAGGAGGCCTGTCACCGCACCGATATTTTCAAAAATATGGAACAAGAGCATCATAATGAAGCCAGTTGAAATGTAGGTATAAAATTGATTATTGGACTTCAGAGTGATTTTTAACATTCGATAGATAAGTAGGAGATAAAGTGTAATTACAAGGACAGAACCAATAAAACCAAAATCTTCTGCAATGACGGTAAAAATCATATCACTCTCTCGAACGGGAATTAAGAGATTGGATACATTAAATCCTTGACCAAACAGACCTCCACTACCGATGGCGATTTGCCCTTGCGCCTGTTGATAGGTAGTCGTTTGAGCATAATCGAAGGGATTGAGCCAGGCAAGGATACGGTTAATCTGATAGGTTGGCATCCCGATTTGATGTATGAAAGCACGCCCATCTTTTGTGATGAAAATTGCCAAAAATCCTGCAATTCCTGATACAACTGTCGCAAAAATTGGAATGATAATTTTCCAAGAAACGCCAGAGAGCAAGACTAGTCCAGCAAAGATGGCGACAAAAACCAAGGCCGTTCCTAAGTCACTCTGCAAGGCCAGTAAACCTAAGACTGGTAGCGTGAAGATAATCATCCACAGTATCAAGAGGAAGTCTAAAGGAATCGTTCGTTCACTTTCCTTGTGTTTCTGTGTGAATTGAACAATGACCCGAGCCAAGATCAAAATATAGGAAATTTTCATGAATTCGGAAGGTTGGAAAAGTGTCACTCCTCCAATTGACACCCAGTTTTTTGCCCCTGTTGCTGCCACTAAATTGGGATTGTAAAAAACCAAGGGTAAAACCATGAGGACTAGACCTAGGGCGTAGAGATAGGGAGTCGCCTGCCATAAAAATTTTGTATTAAAAAACATGACTACAAAGCTGATGATAATTCCCAAGACGATCCATGCTAGTTGCTGACCTAGAATAGGCCAAATATTTTGAGGATAGTCATGGCTGACAGCTATGTAAATAGCCACCACTCCAATCACCAGCAAACAGAATACTGGCAATATCAAACTATAATCGACTCGAGAGTCGAGAGAACGTTTCATAAAGGTCTCCTTCATTCTTTCAGATGTTTATTTTATTTTTTGTGTAAAAATTCTTGAACTTTTGAGAATACTTGCTCTTTGCCAACTTCTCTCACTCGACTAGTCTGTGACAAGGCCTTGCCAATCTGCTTTCCATATCGCTTGCTTGTCATTCGACTATCCAATATAAGGACAGAGGAGCGTTGTCCAAGACGACGCATGGTTCTACCTATCGCTTGTTTGAGGCGAATAATAGCCATTGGCAGTTGATAGTCGTAGAAAGGATTTTTCCCTTCAAGACGCAGTTCCTGATTCATTTTTTTCGTAAAAGGATCTTCTGGATTTTGGAAGGGCAGGCGTGTCACCACTTCAATCACTCGAGGGTGAGTTGCAAAATCAACTCCCTCCCAAAAACTTCCTGTCCCTAGTAAGAGTTGAGAGTCTCCTCTTTCAAATCGTTTCTTGAGTTGAGCCGGATCTCCGTTTTTATATTGGGCTAAATGAGAAAGAGATAAAGAATCTGATACCTGCAACAAAAGGTCTTTTGAAGTGAATAAAACAAGCATGGGCTCTTCAAGATAAGACAAATCTTCCAGCACTTCTACAAGAGCATGAGCATAGTCTTCTTGAGAGGTTTCAGTCACCAATGGAAAATCCTTAACAACCAAAATTTCTTGATTTTCTTGAAAATTCTCATCCAGTCTTTCAAAGGCTGCATGCGGGAATCCCATTAGTTCTGGTAAAGATACTCTGCTACTAATTTCCAAGGTTGCAGAGACAGCTAAGAGTTGACAACTCTCTGGAAAGATTTCCGAAAAGAGCAGACGTTGATTGCGACTGGAAGAAATGACAACCTTCTTGCTAGACAAGTCTGAGGCTGATAGCCAAAATTCTCCATCAGTGCAGAAAAATCGCTGACAGTCCTTGAAACCTTGAACTTCTAACTCTGAGAAATCCTGTTGGAGTTGTGCCATTGTTGTCGCAGAGCACATTCTTCGTTTGCCAGATAGGAACTGGTCCATCAAATGACAAAGCTCAAAGCGAATACTCTCCATCAAGCGTCTCTGAAGCGTCCCTTCTTCTCGAACTAGAGCTTGATCTAGCTGGTCTACTATGTCATTTAAAACGAAACTCTTTTGTAAAAGACTTTCCAAAGTTAGTAAGATCTTCTGGGCCTCATCCAAAATCAAGAGACGGCCCTCTAGTAGACTGGGATCATCCTCAAGTCGGGTAACTAGATAAGCATGATTGGTCACAAGTAGCTGGCAAGAGCGAGCTTTTTTCTGCCCCCGTCTCCAAAAATCCTCTAACCAAAAGAGAGAAGCTTTGGGAAGATTCCCATCATGTACCAAGTTTGGTAAAAACTGCTGGTAGCGATAAAGTTGTCCAATCTCATCCAAATCTCCAGTTTCTGTTTCGGTCAACCAAACTAGGAGTTGCATCTTAAAACGTGTGTACAAGCGATTGGACTCTTCTTCCTCTAGTGCATGATGAAAGGCATCTAGTTTTAGATAATTCTGTGGTCCTTTAAGATTATGAATCGAAAGGTGAAAGACCTCTTCCAATCTACGAGCCTCTTCTTGCATCACTTGATTTTGTAGAACTTTAGTAGGAACACTGAGAAGGATTCCTTTTTCGTTTTCTAGTGATAAAGCGGGTAACAAATAGCCGTAGGTTTTCCCAATTCCAGTCTGAGCTTGCACAAAAGCAATTTTCTCATTCTGTAGAAAATCTTGAACCTTTTGAGAAAAACTAGCTTGTGGGGTTCTATCTTCCAAATCCAACAAGGCAATATTGGTTTGGAAATCTTTAGATAGTTTACGTGGAGAAAGGGCTGGTTTTTCCTTTTTCAAAAACAGACCCTGCACCTCAACTAAATCATGTTCAACTAGGATTGACTGCTTCTGATAAACTTCCTCGATGACCAGATAAGACTCATATAATAGACCATCTGACAAACTTAACAAGCGCTCCAATAAGCCTTTTGGCAGTCCAAACATTTTTTGTCGCATACAAAGAAAGAGCTCTGCTGTTGCTTGGGCATCTGATAAGGCAGTATGGGCTTTTTCTAGTGAAATTCCCAACTCTTGACAGAGAATCCCCAGATTATACTTTTCAAGCTGAGGATAAAATACCTGAGCCAACTCCACTGTATCGATACGAGGCGTGCGCAATTCATAACCCTCGAAAAAGAGGAATTCTGCCAACAAATTGGCATCGAACTGGACATTGTGCGCAACAAAAACACCGTCCTTGACCAAGTCAAAAATTTTTCCAGCCACCTGAGAAAATTCCGGTGCCTCTGCTAGTCGCTGATCGGTCAAGCCCGTTAATTCTTTGATATGAGAATCCAAGGGTTCGTGGGGATTAACATCCGTTGCAAATTGGTCAACAATCTCGCCATTTTCAATGACCACGATTCCCACTTGGATAATTTTTGCCTTGCTTCCGGTACTGGTCGCCTCTAAATCCACGACCACGTAACGATCATTTCTAAAATTCATCATTAAAAATTATATCAAAATTTACACAATTTGACATCCATGAACTTTATTGGAAGGGTCAAGTTTCTTGCAAGTTTTTCTAAAAAATGATTGAATAGAAGTTTAGAAAAGGAGGGGCATCATGAACCCATTAGATTTGTTTAATCAAGTAAAAGAGCTAATCGAGAAAAAAGATTTGGTTGCCGCAAAAACCTTTGTCGAAGAAAATAAGGATCAACTCGGTGAGTATCTTAACCAAGCACACGTTTTAGTTTCAGGCTCAGAAGGAATCGGTAATCTTGTTGATAAGGTCAAAGGACTCTTCTAATCCTTAAAAGGCACCTGAAAACCTCAGGTGTCTTTTTGTATTTTTTTCATGAAGCCTGGGATATGTTGACTAATCGTAGTTGGCATGATGACATAATTGTCCTCAGCTAGTTCTTGAGCAATTGCTGAATGTAAATAGGTCGCTACTGTCACTCTTTCATAGAGACTAACTTGTGGAAATTGGCCTGCAAAGCCAGCGATCATCCCAGCCAGAGTATCCCCCATGCCGCCAGTCGCCTGATAGGGACCGCCAACACCCAGCTGATAAAAATCAGCATGTCCGGCTTGCCAGATTCGAGTAGCTGGACCTTTTTGAACCAAAATCGTTCCTGAAGGAAAACTCATCAAAGCCTCTCCTGTTTCCTTGCTTCCTTGGGAATCCAAATCTAAGCCTGACAAGACTTGCCATTCCCTCTGGTGAGGAGTTAAAACAAGCTGAGCTTTAGGAAATTTCATTCCCGTCTTAGCAAAAATGGATAAGGCGCCACCATCCAGTATGAGGGTCTGGTCTTGATTTGAATGATGAAAGACTGTTTGGAGAAGCTTTTCTCCACGCTTATCATCCACTAGTCCAGGTCCGACCAAGACAACACTTGCTTTCTGCAACTGTTGCTCCAGCAATTGCTTATCGTCAAGAGCAAAAGCCATAGCCTCCGGCAGATGACTATGCAGAGCTGGAATATTCTCCTTATCCGTTGCTACTGTCACCAATCCTGCGCCACTTTTAACAGCCCCTAAGGCAGCCATAATAATCGCTCCCCCATAGGGATAAGTCCCTCCAATCAAGAGAAGACGCCCATAGTCTCCCTTATGACTAGAACGAGAACGCTCGATGATAACTTTTTTCAGTAGAGCTTGATCAATCTCTTTCATACACTACTCCTTCAACTTAACCTTACTATGTAACACTTGATTAACCTTAGTATTCCAATCCTGTAACCCTTCTCCCTCATAGTCTAGGTAAATCACTCTATCTTGTAATTGACTAGAAATCAAATCTTCAAAACAAGCCTTATCTTTTGACGGGATGACACACAAATGAAGAAAGGTATCCAAATCTAACCTATCTCTTACCTTCGCAACATGATAGCCATCAAAGATATAACCTGGCGCTTGAATTAATTCTTCATACAGAAAATGAAAACTAACGCCAGGAATGAACTTTTCTTGCATTCCTCCTCAGACGGTGCCCGTCCTAACAAACGCTCCATAGCGAGTCGGTAACCCGAAGTCGTATTAGACCATCCGAACATGATATAGTCAAAATAGTCTGCTGGATCAGAAGCTGCATTACGACTATCTGTAACTAGTTCAGCCCCACTTTTACCAAATACTTTTACCGCCGACATGAGTTTTCCAGTCTGAAAAATAGCCTGAGCCACTTCAACTGTACAAATATGACTACAATAATTTGAAGTAACCAACTTCCTCTGAATATCATAGGTAGAAGCTACAAGGCGATGACTTGGTCTTTAGGGAGGAAAAAAGCTATGCTCTTGCAAGTAATCATGAATTTGTATATTTAATTCAAGATCCTCACATTCCATAATGGTCTGATGACGATGGTCCTGTTCATAAGCAATAAACTTTGCTAGCTTCTCCAATTCCCATTCTTGAATCTGTGGATAGTTTTCAAGAGCAAATTGATAGATTCCATCCCACTGGAGACTATAATCTGCATTACAAACTTTTACAATCATGGTCCTTCTCTTCAAACTCTCTTACTTCAATTATACACCTCACTACCCAATTAATAAAGGAGAAGACTATGCTATCTTCTCCTTTATTTATAATGATTAGTTTTTTAGAGCTGGGAGTTATCAGTCCTTATTTTTCTTTACGTTTAACTGTTAGTAGAGCTACTGATAAAACAAGACTGAGACTTGCTAGGAAGGCAGCTGTATCAGATTGATTTTCACCTGTTTCAGGAAGTCTTGCTGAATCTACTTTCTCTGAAGCATTTTCAAGAATCTCTCCATTAACCGCTGGCCCATGAGCTTGTTCTACCGGTTCTTGGTTTTGTTCTTTATAGACAATCGCATAAAGTCCTAGATCTTTGGTTGTAAATTCAAGCATATCACCTACTAGCGTCACCTTTTGAACCTGCAATCCTTGATCTAAGCTCATGTGATAAACCTCTTGAACCTGACCCTTAACTGGTAATCTCACTAGGACAGCACCTTTGAGTTCAACTTCTTGGTTGTCCTTATCTAGTAATTTCACCTGATACGCATCATAGTGTTTACCAGCTAATTCTTGGCGTAGTACCTTTTGAACTTGAAGCTTGAGGTCTTTAGATAACTCTTTAGTTATCCCTGCTACCAGAACTCCAGTTTCCTTATCAGTCAAGATTCGGATCTCTTCAGCTGGTTTAACAAGACTTGGTGCTGGCTTGTTCCCCACTGTAGCTACTGTTCCTGTGTATTCTGGTAATTCATTCTTAGCGGCTTCTACCGCATTGACGCCACCTGTGTATTCTGGGACTTCGTTCTTAACTGCCTCTACTGCATTGACACCACCTGCAAATTCTGGGACTTCTACCACTGGAGCTGGTTCGTCGCCTACTGTGCCGATTACATCTGTGTATTCTGGCAACTCATGCTTAGCTGCTTCTACTGCATTAACACCGCCCTCAAATTCTGGCACTTCTACCACTGGAGCTGGTTCGTCGCCTACTGTGCCGACTACATCTGTGTATTCTGGCAACTCATTCTTAGCAGCCTCTACTGCATTGACACCGCCCTCAAATTCTGGAACTTCTACGACTGGAGCTGGATCGTCACCTTTGCTAGTAGTAATGACTGGTTTAACCTTAACTTCAACAATTCGATCTTGCGCCTCAGTCGTATCTGTATGAACAGTTGTACGGTTAGATCCTAGAACCTCAACATAATCAACTCTTTCACCCTTCTTACCTTCTGAGATTACACGACGTTCATCTTGAGCTAAATCATTGTTTTCACGAATAATTTCCTTAAATGGAATTTCGGTCTTGACAACTTCTAGACTTGGTCGTTCGAGAACAGGACTTTGGTCGCCTTCTTCAGGAACTATACGGTGACTAGCCTTGAAGTGAATACGATATTCCTTGACAAGACTACCATCCTTAGCAAGAAGACGGACAAGAGTAGGAAGGTTATCCTGACTAGACTCAACAACCGTTGTCACACCGTGACCACTTGCTTGAGCAGTCACCTGTGGTTTAGTGCCATTTAAGTTCACTGTATAATCTGAAACCTCAGGATCAAAGTTTTCTAATGCTTTTCCAGCAACCGAAATGGATACTGAAGGAGTTTCCTCATCTCTTGCTTTAGCAGGAGAGTAAGCACTAAACTCGACCATTGCTAGACCATTAGTTGTCGATTTACGAGTCATGCGTGCTCGAATGGCTGATGTCTCAATTGGATCAAAGGTAAATTCGATTGGCTTACCAGCCACGATTTCTCCAGATGCCTTATAAGGAATTTCTTGCCAGTTTTCTGCCTTGTTAAATGGATGATCCGCATTTTCTTCATAACGAGAAATGGTGCTTGGTTCTGTATAGGCAGGACCAACATATCTTTCCAGTACCATTTTTGCTGGTGCGTCTGTTCCACTGTCTTTAAAGAATTGAATGGCTACTTTTCCAACAGATTGAGGTGTAATCTGACCATTCTTCTTAAAGAGAATTCCCACAGATGTTTCTTGGTCTTTCGGAGTACGAGACCAGTTAGTCCAACGTCCATCTTCGTTAAAGTGCCCATCGTTGATATAGAAAATCTTATCCCGAGAAGCTGCTTGTGTGTCATTTGTAGTAGACGCAAAGGCTTTAGAATCAGTCTCATTATTATTTGCATTTTCTGAAATGACTTGATTACCTTTTGTAACAACTGTTACTTGCATCTTGGTTGTTAAGTCTGTTCCTAGAACATGACCAAGGACTTCAAAACTACCTTCTTGAGCAGTCGCATGTTCTGGCACTGCATCCCATTGGACAGAAAGGTTAGCCTTAACCCAGCCAGTCTGTGATGGATAGTAGACTGTTACCTCTGCAGGCAATTGAAGTTGATCACCAACATTCAAGGTCTGAGCACTATTTTCCGTAGCTACTGGTTGTGTTGTTTCTTTTTCATCATCACGGAAGATGCGATATTCTTTCAAGATGGTTCCATCCTCAGCTTTCAAGATAAGGCGTGTCGCACCTTTTTCACTTGTTGCAGGAACAACCGTTACCAAACCGTTGTTGCTGGCTGTGGCAGTGATTTCCTTGCTTGCTTGAGGAATATAATAATCTGTCTTAGATGGATTGAAATGTTCGAGCTTCTTACCATCTACTTGGATAGAAATTTCTGAGCTGGTAGCACTTGGAACCTTACTTCCTAAGATAGTGATTTCTGTTAAACCAACACCAGCCTTTCCATCTGCCTTCTTCATACGCATACGAACAGCATAAGTTTCAACCTTATCAAATGTAAAGTGGTTAGTTTGGCTTGCGGATAATTGTCCTGGAGCTTTGAGATGTTCAACTTCTTTCCAGTTGGCAGCATTGTTAAATGGATGCTTGGTATCTCCTTGAGCATGATTGACATCGTTTGGAAGATCTGGAACTTCTTGACCAACATAATATTCGATGACATATTCTTTTGGAAGTCCGATTGCACCATCTGTATAGAAATCAACGGAAAGATTATCGACAAAGCGTTTAGTCAAATCTCCTGAATTACCAAACAAGATAGACGCCCAATCATTATCTGTACCTGTTTGCCATGTAGTCCATCGATTCTTAACATCTGTATTGGCTCTTGAAACTGTCAAGTCGTTCAAAGTATTAGCCGAATCATCACCACCCGTATTGGATACAATAGCAGCTGGCAATTGAGAACCAGTCCACTGTTTAGAGATATTGTTTCCAGCAACAACTTGACTAGAAACACGGACATGGGCCTTGGTAGTCAAATGGCTACCAACCAATTGACCCTTGATTTCATAGATACCTTCAGTCTGACTAAAGTTCTCAGGAACCTTGTCCCAAAGGACATCTTTATAGACAGTTGTTCCATTAGAATGGTAGGCACGTACGTTAGCTGGCAATTGAACAGTTTCACCCTTAGGAAGAGTGAGGCTGATTTCTTCAGCAACCTGCAAACCTTCAACAGTTACATTGGCAAGAGCTTCAATATCTGTTCCTTCTACATGACCTTTAAGGGTAAAGCTATGATAGTAACCAAGTTCTTTGGCATCTACCTTGTCCCAAGTTACAGCTGCCTTACGAGGCAAGCCCTTATCAAATTCTGCTCCGATTTGATCAGGCAAATTCGGTTGCTGATTGATGTCTGTAGAGATTGAAACAGGATGAAGCTTAACAATTTTCTTGGCTACTGTATTTTCTTTTATCACAAGTTCAGTTGCTACAGACTGAGTCTTATCAGTTTGATTGTCAATACGAGGAGTGAGGGTTACACTACCTTTCTTGTAAAGAAGCAAGTTCTGACCATTCACCTCAAGATGAGCACCATCAGCTGACTTAACTTCCAAATGGATATCTGACGCTGAAAATTCAGTTTGTGTACCATCTTCGTAGTGCCCAATGACATGATAAGGGAGAACTTGGTCTTCTGTTGCAGTCTCTTTTCCTTCAACGCTTACTTCCAAGCGTGTCAAGGCAGGCGCTTCTTTTACAAACTGAATCAAATAAGTTTGAACTAAATCGCCCTTCTGGTCACTCAAAAATACAGAAGCCTGATAATCATTAGCTAATGAAGCTTGTTGAACAGTTACTTGGTAGCCAGTAGTTTGTGCTCCAACACTTGGGATTTTAGCAGTATAAGGAAGGGATACTCGGTAGTAGGTCTTTCCAGGCTCAAAGTTTTCAAGAGACTTGTCACCAACCGTGAGACCTGTAACAGTACTTTCTGTTTCCTTATCACTCGCGATAAAGGTTGCCGTAACCTCGTAGTCATTGCCTTCCAATTTACCAGTTGCTTCAGTACGTCCACCTTCTTTTTTCAAGGCATCAGGATTTTTCAAGGTCCAAGAAACGACATCCGCATCAACCAAGTTACCATCTGATAAAACAGCCGTAACAGTCTTGTCCAAATTTTCAACAGCTGTACCAACTGGGACAGTTGCTACTTTTGGCAACCACTTATCAAGCGCAACTACCTTGACAAGGGCTTCAGCCTTGGCTTCGAGTCCTTCTACACTACCAAGGACTTTTTTCTCACCAGCACTTGAAAGGAGATCTTCTGGGATGTCCCAAGTCACAGCTTTTTCTTCTACACTACCATCGCTATAAATAGCTGTCACAGTCTCTGGCAATTTAGGATTTTCGCTGACATCAGTTCTTGCCTTCACAGGGGCAAAAGCGACAAAATGGCGATTTTCTTTTTTGCCTAAAACAGTTGTAACCGTCGCCTTGTCAGAAGCCAATCCTGCAGAATCCGCATATAGAGTAAATTTACCTTCTTTTTCAGTAGATTTTACAATGACAACACCTTTACCATTGAAGGCTTTTCTTTGCCATGTACCATCTTTCTGAGCTTTATAACGTTCACGGCTAGCTTGTTCTCCATTGTCCACACCGACAATTTGTCCTTGCCCATGAAGATTGAAATGAACAAGATTGTTAGCTGTTGGAACAACATTGCCATCTTCATCAACGATTTCATAATGGATATAAGACAAATCTTTTCCGTCTGCAGTGATGACATGTTCTTCCTTGGTGAGTCGAACTCTAGCTGGCTCCCCTGCTGTTGTCACACTATCACGCGCAATCTCTTTGCCATTTTCATCACGAGCAATAGCAGTTAAGGTACCTGGTTTATAGTCCACCAACCACTCAAGATACAATTCACTTGGTTTAGCTCCCTCGTGATAAGGGCGCCCATCTTCAGTTGTTTTCTTAACAAATTCTTTCTTACCAAGGGACTCGTTATTCAAGAACAATTCTACGCTAGCGGCATTTGAGAAGGTCCGAACTGGAACCTTACCATTGACCAGCATATTACGTTCCCTGAGCGTTTCTTCAGTCCAATTCCAGTGAGGCATGATACGAACAGTTGGTTTTTCTTTGGCACTATACCATTCACTACGATAGAGATAGAAATCATTCTTAGGCAAGCCTGCCGTATCAATGATACCAAAATAAGAGCTTTTTACTGGTGTATTATCTTGGTTATGCCATGGTGTAGGTTCACCGATATAGTCAAAACCAGTCCAGATAAACTGACCTGCATAGCCAGCACGATCACGGTCAAAAGTCCAAGATTCAGTAGCTGTTCTACCCCAGGCTACACGGTCATTACCATAGTCTGATTGTTCATAGTGACGATTTGGGCGATTGTCGTGCCAGAGTAAATGAGCAGGATCAAAATAAGAATCTCGAGTTCGAGTCGCTGAAGAGGTTTCAGAACCATAAATCAACCAATCTGGATGTTCCTTACGAACCGCATCATAATTCCGTTCCCCATAGTTCATACCAACAGCATCCATGATTGCTGCTAATTCTAAGAACAAGCCGCTTGATCTACGACTAAATTTATTTTCCCCCATGGTCACATAGCGTTCTGTATCAATTGCTTTGATGATCGCTTTCAAACGCTTGGCTGTTTCCAGTGAACGCTCGCCACCATCTGCTTCATCAACTTCATTACCGAGTGACCACATAACGATAGATGGATTATTTTTATCACGTTCGACCATGGTTCTGAGGTCAAAATCAGACCACTTCTCACCCTTCTTGGCTTCTGGGTGAGTTGCATCTTGGTCAAAGAAACGTCCATAGTCATACGTTTTCTTGCCACGATACCAAGTATCAAAGGCTTCTTCTTGCACCAAAAGTCCTAGATTTGCTGCAGCATCGAGCAACTGCGGACTTGCTGGGTTATGGGTTGTACGGATAGAGTTAACTCCCATATCCTTCAGGAGTTTTAATTTACGATAGGTTGCCTTATAGTTTTCTTCTGCTCCCAAGGCTCCGTTGTCATGGTGGATACTAACTCCATGGAATTTCATTCTCTCGCCATTAAGAGAGAAGCCTTCCTTGGCTGTCCAGTTGAAATAACGATAACCAAAAGTATCTTCTGTCACATCAACTAGCTGCCCGTCATTATAAACCTTGGTTTTTAGAACATAGAGTTGAGGATGGTAGCTTTTTGTTGTCCAGAGAGTTGGTTTATTAACCAAAATCGTTTGCTTAAAGTCTGCTGTCTCATTTCCTGCTAGACTCTTAGTTACAGAACGAACCAAATCTGAAACAGCCTTACCTTCTTTGGTAAAAATCTGTTGCTCCACAAATACCTTGGCTAAAGTCTTGGCAGTGTTTTTAATCTTGCTTTGGATTTGTGTTTCAACATTGCCATCTTTTTGTTCAGCCAATTTTGGAGTTGTAATATGATTTCCATTTTCAGCTACCTGCACCTTGTCGCGATAGCTCAGAGTTACATCGCGATAGATACCACTTCCTGAGTACCAACGACTACTTGGTTGCTTATTGGTAACTTGGACAGCAATGGTATTTTCACTACCATCTTTATTTAAAAATTCAGTAATATCGTATGAAAAATGATTATAACCACTTGGATAATGACCTACAAATTTACCATTGACATAGACCTTAGAGTCCATGTAGACACCATCAAAGTTGATCCGAACATCCTTGTCCTTGGCAGCTTCGTCAACCGTGAAGGTCTTACGATACCAGGCAATACCCCCGTTTAATTGACCACCTTCATTTCGGGCAGGAGACTTGTGGTCAAAATCAAAATAGATACTCCAGTCATGAGGAAGGTTCAACTTAGACCAATCATGAACATCTACATCTTTCTTAGAAAAATCACCTTGAGAATTTAATTTAAAATACCAGTCTTTGTTGAAATTTTGTTTTCTCTCTTCAAGGAGCTGATTTTCTTTTTCCTTCTCTTTTGTAGCTTGAGGTGATTCACTTGAAGAAGCTTTTTCTTCCTTGCTTTTATCATCCGTTACAGGTTTATTTTGATTAGGTGTATCAGTATGTTCTTCTCGAACTGCTGGCTTTTCAGAACTTCCTTCTGAAATTGTAGACTCTTTCCCCTCTACTTCAGCAGCAGGTTTTTCAGTTTTTTCAACTTTGTCTTCTTTAGGGCTGACTACTTCCGCTTCCTTTTCTTCCTTAGGACTTGTTGCCTCAGTCACCTTTTCTTCAGTTATTGGTTTTGCAGATTCAACAGTATCATTTTCTTTTTCAGTAGCGGAATCTTGTGAGCCATTTTGCTCAGCTTTTGCAATTGCTGCAGCAACCTCATCTGGAAGCTTATCTAAAGGTTGAACTTGATGAATCGTTTCCTCACTGGGACTTGCTGTTTCGGTTTCAGCTGCTTGAGCCACCTGAAGACCAAATATACTAGCTCCAATCATAACTGAAACCGCACCAATGGCAAATTTACGAATACTATAATGACACCGTTTTTCAAAAAATCTCTTATCCATTATTGTTCCTTTCCAATGTTCTAGTAAGCGATTACATTTTACTCCAAAAAATAAACCTCCCTCTAGACGCTTACTTATTTTATCCATATAAATATTGATGTTTTTAATATATCAAAATAGTAGAGTTTTTTCAATAATTTGTAGAAGTTTTACTGTAATTTTATTAAAATAAGTGCAAGAAAAAACAAGTTCATTTTTTAGAACTTGTTTCTTCACTATCTAGAATAAATGATTGTATTATCTATCCAAGCTACGCAATGCAGCCTGATAGGTCTGCTCCATCAGCATGGTAATGGTCATAGGCCCAACTCCACCAGGTACAGGTGTGATATGGCTAGCGATTGGCGCAACAGCATCATAGTCAACATCGCCACAGAGCTTGCCATTTTCATCTCGGTTCATCCCCACATCAATGACAACAACCCCAGGTTTGACAAAATCAGCAGTCACAAACTTAGCACGACCGATTGCTACGACAAGAATATCGGCCTTAGAAGCTACCTTGGCAAGATTGTGTGTTCGTGAGTGGGTTAAGGTTACAGTTGCATTCTTAGCTAATAACAACTGGGCCATTGGTTTACCGACGATATTAGAACGACCAATGACAACTGCATTCTTACCTTCTAGTTCAATCCCATACTCGTGAAACATTTCCATGATGCCAGCTGGAGTTGAAGGGATCATAACTGGATGACCAGACCAAAGGCGCCCCATGTTGAGCGGATGAAAACCATCCACGTCCTTTTCTGGATCAATGGCTAGTAGAACAGCCTCTTCATCGATGTGTTTTGGTAAAGGCAATTGAACCAAAATCCCATGCCAAGCTGGATCTTGATTGTATTTGGCAATCAAATCCAATAATTCCTCTTGGGTAATGGTCTCAGGAACTCGCACGACTTCACTTTGGAAACCTGCAGCTATCGCTGAACGTTCCTTGTTACGAACGTAAACCTGACTGGCTGGATTATCCCCAACCAAAATAACCACCAAACCAGGAACCAAACCTGTCTCTTCTTTCAATTTTGCAGTCTTTTCAGCCAATTGTCCTTGGAGCTTGGCTGCTAAAGCCTTGCCATCAATAATCTGTGTCATGTGTTTTCTCTTTTCTAACAAATATCTTCTATTATATCAAAAAAACACTTGTCCCTCTAACACTTCTTACCTAAGAGACCTTATAGTCTGAAACTATAAGAAAAAGCCCACTTGGAGCTTTTCATGATATTCTTACAAAACCTTACTCAAGAAATCCTTGGTTCTTTGTTCTTGGGTTTGTTCAAAGACTTGCTCTGGAGTTCCATCTTCGACAACAACACCGTCAGCCATAAAGATGACACGGTCTGCCACTTCACGCGCAAAGCCCATCTCATGCGTCACGATGACCATAGTCATTCCTGACTTAGCAAGTTCTTGCATAACCGCTAGTACTTCACCTACCATTTCTGGGTCTAGGGCAGAAGTCGGTTCATCAAAAAGTAGGACATCTGGTTCCATGGCAAGACCACGAGCAATAGCGATACGTTGTTGCTGCCCACCAGACAAACTTTGTGGATAAGCATCTGCCTTATCTGGTAAACCAACCTTTTCCAAGAGCTCATGCGCTCTCTTCTCAGCAATTTCCTTACTTTCCCCTTTGGTCTTGATAGGAGAAAGCGTGATGTTATCCTTCACTGTCATATTGGGGAAGAGATTGAACTGTTGGAAAACCATTCCCATCTTTTCACGCATGGCAAAGAGGTCGTTTTTCTTATCTGTAATGTCTACTCCTTCAAAGATAACCTTTCCTTTTGTCGCTTCTTCAAGGAGATTCATAGAGCGAAGGAGGGTTGACTTACCGCTACCAGATGGTCCGATAATCACCACAACTTCCCCTTTTTTGATTTCAAGATTAATCCCTTTTAAAACTTCATTCTTCCCGAAGTTTTTATGAAGGTTTTCAATTTTTATAAGCGTTTCAGTCATTATTTTTTCTCTCCTTGTCCCATACGATTTTCAAAAGCTTTCAAGGCTAGTGTCAAGATAGAGGTCATAATCAAGTAGTAAAAGGCTGCAAATAAGAGTGGAGTTAAAGGCAAGTAGGTGGTTGTTGACACCGTAGTAGCTCCATTCCACAATTCCATAACACCGATTGCTGACAAGAGTGAACTATCCTTGATAATGGTAATAAACTCATTCCCCAAGGCTGGCAAGATATTCTTGATAGCCTGTGGCAAGATGACATAGCGCATGGCATTTTTAGGACGAATCCCTAGAGAGTAAGCCGCCTCTAATTGACCTTTAGGTACTGCATTGATACCAGCACGAACTGTTTCTGATACATAGGCACCACTATTCATAGAGATAATGATAATACCTGGAATCAAACGTGAAAAATCAACTCCCAAAACTCCAATTTGAATAGTCGGGGCATTGATATGCATAAGAGCAAAAGCAATCATGATCTGTACCATCATAGGTGTTCCACGGAAAATCCAAATATAAACATTGGCAAGCCAAGTTATGGGCTTCATTTTAGAACGTTGAGCAAAAGCCAAGACTACCCCTAAAATTGTCCCCAAAAAGACAACCAAAACAGAGATCAAGACTGTTACAAGAGCACCATAGTTAAAATATGGCAGATATTTAGGTAAAAAAGAAAAATTCATAAATCCACTACTTTCTAATTTCTAACTTAAAACTTGTATGAGTATAACATGTTTTGAATAAAAATGCAATCTTTTTCCTTTTATTTTCAATAAAATTTCAAAGAAAACAGAAATAGCGAGAAATCTTAGTTTTTTCTAGTCAAGTGGATACTCTTTATGGTAAAATAGTAACGATAAGAAATGGAGGAGAATCAAAATGGAATCACATTTGGTTAGAATCATCAACCGCCTAGAAGCAATGACAAAAGATGGTGGTAACTTAAAACGTAACTTTGAGCGCGAGGGAGTTGTTGTAGCTGAAGTTGCTTTTAACCATGATGAAGAAAATGGCCCAATCTTTACACTTCGTGATGTTGAAGCTCGTGAAACATATACTTTTGACAGCATCGACTTGATTGCGATGGAAATTTACGAACTTCTATACTAATAATAGATATACAGAGGTTGGGACAAAAGATCCCGACCTCACTTTTTATTAGCAATCAAACTTTGACGCGGTAGCTGATTGGACTTTTCGTTCGTCTTTTAGACTCCCAAAACTCCTAATCATCTTCGCGGGGCTGGGACTACGAAATCGAGACTTTGTCTATCGATTTCTGTCCCACCGCCTTTCACTAACGAGAATCCTTTTTGTATGACAAATAGGATTTTTTTCTTGCTATCAAAATCTTCTCCAGATTAGCGCTCTACTATTTATAGTGCTAGTATTCAATCTTTTTACTTGAATTGCCCAATAATCATGATATAATTAAATTATATACTTGTTTGACTATTTTTGACCTTTTAGATTTAGTCAAGACTAAGAAAGAAATGAGGTGGCGGTATGCTCTGTCAAAACTGTAAAATCAATGACTCAACGATTCATCTTTATACCAATCTCAATGGACAACAAAAGCAAATCGATCTTTGCCAAAATTGCTACAAAATTATCAAAACAGATCCTAACAATAGCTTATTTAAAGGAATTACAGATTTAAACAACCGTGATTTTGATCCCTTTGGAGACTTCTTTAACGATCTCAACAACTTTAGACCTTCTTCTAATAACAACAATAT
>NZ_JAPVZP010000006.1:0-106612 GCF_041432415.1 Streptococcus sp. 27098_8_22 | reverse complement strand
TAACCAAGAGGTCGATGCGAACGTAGTTCAGTGGTAGAACACCACCTTGCCAAGGTGGGGGTCGCGGGTTCGAATCCCGTCGTTCGCTTAGAGAGGCCGGGGTGGCGGAACTGGCAGACGCACAGGACTTAAAATCCTGCGATTGGTAACGATCGTACCGGTTCGATTCCGGTCCTCGGCATATAAAGAGCACCCTTAGCTCAACTGGATAGAGTACCTGACTACGAATCAGGCGGTTAGAGGTTCGACTCCTCTAGGGTGCATTTTTTCTATTTAACTCGGGAAGTAGCTCAGCTTGGTAGAGTACTTGGTTTGGGACCAAGGTGTCGCAGGTTCGAATCCTGTCTTCCCGATTGATATTACAATAGTAAGAACACTGGTTGTTCTTTTTTTGTTTGTTATGACTGTTTTTTCAATAAAATTTGGCTCTTTTCTACTATTTGTCAAGTCTATCAAGGTTTTAAGTAAAAAAAGAGATAAGATAGTAGCTATTCTGAGGTTACTGTCTTATTTTTAACACTTTTTGATCCATAAAAGGGCATGCTAAAAAACACCTCATCTGGTATTTTTTGAAACAAGGTGTTACAATAATACGGCATAGACAGCCTTATCGATTTTGGGTCAAAGAGTAGAGGTAATACATTGTTCGAATGAGCCGATGTATAGAGGCAATCGTATGTGGCTTAGTTGAAGCTATTGTCGATTGTCTTTTTCGTTTCTCATAAAAGTCAGCGATATGGCAGGGATTGGTATGACTAGCTGAAGCGATGTTGTGAATACACTTGAACAAGATTTTTCTGGCATAGGGATTACCTCGTTTAGTGATGTGTCCCTTAGTGAGAAAGTTCCCAGATTCATAGTGCCTCAGGTCAATGCCAATAAAAGCGTTGATTTGATTGGTAGACTGAAAGCGACGAATATCTCCCAATTCGCCAATGATAGATGTCGCTGTGGTTTCTGCGATGCCAGGAATTAACCGTAAGATATCATACTCTGGTAAAGGCTGAGCTAGAGCTACCATGTCGTTTAAGACAACTTGTCTGCGTTCAGAAAGACGAAGCCATTCTTGGGCATAGTAACGAACCTCTTCAAGCATTGGAGAGGTTTTCTTGACCGCACAAAAAGATTGTTTAGCGAGTTTTATAAGTTTATCAGTCAGGTAAGCAATACGCTTTTCAGAGATGCGTTTGGAAGTAGATTGACGGATAATCTCACACAAGTCACTTTGAGATAGGCTTAATACAAACTCTTTGTATGGGAAAGCCATCACTAAGTTCCAATATTGTTCTCCAGTTGGTGTGGATAAGAGATTTTCCCATTCAGGAAAGGTGACTTGTAAGACCTTGTGTAGACGGTTTTTAGCTCGAACAAGATCTTCAGTCATATTTTGATAGAAACGGCTTAAATCAGGCAGGTGTTGATAAATTTCTTCCTGCACGCAAGTTGGTTTACGATTGTGCACAAGCTGAGATTTAGCCAACTTTTCAGCGTCAATTTTATCTGTTTTACGAACTCGCAGACTGTCCAATTACTTCATTTGACTTTCGCAATCCGGACAAGATGTGGCATTGTAATCCAGTTTAGCGATGATGTCCTTGTGAGTAACCATATTGATGATATCTAGAATCTTGATGCTTTGGTCTTTGATTTCGAGTAGTTTTGTGATAAAATGTAATGGTTCCATATGAATCTTTCTAATGAGTTGTTTTGTCGCTTTTCATTATAGGTCATATGGGACTTTTTTCTTATGAAAATGTGTTAAAAAAATCACAAATATTTGAAAAAATAGAAAGTATATTATATAATTAACTTAAATATATAGCGTGAAAGACGCAAGGAGGAAAAAATATGGCAACATTTTACGTTCCAGCAGTTAACCTTATTGGTAAAGGTGTGGTAAATGAAGTTGGTCCTTATGTTAAGGAGTTGGGCTATACTAAGGCTCTTTTGGTGACAGATAAGTATATCGAATCAAGTGATATCTTGCCAAAAATTTTAAAACCTTTAGATGATGAAGGGATTGATTACGTTATCTTTAGTGATGTTGAACCTAACCCTACTTGTAAAAATGTCATGGATGGGGTCGCTGCTTTGAAAGAGCATAACTGTGACTTTATCATCTCTGTCGGTGGTGGCTCTCCACAGGATGCAGCTAGCTGTATTTCTGTAATCGCTACTAATGGCGGTAAGCCACAGGATTATGAAGGTTTGCATAAGTCTGCTCAAAAAGGCCTTCCTGTTGTAGCTATCAATACTACTGCAGGTACATCAGCAGAAATTACTATCAACTACGTTATCACTGATGAAGAACGTAAGGTTAAAATGGTAATGGTTGATAAGAACAGTCTTGCTCTTATCTCTGTGAATGACCCTGAATTGATGGTTTCAAAACCTCAAGCTTTGACTGCTGCTACTGGTATGGATGCTCTTACTCACGCTGTTGAAGCTTTGGTAACACCAGGTGCTTATGATGTGACTAAGAAACTCTCTATCGGAGCTATCGAGCTGATCAAAGAATATCTTCCACGTGCAGTAGAAAACGGACACGACATCGAAGCTCGTGAAGGTATGGTTAATGCTATCTTCCTTGGAGGAATGAGCTTTAACAATGCTGGACTCGGCTATGTTCACTCAATGGCTCACCAATTGGGTGCTGTCTATAACTTGCCTCATGGCGTTTGCTGTGCTATGCTTTTGCCAGTCGTTGAGCGTGAAAATGCCAAACGTGTACCTGTAGCCTTCCGTAATGTTGCTAAGGCCTTGGGTATGCAAATCGAAGGAAAATCAGATGAGGAATGTGCGGCTTATGCTATTTCTGAAATTGAAAAACTTTCTGAAACTGTCGGTATTCCTAAGAAATTGACAGAACTTGGTATCGAAGAAAAAGACTTTGACTTTGAATACCTTTCTAAGAATGCCTTGATTGATGCTTGTGCACCAGGTAATCCATTCATGCCAACTTTGGAAGAAACCATTGCTTTCTATAAGGAATTGTTCTAAGCAAAGCTACTTTTGAATTTTTTTAGGGATAGTAAATTTAAGATTCTTACATTACGAATTCCTCCCGAATATTTAAATAATGTATTAGGGAATCAAATACTATTCCTATGATTTAAAGCCAATAATATTTAAGAAGAACTATCCTCGTGATAGTTCTTTTTTTGAAAATTTGATATGCTAGGATTATGAAGAAAATTAAAATCGATGTTGTAGTTGTCCCTTTAAGTGGTCATTTGTATCCAACTATGAATTTATTACTACCTCTATTAGACAATCCTCAGTATGAGATACGTTTATTTACAGGCCCCCAGAAAAAAACTGTTGCTGAGGCTGCAGGTTTTAATGTAGTTACTATACTAGAAGGCCACGTTGAGGAGTTCGAAAAAGCAGCAAATAACTCTGAACAATTAGGGATTTTATCAGCCTATCATCAACTTTCTGCTAGTATTGATTTAATTAATTTAGTTTCTGATCAATTAATGAAAGTGTGGCAAAAGAATCGTCCAGATATTGTTATTGCTGATTTTATAACTCTGTCTGGTGGCCTTGTAGCTGAGCAGATGGGGATTCCGTGGATAACAACTATGGCGACCCAGTTTGCGATTGAAACGACAGGGGGACCTCCTTGTTTCTTTGGAGGAATGGGGACTCCCCAGAATAGCTGGCAGGTTTTAGAACAGTTTCTTGGAAGAAAAATAACTCATTTGGGGAAACGGATAGTAACTTTATTATTACGAGACCGCTTAAGGCGTTATCATTTTAAACTTTACAATCAGAAAGACCAAGAGACTATTTATTCTCCATATTCAATCCTTGGTATAGGGATGAAAGAAGTAGAGTTAAAAAAAGGATTCCCAAAACACTATAAATGGGTGGGACCTTCAGGTGCTTCAGTAGAGGCTGGAGAGGATTATCCATTAGATTTGTCGGTTTTCCCTAATCGAAAAAAGGTTTTGGTAACTTGTGGGACACAACTGGCATGGGCCAAAGATAATCTAATCTTTCAAGCGAAGCAACTAGCCAAAGCGCATCCTGATTTTCACTTTTTTGTGACTCGTGGAGTTGGTGGAGAACCTTTTCAGTGTGAGAATCTGATGGAGAATCTGTCCCTTGTTTCTTATCTTCCTTACAAAGAATACATTCCTCAGATGGATTATGTGATTCATCATGGTGGAGCTGGGATTTTTTATCAGTGTATCATTTATGGTAAACCAGCTTTGATTTTGCCTCATGATTACGACCAATTTGATTATGCCGTTCGTGGTGTGGAAGCGGGTGTTGCTTTCACAGCTAAAAGAGATAATAGCAAGGAGATTGGGCAGGCTTTTGAAAAATTAATTGCTAAAGAAGATTGGTCAGAATTAGAAATTTTACGCCAGGCTGCACAATCCTATCATCCAACAGAAATTTTGGAAAGCGAAATCCACCGTCTGTTAGCAGATAAGGAGAAAGAATGATGAAAAAAGTATTGGTTACAGGAGCCACTGGTTTCTTGGGTAAATATGTAGTAGAAGAATTAGTCGAGCATGGCTATCTGGTTCGAGCTTTTGGTAGAAACAGTAAGGTTGGTCGCTCTTTAGAGAATTCTTCGGTTAGTTTTTTTCAGGGTGATTTGACCAAAGCTGATGATGTGCTAGAGGCTTGCAAGGGGATGGATTTGGTCGTTCATGCGGGAGCCCTGTCAACTATTTGGGGGCCATGGGATGATTTTTATCAGACCAATGTTTTAGGAACTAAATATGTTCTTGAGGCATGTCGCCAAACAGGTATGCAGCGCTTAGTCTATGTTTCTTCGCCAAGTATCTATGCTGCTCCAAAAGATCAACTAGGAATCAAAGAAAGTGATGCTCCAGAGGAAAATAATCTCAATAACTATATCCGTAGTAAATTGGCTTCGGAGAGACTCTTTAAGGATTATCCAGATGTTCCTAGTATTATCTTGAGGCCTAGGGGACTGTTTGGGATTGGAGATACCAGCATTTTGCCACGGGTGATCAATCTTAGTCAAAAAATTGGTATTCCTTTAATTGGAGATGGGCGTCAGCTCATGGACATGACTTGCGTGGAAAATGTTGCTCTCGCAATTCGTTTAGCCTTAGAAGTACCAGAAGCAAAAGGTGAGGTCTATAACATTACTAATGGCGAACCGAGGGCTTTTAGGGATTTGCTAGAGGAAAGTTTGAAAGGTTTGGGTTACCCAATCAAATATAGAAAAATTCCAGCATCTCTATTAGCAGGGATTGCAAGTAGTTTAGAGTTTCTTTACAAGTCTTTGAATCTGAAAGGGGAACCACCTTTAACACGATATACCTATTATCTACTTCGTTATAGTCAAACTCTAGATATTAGCAAGGCTGAGAGGGAATTGGGGTATCGTCCGAAAATTAGTATTTCAGAAGGGATTGAACAATATGTCCAAGATTATCGAAAGCATTGAGTATTTCCCAGCGGGATATTGTACGAGTTATGCCGGTTTGCTCTTTAAAGGTGTCAAGAATAGAAAGATGATTTTCCCAGCAGGCGTCTTTTTGATTAAACATAGGGATAAGGGCTATGTACTTTATGATACTGGCTATCACTACAATATTAAGACAAAACTAAGATATGCTTTATATCGCTTGGGGACGCCCGTTCAAATGACAGAGCAGGATCAGATTTCGCATTTGCTGAAGGCTAAAGGAATTAAACCAGAAGAAATTAATTTTGTCCTGCTGTCTCATCTACATCCAGATCATTTAGGAGGGGCTAGCTTCTTTCCAAACGCAACCTTTATTCTAACCCAGGAAGTGTATGATGTTTACAAGAAACCCAAACTAAAAGATTTAATTTTTAAAGAATTTTTGCCGACTACTTTTGAGGAAAGGTTGACTGTTATTAAGGCGGATCAGCAAAATGCTAACTTTAAGTATCGCCCTACCATCGATCTTTTTGGAGACGGAAGTATCCTTGTAGCTTCGATAGATGGGCATGCCAAGGGGGAAGCTTGTCTCTTTATTCCAGATTATCATCTCTTTATTGCAGCCGACCTTTGTTGGGGAATTGACCTCTTACCTTACACTAAACAGATGCATCTGATTCCTTCCTTGGTGCAAGATAGTAAGGCTGACTATATCAGAGGAACAGAGCTCTTGGAAGAGGTTTTAAAGGATGGAATAGAAGTGCTAGTTAGCCATGACCCTGTAGAAAGGATTGAGCGGATTTTGTATGAAAAAAGTAACCTTTCTTAAAACTTTTATCCAAACTCGCTGGCTTCATAACTTTAGATCTCGAGAAGCATTAGAAAACTATCAGAAGAAGCAACTGGCTAGCTATATGGACTTTCTCAAACGTGAGTCACCTTATTTTAAAAATGGTGTACCTAGTGACTTTGACCATATGGACAAATCTTTTATGATGGCCCATTTCAATGAGCTTAACACCCAAGGAGTGGATCGAGACGAGGCCTTGGCTTTGGCAATCGAAAGTGAAAAGACCAGGAATTTTACAGAGCTTAAGGGAGAAATAGCTGTTGGGTTGTCTTCTGGAACATCTGGGCACCGGGGACTCTTTATCACAACTGAAAAAGAGAGAAGTATGTGGGCAGCAGCTATCTTGGCAAAGATGTTGCCCAAGGGCCAACTTTTTGGGCACCGCATAGCCTTTTTCCTCAGAGCGGATAATGAACTCTATCAGACCATCAATACGGCACTTATTCGTTTAGAGTACTTTGATATTTTCAAGAATACAGATGAGCATATCGAGCGTCTCAATAGCTACCAACCGACCATTGTGGTGGCACCTGCTTCTATGTTAATTGAATTGAGCAAGCGTCTAAAAGATGGGGAGTTAGTCATTCACCCACAAAAAATCGTTTCAGTAGCTGAAATCTTGGAAGATAGTGATAAAGAGCGAATTTTGAACGCTTTTGAGTTGCCGATTATTGACCAAGTATATCAAGCAACGGAAGGTTTCTTAGCCTGTACTTGCTCTGCTGGAAATCTTCATCTCAATGAAGATATCATTTTTGTGGAAAAACACTACTTGGATAACCGACGTTTTTATCCAGTCATTACTGATTTTAAGCGGAGCAGTCAGCCTGTTTATCGCTACCAGCTCAACGATATCTTGGTTGAGAATCCTAAACCTTGTTCATGTGGATCTCATTACACAAGGATTGACAAGGTCGAAGGGCGTTCTGACGACATCTTCTATTTTGATGGACAATATGGAGGTCAGGTAACGATTTATCCTGACTTTATCAGACGTTGCATTCTCTTTGTGGAGAATGTTGGAGATTATCAAGTCAAACAACATTCCGAGAAGTTAGTAGAAGTTTGTCTGAGTCGAAGGGATGAGCAAGTTGAAACAGCGATTACAGAGCAGTTCCAACTCTTGGCGCAACAAAAAGAGTTTAAAGAAGCTGAAATACAATTTTCTGATTATCACTGGGATACAAGTCGTAAGCTCAAACGTATCCAACGTTTATGAAAGGACAAAAGATTATGACAGAAGTAAAAAGACATCTAGAAATCGCAGGCTATGGAGTATGCCTTCCAAAAAATACGGTGAAATTTAAAGACCAGACCCGTTATCGTGTGGTTGAAAATGGAGAAACACAGCTAGATTTGGCAGAAGCAGCGATTCAGCGTGCACTTGAAAATGCAAATTTGAGTATGAAAGACATTGATTGCCTGGTATCAGCTAGTGCGGTAGGTGTTCAGCCGATTCCTTGTACAGCAGCCTTGATCCATGAGCGCGTGGCAAAAGGGCTCTCTATCCCGGCTATGGATATTAATACAACTTGTACAAGTTTTATTTCAGCTCTTTCGACTATGTCGTACTTGATTGAAGCTGGAGAATACCGTCGTGTTTTGATTGTATCTAGTGAAGTTGGTAGCTTGGGTCTTAATCCAAAGCAAAAAGAAAGTTATGAACTCTTTAGTGATGGAGCGGCTGCCTTCATTTTCCAATCAAGTGATAAGGATAAGGGAGTGATAGCAAGCCTTCAACGTACTTGGTCAGAGGGGGCTCACGATACAGAGATTCGTGGAGGCTTGACTTCTTATCAACCCAAGGAATATGCTGAAGACACCAAGACAAACTTTATGTTTGATATGAAAGGCAAGAAAATTCTCTTGCTTTCTGCTCGTGTCATCCCAGAAATGTTCCAAGAATTCCAAGAGAAATCTGGTATTTTTAAAGATGCTGTAGACTATATTATTCCCCACCAAGCTAGTCGCGCTCTTCCTTTGGTCATGGGAAAACTGGGTGTAGACGAAGACAAATACCTTAATCTCGTTACGGATTATGGGAATATGGTTTCAGTTGCGGTACCTTTTGGTTTAGCCTATGCACTCGATCATGGCTATGTAAAAGAAGGAGATACCATCTTCTTGATGGGAACTGCAGCTGGTATGACGGTCAATATGTTGGCTTTGAAATTGTAAAATAGGAGCAGGCCTAGATACGAGGCCTGCTCTTTTAATTATGTGACTTTCAGTCCGTCTCGCTCCGTTAGGTGCGAGACAAAAAAACCACCCGCTATGCGGGTGCGCGTCGAAGGATATACCCAAAAAACTCCAAACGCGATACAATAAAGGTGTTCAAGCCAATTGTAAAGCGAAAGGAGAAAAATATGGCACAAAAGGCTCATAGTTTATCGCACACAAAGTGGCATTGTAAGTATCACATTGTGTTCACCCCTAAGTATAGACGAAAAGTGATCTATAATCAATATCGAAGTAGTTTGGGAGAAATATTCCGCCGATTATGTAGTTATAAAGGTGTTGAGATTATCGAGGGCCATTTAATGCCTGATCATGTACATATGTTAGTCAGTAATCCACCGAGGATAAGTGTTTCAAGTTTCATGGGTTATTTAAAAGGTAAAAGTGCACTCATGATGTTTGACAAACACGCTAATCTCAAGTACAAGTTTGGGAATCGGCATTTCTGGGCAGAAGGTTACTATGTGAGTACAGTAGGGCTTAATGAAGCCACAATTAAGAAATATATTCAAGATCAGGAAAAGCATGATATAGCACTAGATAAATTGAGTGAAAAAGAATATGAGGATCCCTTTAGGGATAGTGGTAAGTAATACTCACGCCTCTTTAAGAGGCAAGTGACGAGTCAAGAGCAATGAGGCTTGAACAACGTGAAAGCCAGCGTCTTTAGGCGCTGGCTGGTGATTTGGGCTTGTAGCCCTGGTTCAAACCACCCGTTAGACGAGTGGTCATGATTGATTTTATAGATAGAACCATCGGCCTATACAGAAAAAACTTGATAAGTTTTATGAAACTAAGTATACTAGAAGGTAACAAGCGTTTTCAGACGGTATATTAGGGAGTATACTTAGAAATTGAGAGGGAGAGATGGGAATAAGAAAATTTCGATTATTGATGTCCAAGTATGGCTTTAGTATTGCGATTATTTTGATAGAATTATTTCTTGTTTTCGGAATTATTCTTTACATGAGCCAGATTGCTCCGATTATTTGGGTGACTCTTGTATTTTTGATCAGCGTTGCAACTGTTATAGCGATTGTGAATCGTTCGATGACACCTGAAAGCAAAGTGACTTGGTTGATTGTGACCTTTGTGCCGGTATTTGGTCCACTGCTTTATCTCATGTTCGGTGAGAGAAGACTATCAAAAAAAGAACAGAAACAACTCCAAGAGTTGAATTCTATTGCCTTTCATGAGAATCAGGGGCACCAACTCCATCTGCAGTTGCAGGAAACAGATAAATCTGCCTACGGGATCATCAATGCCTTGCTACATATGGATAGTAATGCAGAGGTTTATGACCATACAGACTCACAATTCTTTGCTAATGGAAAAGAAATGTGGCAACAGATGCTGGAGGATCTGAAGAGGGCTGAAAAATTTATTTTTCTAGAATACTACATTGTCGACGAAGGTTTGATGTGGGATAGTATGCTTGAAATTCTTGAAGAAAAAGCTGCTCAGGGAGTCGAGGTCAAGATGCTCTACGATGATATTGGTTGTATGGTGACTTTGCCTGGGGATTATACCGTTCATTTGCGTTCTAAAGAGATTGATGCTCATAAGTTTAATAAGGTGATTCCTCGTATGACAGTGGCCTATAATAACCGTGACCACCGAAAAATATTAGTCATTGATGGGCAGATTTCCTATACTGGTGGGATCAACCTTGCAGACGAATACATCAATCAGATTGAACGTTTTGGACACTGGAAAGATAGTGGGATTCGGATAGACGGTCCGGCGACTCAAGCCTTTACCAGACTATTTCTCATGAACTGGTACATCAACCGTGGAGAAATTAGTGATTTTGATCAGTATCATTTGGAAAATCAGACACGACCAGGTGGTGGTCTTTGTATCCCGTATGGAAGTGGCCCTAAGCCTATCTATAAAATGAAGGTGGGTAAAATCGTCTATCAAAATCTGATTAATCAAGCGGAAGATTTTGTCTATATCACCACGCCTTATCTCATTATTGATTATGATTTGACAGAGGATATAAAAAATGCAGCCATGCGAGGTGTAGATGTGAGAATTATAACTCCATTTATCCCAGATAAAAAGCTCATCCAGTTAGTAACTCGAGGGTCTTATCCTGATCTTTTGTCTGCTGGTGTACGTATCTATGAGTATACTCCTGGTTTTATCCATAGTAAGCAAATGATTGTTGATGATCGATTTGCGGTTGTTGGAACCATAAACCTTGATTATCGCAGCTTGGTTCACCACTATGAAAATGCAGTTTTATTGTATGAAACACCGTCCATTGCAACTATTCGCAATGATTTTGAAGAAATTTTTGAAGAGTCGCAAGAAATTTTTCCTGGAACAATCAAGCCTACTTGGTATCAAACATTAATCAAAGAAGTAGCTCAGTTATTCGCCCCTATGCTTTAATTGAAAGAGCTAGTTCATCTGTATAATTAGAGAAAGAGACGGTTTGCCGTCTCTTTTTCTGTAAGCAGTTTCCTTGACATCTTGTTTGTTTTGCGTTATCATATGTCCATATAATATATGGGAGTCTGTGTACAGTCTGAGAGGAAGTGTTAAACTTCGACCGCACCTGATCTGGGTAATGCCAGCGTAGGGAACGATACTTGGCCTAATTTTGCACCTTTTTCATATATGAAAGAGGTTTTTCTTTTTTACAAAGAAAAACTGTAACTTAGAAGGAGGATTTAATGAAAGCAAGCATTGCTTTACAAGTCTTACCCCTATCGCAGGGGGTTAACCGGATCGCTATTATCGATCAGGTTATTGCTTATCTGCAAGCTCAGTCCGTGACCATGGTGGTGACACCCTTTGAAACGGTCTTAGAGGGAGACTTTGATCAACTTATGCGCATTCTCAAAGAAGCGCTGAAAGTGGCCGGGCAGGAGGCAGATAATGTCTTTGCCAATGTCAAAATAAATGTAGGAGAGATTCTAAGTATTGATGAGAAACTTGAAAAGTATACTGAGACGACACATTAGTCTATTGGGTTTTCTAGGAGTCTTGTCGGTCTGGCAGCTAGCAGGTTTGCTTAAACTTCTCCCCAAGTTTATCCTGCCAACTCCTCTTGAGATCCTCCAGTCTTTTGTTCGTGACAGAGAATTTCTTTGGTACCATAGTTGGGCAACCTTGAGAGTAGCTTTACTAGGTTTGGTGCTGGGTGTCTTGATTGCCTGTATCATGGCCGTCCTTATGGATAGTCTGAGTTGGCTCAATGACCTGATTTACCCCATGATGGTAGTTGTCCAGACCATACCGACCATTGCCATAGCCCCTATCCTAGTTTTATGGTTGGGTTATGGAATCTTGCCCAAGATTGTATTGATTATCTTGACGACGACCTTCCCTATCATCGTCAGTATTTTAGATGGTTTTAGGCATTGTGACAAGGATATGCTGACCTTGTTTAGTCTGATGCGAGCCAATCCTTGGCAAATCCTGTGGCATTTTAAAATCCCTGTCAGCCTGCCTTACTTTTATGCAGGGCTTAGGGTCAGTGTTTCCTACGCCTTTATCACAACAGTGGTATCTGAGTGGTTGGGAGGCTTTGAAGGACTAGGTGTCTACATGATTCAGTCCAAAAAACTGTTTCAGTATGATACCATGTTCGCGATTATTATTCTGGTATCACTGATCAGTCTTCTGGGTATGAAGCTAGTCGATATCAGTGAAAAATATGTGATTAAATGGAAACGTACTTAAAAGAAGCGTTTTGGAAAAAGAAAAGAGGAAATAAAAATGAAGAAAACATGGAAAGTGTTTTTAACGATTGTAACAGCTCTTCTAGCTGTCGTGCTTGTGGCTTGCGGCCAAGGAACTGCTTCTAAGGATAACAAAGAAGCAGAACTCAAAAAAATTGACTTTATCCTGGATTGGACACCCAATACCAACCACACAGGGCTTTATGTAGCCAAAGAAAAAGGTTATTTCAAAGAAGCTGGAGTGGATGTTGATTTGAAATTGCCACCAGAAGAAAGCTCGTCTGACTTGGTTATCAATGGCAAGGCACCGTTTGCTATTTATTTCCAAGATTACATGGCTAAGAAATTGGAAAAAGGGGCAGGAATTACTGCCGTTGCAGCGATTGTAGAACACAATACATCAGGAATTATCTCTCGTAAGTCTGACAATATCAATAGTCCTAAAGACTTGGTTGGGAAGAAATATGGAACTTGGAATGACCCAACAGAACTTGCTATGTTGAAAACCTTGGTAGAATCTCAAGGTGGAGACTTTGACAAGGTTGAAAAAGTACCAAACAACGATTCAAACTCGATCACTCCGATTGCCAATGGCGTTTTTGACTCTGCTTGGATTTATTATGGTTGGGACGGTATTCTTGCTAAATCTCAAGGAGTGGATGCCAACTTTATGTATTTGAAAGACTACGTCAAAGAGTTTGACTACTACTCACCAGTTATCATCGCTAACAATGATTATTTGAAAGATAATAAGGAAGAAGCTCGTAAAGTCATCCAAGCTATCAAAAAAGGTTACCAATACGCTATGGAGCACCCAGAAGAAGCTGCAGATATCCTGATCAAGAATGCCCCAGAACTCAAAGATAAGCGTGATTTTGTCATCGAATCTCAAAAATACTTGTCAAAAGAATATGCAAGCGA
This sequence comes from Streptococcus sp. 27098_8_22, assembly GCF_041432415.1. Taxonomy (NCBI): domain Bacteria; kingdom Bacillati; phylum Bacillota; class Bacilli; order Lactobacillales; family Streptococcaceae; genus Streptococcus; species Streptococcus sp. 27098_8_22. The sequence goes on along the minus strand of NZ_JAPVZP010000006.1, from coordinate 93,510 downwards.
CAAGGAAAAATGGGGACAATTTGATGCGGATCGCTGGAATGCCTTCTACAAATGGGATAAAGAAAATGGGATTCTCAAGGAAGACTTGACAGATAAAGGATTTACCAACGAATTTGTAAAATAATGACAGAAATTAGACTAGAACATGTAAGCTATGCCTACGATGATGAAAAGATTTTAGAGGATATTAACCTACAAGTGACTTCAGGTGAAGTTGTCTCTATCCTAGGCCCCAGTGGTGTAGGGAAGACTACCCTCTTTAACCTGATTGCAGGCATTTTAGAAGTCCAGTCAGGTAGAATTGTGCTTGATGGGGAGGAAAATCTCAAGGGGCACGTGAGCTATATGCTACAAAAGGATCTGCTCTTGGAACACAAGACGGTACTTGGCAATATCATTTTGCCCCTCTTGATCCAAAAGGTGGATAAGGCAGAAGCTGTTGCGAAAGCAGATGAAATCCTTGCTACCTTTCAGTTGACGGCAATACGGGACAAGTATCCTCATGAGCTTAGTGGTGGGATGCGCCAGCGTGTGGCCTTACTTCGTACCTATCTTTTTGGACATAAGCTCTTTCTTCTAGATGAGGCCTTTAGTGCCTTGGATGAGATGACTAAGATGGAGCTCCACGCCTGGTATTTGGAGATTCACAAACAGCTAGGCCTGACGACACTCATCATTACGCATAGTATCGAGGAGGCCCTTAATCTTAGTGACCGTATCTATATCTTGAAAAATAGGCCTGGTCAGATCGTCTCTGAAGTCAAACTCGACTGGTCTGAAACCGAAGACAAGGAAGTTCAAAAAATTGCTTATAAACGCCAAATCTTAGCGGAATTGGGATTAAATAATTAGAAAGACAGGGAGTTGGTGAGGATTGTTCATTACCAGCCCCTTTTTCTTTTAAAAAATCGAAAAATTCGGTATAATAGTCAAAGATAGTCAAGGTTTAAAGAAAGAGGTGGGTTTGTAATGAGATTTAAAAATACATCGGATCATATTGAGGCCTACATCAAGGCAATTTTAGATCAATCTGGTATTGTGGAGTTGCAACGGAGTCAGTTAGCAGATACTTTTCAGGTTGTTCCTAGTCAGATTAACTATGTGATCAAGACACGCTTTACGGAAAGTAGAGGCTACTTGGTTGAAAGTAAGCGAGGTGGCGGAGGTTATATTCGCATTGGTCGAATTGAATTTTCCAACCATCATGATATGCTTCGAGATTTACTGTATTCGGTAGGTGAAGAAGTTAGCATAGCTATCTTTGAAGATGTTTTAAGACTCTTGTTTGAGCAGGATTTGGTGACCCGTCAGGAGATGAATCTATTATTAGCGATGGCGACAGACCGAGTTTTAGGCGATGATGCCAATCTTATCCGTGCCAATATGCTTCGGCAGTTATTACAAGAGGTAGATAGAAAAGGAAAATAGAACTAAATGAAATATTCAAAAGCATTGAAAGAATGTATAGAAAGTGCCTTTCTGGTCGCCAGTCATTTTGGGGCAGAATACCTAGAGTCTTGGCACCTATTGATTGCTATGGCCAATCATAGTTACAGTGTAGCTGGGGCGACTTTAAACGAATTTCCATATGAGATTGATCGTCTGGAGGAAGTTGCTGTAGAGCTGACTGAAACAAAGTATAGCGATAAGGAAAATTATCAGGAGCTTCCTTTTTCCCACCGTTTGAAGGTATTGTTGTTGGAAGCAGAGCACGTTGCTTCTGTTGTGCATGCCAAGGTATTGGGAACAGAGCACCTTCTTTATGCTATCTTACATGATGGCAATGCCTTAGCTACTCGAATTCTGGAAAAAGCGGGCTTTTCTTACGAAGATCAGAAGGATCAAGTCAAGATTGCTGGACTTCGTCGTAGTCTTGAAGCGCGTGCTGGTTGGACTAGAGAAGATTTGAAGGCCCTTCGCCAGCGTCATCGTACGGTAGCGGATAAGCAAAATTCCATGGCAAATATGATGGGCATGCCTCAAACTCCAAGTGGTGGTTTGGAAGATTATACGCATGACCTTACGGAGCAAGCTCGTTCAGGTAAATTGGAACCAGTCATCGGGCGCGACCAAGAAATCTCTCGTATGATTCAAATTCTGAGTCGAAAAACTAAAAACAATCCAGTTCTAGTTGGAGATGCGGGTGTTGGTAAAACCGCTCTAGCACTTGGCCTTGCGCAACGTATTGCCAACGGGGATGTACCTGATGAAATGGCTAAGATGCGAGTTTTAGAACTTGATTTGATGAATGTGGTTGCGGGAACTCGCTTCCGTGGTGATTTTGAAGAACGTATGAACAATATCATCAAAGATATTGAGGAAGATGGAAAGGTCATCCTATTTATCGATGAGCTTCATACCATTATGGGATCAGGAAGTGGGATCGATTCGACCTTGGATGCGGCCAATATCTTGAAACCTGCCTTGGCACGTGGAACTCTGAGAACTGTCGGTGCGACCACTCAGGAAGAGTATCAAAAGCACATCGAAAAAGACGCAGCCCTTTCTCGTCGCTTTGCAAAAGTGATGATTGAGGAGCCAAGTTTAGCAGATAGTATGGCTATTTTGCAGGGCTTGAAAGCAACTTACGAGAAACACCACCATGTCCAAATCACAGACGATGCAGTAGAAACAGCTGTCAAAATGGCACATCGTTATTTGACGAGTCGTCATTTGCCAGACTCAGCCATTGATCTATTGGACGAAGCAGCTGCAACAGTGCAAAACAAATCGAAGCATGTGAAAGCAGACGAGTCAGGTCTATCTCCAGCTGACAAGGCCTTGATGGATGGTAAATGGAAGCAAGCTGCTCAACTCATTGCAAAAGAGCAGGAAGTACCTGTTTATAAAGACTTGGTGACAGAATCAGATATTTTGACCACCTTGAGTCGCTTGTCAGGTATTCCAGTTCAGAAATTGACCCAAACGGATGCCAAGAAGTATCTCAATCTTGAAGCTGAACTGCATAAACGTGTTATCGGGCAGGAGCAAGCTGTGTCTAGTATCAGTCGTGCCATTCGTCGAAATCAATCGGGTATTCGCAATAACAAACGTCCAATTGGATCCTTTATGTTCCTAGGACCAACAGGTGTTGGTAAGACCGAGTTGGCTAAGGCCTTGGCGGAAGTTCTCTTTGATGATGAGTCTGCTCTTATCCGCTTTGACATGAGTGAATACATGGAGAAATTCGCAGCCAGCCGTCTTAACGGAGCTCCTCCAGGTTATGTAGGTTACGAAGAAGGCGGAGAGTTGACCGAGAAGGTTCGCAATAAACCGTACTCAGTACTTCTCTTTGACGAAGTAGAAAAGGCGCACCCAGACATCTTTAATGTACTCTTGCAGGTCTTGGATGATGGTGTCTTGACAGACAGTAAGGGTCGCAAGGTTGACTTCTCCAATACCATCATCATCATGACTTCAAACCTTGGTGCAACAGCCCTTCGTGATGATAAAACAGTCGGATTTGGAGCTAAGGATATTCGTTTTGACCAAGAAAATATGGAAAAACGGATGTTTGAAGAGCTGAAAAAGGCTTATCGTCCAGAGTTTATCAACCGTATTGATGAGAAGGTAGTCTTCCATAGCTTGTCAAGTCAAGATATGCAAGAAGTAGTTAAGATTATGGTCAAACCATTGATTGCAAGCCTGGCAGAAAAAGGAATTGACTTGAAACTCCAAGCATCTGCCCTTAAACTCCTAGCTCAGCAAGGCTATGATCCAGAGATGGGGGCTCGCCCACTACGCAGAACTTTGCAAACAGAAGTAGAAGACAAACTAGCAGAACTTCTCCTAAAAGGTGAATTGGAAGCTGGTAAGACTCTGAAGATTGGTGTCAAAGCTGGTCAATTAAAATTTGAGATTGTTTAAAATTGTGAGGTTGGAACAGATTGTTTCAGCCTCTTTTTTGAAAAGTTATTGCCCAAATAGCTACTTGGATTGTGCATTTATTTTAAGGATTTTAAAACAGAATTCTCCTGATCAGGTTTTGCATATCAAGTAAAAAATTCTTATCATGTAGCAATGTTTTTATAAAAAATAATAAAAAAGTGTTGACAAACAATAGAAGGAATAGTACGATATAAAATATAAAAAATTATAAAAAGGTTGAAAAGACTTGAAAAAAAAGATAGCAGTGGTTTTTGGAACCTTTGCTCCCTTGCATCAGGGGCATATTGATTTAATCCAAAGAGCAAAACGACAATGCGATGCTGTATGGGTGGTAGTTTCAGGTTATAAGGGAGATCGTGGTGAACAGGTTGGACTTACACTACAAAAGAGGTTTCGCTATATTCGTGAAGCATTTCGAGATGATGAGTTGACCTCTGTTTGTAAACTTGACGAAAGCAATATTCCACGCTATCCAATGGGCTGGCAGGAGTGGTTGGATCAGATGTTGCAGGCCATTTCCTATGACCAGACTGGTGAGGAACTAATCTTTTTTGTAGGAGAGTCCGAATACCAACAAGAATTGTCAGAACGTGGTTTTGAGACTGTTCTACAGGAAAGAAACTTTGGAATTTCGGCTACCATGATTCGAGAAAATCCAAGCAAATATTGGAAATATATCGCTCAACCTTTCCGCCGTCAGTTTACGAAAAAAGTGTTGATTATGGGAAGTGCTAGTAATGGTAAAACAACTCTAGCCAAGGATTTAGCTCGCTTTTATGATGCGCCAGTCAGTCTGGAGTATGCTCGTGAGTATCAGATAAAAAATAATGTTCGAGATGATGAGCTTACCCCAAAAGATTATTATTACCTTCTTTTGGGGCAATATGACCAAACTTCCAAGTTAATCGATAGCAATGCCAATCGAGGCCTAGTCATTGCAGATACAAACTCTTTGGTAACTAAGGGCTACTACGATTACTACATGGAAAGCGAAGAGCAGGAGGACTTATCCGGAGAGACCTTTGATAATCTCTTTGTTTCCATCTTAGCCAAGGAAAAGTGGGATTTAATCCTCTTTGTGCAACCTGTTGGCTCTTATGTCAATGATGGTTTTCGCGACATGACCATGGCAGAAGACCATATCCGTCATAGTTTTTCTCAGCATTTGGATATGATGAGGGAGCAATATCTAGCCAATATCCCTCATGTTTATTTAGCTGATGACTATCTAGGAAATTATGAAGCAGCAAAAGTAGCTATTGATGCCATTTACCAAGCAGATTAGGAGAAGAAAATGAAAAAAATAACTGAAAAAATCACACGATTTATTGAAAACTTTAAAAATGTTCACGCAGAAGCTCGTAAAATTGGTTTTGCAGGAGTTATGCGTTTGCTTTGGAAAGACCTCTTTGTAGGACGTAGTCTTTTCCAGTGGCTCTATTTGATTGTTTTATCGAGTGTTCCTCTTATTCTGGAGTTTACACAAAACACAGAAAGTCATGACTGGATTGGTCTCTTGGCTTCTTGGACAGGGATTGTCTGCGTTATCTTAGTAGCTGAAGGTCGAGCTAGTAACTACCTTTTTGGTGCTATTAACTCTGCAATCTATTTGGTCCTAGCTATGAATGCTACTTTCTACGGTGAAGTTTTGACAACAGTTTATTTCTTTGTCATGCAGCCTATTGGTCTCTATACTTGGTTGTCTAATCGGATCAATGAACAAGGGAAACCAGAGGAGTCTCACTTTGAAGCTAAGAAACTCGGTCTGATTGATTGGCTTAAGTACTTGGCCTTGACAGCTCTCATCTGGATTGGCATGGGTTTGGCTTACCAAAGTATCCATAGCGCTCGCCCATTCCGTGATAGTGTTACCGACGCGACCAATGGTGTTGGTCAACTCTTGATGACACGTCTTTACCGTGAGCAATGGATTTTCTGGATTGCAACCAATCTCTTTAGTATCTACCTCTGGTGGGGTGAAAATATCCATATCCAAGGAATGTACTGGGTCTACACCCTCAATAGTCTAGTCGGTTGGTACCAATGGACTAAGGCTGTCAAGGAGGGATAAGATGACTGAAACGATAATCCCGGCTGGAATGACAGAGAGAGAATATTTTGAGATTCATGCGACTGAGAAGGAATTTTTAGACTGGTACTGCAAACAGGATCTTCCTCAGTATGAAAAACCAAGCGTGACGGTGGATATGGTAGCTTATTGCTTTGTGGAAGGGAAAATCAAACTTTTGCTAATTCGTCGCAAGGCCCATCCTTATCAAAACTGTTTGGCTTTGGTCGGTGGTTTTATGGATAAGAGCGAAGATGCAAGGCATGCTTGTCAGCGTGAAGTGAGAGAGGAGGTTAACCTCGACCTTCCTTTGGAAAAAATCGAGCAGTTGATGACAGTATCTACTCCAGGTCGTGATCCACGGGGCTGGACGGTTACTATCGCCCATTTGGTGTATCTACCTAGCCGCGCACTTGATCTCGTTCAAGCTGGAGATGATGCCAAGGATGTGGTTTTTGTCGATGTCGATTTTCAGACGGGCAAGTGCTTCCTAGAGGGACTAGAGCTGGGGGAGCGAGCCTTCGCCTTTGACCACTATGCCATTATCCAAGAGTCTATTAAACGAATTCAAGGACGTCTTGACTGGAATCCGACCTTCCTCTATCTGCTAGAGGAGGAATTCACTGTCTATGAAGGAACCGAATTAGTCAATCTCATCAACCCAGGACGACCAATCGTCAGCAATAACTTTCTAGTTAAATACGGTGAATATGTAGAAGAAGTTGGGCTCAAACGAGTGCCTAAAAAGAAACCAAGAAAAACCTATCGATTAAAATAAAAAGATTGGGGACCGAAATCGATAGACCAAGTCTTGGTTTCCTAGTTTCAGTCCTGAGAAGTTTCAACAAGTCCGATGGCTGGTTGAGCTTGAGAATAGAGAAAATACAGTTTGTGTCAAAAGTCAATTCAGCCATCGTGTCAAAGACTTATTAGTCATAAAAAAGCGAGAGGCTGGGACAAAAGTCCTAGCCTCTCAATTGTCTTTGGATTGTCGAGCAAGACGCAGTGGTTGAGTGGACTCTACTACGCTGATTTCATCAGCTTTTACAGCCCTACTCAACTGTGCGGAGGTGAGACGACGAAATCGAATTCTAACGAATTACCGATTTCTGTCCCACTCTCTCTTTTTGACTACTAAGGATGTTTATCTTTATTAGAATTGCTCATGATTCGAATGAATAAATCTTTGTATTTATATTTTAAATAGGTTTCGTGTAAATACAATAAAGCTACATAGACAATCATGAAAATGGCAGTTAAGTAGAACAAATCAAATGTTGTTTGAGCGTAATGAGTAGCACCCCCATAAGAACAGAAAGCAGCTAAAATCAACCAAGGAAGATACTTGTAATAGTTTCTTAACATATGCCTACCCCTCCAATATCCTATTTCAATTTTATTATAGTCCTTTAAGAAAAAAATGCAAGCGATTACACTTTTAAAATATAGCATCTTCAATAGGAAAAATTTTCCTGTTTTTTAAAATCTTTTACGAATAAAAGATATAGGGAGGGCAAGGAAATAAATGTACTAAAAAATAATTCTAAAAAATTTTAGATAAATAGTTGACAGATTCAAAAACAAATATTACAATAATGTTACAAAAATATTTCTTAACATTTCAAAAATGTTACAAAGGAGCATAAAATGAAAAATAAAACTTCTATCAAATTAATGGCTGCAACTGTACTCGCTTCAACATTACTATTGGGGGCTTGTGGTAATAAGAAAGAAAATACCACAAGTGATAGTTCTAGCAAGACAACACAAGCATCTTCTAGTTCTAAGGCAAGTTCTTCAAGTAAAGAGAGCAAGACTCAGAAGTCCTCAAGTTCAGCTTCATCAGAAAAAGCTAAGTCTTCTTCTGATCAGTCAGCGACTACTGCTAACCAATCGCAAGCAACACCGGCACCAGAAACAAAACAAAACCAAGAATCTTCTGCTAAACAAACCCCTGCACAGGTCCCATCCAATCAACAAGGAACACAAGCAAAAACGAATCAGTCAACTTATGATCCAGCAACTGATCGCAAACTCCAAGACAAGCAAGCAGAGCACAACAAACGTTACAAGGGAGTTCTAACCATGGTGGATAGAGATTTCTCAGCTGCAGCGGGGAATTGGAAGGGTGCGAATGGTGAAACTATCACTGTTTCATCAGCTGGTCAATTTACAGTAGAGTCTGCTGATGGTAAGAAAGAAAACTACTCTATCCAAAGCTATTCTTATACCCTTGATGATGGGAAATACAATGCGGAAGTAGGTGGTGGAAAAGTCATCCAAATTACAACAGGTGCAGATGGTACTGTTTCAAGTGTTACTTTGATTAAGCCATAGACTTCAGTACAGAAATAATTTGTTTAAAAATAGTTCAGTTGATGAGTACCTACAGCATTTGAAGTTGATAAGACGTCATAAATGAACTCCAGAGATGAGACTAACTGAGGAGTATATGTAATCATGTCTACCTGAATTGACCGTTTTCACTTAGTTTCTTTCAGAGAAAGTGGTATAATGAAAAAATCAAAGGGAAACGAGTGAAGAATAAATGGCGGATAAATTAATTTTACCTCAAAATACACGACTCATGGGAGTATTTCTTGGCTTTATAGGTGGTTCTTTGGATGTGTTCTGTCATATCCAGTACCATAGTTTGGTGGCGACACAGACAGGGAACATTCTCCTACTGATATCAGATTGGCACGATTCACATGTCATCAATACCATGTTGAGATTCTGTTCTATTATATTCTTTTCCCTAGGATTTCTTTTTGCCTTACACATGAAAGAATACCGTAAAACAGCCTATTGGCGGGTTAAGATGCTGCTTCCCTTATTTATTGGGACTCTTGTTCTTCCCTTCTTTTCCCGATTTCCTTTACTAGAAGTTCCTTTTATTGCTTTTGGAACAGGTATGATGATGCTAACATTTACGGGTAGCTTGATTGAAGATCATCCCTATGTCATTTTTATGACGTCTGGAAATTACCGAAAGATGTTGACTGCTTTGTATCGCATCGTTAGAGGAGAAGGAGATGTTCAAGAATATCGTCGTCAAGCCTTGAACTATGGCATTGTAGTAGGCAGTTTCGTAGTTGGGGCCATTAGCTTGGCTGTATCTATGCATTTTCTCCATGAATGTTCTATTTGGATTGTCAGCTTCAATCTGTTTTTGATCATGTCCTACTATATTGCTAGAGTGAAGCAGCTAGATTTGCAAGATGAAAATATATAAAAAACGGCAGATCTCAATTTAAGGGATTTGCCGTTTTTGGTACGATAGACATGTTGTACATCTGAGGTGGAAGTTCCTCGCTACCAGTGAACTCAATAGTGATTCCCAAGCCTGACTATCGTGAGGTAGCGGATTAAAACGGTCTGGTGATAGAGCGTTTTAAGTCTGATGTTTGAAATAGGAATCGTCAGAGGAAGGGATGGCGAAATCGTGGCTCTACGAACACAAGGCATGTATAGTGGATAAGGGGGTGCAAACTCTAAAGTCCAAATAGGGAGATGTAATCTATATATGTAAATCACGAGAGTAATTGAATTCGGACTAAGATTTTTGTGAAAAAGTCATCATGAAATTCTTAGAGTACCTAAATGGATATAGACCTAGGGAAATTTTTCGATACAGTTCCTCAAGATAGATTGACATCTTAAGTGCACAACATTATTGAAGATGGGGGTACGGCATCCTTGATTCGTAAGTATCTTCATTCGGGTGCGGTTATTAATGGTCAGCGTAATAAAACGCTAGTTGGCACGCCACAGGGAAGAAATTTATCTCCTATCTTATCCAATGTCATGCTTAATGAATTGGACAAGGAATTAGAAGAGAGGGCTTTAATTTGTATGCTACGCAGATGATTGATTGTGTGATTACGGTCGGAAGCGAGGCAGCCGCTAAGCGTGTGATGTATTCAGTCAGTCGTTTTATTGAGAAACGACTAGGTTTGAAAGTAAACATGACCAAGACTAAGATTACCAGACCAAGCGAGTTGAAATACTAAGGTTTTGGGTTTTAGAAATCATCAGTTCGTTGGGAAAGTTGTTCTCATCAAGATAGTGTTAAGAGATTTAAGTGTAAGTTGAAGAAACTAATACTGAGAAGTGGAGTATAGACTGAACGAGACGTATTGAGCAACTGAATTTGTCCATTCGGGGATGGAGAAACTATTTCTCATTGGGAAATATGAAGCGCATAGTAACCAGCATAGATGAGCGCTTGCGTACTTGCCTACGCGTGATTATCTGGAAGCAATGGAGGAAGAAATCTAGGCGACTAAGGGGCCTACTTAAGTTAGAGGTTCCTAAATGGATAGCAGATAAGGTATCTGTCTGGGGTGACCACTATCAATCAGGGCTCAGAGGTCGGTACTTAAACGCGATATATCAAAACCAGTCCTCGAAAACGTGGACTGGTTTCTTACTTGCTTTACTACCTTGAACGGCATGCCTTAAAAGTTAGTTGAACCACCGTATGCCGAATGGCACGTACCGTGGTGTGAGTGGGGTTAGTCTTAGTCGCTACTCGATTTTATTTCACCAACTTCTTCATCTCATCAATACGTGCTATGGTCGCATCGTATTTAGCTTGGTAGTCGGCTTGTTTGTCGCGTTCTTTTTGGACGACTTCTGGTTTGGCATTGGCTACGAAGCGTTCGTTAGAGAGTTTCTTACCAACCATGTCCAGTTCTTTTTGCCATTTAGCCAGTTCCTTGTCGAGACGAGCCAGTTCTTCTTCGACATTGAGGAGGTCTGCGAGCGGTAGGTAGATTTCTGCTCCTGTGATGACGCTTGACATCGCGAGTTCAGGTGCAGGGATGGTTGAGGCGATTTCCAAGTGCTCTGGATTTGTGAAGCGTTTGATGTAGTTGACATTGCTGTTAAAGAAGGCTTCCAAGTTGCTGTCGCTAGTCTTAACAAGAATCGTGATAGGCTTGCTTGGTGCTACGTTCACTTCCGCACGCGCATTACGAACAGCACGGATCAAGTCTTTGAGGCTTTCGACACCTATGTGAGCCGCAAGGTCTTCAAAGGCTGGGTTGACAGTTGGGTATTCTGCTGTAACGATAGAGCCTTCTGAAATTTGTCCAAAGATTTCCTCTGTCACAAATGGCATGATTGGGTGAAGGAGACGAAGGATCTTGTCCAAAGTATAAAGGAGAACAGAGCGTGTGATGACTTTCTCTTCTTCGTTGTCGCTATAAAGGACTTCCTTGGTCAACTCAACGTACCAGTCCGCAAACTCGTCCCAGATGAAGTTGTATAGGATATGCCCAGCCACACCAAACTCAAACTTGTCAAAGTTCTCAGTAACTTTTCCGATCGTTTCATTGAGATTGTGGAGAATCCAACGGTCTGTGACGTTCCCAGCTTCCTTGTTAACAACTTTTTCCACATTGACAGTAGCTTGCTCAAGAGTCAAACCTTCATTGTTCATGAGGATGTAGCGAGAGATGTTCCAGATCTTGTTAATGAAGTTCCATGAAGCATCCATTTTCTCGTAAGAGAAGCGGACGTCTTGACCTGGTGCAGAACCGTTTGAAAGGAACCAGCGAAGGGCATCAGCACCGTATTTCTCAATAACATCCATCGGATCAATCCCGTTACCAAGAGATTTCGACATTTTGCGTCCTTGCTCATCACGGATGAGACCATGGATAAGGACGTTTTGGAATGGCTGACGGCCCGTAAATTCCAAGGATTGGAAGATCATACGAGACACCCAGAAGAAGATAATGTCGTAACCTGTTACTAGGGTTGAAGTTGGGAAGTAACGTTTGAAGTCTTCTGAGTCAACATCAGGCCAGCCCATAGTTGAGAATGGCCAAAGGGCAGAACTGAACCACGTATCCAAGACGTCTTCGTCCTGAGTCCATCCGTCACCTTCTGGGGCTTCTTCACCGACGTACATTTCACCCTCAGCATTGTACCAAGCAGGGATTTGGTGACCCCACCAGAGCTGACGAGAGATGACCCAGTCGTGGACATTTTCCATCCATTGGAGGAAGGTATCGTTGAAACGAGGTGGGTAGAATTCTACCTTGTCGTCTGTGTCTTGGTTAGCAATAGCATTCTTAGCCAATTGGTCCATCTTAACGAACCACTGAGTAGACAAGCGTGGCTCAACCACAACACCTGTACGCTCTGAGTGACCAACACTGTGGACACGTTTTTCGATTTTAACAAGGGCACCGATTTCTTCTAACTTAGCAACGACTGCCTTACGAGCTTCAAAACGGTCCATGCCTGCAAATTCGAAGGCCAAGTCGTTCATGGTTCCGTTGTCGTTCATGACGTTGACTTGTGGCAAGTTGTGGCGTTGACCAACCAAGAAGTCGTTTGGATCGTGGGCAGGCGTGATTTTCACGACACCAGTACCAAACTCAGGATCAGCGTGTTCATCTCCAACGATTGGGATGAGTTTATTAGCGATTGGAAGGACGACGTTTTTACCGATCAAGTCCTTGTAGCGTGGGTCTTCTGGATTGACCGCAACCGCAACATCCCCAAACATGGTCTCAGGACGAGTTGTCGCAACTTCAAGGGCGCGTGAACCATCTTCCAGCATGTAGTTCATGTGGTAGAAGGCACCTTCGACGTCCTTGTGGATAACTTCGATATCAGAAAGGGCTGTGCGAGCAGCGGGGTCCCAGTTGATGATAAACTCACCACGGTAGATCCAACCTTTCTTGTAAAGGTCCACAAAGACCTTGCGGACAGCTTTTGACAAACCTTCATCAAGAGTGAAACGCTCACGAGAGTAGTCTACAGAGAGCCCCATCTTGCCCCATTGTTCCTTGATGGTAGTGGCATATTCGTCTTTCCATTCCCAGACTTTCTCGAGGAATTTCTCACGACCAAGGTCATAGCGGGAAATGCCCTCACCACGCAAGCGCTCCTCAACCTTAGCCTGAGTCGCAATCCCCGCGTGATCCATCCCTGGAAGCCAAAGCGTATCAAAGCCTTGCATGCGTTTTTGACGGATGATGATATCTTGAAGAGTCGTATCCCAAGCGTGACCAAGGTGGAGTTTACCTGTAACGTTTGGTGGTGGAATCACGATTGAATAAGGCTTAGCCTTTTTATCGCCTGAAGGCTTGAAAACATCTTCGTCAAGCCATTTTTGGTAACGACCAGCCTCAACCTCAGCTGGATTGTATTTAGGTGAAAGTTCTTTAGACATGTGTGTGTCCTTTCTAGTTAATATCTTTAAATAAAATTAGTATGTGGGAGATAAACTTTGATTCAACTCATCTTGTTTTTCTCATTATCTTCTATAAGCAAAGAAACGGTGAAAAATTTTGCATTAACTTTCTCTCATTATCTTCATAATATGTTTATCAAAATCTGACATGATTTTTTGAGTTCGGTTAAATTTTTCATACTCTTGGATGGCTTTTGAGTCTGCTTGTCTCTTGGAAATACTTCCTTTTCCTTCTAAGATTTCATATTCATTAAAAGATAGAAAGCGATCAATACTATCTGCCAATCCTCGCATTGTAAAAGTATTACGGCGCTCAACCAAACCCTCGATATAATCAAAGTAGGCTGTAACAGTTCGCTCTAGTTGTCGAATTTCTTTTTCTTGCAAATAATTTTTGGCTACAGTTACATCTGATTTGAGCACTCGTCCATCAGGTGCATTCTTCCAAGTAGTTAATCCCATTTTTTCTTTACTAGCATCAGCTTGCTGATAGATAATTTCTGCAGCAGTACTTCCAGTAATTGCATAATGAAATTTATTTTGCACCATAGCATAGAAATTTTTAGTAATATCTGAGTTTCGATCATAATCTATGGCACATTCGGCAAAGATATCCGTAATTTGCTGATAGATTCGGCGTTCGCTAGAACGAATAGAGCGAATTCGTTCTAAAAGTTCACGGAAATAATCTTGTCCGAAAACTGTCTGTCCTTGTTTCAAGCGTTCATCATCCAAAATAAAACCTTTGATGATAAATTCTTTCAAGGTATTGGTTGCCCAAATTCTAAATTGAGTAGCCTTGCTGGAATTTACGCGATAGCCAACTGAAATGATAGTATCTAGATTGTAATACTCAAGTTCACGCCGGACAGTTCTATTTCCCTCTTGTTGAACCTGTGCAAATTTTGCACAAGTTGATACCTTAGCCAACTCACCACTATCATAAATGTTTTTCAAGTGCTTTGTAATGACACTTCGTTCAACTCCAAAGAGCTCCGCAAGACCTTTTTGAGTTAACCAAAGATTTTCATCTTGTAAAAGGATATCTAGCTGAACGTCGCCATTGGGTGTAGTATACAGGATGAAATTAGAAATTTCATTCAAGACAATTCCACCTCCTCCCTTCAATAAACAATTACTTCTCGTTCTTAAACTGTATACCGTTTTCTTTCAGTTTTTGAACGGTAGCGGGACCAATTCCCTTCAAGGCGAGAACTTCTTTTTCGGTCCATTTTTTGAAATCTGTAGACCTACGAATCCCATTTTCAACAAAGATGTGAACAAGATCCATCCGGATTCCCTTCATTTTTTCCTCGCTCATAAAGGAGTACCAGTCGTTTACCTTGGATAAATTTCTTATCATACTGGAATGCTTCGAAAATACTGGTTTACGATGGAACTTCTTGGCTTCGTTTGTTAGAAATTTTGTTAAAATAATATTTTCTAGTAAATAATCAAACAAAGGATACAAACTAGCTTGTAGCGATTCAACTGAATTTGGACAATAGCATTCTTGGTCTTCGATATCTATAACTTTGGATTGCCAATCTTCCTCTATAAAGAATTCAACAGCTTCATCATTGATTTCCACTAATTTTGCAAATAGCTGACTTGCTTCCTCAATTTTTCCTTGAGAAAAAGCAGAGATGATGGCATGAATAAGAATGGTATCATCCCATTTGCCCTTATTTAATTCTTCATGATAGAAACGTTCAACCTTTAGCTCCTGACCAGTAATATGATACAAGGAAAGCATACAGAAGACAAAATTAGGAGGAAACCGTTCTGGTCGCTTACTCAAATATAGATTAATCAATTCTAAAGCCTTATAATTAAGGTTCTCCGTCATATAATATTCAATCAGGAACATCAGAGCAGACAGGATAGGGCGTGCTTCAAAATAATTCCAACTATTGTATCCGTTCATTTTCCATTTTTCTAAAACTAGAATTTCAAAATCCAATACTTTTTTAAAGGTTGGCAAATCAAAATCTTCAACTTCTGATAAGAATAGGTGGAAATCAGCAGCAAAATAATCTGGATTAATTTTTAAAACTTGCTTTAACAATTTATTTCGCTTCTGTGTATTCGGAGTATGCATAGCTTCTCTAAATAAAGCATGATCCTGATTCCAATCAAAAGTCCTATTTTTCAGTTGGTAATTGATTAGCTGAACATCTGGATACTCTCCATATTCATCAGCATATTGCATCACTGCTGTATGTAGTTCATCGAAATTTTGAATGGTCCGACGTTCTACAAAAGTTGGATTTTTGGCCATGATTTCTGTCCAAGCAGCCTCTTCTTCAGAAATAACTTTAATATCCAACTTTTGCTGTCGTTTTAATTCTTTTTTTCTATTTTTCTTTTTAGGCATCTATTCTCCTCTAACTCATTCTTCAATAGGTCCTATCTCGACTGCCTTAGAGATACAAGCATTAATGGGGAAAACCACTTTCTCAGCGATTCGTTGACTTTGAAGGTTGTGCCTCAAGCTTAATTAAGGTAGAGTTTTCTAGTTACGTTTGGTGGTAGAAATTGTGATTGAAAAAGTTTTAGACTTTTGAACTCCTTGAGGTTGTTTAGATATGTGTTTGTCGTTTTCCTCTTTTTCCTTTAAAGCGTCTATATATTCTTTTTCTTCATTATTGGCTTTCAAAATAATATTTCGCTCCGTACCTATTAATGGTATATATATCAATAAAGCGGAGATGATCATATCCAATGTGGTTGTGTTAGTAGGAATTATCCAAAATAACATAGCATACATACTAGCATACATTGACATAATTAATAACACAAGATATAGGACATCAAGTACAGTCCATTTTTTAATTTTTTTAGTAAATTCTTCGAAGTAGAATGTATGTATTATCATAATGATTGATGATGAGCACAATAAAACCTTCCACCAAAATTCGTCAAATTTAAAAAGGATTAATAAAGAATTAGATATGGATCCGATAACAAGAATAAAGTATATAAAACTATTAAAAATATCAAATTTTATTTCCCGCTTGGATCTCTCCCAGTCATATTTCCAGAGTAGTTGCACATAATCGGATAACTTTTCTATTTGACTAGTATTGGTTATATCAATTGTATTAATCAAACTCCAGATATGACCTTCATATAAATAAAAATTATCTCCATTCTTAACTGTCAAACTCTTTCCGTATGGATTAATTCGTGACTTTAAACGTTGTATAGCTTCTGCACGCTTACCTACTTTACCCAAGTCATCTAAAATAATTTGAATATCCTTTCTCCACTCTGAACGTTCTTTAGTTATAAAATCTAGTTTATTCTTTTTGCTATTATTTATAAAAACTAAAAATGCACTTAAAACAGCTCCTAGACCTGCTCCACTGAGCAGAATAATAATCTGATCTGTATTCATTTTTCACCTCTCTTTGAATTACTAATATTATCTCCAAACTGTTCGAAATTTTTGAACAATTCATCTAACAGTTTCCTCCCACTCATTCTTCAGTAAGCCGTATCTCAAATCATCACAGCGATTGCCTTGGGTATCTTTTCGATCTCTTATACGAGCTTCGAGGGTGAAGCCAAGTTTCTCAGCGACACGTTGACTTTGGACATTATAGCCAAAACAAGTCAGCTCAATCTTGTGAAGTCCCAATTCTTTAAAAGCCAGATCAATCAAGGCACGCGCTGCTTCGGGAACATAACCTCGTCCCCAATAGTCTGGGTGCAAGATATAGCCAATCTCCAGTACATCGTCTTCGTAGCGACGGGGGAAATCGACAGAACCAATAATCTTATCAGTCCCTTTGACCGCAATCCCATAGCCAGCTGGGAGATTATCCTTTTGATTACGCTCGGGAAGGATATGTTCTAGGTAATAAATCTCATCTTCCAAGGTCTTGACGGGTGGGAAGCCTGCTGGGTAAGAAACCTCTGGACGACTAGCGTAGGCATGAATATCCTCAGCATCAGCTACTGTACGAACTCGTAAGATAAGTCGGTCCGTTTCGATTTGTTCTGGCAGTTCAGCTCTTGTCATCCTTCTTCCTCGCTTTCTTGATAAAGCTTCCCATGGGATCTACTCGGTCATCCAGATAACGGTAAACGCGCTGATGACCGTCCCCCATAAAGTAAGTTGGGGCAAAGCGGTCATTTTTAAAATGCTCTTTATCGTCTAAGAGCTCTGGATCAGCCAGTCGCTCGAGAATCTTGGCAAAGATATGGCAGATGCCATCTTCCTCGATAATCCGATCTACCTGACAGTCCAACACGACTGGACATGCCTCTAAAATTGGGGCCTGAGTCCGTACAGAAATTTCGTAGTCAATCCCTAGGCGTTTTAACTTTTCCCGATGGCTGATAAAACCAGCCTGCTCCATTTCGAGCATGAAGTTTTCATCAGGGATGTTTACGGTAAACTGTTGATAATGTTTAATCTGGTCAGCCGCATTTTCCTCAGCGCCAACACCGATGACCAGCCAATCTCCCAGGCTATAAGAGGAACTGCAGGTCGTGATATTGTGCCCAAAGTTCTTGTCCTGATATCCCAAGATGAAGATTGGAAAACCATAGTAGAGCTTGCTGGTGTTAAAAGATTGTTTCATGACAACCTCCTTTGGCTAGGGGTCTAAAATAAAAATCGTCCCTGCCATCAATCTGACAGGGACGAATGTGTTAATCCGCGGTACCACCCAATTTCGGGCAGATGCCCGCAACTTTAATCTTCTTGTTTCTCTTTTATGACGTCGTTAGCTCGTCTTGCCGTACTTGAGTATAGCCTGCAACTCGCTGTCTAGTCCTAAAAGGAAACAAAAAGATTTATATTATTTTTAATTTCATCCATTAGCAACCAGTTTTGACACATTTGTGGACTTCTCAGCACCGCCACTTTCTGTAAAATGTGGGACTCAAAACACCTCTAATGGCTTTATTTTAACAAGTTTTTGACGGAAAAGCAAGGAACAAGAAAGATTACTTGAACTTGATGCCGTTTTCTTTTAATTTCTTGATAGTAGCTGGACCGATTCCTTTCAAGGCAAGGAGTTCTTTTTCCGTCCAGTTTTTGAAGTCAGTAGCAGACTTGATACCTTCATCGTAGAAAGTCTTAGCGCGGTCAACTGAAAGTCCCCCTAGGTTAGCTGCGAAATCTTCTACAGAAGTAGCAACTTTTTGAGCTTGCTCTTTGGTTGCTTCTACAGTTTTTTCAACCTTTTTAGAGACAGCTTTACCTGCATCGCTTGCTGCTTTTTCAGCATGTTTTACAACTTTTTTTGTTTCTTCGACAACCTTGTTTACAGTGTTTGAAAATGCACCTGAGCGACGTAGGCTGTTTCTCAATTGTTTTTTACGTTGGAGTGTCTTTGACATGATAAAATCCTTTCAATAAAAAATCCCTGTGGCTGAACAAGGATCGAATCTCTATGATTTTATTGTATCAACTTTCTTTAGGAATTGCAAGGCTTGATATACTGGAAATATAGGAGATATATGGGAAATTTCGCCGTAGAATGATAGACGATAATAGAAGAAAAGTGAAAAATATGGTATAATGAAACGATAGATTTTTGAATAGGAATACAATCATGTTTGGATTTTTAAAAAAAGATAAAGCAACAGAAACCCCCACAATGGTGCCAGCACATATCGGAGTTATCATGGATGGGAATGGCCGTTGGGCTAAAAAACGGATGCAACCACGTGTCTTTGGGCATAAGGCTGGGATGGATGCTTTGAGAACGGTAGTCATTGCTGCTAGTGATATGGGAGTCAAAGCCTTGACGGTCTATGCCTTCTCGACTGAAAACTGGACCCGTCCAGATCAGGAAGTCAAATTTATCATGAACTTACCTGTTGAATTTTATGATAAGTTTGTTCCCGAATTGCATCAGAAGAACATGAAGATTCAAATGATTGGGGAGACTGATCGTTTGCCGAAGCAGACTTTTGATGCCTTGAAAAAGGCAGAAGAACTGACTAAGTTAAATACAGGATTGATTCTCAATTTTGCCCTTAATTATGGTGGACGAGCTGAGATTACACAAGCGGTCAAGTTGATTGCACAGGATGTTTTAGATGCTAAGATCAATCCTGGTGATATCACCGAGGAGTTGATTGGGGAATATCTCTTTACGAGACATTTGCCAAAAGTCTTGCGTGATCCTGACTTGATTATTCGGACCAGCGGTGAACTTCGTTTGAGTAATTTCTTGCCATGGCAGGCTGCTTATAGCGAGCTCTATTTCACGGATGTCTTGTGGCCTGACTTTGATGAGGAAGCCTTGAAAGAAGCTATCATCGAGTACAATCGTCGCAACCGTCGTTTTGGAGGAGTTTAGGAGATATTATGATACAGGATTTACAAAAGAGAACCCTTTTTGCTATCTTGGCCTTGGCTATCTTTATCCCAATCTTGGCGATTGGTGGCTTATGGCTCCAGATTGCCATGGGGATTGTGGCGATGTTGGGAGTACATGAGTTACTGCGCATGAAGGGTTTAAATACCATGACGCCTGAAGGGCTCTTGACTTTACTAGCAACCTTTGCTCTGACCGTACCTTTGGAAAACTACTGGAAGTTTTTACCTGTAGATGGGAATGTTGTAGCTTATAGTGTCGTGATACTGATTTTACTAGGGGCAACAGTCTTCAGCAAGAACTATACTATTGAGGATGCTGTTTTTCCGATTGCCATGAGTTTTTATGTTGGCTTTGGCTTTAATGCTTTGGTCGATGCTCGTATTGCAGGTTTGGATAAGGCGCTTTTGGGACTTTGTATGGTCTGGGCAACCGATAGTGGAGCCTATCTAGTAGGAATGAAGTTTGGTAAGAGAAAGCTAGCTCCGAGAGTTTCCCCTAACAAAACCATAGAGGGTGCTATGGGGGGTATCGTGGCTGCTATGCTAGTGACTTTGATTTTTATGCTAGTTGATAGTACTGTTGCTTTACCTTATGGGATTTACAAAATGATGGTCTTTGCTATTTTCTTTAGTATAGCTGGTCAGTTGGGTGATTTGATCGAAAGTGCTATGAAACGTCACTTTGGTGTTAAAGACTCAGGCAAGTTTATCCCAGGTCATGGTGGGGTATTGGATCGTTTTGATTGCATGCTGGCTGTCTTCCCTATTATGCACCTCTTTGGCTTATTTTAAGGAAAGGTAAATAGAAATTAAATGATAGGATTACTAACATTTATCCTGGTCTTTGGGATTATCGTAGTGGTTCACGAATTCGGACATTTTTACTTTGCTAAGAAATCTGGGATTTTAGTTCGTGAATTTGCCATCGGTATGGGCCCCAAAATCTTTGCCAACATCGGAAAAGATGGAACTGCTTATACCATTCGTCTCCTGCCACTTGGTGGTTACGTTCGGATGGCAGGTTGGGGTGAAGATACGACAGAAATCAAGACTGGAACTCCCGCAAGCTTAACACTGGCAGTGGATGGCAAGGTCAAGCGTATCAATCTCTCTGGTAAAAAGGTTGACCAGACAGCTCTGCCTATGCAGGTCACTCAGTTTGATTTTGAGGATAAACTCTTTATTAGAGGCTTGGTCTTAGAAGAGGAAAAGACTTTCTCAGTAGACCATGATGCGACTATTGTGGAAGCTGATGGAACGGAAGTTCGTATCGCTCCCTTAGACGTCCAATATCAGAATGCGACTGTCTGGGGCAAATTGATTACCAACTTTGCTGGTCCTATGAATAATTTTATCCTAGGAGTCGTCGTTTTCTGGATTTTGATTTTCATGCAAGGTGGCGTCCGTGATACGCAAACGAATAACTTTAGTATTATTCCAGATAGCGCTTTGGCTAAGGTTGGTGTTGAAAATATAGCCCAAATCACTAAAGTCGGCAGTTATGAGATTTCAAACTGGTCAGATTTGATTCAGGCGGTCGATGCAGAAACCAAGGACAAAACCGCTCCCGTTTTGGATGTGACGGTTTCTGAAAATGGCACTGAAAAACAAGTCAGTGTGACACCTGAAGAAAGCCAAGGTCGTTATATACTGGGTGTTCAGCCAAGGCTCAAATCAGATATCTGGTCTATGTTTATGGGCGGATTTACAACTGCGGCAGATTCAGCTTTACGTATCCTGAATGCTTTGAAAAGCTTGATCTTCCAACCTGATTTGAATAAATTAGGTGGTCCCGTTGCTATCTTTAAGGCAAGCAGTGATGCCGCTAAAAATGGTCTTGAGAATGTCTTGTTCTTCTTGGCTATGATTTCCATCAATATCGGAATTTTCAACTTGATTCCGATCCCTGCGCTCGACGGTGGAAAAATCGTGCTCAATATCCTAGAAGCTATCCGTCGCAAACCACTAAAACAAGAAATTGAAACCTATGTCACTCTGGTCGGAGTTGTCATTATGGTCGTTTTGATGATCGCCGTAACTTGGAATGACATCATGCGAACCTTCTTTTAAGAATTAGAGGAAAAATATGAAACAAAGTAAAATGCTTATTCCAACGCTTCGCGAAATGCCAAGCGATGCTCAAGTTATCAGCCACGCCCTTATGTTGCGTGCTGGTTATGTTCGTCAAGTATCAGCAGGAGTTTACTCTTACCTACCGCTTGCTAACCGTGTTATCGAAAAAGCCAAGAAGATTATGCGTCAAGAGTTTGACAAGATTGGCGCTGTTGAGATGTTGGCTCCAGCCCTTCTTAGTGCAGATCTTTGGCGTGAATCTGGCCGTTATGAAACCTACGGGGAAGACTTGTACAAATTGAAAAACCGTGAGAAGTCAGACTTCATCTTGGGGCCAACTCACGAAGAAACTTTTACAGCTATTGTCCGTGATTCTGTCAAGTCTTACAAGCAATTACCTTTGAACTTGTACCAAATCCAGCCTAAGTACCGTGATGAAAAACGTCCACGTAATGGACTTCTTCGTACGCGTGAATTCATCATGAAAGATGGTTATAGCTTCCACGCTAACTACGATAGTTTGGATGTTACTTATGATGAGTACAAGGCAGCCTATGAGCGTATCTTCACTCGTAGTGGTTTGGACTTTAAAGCCATCATCGGTGACGGTGGAGCCATGGGCGGTAAGGATAGTCAAGAGTTTATGGCCATCACACCTGCTCGTACAGACCTTGACCGTTGGGTGGTATTAGATAAGTCTGTCGCGTCGTTTGATGAAATTCCTGATCAAGTGCAAGAAGAAATCAAGGCAGAATTGCTCAAATGGATGGTTTCTGGTGAAGATACCATTGCCTACTCAAGTGAATCAAGCTATGCAGCCAACTTAGAAATGGCAACCAACGAGTACAAACCAAGCAACCGTGTTGTGACTGAAGATGAAGTGGCTCGCGTGGAAACACCAGGTGTCAAATCAATTGATGAAGTGGCTGCCTTCTTGAATGTCTCTGAAGAGCAAACAATCAAGACCTTGGTTTATATCGCAGACGAAGAGCCAGTTGTGGCTCTACTTGTCGGCAATGACCAACTCAATGAAGTTAAGTTTAAAAACTACCTTGGAGCAGATTTCTTAGAACCTGCAACTGAGGCAGAAGTGAAAGAATTGTTGGGAGCTGAATTTGGTTCTCTTGGACCAGTTGGTCTACCTGAAAATGTTAAGATTATTGCTGACCGCAAGGTGCAAGATAGTCGCAATGCTGTTGCTGGTGCTAACGAAGATGGTTACCACTTGACTGGTGTTAATCCAGGTCGTGATTTCACTGCTGAGTATGTCGATATCCGTGAAGTTCGTGAGGGTGAAATCTCTCCAGACGGACAAGGAGTTCTTAACTTTGCGCGTGGTATCGAAATTGGTCACATCTTCAAACTTGGTACTCGTTACTCAGCAAGTATGGGAGCAGATGTCTTGGATGAAAATGGCCGTGCTGTGCCAATCATCATGGGATGCTACGGTATCGGTGTCAGCCGTCTCCTTTCAGCAGTCATGGAGCAACACGCTCGCCTCTTTGTTAACAAAACTCCAAAAGGTGAATATCGTTACGCTTGGGGAATCAACTTCCCTAAAGAATTGGCGCCATTTGATGTGCACTTGATTCCGGTTAATGTCAAGGATGAAGCAAGTCTTACATTGACAAATCGTATCGAAGAAGCTTTGGTAGATAAAGGCTACGAAGTCTTGACGGATGACCGTAACGAACGTGTCGGTGTTAAATTCAGTGACAGCGACTTGATTGGTCTTCCAATCCGTATCACTGTTGGGAAGAAAGCAGCTGATGGTATCGTAGAAGTCAAGATCAAGGCGACAGGGGATACAATCGAAGTTCACGCAGATAGCTTGCTTGAAACCCTTGAAATCCTAACAAATAAATAAAATCTATAATCAGAAGAAAAACAAGACAAAAATGTAACTAGTTTTTGCCTTGTTTTTTCTCTATAATGAGATAAAATAAACATAAAAAGAGTAAATAAAGAGGTAGAGCTATGCTAAAATTTCCAAAGGATTTTGTCTGGGGTTCCTCAACTTCTGGGCCACAGACAGAAGGACGAGTGCCTGGAGACGGCAAGGGAGATAATCTCTGGGATTATTGGTACCAAGTAGAGCCAAATCGCTACTATAATGGGATTGGACCAGATAAGACATCGACCTTCTATGAAAATTGGGAAAAAGATATCGAACTATTGTTAGAAACAGGTCATACAGCCTTTCGGACTTCAATCCAGTGGTCTCGTATTTTCCCACAGGGTCGTGGAGAAGTCAATCCTCAAGGAGTGGCTTTTTACCGTCAGGTCTTTGAAGCTATTAAGGCCAAGGGAATCCGTCTCTTAGTCAATCTCTATCATTTTGATCTGCCTTTTGCCCTTCAAGAAGATGGGGATGGTTGGGAAAATAAGGCAACTATTAAGGCTTATGAAGACTATGCTCGCTTCTGTTTTGAGACTTATGGCGACCTTGTGGACCAATGGATTACCTTCAATGAACCTATCGTTCCTGTAGAGTTCGGCTATTTCTATGATGCCCATTATCCTCATAAGGTAGATGCTAAAGCGGCGGTTAAGGTTGCCTATCATACCCAACTAGCCAGCACTCTTGCCGTTAAGGCCTGTCATGAAGTCTTACCGGGCTCTAAGATTGGAATTGTCCTCAACTTGACACCAGCTTATCCACGTAGTCAGCATCCTGCGGATGTCAAAGCTGCACGCATTGCTGATCTATTCCAAGCTCAATCTTTCCTAGATCCGTCTGTTTTAGGAGCTTATCCAGAAGAGTTGGTAGAAATTTTGGCTGAGCATAATTTGCTACCAGATTCTACAGCTGAGGAGTTGGAACTTATTCGTGAGAATACAGTTGACTTCCTGGGAGTGAACTACTATCAACCTTTGCGTGTCATGGCGCCGCGTTTTGCTAAGCATCCTGACAGCCCACTCTTGCCTGAGCATTTCTATGAGCCTTACGTCATGCCAGGTCGTAAGATCAATCCGCACCGCGGTTGGGAAATCTACGAGCAAGGGATCTATCATATCGCTCAAAATATCAAGGAAAACTATAGCAATATCGAGTGGATGTTGACAGAGAATGGGATGGGCGTTGAAGGTGAAGATAAATTCCGCGAAAATGGAATAATTCAGGATGATTACCGTATTGACTTTGTCAAAGGTCACCTTCGTGAACTTCATCGTGCTATTGAAGACGGTGCTAACTGTAAAGGCTACTTGATCTGGACCTTTATCGATTGCTGGTCATGGCTCAATAGTTACAAAAATCGCTATGGTTTGGTCGAGCTTGACTTAGAAACGCAAGAACGCCGTCTGAAAAAATCAGGCCACTGGTTCAAAGAACTCAGTGACAATAATGGATTTTAAGCTACTTTTTATAAAGATCCAAAAAACCATTGAAACTTCTCAATTTGAGAACTTCCAATGGTTTTTCTTGTTCTTATAATAGTCCGATAAAAAGTAGTAGAGCTGATAAAGCAATAAAGGCTAGGGTTGCTAGACCACGTTGGCCTGGGCTGTAAATCTTTCGTTCTCCTCGAACTGGGAAGACGATAGCCAGTAATGCACCCCCGACAGCACCCCCGACATGTCCAGCAAGGCTGATTCCAGGGATTAAGACACTACCTACTAGGTTAATCACTAAGAGGGAGAGGTAGGATTGACCAAGTTGTTGGAGATAGGGATTGCGTGAAGCATATCGGAGAACAACAATTGAGGCAAACATACCGTAGAGGGCAGTTGAAGCACCTGCAGTAATAGCATTGGGACTAAAAACTAGGACAAAGAGATTTCCCATCATTCCTGATAGAAGGTAGATAAAGAAAAACTGTTTGGAGCCAAAGATTTGCTCCATCTGGCGTCCCAAAAAGTAGAGGGATAGCATATTGACTAAAAAGTGCTGCAAGCCAATGTGGACAAAGGTTGCGGAGAATAAGCGCCAGATTTGTTCAGGCATGGCCTTGATAGCAGGGGGATACACAGCTCCGAATTTATACAAGGTGGCTGCGCTGGTATAGTTGAAACCACTGGTTAGAAACATGAGTACAAAAACCAGGGTTGTCACGAGTAGAAAGAAGCTCGTGACAGGATACCGACGATCAAAAATTTCTTTCATAGATGAGTACCTCCTCAACAGGAATATCGTAGTGCTCAGGTTGAAAATTCTGAATCTGACATGGATAAATCGTACTAATAGTATGACCTGGGAAACGCTCTAAGTAGCGGTCGTAATAGCCACCTCCATAGCCAACCCGATAGCCAGAAGTGTTGAAAGCCAAACCAGGAACATGAATCAGGTCAATCTGAGAGGGTTCAAGGATTGTGAAGTCTCCTTGAGGTTCAAGAAGTCCAAAAGAATTTCTTTCGAGTTTCTCTGGTTCATATAGAACAAAGTCCATTTTTCCATGTGGATAGGTTTTGGGAATGAGGAGTGTCTTCCCATCTTTTTGAGCCTGTTCAATGAGTCTAGCTGTCTGAAATTCATGAGGGAAAGACAGGTAAGTGGCGATGGTTTTTGCTTCCTTGTAGAAGGGATGTAGAAGTAGTTGCTCATTCAACCAAGCGTCCATGACTTCCTTTTCTTCGGCTGATAGAGATTTGAGTTCTTGTAAGACCTGCTTACGTAAGCTTTTTTTCATAGTCTACTCCGCAGCTTTCTTAGCTAAAAAGCTTGATACAGCCTCGACACCGATTGCCAGAGCTTCTTCCTTAGGACTCATCTTTGGATGGTGGAGAGCATAGGGACTATCAATTCCAAGCCAGAACATGACACCAGGAACCTTGGAAAGCAGATAACCAAAGTCTTCCCCTGTCATGGCAGGTTCGATGTCGATTAGCTCAATGCCCTCTTTTTCATCAAAGAAGGTCATCAATTCCCGAGCTAATTCAGGATTGTTTTCGACTGGCAAATAACCTCCCTGCTTGAGTTCAATCTCTACATCCATATCAAAGGCAGCTGCCACACCTTCAGCGATAGCTTTGACACGTTTTTGAACCAAGAGGCTCATGCTGTGTGTGAGAGCTCGAATGGTTCCATGCAAGAAGGCTGTATCAGCGATGACATTATTGGTTGTACCAGCTTGAAAAACACCGAAAGTGACGACAGCACCCTCGATAGGATCGACATTACGGCTGACAACCGACTGAACTTGAGTCACAAAATAGCTAGCTGCAACCAGAGCGTCGTTGGCTTCATGTGGAAAGGCAGCGTGTCCGCCTTTACCCTTAAAGCGAATCTTAACTTCACATGTTCCAGCAAAGAGTGTATGAGTATTGGTCGCAATTTGTCCAACTTTTAAGTCGGGGCGAACATGAAGTCCATAGAATTGGTCAGGCAACCAGTCACCAAAGGCATCATCTTCATACATGAGCATGCCGCCGGCCTCATTTTCTTCCGCAGGTTGAAAGAGAAAGAGGAGGTTGTTTTTTGGTTGTTTTTCTAAAGCACGTTCAAGACTTCCAAGTGCAATGGTCATGTGAAAGTCGTGCCCACAAGCATGCATGCGGTCTTGGTGTTGGGAGGCAAAAGGAAGGCCTGTTTGTTCAACGATAGGCAGACCATCAATATCTGTTCGCCAACCAATGGTACGTTCTGGCTGACTTCCCTGCAAGTAAACTAAAATACCGGTTCGCCAAGTACGAATCTGAACAAAATCCTTGCCGGCTGTTAATGTTTCAATGACATTGAGTAAATAAGCGTGAGTCTTGAATTCTTCTAAACCAATCTCCGGAATTTGGTGAAGATCGCGTCGAGTTTGAATCAAATCTAACATAGTTAATTTCCTTCTATTGATACGAGAAAGAGGCTGGAAATATTTCCGCCTCTGTTACTAATTACAAGGTGCGAAGCGCATCTTCTAGCGCTGTTTTTTGTTGGGTTTGGCTATCGATTTCCTTGATAACACGAGCTGGGACACCAGCTACCACAACATTTTCTGGAACATCTTGAGTGACGATGGCCCCTGCTGCAACAACAGAACCGCTACCAATTTGAACACCTTCGATAACCACAGCGTTAGCACCGATGAGAACATTGTCACCGACACGGACAGGTTCAGCACTAGCTGGCTCGATAACGCCTGCAAGAACAGCACCTGCACCAACGTGGCTATTTTTACCGACAATAGCGCGTCCACCTAAAATAGCTCCCATATCAATCATAGTACCAGCACCGATTTCAGCACCGATGTTGATAACAGCACCCATCATGATAACAGCATTGTCACCAATCTCAACTTGGTCACGGATGATAGCGCCTGGCTCGATACGAGCATTGATATCACGTTTATCAAGGAGAGGTACAGCCGAGTTGCGAGCGTCTTGTTCAACAACATAGTCCTTGTTTTCTGTAAGTCCATCTAGAAGTGGAACGATATCTTTCCAGTCTCCAAAGAGGACATTTCCGAGCTTGATAACAGAAGCAGGGATAGCTCCAGCAAGTTGCCCCTCAAAGGTCACTTTTACACTTGTCTTTTTCTCAGCATTTGCGATAAATTGGATAATTTCTTGTGCATTCATTTTTGTAGCAGTCATAGGTGTCTCCTCACTCTTTGTAATGCTTACTATTCTACCAAAAAAGGCTTCAATTTTGAAGCTTTAAGTGTTAAAAGAGGATTCTTTCAGTTTGTTTTTTGATTCTTCAATGGATAGAAAGATCATTGGAATGATAATCAAAATCATAGCCAGTAGCAGATACCCATCCAAGACTAAACCTAGAAAGAGGACGCTTAGAATAGCAGATGATAAAGGTTCGCTTGCGCTAACGACCGACACCACCAATGGGGAAACGAGAGAGACAGCCTTCATCGATAGGAAGAAGGCAAAGGCTGTTCCCAAAAAGGCAATGGTCAAACAAATCAAGATACTCACCCAATCAAGCTGAAAACTAATTCTATAAACAGGGTAGAGAAAATTACTAAAAAGTCCAGCTATAATCATTCCCCAACCAACAGTTGGCACAAATCCGTATTTTTTTGCAAAGCGTTGGGGTAAGATGACATTGAACATAACACCTAGGGCACTGAGAAGACCTGTCAGTAAAGCAAGTGGTGTGATAGATAACTTAGACAAATCGCCTTTGGTAGCCATCAAAAAGACCCCAAGCATAGCAGTCAGAACATAGAAGATCGCTTTTTTAGAAGCTTTTTTCTTGTAGATAATGCGGTTGTAGATAAGAATGAAGACAGGACTGATAAATTGGAGGATGGTTGCAGTTGTAGCGTTGGAGTACTCCACACAGAGATAAAAGAAAAATTGTACGGAGAAGATCCCTAAGATAGCATAGGCAAAGAAAGGAAGGTAGTTGTTTCGATTTCTCCAGATATCGAAAAGCTGGAACCGGAGTTTAAGGCTAGATAAGATGATTACGAAACTACCCGCGACGAGTAGACGCATAGAAGTAATCCACCCTGAAGAGACTTGATAATGTGAAAAAAAGTACTCTCCTAAGATTCCGCAGATCCCCCAGATCAAGCCAGATAGGAGAGAATAAATGGTTCCCTTAAAAACATTCTTTTGATAGTTATTCATGTTGCTATTGTACCATGAAAGGAAGAAAGAAAAAAGAGAGTGAAGAAAAATCATTTCTTTCAGAAATTTTTTTCCCACTCTCAATGATTGTGCTGTTTAGTTAGCGCTGCTGATTGCTACTTCTGTTATTGGAACTAGAGCTACTATTACTGTTCCCGTTACTATTAGAAGTATTATTACGATTATTATTGTTGTTACTGTTACTGCTATTGTTTGATGAGGAAGAAGATGCTTTAGGCAGACTTCCTAAAATGGTGTTCCAAGCATTTTGGTAGTCAGAATCGCTTCCGCCAATAGCAAATTTGTAGCTAGTAGTTGGAGCACCAGCTTGGTTTGCCCAGTAACTAGTCACCGTTTCTCCGCTCAGATTAATTTCTTTTCCATTAATAGTCACCTTTCCTGGCTTTTGACCAGTTGATTTGAGGACTTGTGATGAAGTGACACTTGAATCGAGTTTGAAACGTTCTGAACCCCAAGCAGAAGGGGCTGCTTGCTGAATGGCATTTACCAGATGAGCCATATATTTTGCATTGCGGTAGTAAGCTCCCTGGGCTAGAGAACTGTTGTCGTCATGTCCAACCCAGCCTCCCAGAGTTAATCTTGGAGTAGAGACCATTAGCCACATATCTCCTTCTTCATTGCTTGTACCAGTTTTTCCGATCCAGTCAGCGCCTGCTAGACTGGAATTGATAGAAGCCAGATCCGTTTGGAAGCTTGTAGTAACTCGAGATGAAAGCACATCTCTTAGCAGACTCTGCATAATGGTTGCAGTAGCTTTAGAGTAAACTTGGATGGGTTTAGCCTGATGTTCATAGAGAACCTCACCACTCGTTTTCTCAATTTTTGAGATCATGTATTTCTTATGATAGGTACCATTGTTAGCGAGTGTTTGGTAGCCATTGGTGTGCTGGGCTACCGTAACTTCAATTCCTCCTCCCATTGGAAGACTTTCAATGCCATATTCTGGGATTTCATAGCCCATTTTTTCCATGTAAGAACGGACGTCAACCCCTTTTTCACGGAGCATTCGGTAGGTCCAGTAGGCTGGGATGTTCCAAGAATAGTTCAGAGCTTCTTTAAGGTCTATCATGGCTGTTCCAGGACTGTTGACATGCATGATCGGAGTTCCGTTAGAGAAGTTTGTTGGATAGTTAGAGAGGATACTAGCACTTCCCATGAGCCCTTGGTCAATAGCGATACCATAG
This sequence comes from Streptococcus sp. 27098_8_22, assembly GCF_041432415.1. Taxonomy (NCBI): domain Bacteria; kingdom Bacillati; phylum Bacillota; class Bacilli; order Lactobacillales; family Streptococcaceae; genus Streptococcus; species Streptococcus sp. 27098_8_22. Next base: position 63,202 of record NZ_JAPVZP010000006.1, on the reverse strand, counting down.
GCCAAGAGTGGCTTGGTAGTAGAGGCAGGGGAACGCTTGGTATCAAAGGCATGATTGTTTTGGTTGGTCTGATAATCTCGTCCACCTACAAACCCTAAAATCGCCCCAGTTTGATTGTCCATCAAGACATTCCCAACTTCAGGTTGACCCGAGCTATCATTTAGAAGGTATCCGTAGTTTGTTACGGCATTTTGCATAGCAGTATGAATCGTTTTATCGATGGTAGTTGTAATACGGTAACCACCGTTTTGGATTTCTTTTTCGGCCAATTCTTGATAAGATTTTCGGATCGATTCGTTCTGTAGTTCTTGGTCAGAAACATTGTCCTTTTGCACCAGATAATCATACATAATCTTGGTAGCCTCATCGAGTGCAGTGAAGTAGAGGAAGCCTTTAGAGGTAACGCTAGCATTTTCTGCTGGCAAGAAATCTTGCTTAATGTCATAAGCCTTGTAGGTTTCATAGTCTTCCTGGCTGAGGGCTCCTGTTCGATACATATTGTAGAGAACATCTTTTGAGCGCTTAATACCGAGTTCAATATCTTCTTCGCTCTTCATCTCACCAGTAGACTCGTAAGGTGAGTAGGAAATAGGGCTTTGTGGTAAACCTGCTAGGAAAGCCGCTTGAGGGATGGTTAGTTTGCTTGCATCCACTCCAAAAATCCCTTTGGCAGCCTGTTGAGCCCCTGCGATATTTTGACCTTTATTGTTACGACCAAAAGGAGCAACGTTGAGATAGGTGGTTAGGATTTCGTCCTTGCTCATGGCTCTTTCTAAGGCTAAGGCGTCAACGATTTCACTGGCTTTACGGGCAAGTGTAGGAGCATCACCGACTACTTGTTGTTTGATGAGCTGCTGTGTTAGGGTAGATCCTCCACTGGAAGAACCAAGTCCGATGAATTTTCCTAGACTGGCACGAATGACAGCTTTAGGAACGACACCGTTGTGCTCTGCAAAGTGTTCATCCTCGGTTGCAACGATAGCTTGCTTGAGGTTATCTGAAATGGCATCTGATGATACAGATGTGCGAAGTAGATCGCTTTCGATAGCGCTAATCATGGAACCATCTGCATAGCGGATTTCAGAGATGGATGAAATATTATTGACCTGCTTGATCAAATCTTCTGTTTGAGGGACACTAACCTGATCAAAGAGAGAAACAGCATACCCCAAGGCAACCCCTGTTCCAAGGAGACCGCCAATAAAAGCTAGGATGAAAAGTGTGTTAAAAGTTGCCTTTATTCCAAGTAAAATTTTTGCAAATAAAGTCCAGATATCGAATGGTGTTTGCGTTTGCTTTTTCTTCTTAGAATTTTTTCCACTCTTTTTCTTTGTATTCATTTTAGAAATTGTTAATTTTAGAGACCCAAGTAAGGCCAGTCCTTTTTGTTTGATTCTTGTTACATGTTTGTTCATAGAATTCCTCACTCTTTATTATTATACCATAAAAGCATCTCTTGCAAGAAATTAGGCTTAGAACAGGGCTTTGGATAGGGATTGGGTCTTGAGATTTAGACATCAAAAAAGCCAGATTTAAGTTAAATCTGACTGTTTGACAAATTGTTTATTTTTCTCCTGAAAGTTCTTTTCCAAGATCAATCAAGTAGTCCTTCAAGTGGTCTTTGACTTGTGGATGTTTAAGGGCGTATTCGATGGAAGTCTTCATAAACCCAAACTTGTCTCCGACATCGTAACGTGCACCTTTAAACTCACGAGCAAATACTCGTTGGGTTTTGTTGAGAGTATCGATAGCATCTGTTAGCTGGATTTCATTTCCTGCTCCTGGTGTTTGATTTTCAAGAATACCGAAAATCTCAGGTGTGAGAAGGTAACGACCGATAATAGCTAAATCACTTGGTGCGTCTTCAGGTGCTGGCTTTTCAACGAAGGTTTCAACACTGTAAAGGCCGTCATTTCCTTCTCCCTGAGGAGCGATAACACCGTATGAAGAAACTTCTTCGTGTGGGACAGGCATTACGGCAATAGTAGAAGCATGAGTCTTCTCATAATCATTCATGAGCTGCTTGGTCAATGGAACAGCTTTGTCATCAGTGATATCCATGAGGTCATCTCCAAGCATAACCACAAAGGGTTCGTTTCCGACGAAAGCTTTGGCTTGTAAGACGGCATCTCCGAGTCCACGAGGGTGTGTTTGACGGATGAAGTGAAGACGCATACCAGTTGTTTCATCAACTAGTTTCAAAAGGTCGGTTTTTCCTTTTTCCTTGAGGTTGTATTCTAGTTCAAAGTTTGAGTCAAAGTGATCTTCGATAGAACGTTTTGACTTTCCTGTTACCACAAGAATGTCCTCAATTCCAGACTTGAGAGCTTCTTCAACGATAAACTGGATGGTTGGTTTATCCACGATTGGCAACATTTCTTTGGCCAAAGCTTTAGTTGCAGGTAGGAAACGAGTTCCAAGTCCCGCAGCAGGGATAACGGCTTTTCTAACTTTTTGTTTCATGAGCTTCCTTTCTAACGGTGACTAAGACCACTCGTTCTCTGCCTTGAACTCATTGCTCATGAGTTCAGAAACGGCATCCTTAATATTAACATTTTCATAAATAACTTGGTAGATGGCTTGGGTAATAGGCATATAAACTCCGAGTTCTTGCGCCAATTCATAAGCAGCTTTGGTTGTTGAAATTCCTTCAATGACCATTCCCATATTTGCTTCGATATCTGCCAAGGCTTTGCCACGCCCAAGAGCATCTCCAGCACGCCAGTTACGTGAGTGGACAGAAGTTCCTGTAACGATTAAATCCCCAACTCCAGAAAGACCACTGTATGTTAATGGATTTGCTCCAAGTTTAACCCCCAGACGGGTAATTTCTGCCAGACCGCGCGTGATAATAGCAGCTTTTGCATTATCCCCAAATCCAAGTCCATGAAGGGCACCTGCACCAACAGCGATGATATTTTTAAGAGCACCAGCTGTTTCCACTCCGATAACATCCGTATTGGTATAAAGGCGGAAGTAGTGGTTGCTAAAGAGTTTTTGAACATATTGAGCAGTCTGTAAATCTTTAGAAGCAGCCGTAATCAAAGTGATGTCACGTACAATCGTTTCTTCTGCATGGCTAGGACCAGATACAACCACAATTTCACTACGCAACTCTTCAGGGATTTCTTCTTCTAGGATGGTTGAAAGGCGTTTGTGACTATTTGGCTCGAGGCCTTTTGAAGCATGCATGACAACCACTTTATGATCCAAAACAGCAGCCACTTGTTGAGCTACCAATCTGGTCACCTTGGTTGGCACCACAAACAAGACAGCATCAACCCCCTTTAAGGTTTCTGCCAAATCATGATAGGCAACAATTTTTTCGTCTAATACAGTATCCTTAAAATAGCGTTTGTTAGTATGTTGTGTATTGATTTCGTCAATTTGATCAGGAATATTTCCCCAGATACGTACTTGGTGTCCGTTGTCATTTAAAACTTGTGACAAGGCAGTACCCCAAGAACCAGGCCCTAAAACAGCGATGGTTTGTTTGTCCATATTTTCCTCCTTCTGAGAAAGCACTTTCCTATATTCTACCATAAAAAGCCCTATCTTGCATCTATATTATTTATGAAGAATTAATTGAATGATAGAGTATAAATAAAAAAACAGCCAATGAGAAATTTGGCTGTCTTTAGGAGAAAAACTAGAGGGTAATGCTATTGTTTTTAGAAATTTTCATAAATAGTAATAATGAAGTAACTGTCAAGACAGTGAGGATAGTTGACAAAGCAGCTGCCACACCATAATTTCCTCTGAGAACCTCTGTATAGATTGCTACGGTCATAGTTTTTGTTTTGGCGTTATATAGCAGGATAGAAGTAGATAGTTCTGAAATCATTGTTACCCATGATAGAATAGATCCAGAAATAATACCGGGTAACATCATTGGAACAGTGATGTTACTGAAAGTATTGAGACGGCTACTTCCTAAACTCTCAGCTGCTTCTTCAATACTAGGTGCTATTTGTTGTAAGCTAGCAACAGATGAGCGGATTGTATAAGGGAGTCTTCTTACAGATAAGGAGATAATCAAGATGAAGGCTGTTCCTGTAATCATAAGGAAGCCACTTCCGAAGATACCTGTATTGAATGAAGAGATAAAGGCAATACCGAGAACTGTTCCTGGTACGATATAAGGTACCATACTAAGGCTATCAATTAAGTTTGTAAACAAATTTCGTTTTCTAACAGCTAGGTAGGAGATAAATGATGCAAATAAAACAACTAGAATCAAAGCAATCAAAGGAATGCGAATCGTATTAAAAATAGTAGCTCCCATGCGATTGAAGGCAATCTTGTAACTGTTTAAAGAATAGCCTTTGACAAATACCATACCTGATGTTTTTAAGAAAGAGGTATAAATCAAAAATAATTGAGGTAGAACAGAAAATAAGACAATTCCGTAAACTGTTGCATAAATTGCTGCCATTTTCCCTTTTGTAGTTTTTTTCGGCTCAATTGGATGGAGAGAATTCATGCTGAAACTATAGCGATTGGAAATATATTTTTGAATAAGAAAGATTGTTAAAGCAATGATAATCGCCATGATTGCTAAAGCAGATGCAAAAGCAGAATTTCCGCCAACCTCACTAATGAATTGATTATAAATTAAAACAGGGAAAGTTCGATATCCTTCACCAATTAACATAGGAGTTCCGAAGTCGGAGAATGCTCTCATAAATACGAGTAGGGCAGCGGCAAGTAAAGTTGGAACTAAAAGGGGTAAAATAACTGTTATCATTCGTTTGAATCCAAATACCCCCATACTTTCAGCGGCTTCAAGAAGAGAATGGTCAATTCTTTTCATGGCTCCAGCCACGTATAGAAAAACTAATGGGAATAGCTGAAGTGTAAACACAAGTACAATACCTTTAAAGCCATAAATATCAATAGCTGGAAGATGAAGGGCATTGGTCAAGAATTTAGTGATGACACCATTTCGTCCCAACAAGAGAATCCAGGAGTATGCCCCTACGAAAGGAGCTGACATGGAAGCAATGATAATCAATATCTGTAAAACTTTCTTTCCTTTGAAGTCATATATAGAAAAGAGATAAGCTAATAAGGTCCCTAAAACTAGGGAAGTTACAGTAGAAGTAATGGAGACGTTAAAACTGTTTACTAGTGTTTCAGAGTAATAGGATTTACTAAAGAAATCCTCAAAATTAGCTAGTGAGAATTTACCTTCATGTATGAGTGCTTGCTTGAGTACAATAACGATAGGATAAACAAGAAAAATAAGATAGGTAAGAAAGATGAAGAACGAGGAGGCTGTCCAAATATTTAGTTTTTTACCTTTCATAACCAACTCCTGTAATAAGATTTTGGGAACCATCTGCAGAAAAGACATTTAACTTTTGAGTATTGATTCGTAGACGAATTCGATCCCCTTTTTGAAGATCTTCTTCAAAAGTTGATTCTTCGCTCACCTGTATTTTTGAAGAAAATACAGTCTCTACGAAATATTCAGTGGTGAGTCCAAGATAAACACTATCTGAAATGATTCCTTCAATATCACCAGATTCATCTTTGATAAACTCTTCGGGACGGATACTTACAAGAATAGCCTGTTCCTTAGCCTGATCAAGAGTTGGCATCGGGAGGGCATAGCCATCTGAAAAGACGATATAAGCACCGTCGCTCCGTTTTGTTAGTTTGGCTGGGATGAGATTTGTGCGTCCAATAAAGGTTGCCACAAACTCATTAGCTGGTTTATGATAGAGTTCCTTTGGTCGTCCGACTTGTTGGATGACTCCGTCTTTCATAACAGCAATCTGGTCTGAAATAGCCATCGCTTCTTCTTGGTCGTGGGTCACATATACAGTTGTAATTCCCACTTCGTGTTGAATTTCTCGAATAACTTGGCGCATATCTAAGCGAAGTTTCGCATCCAGGTTACTAAGTGGCTCGTCCATGAGGAGAACACTTGGATTAACAGCTAAGGCACGTGCCAAGGCGACACGTTGTTGTTGTCCACCACTGAGTTTATCGGGCTTTCGATCTGCGTATTGATCAATTTGCATTAGTTCCAGATATTTATTAGTTTGTTGAACTAATTCATCTTTTGGAACCTTTTTTTGTTTAAGACCAAAAGCAACATTATCTCGAACAGTCAAATGTGGGAAAATAGCGTAGTTTTGGAAAACCATACCGATGTTGCGTTTGCTGGGTTCTACGTTATTGATTTTAGTATCATCGAAGTAAAATTCTCCGCCTTCAATACTGTTGAAGCCTGCAATCATTCGAAGAAGAGTCGTTTTTCCACAACCTGAAGGTCCAAGAATGGTGAAAAGACTTCCTTTTGGGATCGTAACATTTAAATTCTCAATGACAGGAATGTCATGGTAGATTTTTTTTGCGTTAATAATTTTGATCTCACTCATAGTGAACCTCTTTTACTGTTTCGATTGAATATTAGTGAAAATATCATTGTACTTTTTAAGAATAGCTGATTTATTTTGGATGACGTAATCAGAATCTTCAGTGGCGATATTGATTTCGGCCATTGATTTCATATTTTTATTGGTTTTAGCATTTTTTCGAATGGGTCTAATGGTTGTTTCAGTTCCTAGTTTATCCTGAATGTCTTGAGAAAGAAGGAAATCGATAAATTTTTTAGCGTTTTCCATGTGCTTGGCATTTTTGATAATAGCTGCGTTACCAGGCAAAAAGACGGTTCCTTCTTTTGGATAAATGACTTTTACATCAACGCCATCGTTTAAGAGTTTCAAGGCAGGATCTTCATAGGTGAGTCCGACAGCCATTTCTCCGTCAGCGACTGATTTGTAGACATTTGAAGAACTAGAAGCAATTTTCCCATCTACTAAGCTAAATAGATTTTTCACATAGGTCCAAGCTTGCTCATTTTCATATCCCCCCTGATCTACGAGCATGTTTGTTAATTGAGCAAAGGCGCTAGAAGAATTACTTGGATCAGCAGTTGCGATTTTTCCTTTTAATTTAGGATTGAGTAGATCATTGTAGCCTTCAATTTTAATATCTTTTGTAAGAGCTGAATTGGCAATGATGACACTGACATCAAGTGTATAAGGCGTGTAGAATCCAGTTTTATTTTGATATTCAGGGATTATCTGGTCGTTCTCTTGAGAAATATAAGGTTCAAAAAGATTTTCGTTAGAAGAGAAGAGGGCGTAGGAGCCTCCGAAAATGACATCGGCTACAGGGGATTCTTTTTCAGCATCAGCTTTTTTGAACAATTCACCAGTGCTGGCTTGTACTAAGTCAACCTTAATACCATATTTTTCTTCGAAGGCTGGGATTGTTTCTTCGATAAGGTCTTCAGGGTTAGGCGAGTAGATAACCAAAGTGTTATCTGAATCTTTTTCAGAGCTAGTTTCCGCTTCTGTTGTTGAAGAACATCCTGATAAAGTAAGAAATATCCATCCACAAGAGAGAAAGAATAGTAGTTTTTTCATAAGAGTCTCCTTTTTTTACGAACGTTTTTACTCTACGACTTGCTTAATGTTTATAATTTGCAGAGTTCTATAGGATATAATAAAAACCTTAAAGAAATCTAAAACGAGAAATATGAGTTAAAGAAGTTAGGGGAAGTAGCTACAAGAGACAAATAATCAATAGAAGTTAGCTCCGATTAGGAGCTAATTTTTTTCCTGTTAAATAAGTTGGATTTGCGATTCAGTCTTTCTTTCCATCCAAGCCCAAAAGAACATTTCTCGACTTTCAAATTCCCCCAAAAATGGTATAATAGGAGCATCACGAAAATTGGAGAGGCGCTATGAGTTTTTACAATCATAAAGAAATCGAGCCTAAGTGGCAAAAATACTGGGCTGACAATCACACTTTTAAGACAGGAACAGACGCTTCAAAACCGAAGTTTTATGCGCTTGATATGTTCCCTTACCCATCTGGAGCGGGTCTTCACGTAGGACACCCAGAAGGCTACACAGCGACTGATATCCTCAGCCGTTTTAAACGTGCGCAAGGCTACAATGTCCTTCACCCAATGGGATGGGATGCTTTTGGTTTGCCTGCAGAGCAATATGCTATGGATACAGGAAATGACCCAGCGGAATTTACAGCGGAAAACATTGCTAACTTCAAACGCCAAATCAATGCGCTTGGATTCTCTTACGACTGGGATCGTGAAGTTAACACAACAGATCCAAACTACTACAAGTGGACGCAATGGATCTTCGCTAAGCTTTACGAAAAAGGTTTGGCTTATGAAGCTGAAGTGCCAGTAAACTGGGTTGAAGAATTGGGAACAGCTATCGCCAACGAAGAAGTTCTTCCAGATGGAACATCTGAGCGTGGGGGTTATCCAGTTGTCCGTAAACCAATGCGCCAATGGATGCTTAAAATCACTGCCTATGCAGAACGCTTGCTCAACGATTTGGATGACCTTGACTGGCCAGAGTCTATCAAGGATATGCAACGCAACTGGATTGGGAAATCAACAGGTGCTAACGTAACTTTCAAAGTGAAAGGGACTGACAAGGAATTCACCGTCTTTACGACACGTCCAGATACCCTTTTCGGTGCGACTTTCACTGTTTTGGCTCCTGAGCATGACTTGGTAGACGCTATCACAAGTCCTGAACAAGCTGAGGCTGTAGCTGACTACAAACACCAAGCTAGCTTGAAATCAGACTTGGCTCGTACTGACCTTGCCAAGGAAAAAACAGGGGTTTGGACGGGTGCTTATGCCATCAACCCTGTCAATGGCAAAGAAATTCCAATCTGGATTGCGGACTATGTTCTTGCTAGCTACGGAACAGGTGCTGTTATGGCTGTACCTGCCCACGACCAACGTGACTGGGAATTTGCCAAACAGTTTGGACTTCCAATTGTAGAAGTGTTGGAAGGTGGAAACGTTGAAGAGGCTGCCTACACAGAAGATGGACTTCATGTTAATTCTGACTTCTTAGATGGATTGAACAAAGAAGACGCTATTTCTAAAATCGTGGCTTGGTTGGAAGAAAAAGGCTGTGGTCAAGAAAAAGTGACCTACCGTCTCCGCGACTGGCTCTTTAGCCGTCAACGATACTGGGGTGAACCAATCCCAATCATTCATTGGGAAGATGGGACTTCAACAGCTGTTCCAGAAAGTGAATTGCCACTTGTCTTGCCAGTAACCAAGGACATCCGCCCTTCAGGTACTGGTGAAAGCCCACTGGCCAACTTGGCAGACTGGCTTGAAGTGACTCGTGAAGATGGTGTCAAGGGTCGTCGTGAAACAAACACCATGCCACAATGGGCAGGTTCAAGCTGGTACTACCTCCGCTATATTGACCCACACAATACTGAGAAATTGGCTGATGAGGACCTTCTCAAACAATGGTTGCCAGTAGATATCTATGTGGGTGGTGCGGAGCATGCCGTTCTTCACTTGCTTTATGCTCGTTTCTGGCATAAATTCCTCTATGACCTTGGTGTTGTTCCAACTAAGGAGCCATTCCAAAAACTCTTTAACCAAGGAATGATCTTGGGAACAAGCTACCGTGACCACCGTGGCGCACTTGTGGCAACTGACAAGGTTGAAAAACGTGACGGTTCCTTCTTCCATGTGGAAACAGGGGAAGAGTTGGAGCAAGCGCCAGCTAAGATGTCGAAATCCCTCAAGAACGTGGTTAACCCAGACGATGTGGTGGAACAATACGGTGCGGATACCCTTCGTGTCTATGAAATGTTCATGGGACCACTCGATGCTTCCATCGCTTGGTCTGAAGAAGGCTTGGAAGGAAGCCGTAAGTTCCTTGACCGTGTTTACCGTTTGATCACAACCAAAGAAATTGTTGCGGAAAACAATGGCGCTCTTGACAAGGTTTACAACGAAACCGTTAAATCTGTTACAGAGCAAATCGAGTCTATGAAATTCAACACAGCCATTGCCCAACTCATGGTCTTTGTCAACGCAGCTAACAAGGAAGACAAACTCTATGTGGACTACGCCAAAGGCTTTATCCAATTGATAGCCCCATTTGCACCTCACTTGGCAGAAGAACTCTGGCAAACAGTCGCAGCAACAGATGAGTCTATCTCTTACGTAGCTTGGCCAACATGGGATGAAAGCAAATTGGTTGAAGACGAAGTTGAAATCGTCGTCCAAATCAAAGGTAAAGTCCGTGCTAAACTTATGGTCGCTAAAGATCTTTCACGCGAAGAATTGCAAGAAATGGCTCTGACTAACGAAAAAGTTAAGGCAGAGATCGATGGCAAGGAAATTGTGAAAGTGATTGCGGTACCTAATAAACTCGTTAATATCGTTGTAAAATAACGAGTTTATTAGCCCTATCTGCCACCTTCAATAGTCCAGTGGACTATTGAAGCCAACTAAACTCGTTAATATCGTTGTTAAATAAGAAATGAATCCTTCAGAGCTAAGCTTTGGAGGATTTTTAAATTGGATTATGCTATAATTATCTCAACTAAGATAAAAACACAGTTCTGGTTGGTAGTCCAGACGTAGGCAAGCCTATCAGTAACCTTCCTCCTTGGTTGTCCATTCTTAGGGATAGATTTAAGGAGGTGCTGTCGTGGAAACAATTTCAATTGGATTGACAGTTTATTTTGAAGATGGATTTTGGCATGGTTTGTTTGAACAAGTGTATCGAGAAACTTATCAAGTTTGTCGTGTGACATTTGGTCAGGAGCCAAAAGATGATGAAATTCTAGAGATTTTACAGACTCAGTTTACTCAATTATCTTTTAGTCCAGAAACTACAGTTAAGCAACATGTAAAAATCAAGAATCCTAAACGATTACAACGAATGGTGAGGAAACAAGTAAATCAAAAAGTTTCTTCCAAGTCGAAAGAACTATTGCAGTTGCAGTATGAGGAAAGGAAAAAGATTTCAAAACATCAATCTAGTGTCCAAAAGCAATTGCTCAAACAAGAGAAATTCGAACGCAAACAGCAAAAACGTAGAGAGAAGCACAAGGGGCATTAACTCACTCGTTTCCATATTTGATCAATCCTCCATAAACTGGAGGATTTTTTGAATATTATGCGTGAGATGTGATATACTATTCACATCTTTAAACTTATAAGAGTGAGATAAGGAGAAAACTATGCCAGTAAATGAATATGGTCAGATGATTGGTGAACCTGTAGACGATACACCTGGAGTTTTACCGTCACTTGTACGGATAGAAGGACAGTATACGATTCTAGAAGCTCTTTCGGTGGAAAAGCATGCGAAGGATTTGCTGGCTGTTTATGGTCCAGAATCACCTCGAGAGATGTGGACCTATCTCTTTCAACCACCAGTAGAAAATCTTGAAGAATTAATTGTTGCTATAAAGCAGATGATTGAGCGCAAGGATCGCTTCTATTATGCGATTATCGAGAAAGCGACTGGAAAGGCGCTGGGAACATTTTCTCTCATGCGCATTGACCGAGCCAATCGCGTGATTGAAGTTGGCGCGGTGACCTTTTCTCCTGCTCTCAAACAGACAAGGATGGGAACAGAAGCCCACTATTTGCTTGCTCGTTATGTCTTTGAAGAGCTTAACTATCGCCGTTATGAGTGGAAATGTGATGCACTAAATCTACCTTCTAGAAAAGCGGCAGAACGTTTGGGTTTTATCTACGAAGGCACTTTCCGTCAAGCTGTTATTTATAAAGGGCGTACCAGAGACACGGACTGGATGTCTATGATTGATAAGGATTGGCCAAAGGTTAAAGCTCGTTTTGAATCGTGGTTGCGTTCGGATAATTTTGATGAAAATGGGCAACAGTTGAAATCTCTTAGAGAATGTTAGAAAGGTTTACTATGATTAAGATTACAAAAGAAACATCTGTTTCACTTGATGACGTTTTGCATCTCTACCAGGCAGTTGGTTGGACAAATTATACCAATCAGCCCCAAATGTTGTCCCAGGCTCTGACTCATTCGCTAGCGACTTATCTTGCCCGTGATGGTGAGGAAGTCGTTGGTCTAGTTCGCTTGATTGGAGACGGTTTTTCTTCGGTTTTTGTCCAGGATTTGATCGTCTTGCCTACCTATCAGCGTCAAGGAATTGGCAGCACCTTGATGAAGCAAGCTCTAGCTGATTATAAGGATGCCTACCAAGTACAACTAGCGACAGATGAGTCAGAAAAGACTCTTGGATTTTATCGTTCCTTAGGTTTTGAAACCTTGTCTAGCTTCCAGTGTACGGGCATGATTTGGGTGAATCGAAAAAATTTAAAATAATTCTTTCACTTAAGCTAACTTTAAGTCTGCTTGCGTATCATGTAATCATTAAGTAAAGACCTCCTAATACTCTTCGAAAATCTCACCATACTTCGTTAGAGTCGACTTACCTAACTATAGTTATGCTTACGTCGCTCGGTCTAGTCTGCTTTCGATTTTCATTGAGTAACCTTTAATTAATAGAAATCCTAACCTTTTTTTCATCATAATCTCCTAATGAAGTCACCCAATTTGGTGGCTTTTTATTTGAAAAAAATTCTCCCTAGTGAGTTACTAAGGAGAGATATGGTTAAGTTTCTTTTTTGAGTTGTTGGTTTCGATATTGTCTAGGAGTTAGTTGGAAGTGTTGTTTGAATTGTCGATTGAAGTTTGAGAGGTTGGTAAAACCGACCTGACTTGCTATTTCTTGAACACTTTGATTGGTCTGGACGAGCTTTTCACAAGCTTTTTCCAGGCGCAATCGTATGAGATAGTCCATACAGCTTGTCCCAGTGTGTTGTTTGAAAATATTCATAAAGTGATTTTTGCTGTATCCAAATGTTGCAGCAAGTTGATCGATTTGAATGGGGTATGCATAGTGTTGCTCAAGATAACCTATCATTTCTTTTAATTTTTGGTATTTTTGATAGGTATCATCCGTATAGTGCCGATTGACATACCTGTATTTAAAGAGAAGATAGAGAAATTCATAGAGTTTGGATTTAAGGAGGAGATCGTAGTAAATACTCTGTTGTTCAAGGATAGAAAAGAGAGAAAAAAGACAATCGCGAATTGGTTCGTAAGCATGGTCATTTGGTGAAACCCGAGGTGTGAGATAAAAATGGCCAGAGTATAGAGGTTGGATATAGCGCTGGCTAAAGCTGTCTATTTGATTCCTACCTAGAAAATCTAGATGGATGCGAAAAACTGTAGAAATTTGTTCTTGATTTTCAATAGAGTAGACAGCATGAGGAGACGTTGGCTGAATCAGAAAAATATCGCCTTCATGACTTTCAAAGCGCTCAGAGTTGATATACAAGGTAGCAGTTCCTTTTTTGACATAGATAATCTCGAGTTCTGGATGCCAATGATAAATGGTATCGGCTGATTGCTTAGATAAGATTTGTTTTTCAAAATCATAGGGAAAACCAGATGGGTTATCTCGTAAAAGTCTTGATTGCTGAGCCATGATAAAACCTCCTGATAAGCTATTTCTAGTTTTATTATACCAAAAAAGGCCGGGACAAAAAATCCCGACCCTGCTTTAGACTAGCAATGAGCATTTGGCGAGAACGTCTTTCTCTAACCTTTCTTCTTCATATAAAGGAAGTTAAGGAGAAGTCCGACAACTGCTAAAGCGATAGCGACGTAGAATGCGGCGCTGTAATTTCCATTGTTGGCTGTTGCCATTTGAACCGCAACCTTAGGTGCAAAAAATGCAGCTAAAGAATAACCTGTGAAGACGATACCGTAGTTGACACCTTGATTAGCAGGTCCGTAGTTCTCCATGACAATAGATGGGAATACTCCCATAACACCACCGAAGCAGATGCCAAGACCGATGATTCCTAGCGTAAAGCCAAATTGTCCAGGGACGATTGTTAGGGAGAAGAGTGCCAAAACGATGACTGAATAGATAATCAATAAGGTTTTTGAACGCCCAATTTTATCAGAGAGGGATCCCCAGATAAAGCGCCCACTTGAGTTCGCGATTGAATAAAGAGAGACATAGAGTGCTGCTGTTCCCGCAGAGAGTCCAAACATGGATTGACCAATTGGTGATGCTTGAGAGGCAATCATCAAACCAGAGAAAGCGCCGACAAAGAACATGCTGATAATAATGTAAAATAGCGGACTTTGTAGCATTTCTTTCCAGTTTTTATTAGCAGGTCCTTGTTTAGTTTGTACGGGAGCTTTCCAACCTGCTGGTTGGTAGCCGCTTGAGGCTGCCTTTATGAAGAAAATGGCACAGATAATAACAACAATATAGACAAGTCCAATGGTTCGAAAAGCAAAGAAGGCATCTTGCTTTTGAATAAGACTACTTGCAACTGGTGACGCGATAACTGCGGCAAATCCCATACCTCCTGTTAGAATCCCAGAAGCTAAACCACGTTTATCTGGAAAGAGGCGAAGAGAATTTGAGAGGGCTCCTGAATAAGCAAATCCTTGACCAAGACCTGCCATCAAACCATAGGTAAGATAGAGCATGGCTGGTGAACTAGCATAACCAGTTAGGAAAAAGCCACTAGCAAATAGAAGAGCACCAAGGGCAATTGTCCATTTTACATATCCCTTATCTACCAGATAACCTCCGAAAATCATGGGGATAGGTCCGATTGCTGAGTTAATTGCAAATGCAAGCATGATTTCGGACATTGACCAACCTGTTGAAGAACTGAGAGGCCCAGCAAAAACAGAAAAAGAATAGACAGCACCTGTACAGAGAAGAATAGCAGTTGATGCAGCTAAAACTTGCCAACGATTGAATGTCTCTTTCATAAGAAGACCCTCCTTTAACTTAATACATATTTTCACAAAGACTATAACATAGTTAAAAATGAGGGTCAATACTTTCTCGTAAAATATTGTTAATTTTTTCACTAATTTATACTAAAATAAGATAAACTGATAGAATAACACAATGTTTTAGTGTCGTGAATGTCGAAGATAATTTAAAGTAGTATAATGAAAGTGAATAAAACAAAAAGGGGGTAGCAAGATGAAATTAGTTGCTATCGTTGGAACAAACTCTGACCGCTCAACCAATCGGAAACTATTGAAGTTTATGCAAAAGCATTTTTCAGATAAAGCCGACATTGAGGTGTTAGAAATCAAACAATTGCCAGCATTTAACGAACCTGAGGACAAGTTAGCGCCAGCCGAAGTTCAAGTTTTTTCAGAAAAGATCCTGGCTGCAGATGGTGTGATTATCTCAACGCCTGAGTATGATCATACGATACCAGCACCCTTGACTTCAGCCTTGGAATGGATTGCCTATACTAGTCGCGCTTTGATTAACAAACCTACGATGATTGTAGGAGCTTCACTTGGGTTGCTTGGAACATCTAGGGCTCAAGCGCACTTGCGCCAGATTCTTGATGCGCCTGAACTAAAAGCGAGAGTTATGCCAGGGACTGAATTTTTCCTAGGTCATTCTGAACAAGTGTTGGATGATGACTATCATTTGAACAATCCTGAAAAAGTCGCTGAGTTGGAAGAACATTTTGCAGAGTTCCAGAATTTTGTTGAACTAACAAAAGCCTTAGTTAAACCAGAAGATACAAATCGTAAGAAATCTTTCATCTGGGAAGAATGGTTGAAAGCATAAGCATTTCAAGAAAGGAGAACAATCCATGAAATTAGTAGCTATTGTTGGTACCAATGCCAAACAATCTTATAACCGTAGTTTGTTGCAATTTATGCAAAGACATTTTGCAACCAAAGCGGATATTGAGATTTTAGAAATTACCGATGTACCGATGTTCAATGAAACCGATGATCAAACAGATACACCTGTTATTCAGAAGTTTAACCAAGCGATTTCGGAAGCAGACGGTGTGATTATTTCGACACCTGAGCACAATCATACAATTCCATCAAGTTTAAATAGTTTGCTCGAGTGGTTGTCTTTTAACATTCATCCACTAGATGGAAAGCCAACCATGATTGTAGGAGCGTCCTATGATGTTCAAGGTTCTTCGCGTGCCCAGCTTCATCTTCGTCAGATTCTTGATGCACCTGGAGTAAATGCAACAGTTATGCCGGGGAGTGAATTTTTACTTGGTCGAGCTCATCGAGCATTTGATGCAAATGGAGATTTGGTTGATGAACGAACAGTCGATTTCTTAGATAGCTGTTTCTATCGTTTTCTTCGCTTTGTATCCGTTGCAAACCAACTAAATCTTCCTGAAGAAATTCGCTTTGAACCAGGAACTTATCATGTTACAACTGAAGGACATAATGGTAAATTACCAATGGACGTCACAGTTTCTGAAGACCGTATTGAAAAAATTGAAATCGATTCTTCTGGAGAATCTTCAGGAATCGCAGATGTTGTCTTCACTCGTATTCCAGCAGAAATCATTGAAGGGCAAACCTTAAATGTTGATGCGGTGTCAGGAGCTTCTGTGACTTCAAATGGTGTCTTGGATGGGGTTGCGCGTGCGGTCAAACAAGCGGGTGCAAATCCAGATGTTTTACGCAAACGTTCCAAAGCTCCATCTGCCTTGGATAAGGAAGATAAAACTTATCAGGCAGACGTGGTCATTGTCGGAGGTGGAGGAGCTGGTTTAGCTGCAGCTGCAGCAGTCTTACAAGCTGGTAAGAAGCCAATTGTCGTAGAGAAATTCCCAGCAATTGGAGGAAATACTGTTCGTGCAGGTGGTCCAATGAATGCACCAGATCCAGCATGGCAAGGAACCTTCGCAGCTCATCCAGGTGAGGCAAACACTCTTCAAGAATTGATTGCAACAGATGAATCAACGATTGACCCAGAATATTTAGAGGACTTTAGAGCCTTAAAGGTTGAGGTTGAGAAGTATTTGCAAGATCCAAGCTATTTGTTTGACTCTACCTTACTTTACCGTATCCAAACCTATATCGGTGGAAAACGAAAAGATTTACAAGGACATGAAATTTATGGCCAATATGATTTGGTTTCTGTATTGACTGAACGTGCCCTGGAATCTGTTCGCTGGTTGGAAGACATCGGTGTTGAATTTGTTCGTAGTGAAGTCACAATGCCAGTTGGAGCCCTTTGGCGTCGTGGTCATAAGCCGGTTCAACCAATGGGATATGCCTTTATTTCGGTTCTACAAAAATATGTTCTAGAGAATGGAGGCACAATTTTGACTGACTCTCCAGTCAAAGAATTGCTTGTAGAAGAGGGAGCTGTCAAGGGTGTCAGAGCAGAAGGTCGAAACGGTCAAACCATCATCGTTCATGCAGATGCCGTTGTTCTAGCTTCTGGAGGATTTGGCGCCAATACCAAGATGTTACAAAAATACAATACCTACTGGACTGAAATCGCGGATGATATTGCCACATCTAATACACCAGCCGTAACAGGGGATGGAATCGTCTTGGGTCAAAGTGTAGGTGCAGATCTAGTGGGTATGGGCTTTAGCCAAATGATGCCAGTATCCGATCCAGTGACAGGAGCCCTCTTCTCAGGACTTCAAGTTCCTCCAGCTAACTTCATCATGGTAAATACTGAAGGGAAGCGATTTGTGGATGAGTACGGTAGCCGAGATAAGTTATCTCAAGCAGCGATTGACAATGGGGGCTTGTTCTACTTGATCGCAGATGACCGCATCAAGGCAACAGCCTATAACACTAGCCAAGAAAAAATCGATGCTCAAGTCAAAGCAGGAACTCTCTATCGTGCAGATACGATAGAAGAATTGGCAGTTCAGATTGGTATTGCCCCACAAGTCTTAGCAGATACAATCAAGAAGTACAACTCTTATGTTGATGCAGGATTTGACCCTGAATTTAATAAAGGTAGTTTTGATCTCAAGTGTGAGGTTGCACCGTTCTACGCAACACCAAGAAAACCTGCCGTTCACCATACAATGGGTGGACTCAAGATTGATACTTCAACACATGTTTTAAATGAAAAAGGTCAGATAATCCCTGGTTTGTATGCTGCCGGAGAAGTCGCAGGAGGACTTCATGCAGGTAACCGTCTAGGAGGAAATTCGCTTACGGATATCTTTACTTTTGGACGTATTGCAGGTCAAACAGCTGTTCAAGAAAATTGTTAGTAATGGATTTAAAATCTTAAGCCAACTTTAAGTCTTGTCCTGTATCATGTAATCATTAAATAAAGACCTCCTAATACTCTTTGAAAATCTCACCATACTTCGTTAGAGTCGACTTACCTAACTTTAGTTATGCTTGCGTCACTCTGCCTAGTCTGATTTCGATTTTCATTGAGTAACCTTTATTTAATAGAAATCCTAAACTTTTCTTTTTCATAATAATCTCCTAATAAAGTCACCCAATTCGGTGGCTTTTTTCTTGTTTGCTTTTAGCAATTTTTAATTAGTATTCATTATTTTTGAACAAAAGTAAAAACTAGAAAATCTTAAGTTAACTTTAAGACTTTTCTTGTATCATATAGTTATTAAGTAAAGACCTCCTAACTTTATTTAATAAAAAATCCTAAACTTTTCTTTTTCATAATAATCTCCCTTAACTCCACCCAATCAGGTGGAGTTTTTTGGCTCTATTTCAGGCTTTTTGGGACTATTCTAAAAATAATTTTCCGATATTTTCCGGTATTTTTCGGATTTTGATCGGGGAATTGGCGGGGACTTTTTAGCGAATATGACTAAGAAATAGGTCTGTCGTCGCTTCAGCGAGTTCGTCCTCAACTTGGTTATAACGATCCGTCATATAAACCTTTGTATAAGTTAGCGCCTGGCTTAATTGTTCAATTGGATTTCCTGCAATGATGCTTTGAGTTGTGAAGAAGTGGCGCATAGTACTAGGTGTGACATGTGGTATTGTCGCTTCGTTTGTTAGATTCTAATTTCTGTTTGACTTACTTAGGTTGACGAGTGTCTCTTTGTTATTGAAGTTGATATAAGTTATAACTTTAGCTTGATCGTGAAAGTCTTATTGGATAGGGGCTATTAAGCAAGCGAGTGGACGAGGATGTAAACCTTTGACAAAAATCGCGAACTGTGGGATAATAAAAGAGAATTAAGGATTAGTTCTATATCATAGGCTAGAAAAGACCCAAGCTCACGACCAAATAAGCTTGGGGTCTTTTTTGACACTATCTATCTTTGTTTAGCCATTTATCGACTAATACTCTTCGAAAATCAAATTCAAACCACGTCAGCTTCACCTTGCCGTACTCAAGTACAGCCTGCGGCTAGCTTCCTAGTTTGCTCTTTGATTTTCATTGAGTATAAGCAAAGAACGACACCGACCGCGATTGGTCCGATGATAGTTTTAAGGATTAGTTCCATCATGGGCTATTTCACCTCCTTTCGTAGGCGGTGTAGCAGTGCCGTAGAATATTATATCACATCAGTACTAAACTCGGGAGCCACCAAATCAGGTGGCTTTTTTGTTTGTGGGTTGGATTTTTGATATAATAGAGTCATGAGTAGAATTTTAGATAATGACATCATGGGAGATGAGGAGTTGGTAGAACGTACCCTCCGTCCCCAATATTTACGTGAATATATCGGACAAGACAAGGTCAAGGATCAGCTTCAAATCTTTATCGAGGCGGCTAAAATGCGTGATGAGGCACTGGATCATGTTCTTTTGTTTGGCCCTCCAGGTCTCGGGAAAACGACCATGGCCTTTGTCATTGCCAATGAATTGGGAGTTAATCTCAAGCAAACTTCAGGTCCCGTTATCGAAAAAGCGGGTGACCTTGTAGCGATTTTAAATGACTTGGAACCAGGAGATGTTCTTTTTATTGATGAAATTCATCGCTTGCCCATGTCGGTAGAAGAGGTGCTATACAGTGCCATGGAAGATTTTTACATTGACATTATGATTGGTGCTGGGGAAACTAGCCGAAGTGTTCATCTGGAATTGCCACCTTTTACCTTGATTGGTGCGACGACTCGGGCTGGTATGCTTTCAAATCCTCTTCGTGCACGTTTTGGGATTACTGGTCACATGGAGTATTATGCCCATGATGATTTGACAGAAATTGTCGAGCGGACGGCAGATATCTTTGAGATGGAAATTACACATGAAGCTGCTGCTGAGTTGGCCCTCCGTAGTCGTGGAACTCCTCGTATCGCCAATCGTCTCCTCAAGCGCGTGCGCGACTTTGCACAGATTATGGGTGATGGCTTGATTGATGATGGGATTACGGACAAGGCTCTTACTATGCTGGATGTAGACCATGAAGGTTTGGACTATGTAGACCAGAAAATCCTTCGCACCATGATTGAGATGTACGGTGGGGGTCCTGTCGGTCTAGGAACTCTTTCGGTTAATATCGCTGAAGAGCGTGAGACGGTAGAAGATATGTATGAACCTTACCTGATCCAGAAGGGCTTTATCATGCGAACTCGTTCAGGTCGGGTGGCGACGGCCAAGGCATATGAACATTTAGGGTATGAATACATTGAAAAATAAGACTGAAATTTTAGACTCTTTTAGAGAAAATTCTGATATGATGGCTATTCTGACCATCATTCGTAACTTGGAGTTGAAAGATTCCTGGTTGGCGGCTGGTTCGGTTCGAAATTTTATCTGGAATCTCTTGTCAGACAAGCCAGCCTTTGACCGTGAAACGGATGTGGATGTGATTTTCTTTGACCCAGATGTGAGTTATGAAGAAACGCTGGCTATAGAGAGCAAGCTGAAAGAGGACTTTCCCCAGTATCAGTGGGAGTTGAAAAATCAAGTCTATATGCATCAGCATAGTCCCCATACGGAGCCGTATAGAAATTCCTGCGATGCCATGAGTAAATATCCTGAACGTTGTACGGCAGTAGGGCTTCGCTTGCAAGCTGACGCAACGTTAGAGCTCTTTGCCCCTTATGGTTTGGAGGATATTTTGAACTTTCAGGTTGCTCCGACTCCTCATTTCTTAGAAAATCAAGACCGGATGAAGCTCTATCAAAAACGTTTATCTAAGAAAAACTGGCAAGAAAAATGGAAAAATCTCACAATTAAAAATACTTAAGGAAACTTTAAGATAGGAGCTGTATACTTATCTCATAAGTTAAGAAGAACTTAACTTATACTCCTAAAACTTTTTCATAATAATCTCCCTATAAAAAAATTAAGTCGCCCAATCAGGCGGCTTTTTTGATGGATTGATAATTTTCTATATCTCCGTGTGGCATTCTCAACTGTACGATTTGTGTTTTTAAAAAGGAAGATAAATGATTATTGTGCAAAAAACAAACTTTAAATACACACGAACTCTACAAAAGGTATGGGGATTTGTATTAATATAGATATGTACTCAAATATTTGGACAATAAGAAATAAAATGTGATATAATAAAGTGTTTTAAAGAATAATCTATATCAGAATAGTTTAAACTTTAACACTAATTTATATGTTGGGGATGATCTGATTTTCCAATATAAGGCTAGTTTATCTTGAAAAACATTTTGATATTTTTATTTTTTATAAAAAAGATCTCAAGGAGAAAAGGCACTGCCCCCATAAAATGAGACACAAGAAAAACACTCCTGTTGAAATCTGGTAAACTAGAAACAGGAGTGTTTTGTTATGGCCAAAAAAGCATATTCACTAGAAACTAAGCTAGCCTGTATCGAAATGAAAAAGACAGGTCAATCAAATAAGGTTATCATGGATACCCTCGGTATTAAAAATGTTAGTCAGGTCAAGACCTGATGGCAATGGTATTAGAATGATGAATTGTTCCGTTTCCACCAACCTGTGGGGAAACAGTATACTTATGGTAAAGGGATGAAGCAGTTATCTGAAGTCGAACAGTTACGTTTGCAGGTAGAATTACTAAAAAGTATCAGAGCTTGATAAGAAAATAGACAAAGTAAGTCTTATCAATCTAGTGGAAGAGTATCAGAAAACCTACCCTGTATCTCTTATTTTAGAGTGCTTCGGCGTCAAACGTTCCACCTTTTACCGTTGGAAAGCAGAAAGCAAGGTGGTTAAGAAGAGAGACGAAATAGCGGATAAAATCGAACAACTCTGTAGGGAGAATTACTTTATTTACGGCTATCGAACCATCACTCGCTTGCTCAAGAAAGTTTATAACCTCGTCGTTAATCACAAGAATGTCTATCGTATTATGAAGGAAAAGGGCTGCCTTTGCCGTGTCCGTCCCAAGAAGGGACCTAAATTAGGGAAGCCTTACCATGTAACAGACAATGAGCTGGATCGTGATTTTCAGGCAGAAAAGCCTATGGAGAAGCTTTTCACAGACATCACCTACCTCTACTTTGGCAACTGTAGGCTCTATCTATCCTCTATCATGGATCTCTATAATCATGAAATTGTAGCTTATACCATATCCGAGTGCCAAGATACGGACTTTGTGCTCGACACACTTCATCAACTTGAGCTACCTCAAGGAGCACTTTTACACAGCGACCAGGGATCTGTCTACACCTCAAAAGCCTACTATCAGTCTTGTACAGCAAAAGGCATCACCCGCTCCATGTCCCGAAAAGGAACACCAGCAGATAATGCCTGTATCGAATGGTTCCACTCTGTTCTCAAGTCTGAAACCTTCTATCTCCATAAGTGGAGAAACTTAACCAAAGATAGTATAACAGATATTGTCAAAAATTACATCATATTTTATAATGAAACTAGAATTCAACAGAAATTAAATGACCAATCTCCTGTAGATTACAGAAAACTGACCGCATAAGAGGGGGTTTCTCTTGTCCCATTATTGAGGTGCAGTGCCTTTCTATGGTTCTACTTTTATATCACGTCCTTATATGGACCTCAAAGATAAGTCTGCTTCGGTTGCTCACTTTGAAAAATTAAAGAAACTTTGGGATAAACGAGATATCTTGATCGTCGAAGGTGAAAACTCACGTTCAGGAGTTGGGAACGATCTTTTTGACAATGCTCAGTCGGTTGAGCGTATTATCTGCCCTTCTAGAAATGCCTACAGTAAAGTTCAGTCAATTCAAGAAGCGATAGAGAAGCATGCCGATGGTAAATTAGTATTCTTGATGCTTGGTCCTACAGTCAAGGTTTTAGCTTATCACTTAAGCAAAAAAGGCATACAAGCGATTGATTTAGGTCATATTGATTCCGAATATGAGTGGTTTAAGATGGGAGCAACTTCAAAAGTAAAATTCTCACACAAGCATACCGCAGAGCATAATTTTGATCAAGAAATTCAGCTAGTTGAGGATGAAATTTATAATAAGTAAGTTGTCGTAAGGATTTAAATAGGATTATGAAGATAAATATTACAAATATTTACGGTATGTCTGGTCAGAGTACAGCTTTGATCGCCCAGAATGAAACCGTTAAAATTGCAAGAAAGTTAGACTTTCACGAGCTTGGCTTTTACTTTTACGATATTTATAGTGATAGTCAAGGTGAGTTGAATAGTCGTTTAGATGGTGTCATGGCTCGAGTGGGTTACGGTGATATTGTCGTTTATCAATCTCCATCATGGAATGGTAGGGAGTACGATCAAAATTTCATTAGGAAATGTAAGATTTTAAATACGAAAATTATTACCTTCATTCATGATGTTCCACCCCTTATGTTCCCATCAAATTATTACTTGATGCCTGAGTACATTGAAATGTACAACCAATCGGATCTAGTAGTTGTTCCATCAGAACAAATGAAGGAACGGCTCATTCAGGAAGGATTGACAGTTCAAAAAATTATTATCCAAGGTATGTGGGACCATGTTCATGACTATCCTTTGAGACAACCTGTTTTTCAGAAAAAACTATCTTTTGCAGGTAGTGTGGAGCGTTTTGAGTACTTATCCAACTGGGCTTACTCAACCCCTCTCGATATTTTCTCAGAATCTAATCAAGAGAATCGTAACCCAACAGTTTCCTTTAAAGGTTGGAAAACAGATCCAGAGTTGCTTCTTGCTTTGTCAGAGGGAGGATTTGGTTTAGTATGGGGAACCAGTGAAAATCCAGTGGATGAGGCAGACTACTATCGCTTGAATATCTCTCATAAAGTTAGCACCTATCTTGCTGCTGGAATTCCAGTAGTAGTGCCATCCTATCTCTCAAATGCCAGTTTCATAAGGGAAAAAGGCTTAGGTTATGTAGTGGATAGTTTGGAAGAGGCCAATCGTCTAGTAGAGGAAACGACAGCAGAAGCTTATCAATACATGGTTGAAAATGTATATAAAGTTAGTTATGCCTTGAAACAAGGCTACTTTACAAAAAAACTATTGATTGATGCAGTGATGCAAGTTTTGGATATCTAGAGCATGATCGTTATGGAATACCATTATTGGCAAAAGATTTATTGATAGATTTAGCCATTTTTATTAGAACATTTCATTGGTTAAATAAAGTAGGAGAAAAATTTGAAGAAAAAATTGACATCGGTCGTCGTTAAAAGAGTCATGTGGACGATTTCTTTCTTATTCATCTACGTTCTAGGTAGTAGATTGACACTTCCCTTTGTAAACGTAAATGATACAAATTTTTTGGGCGGAACTACAGCATTCTTGGCCTTTTCAACTGCTATCACAGGTGGAAATCTTCGGAGTCTTTCCTTATTTTCTGTTGGACTGTCTCCATGGATGTCGGCTATGATTTTATGGCAAATGTTTAGTATGTCTAAAAAACTTGGATTGGGGAGTTTGCCAATTGAAGTTCAAGATCGAAGAAAAATGATCTTAACTTTTGTAATAGCTTTGATCCAATCGTTAGCCATTACCCTAAATCTCCCAATTCAGTCAGGGGTGAATTATGGGTTAGTATTGACTTTGAACGTTTTACTCTTGATTGCGGGAACTTTTTTCTTAGTCTGGTTATCGGATCTGAATTCTTTGTTTGGTGTAGGGGGCTCCCTAGTTATCTTGATGTCTAGTATGGTAGCTAGTATGCCACAAAATATAGTCAATAGCATTAAAGAATTACAGGGTAGCCCGTTATTTGTCGTACTATTGCTTATACTTTCTCTTGCTTTTATATATATATCTGTTATCATGCAAAGGGCACGCTACCGTATTTTAGTGAATAAGATTACGATTCACAATCGTTTTAAACGCTATTCTTATTTGGATATTCAGTTAAATCCTGCAGGAGGGATGCCTTTTATGTACGCCATGTCCTTGGTATCTATCCCGCAGTATTTTCTAATGTTACTCCAAGTTATTTTTCCAAATGCTTCCTGGATACAGGATTGGATAGGCCAATTTGCAATTGGACGACCGGTCTGGCTGTATACCTATATTGTGGTACTGTTTATATTGGGACTTGCTTTCTCTTTTATTAATATGAATGGGGAAGAAATTGCTGAGAAGATGAAAAAATCTGGGGAGTATATCTATAATATATATCCAGGAGAAGAAACAAGTCGTTATATCAATTGGCTGATCTTGCGTTTTGCAGTAATTGGCTCTACTTATACTGTTCTGATGGCAGGATTACCAATGTTGATTGTATTATATGATCCGCGCTATATGCAACTAACGATGCTTCCAGGATTATTCTTTATTTTTAATGGCATGGTGTTTAATATCAAGGAAGAAATTGATGCTTTGACATTAAATGAGAATTATAGACCACTCTTAGAAATTGATTCATAATTGTGAGGAGGATATATGTATTATTTCATCCCTTTTTTAGAAAATAACAATCAATCTTGGCAGGCAAGTATTGTACCTTGGTATCGAACACCTTATCGCTTAGAATTTGATGATGTGTTGCACCAAATTCGAATTTTTAAACGCCAAGAACTAGAATCTAAGATACTATGGTTGACCTATCATCCTCATCTACGCTACTTACTACATAGACAAGATTTATTGGAGTCGGAAGTTTTCTCTGTTTTCGATGCTATTCAAAACATTGAACATGAGGAGATGCATCCCTTACAGTTAAAAGATTTAACATGGGATGAAGACTGTGACTTTATCTACACTCCTTTCTTAATTGTAGTCAAGCAAAAGGGAGCACTCTATGCTGAAATTGAATATGGTTCAGAAGGATTTATCAGCTACATCACGTATTTTAAAGATAACCAAGTTGATTTTATTTGCTATTTTGATGATCGTGGTTTTTTGTCTAGTCTTGTAGAGTATAGGGATCAAAGACCAGCTACTCGTTATTATTACAACGCCAAAGGTCAGTGGCAATTAAGGGAAAATTTGCAGGGAGAAGAGCCAATTGTGAAGGTAAATCCAGCAGTAGGCTACCGTTTTGGAAAATTAACTTATGAAAGTATAGATGAAGTTATTTGGGAGTTCCTAACAAAATTTTTAAATCAAGACTATGAGGTTGGAGATTCATTTGTTTTGGCAGCTAATACCAAGTTTCAAAATCAATTGTTAGAAAGATTGCCAGAAGAGGCTCCTAAAATTATAAGTTTCTTTATTGAAAGAAATCAAGCAGATAATTTACAAGATCATCGTCAGGTAGTGGAGAAGTCCAGATTTTTGATTAGTGATCGGAAAGATTTTCTAGAGCGATTGCAAGAGACTTATCCCCAATTTACTTCAAAAATGCATCATTTACCTTCTTTTGATACGCGTTTGAAATTAGGAGTTAGTCAACGATTAAAGGAATCAAAAATTTATGTCCAATTAGATGTACAGATGCAACAAGATCCAAAAGTTTTGTATGAAATCTTACATTTTGTCTCGAAAAATCCTTTGACGGAGGTTGTTTTTTCATTATTCAATGCCGAAGGTTATCAAATTGAAGCTTTGCAAAATCAACTTGATACGCTGATTATGGAGCGTCTTAACCCGAGGGATCTATTAAAGGATTCTGTGCTATCTGATGCAGAAAATACATTAGAGGAAAATACTAGAGATGATTATCGCTTTAAGATTATCAATCTAAATGATGAGATGGGCTTGATTCGAGAGTTAGAGTACACTCGTTTAATTGTTGATTTAAATCCAGTCGCTAATATTTACACGCAGATTGCAGGGATTAGCGCAGGAATTCCTCAAATCAATTTTTCCGAGTCAGAATATGTTACTCATTTACAAAATGGTTATATCTTATCGGATTTATCAGAGTTTAGTAAAGCGGGACACTACTTTTTAGATACCTTGGAACATTGGAATCAAGCCTTAATTTACTCAATTGATAAGATTCGACAAAATACAGGTGATCAATTTGTAGACAAGTGGGAAAAATGGTTAGAGGAGGCAAATAGTGAGTCATAAATTACAGATTTTGCAGATAGGAACTAAAAATTGGAGCCATGACTATGAACTTCCTGAGAATATGGACTGGCATTTCTTTTGGCCAGGATCAACGACTGCCATAAGGAAGGTCATGAAAATGGAAGGATTAAAGACTTTTTCAGCTGTTTTAGTTGAAAATCCTGAGCATCTATCTGATTTGCTTCCTTTGATGAGAATGGTGACTCCTTATACTATTTTCTATCCCGATACAGCTGAACCTCAATCAGAAGATGTTCAAGATTTTTTGAAAAAAACTTGTGCTCAATCAACAGATTTTTCAAACCCAGCAGAACTGTTACGACTTTTATCGAAGGCCTTGTTTAGAGGTCAGTATGGGGATAAGTTAGTTGCGATTGATATGATTGTCAATCCTGCTTTTACGGGGCAGGTTCGTTATAATGGTTATGAAAATTTAGAACTATTAGGGAAGTACGGTGACGTCTTCCGCCCCTTAATCAGCTGGAAGTATAATATCCGAGCTAGTGATTTCAATCCAGTTGAGCTCTGGCTAGAATATGAGAAGGATTTAACTTGTGACATTCGACTCATTGTTAGAAATATTCAAGATGCCTCTACTGCTAATTTTGTCAAAGAACGAGTTTTCACTGTTGAAGATATGCAGTCTGCCCTGGTGCTGGACGATGATTTTTCTTCATTTATCAGCGTTTCTTTAGAAGCTAGAGGAGCAGGACATCTGAAAATAGGAGCTCTTCACCAGCGTTTAACGCGCTACCAATTTGGTAAGTATGTTCTTGGTGGTGGCATTATTCATAATGACAAGCGTGAGGAAATCAATTACTTCTTCTATCCAGGAGACTTTAAGCCACCTTTAAATATCTATTTCTCTGGTTATCGCCGAGCGGAAGGGTTTGAAGGTTTCGGTATTATGAAATATTTGGGAGCCCCTTTTATCTTATTTTCTGATCCTCGGATAGATGGGGGAGCTTTCTATTTAGGCGATGAATATCTTGAAAATGGGATTCGAAATGTTATTCAAGAGTATTTAGATTTGTTAGGATTTTCAAATAAAGAATTAATCCTTTCAGGGATGTCTATGGGGACCTATGGTTCTATGTATTATAGCTCTTTTTTTGAACCCCGAGCAGTTATAGTTGCTAAACCCTTAACCAATCTTGGCTTGATAGCTGAAAGAGGTAGACTCGAAGCACCTGGACTTTTCCCGACTGCTTTTGATATCTTACGTCATCATTCTAAGGGGGATGCTAGCATAGATGCCATGAGAGCACTGGATGACCGCTTTTGGACTGCCTTTAAAAAAGCAGATTTTAGCCAAACAATTTTTGGACTCTCATATATGAAAGAGGAAGATTATGATCCACGCGCTTTTGAGGGATTAGTAGAGGCCCTTTATCATTCGGGGGCTCACATCATGGTAAAAGGTACTTCGGGTCGCCATAACGATGATAGTGCTACAAGTACAACATGGTTTATGAATTTTTATAAGATAGTATTAGAGCAAAATTTTGGGAGAAAGTTTTAATGATTATCAAACGGAATAAAGAAATTTATTGGGGAGAATTTAGAGGGGCCAGCTTTGGAGTTTTAGCAGAGAATAGCTTTTTATATGGGTCAGTCGTTATCTACCATTCACGTGATCATGTTTATTTTGAAAATAGTATGGTGAATTCTGGTACTATGATTCATGAGTGGACCTCAAGTTTTAATTTTCAGGGAAATCGCTTGACCCCAACCTTACCTCTTTTAAAAAGGGGCCATCGTTACCGTTTGGTTAGTCAGATGACTGTTCAACCTCAAAATGGTTTATATTTTAGACTCATTTTTATGGATCGTTATAATAAGCAGGTCGATCAAGTGATTGAAAAAGATTTTGATTTCACCTTTACCTATCCAGAAGAGGCCTATCATTACAAAGTACAGCTGTTGAGCGCAGGTCTTCAATCAGTTGATTTTCATTCATTTTCAATAGAAGAGGATTATTCTAAACAAGATGTGGAATAACAACAGACAATTGAGCAAGGTGAAAAAAATCTTGCATCAAATCAATCTAAAAAAAGAAGAGATGGCCTCGCTAACAGATGGTGAATTAGCAGGTAAAACACAAGAATTTAAAAAGAGATTAACTGCTGGAGAAAGCTTAGATGATATTCTAGTAGAGGCTTTTGCGGTTGTCAGAGAGGCTGATAAACGAATCTTGGGGATGTTCCCCTATGATGTACAAGTCATGGGTGGGATTGTCATCCACCAAGGGAATGTTGCTGAGATGAATACAGGTGAAGGTAAAACTCTGACAGCTACGATGCCGCTTTATCTTAATGCCTTAACGGGTCAGGGTGTTATGTTGGTGACGACCAACGATTATCTTGCCAAGCGCGATGCAGAAGAGATGGGGCAAGTCTACAAGTTCTTAGGACTAACAATCCGTATTCCTTTTTCTGAAGACGATGATGAAGAGTTGACAGCTGAGGATAAGAGGGAAGTTTATAGTGCAGATGTGGTTTATACCACCAACAGTGGTCTTGGTTTTGACTATTTGCTTGATAATCTAGCTTCCAGTGAGGATAAAAAATATATGCCAGAATTTAACTTTGTCATCATAGATGAAGTTGATGCAGTCTTGCTAGATAGCGCTCAAATACCACTTGTTATTTCAGGATCACCTAGGGTACAATCTAATTTTTATGGAATTATTGATACCTTGATGACGACTCTGGTCGAGGGCGAAGATTATATATTTAAAGAAGAGAAAAAAGAAGTATGGCTCACTACAAAGGGAGCTAAAACAGCAGAGAGTTTTCTCGGAATTGATAATCTATATTCAGAAGAACATAGTGTATTAGCAAGACATTTGACATTTGCTTTACGAGCCCATACCTTATTCAAAAAGGATAAAGATTACATCATTCGTAATGGTGAAAAAGGTGAGGAACTTGTTTTAGTAGATCAAAGCACGGGTCGTTTATTAGAAATGACCAAGCTTCAGGGGGGCTTGCACCAAGCCATTGAAGAAAAGGAACATGTTCCCTTGTCAGAAGAAACTCGGGCAATGGCTTCGATTACCTACCAAAGCTTATTCAAGAAGTTTAAAAAAATTTCTGGGATGACTGGGACTGGAAAGGTTGCAGAGAAAGAGTTTTTAGAAACTTATGGGATGTCAGTCATTCGAATTCCTACTAATCGTAAGAATCAGCGAATTGATTATCCAGATAATCTCTATGTTACCCTACCTGAAAAAGTGTATGCTTCACTTGCTGAGATTAAATATTATCATGAAAAGGGTAATCCTTTATTGATTTTTGTTGGATCCGTAGAAATGTCTGAACTTTACTCCTCCCTATTATTACGGGAAGGAATTGCTCATAACGTTTTAAATGCCCATAATGCGGCGCGTGAAGCTCAGATGATTGCAGAGTCGGGTCGCATGGGAGCTGTGACAGTTGCGACTTCTATGGCTGGTCGTGGGACTGATATTAAACTTGGTCCAGGAGTTGCTGAGCTTGGTGGACTAGTTGTCATTGGTACCGAACGGATGGAGAGTAAACGCATTGATTTACAGATTAGAGGACGTTCTGGTCGACAGGGAGATCCTGGTTTATCAAAATTTTTTGTCTCACTAGAAGATGATGTGATCAAGAAGTATGGTCCTCCTTGGGTGCATAAGATGTATAAGGATTATACAGTAAACCAACAGATAAGCCCTGAACCCCTAGAAGGAAGACGCTATCGAAAATTAGTAGAAAAAGCGCAGAAGGCAAGCGATAGCACTGCTAGATCATCAAGAAGTCAAACTTTAGAGTATGCTGAGAGCATGAATATCCAAAGAGAGATGGTCTATAGTCAAAGAAACCGCTTGATTGATGGGACTGAGGATCTTGATGGTTTTGTGGTAGATGTTCTAGATGAGTTCGTAAGAAAAAGCTTGTCAGAAGAATCCTTTGAAAGTAGAGAAGAACTGTATCATTTTATCGTTAAAAATATCAGTTTTCTTTATCATGCAGTTCCGCGAGAGTTGGATATGACGGATAAGGATGCTGTTAAACGAGTTCTGGAGATAACAGTTCAAAAGAGTTTACAAGAAAAACGAACGCTTCTGGAAACACTTGATCTCTTTTCTCATTTTCAGCGCTTAGCATTGCTAAAAGCAATAGATGATAACTGGGTAGAGCAGGTAGACTACCTTCAACAATTGAGTCTAGCGATTGGTGGCCAATCAGCTGCACAAAAGAATCCTATCGTTGAGTATTATCAAGAAGCTTATAATGGCTTTGAAGAGATGAAAAAGCAGGTCAAGAAGGATATGGTTCGAAATCTTCTATTGAGTCGAGTAGACATTTCGCCTGATGGGGAAATTATAACTTATTTTCCATAAAAAGGGGACAATATGACAATTTACAATATAAATTTAGGAATTGGTTGGGCCAGCAGTGGTGTTGAATATGCCCAAGCTTATCGTGCGGGTATTTTTCGCAGTCTGAATCTACCGTCGAAGTTTATCTTTACAGATATGATTTTAGCTGATAATATCCAGCATTTGACAGCTAATATTGGATTTAATGATGAGGAAGTTATTTGGCTATATAATTATTTTACGGATATCAGAATTGCACCGACCAGTGTGACGGTAGCTGATGTTTTGACTTATTTTGAAGGTGTAGAAAGCCATCGTGAAAGAAATGGGAAAATTGAACGAATCTTCTTCTCAGATGAAGACAAGTTTATCACTTGTTATTTGGTAGATGAGGAAAAAGATTTTGTCCAACATGTGGAGTATGTGTATGCTGGTAAATTGATCCGCAAGGATTACTTCTCATACACACGCTACTGCACAGAGTATTTTGCTCCTAAAGACAATGTAGCGACACTCTACCAAAGAACCTTCTACAATGAAGATGGGACTCCAGCTTATGAGATGTTCATGAATCAAGGAACCGAGGAAGTTTACCGTTTCAAAGATCGCATTTTATACGGGAAGCCTGCCTTGATCCGTTATTTCATGCAGACACTTCAGTTAAGTAAATCAGATTTAGTAATTTTGGATCGTGAGACAGGGATTGGTCAGGTGGTCTTTGAAGAAGCGCGTGCTGCTCACCTTGCTGTTGTTGTTCATGCGGAGCACTATAGTGAAAATGCGACTAATGATGACTATATCTTGTGGAACAACTATTATGACTATCAATTTACAAATGCAGATAAGGTCGATTTCTTTATCGTTTCAACGGATCGTCAAAAGGAAGTTCTAGAGCAACAGTTTGCTCACTATACCTCGCATGCTCCTAAGATTGTGACCATTCCAGTTGGAAGTGTAGATCAATTAACAAAACCACAAGAGAGCCGTAAGCCATTTTCTCTTATTACAGCTTCGCGTCTAGCTAAGGAAAAACACATTGATTGGCTCGTGAAGGCTGTAATTGAGGCTCATAAGGAGTTGCCAGAATTAACCTTTGATATCTACGGTAGTGGTGGCGAAGAAGGACGTCTTCATGAGATTATCGCTGCAGGTCAGGCAGAGGAGTATATTAAACTCAAGGGCCATGCCGAACTTTCCCAAATCTATTCACAGTATGAAGTTTATCTAACTGCTTCTACAAGTGAAGGATTTGGGTTAACACTCATGGAAGCAATTGGTTCGGGCTTGCCATTGATTGGTTTTGATGTTCCTTATGGAAATCAAACCTTCATCGAAGATGGCGAAAATGGCTACTTGATTCCAAGCTCATCTGACCATGTCGAAGATGAAATCAAGAAAGCTTATGCAGAAAAAATTTGCCAACTGTATTTGGAAAATCGTTTGGAAAGTATGAGAGAAAAATCCTACCAGATTGCTGAGAAATTCTTGACTCAAGAGATTTTGAACACATGGGAAAATACAATCAAGGAGGTAGTGGATGATTCAGTTATTTGATGTATATAATCAAGAAAGCCAAGATTTGCACTATAGTCTGACTGCGGCAGGACTATCTGATTTGGCTGTGGTTATTGAACCAGATGGATTTTTACCAGATGGAGTTGTCTCACCCTTCACCTATTATTTGGGTTATGACAGTGGTAAACCCTTGTATTTTAACCAAGTTCCCGTACCAGACTTTTGGGAGATTGCTGGTAATAATCAATTTGGAACCATCAATGACCTTAATCAAGAACGAGCAGTGATTCATTTTGCAGATGGCTTACAGGCTCGTTTGGTAAAAAAAGTCGAATGGAAAACACCAGCGGGTCGGATCTTTCAAGTAGATCACTACAATCGTTTTGGAGCTTGCTTTGCTAAGACCACCTTTGATGCTTCTGGTCAAGCTATCATGACTTCTTATCGGAACGTAGATCAAAAGGAAGTTATTTTGGAAAACCATGTCACAGGTGATATTCTTTTGACCTTGGAAGGTCAAGGATTGCGTCATTTTTCTGGTCGAGTGGCCTTTATTATAGACTTCTTACAAGGTTTGAAAGTGAATCTCGGCCACATTCTCTTTAATACCCTATCTACATCGTTTTTGACTTCCTTCCATTTCCCAGAAAAATCAGGTCAGGATATCTTGGTTTGGCAAGAACCATTGCAAGGTCATATTCCAGGAAATATGCAACTGATTTTGGAGAATGACCAGCTTCGTGCTAAGACCATTATCATTCCAGATTATGCGACTTATGAACGCGCTCTGCAATTGACGGATGAAAAATTCCATCATAAGTTTAGTCATCTAGGCTATCATTATCACTTTAAGCGCGATAATTTTGTTCGTTCTGATGCCTTGATAGTGACCAATTCGGACCAACTAGAGCAAATCGAAAAACTGGTGGAAAATTTGCCAAGTGTTACTTTCCGAATAGCAGCAGTGACAGAAATGTCGACCAAGTTGCTGGATATGCTCCGCTATCCCAATGTTGTACTCTATCAAAACGCCAGTCCACAAAAGATTCAGGAGCTTTATCAGTTATCAGATATTTTCTTAGATATTAACTATGGTAATGAACTACTTCAGGCTGTTCGCCAGGCTTTTGAACACAACCAACTGGTCCTAGCTTTTGAAGAAACTGCCCATAACCGTCGCTATACAGCACCGAATCATATTTTCGCTAAGGAAGCAGTTGACGACATGATTCACACCATTGAGTTAGCCCTTTCTCATGTCAAAGAGATGGGACGAGCTCTTGGAGATCAAGGGTACCACGCCAATTATGTAGATCCAATTATGTATCAGGAGCGGATGGAAACCATTTTAGGAGAAAGCCATGACTAAAAAAGATCTATTTTATCAAGATGTTGAGGGTCGTATGGAGGAGATGAAACAACAACCCATAAAAAAAGAAAAAGCAACACGTGGGGAAAAGATTAGTAAAACTTTCTCTTTCTTGTTGGGGTTAGTTATCTTGATTGGTTTATTATTTACTTTGATAGGACTTTTGAGGTAGTTAAATGACTGAATTATTGATAATTTTGACCATTATACTAGCTATTTCCTTAATCATCCTTGTGACCATTCAACCAAGACAAACTCAAATCTTTTCTACGGATGCTACTAGTAATATTGGAAAGCCCAGTTATTGGCAAAGCAATACGCTTGTTAAAGTCTTAACCTTGCTTGTTAGCTTATCACTATTTGTGTTGTTACTCCTCTTTATGGTTTTAACTTTTAACTAATCGTTATCTGTATTGCTAGAACGTTTGATTTTAACAGTGAAGATTTAAAGAAATTTAAGTTTGAGGAGAAAATTTTAAGAAAACTTTTAGGAATCTAGTTTATACTGTAGGCATAAGTTAAGAAGACCTTAACTTTAACTCCTAAAAATTTTTCATAATAATCTCCCTATAAAATAAAGTCGCCCAATCAGGCGGCTTATTTTTGTACTAATACTCAATGAAAATCAAAGAGCAAACTAGGAAGCTAGCCGCAGGCTGTACTTGAGTACGGCAAGGGGACGCTGACGTGGTTTGAATTTGATTTTCGAAGAGTATAAGATTAAGTTTGTTCATGGTATAATAGTACTATGAGATTAGATAAATATTTGGTTGCCTGTGCTATAGGGAGTCGGACTGAGGTCAAAAACTTTCTCAAGTCAGGGCGCGTGACAGTGAATGGTAAGAAAGAAAAATCTGCCAAGTTGCAAATCAATGAAGACACGGAGGAAATTTGCTTTGACGGGCAAAAGCTAACCTACGAGGAGTTTGTTTACTATATGATGAACAAGCCCCAGGGTGTTATTTCAGCAACTGAAGATCCTCAACATAAGACTGTGTTGGATTTGTTGGATGACTTATCTCGTTCAAAGGAAGTTTTCCCAGTAGGGCGTTTGGATATCGATACGCATGGACTCTTGCTCTTGACCAATGATGGTCAGTTGGCTCATGCTCTTCTTTCTCCTAAACGTCATGTGGATAAGACTTATCTGGCGCAGGTCAATGGAATCATGACCCAAGAGGATGTAGAGACATTTGCGCAAGGCATTCCGCTCAAGGACTTTACCTGTCAGCCTGCCAAGTTGGAGCTTGTATCGGTAGATTCAGAAAAGAATCAAAGCCAAATCCGCGTGACCATTGCAGAGGGAAAATTCCACCAGGTCAAACGCATGGTTGCCTACTGTGGCAAAGAGGTGGTGAACTTGAAACGTCTGACCATGGGAACTTTGACCTTGGATGAAAATCTAAAGCGTGGGGAATGGCGTCGCTTGACCAAAGAGGAATTAGAAGGCTTGCTCGAAAGTGTTAGGTAAACTGTGTAATCG
This sequence comes from Streptococcus sp. 27098_8_22, assembly GCF_041432415.1. NCBI lineage: Bacteria > Bacillati > Bacillota > Bacilli > Lactobacillales > Streptococcaceae > Streptococcus > Streptococcus sp. 27098_8_22. The sequence goes on along the minus strand of NZ_JAPVZP010000006.1, from coordinate 27,493 downwards.
TTGAAAAAGGTGAGGAAAATATCCTTGCCTTTTTCAGTTTTTGGTTGCTTCCTTTGTGAAAAGAGTTATAATAGACTGTAGAATAAAAGGAGGATTTTATGAACGCGATTCAAGAATCATTTACAGATAAATTATTTGCCAACTATGAAGCAAATGTCAAATACCAAGCTATCGAAAATGCTGCTAGCCACAATGGAATCTTTGCAGCCCTTGAGCGTCGTCAAAGCCATGTAGACAACACACCTGTTTTTTCACTTGATTTGACAAAGGACAAGGTCACTAATCAGAAGGCTTCTGGTCGTTGCTGGATGTTTGCAGCCCTCAATACTTTCCGCCACAAACTCATCTCTCAATACAAACTTGAAAACTTTGAATTGTCACAAGCCCACACCTTCTTCTGGGACAAGTATGAAAAATCTAACTGGTTCTTGGAGCAAGTGATTGCAACTGCTGATCAAGAATTGACGAGCCGCAAGGTTAGCTTCCTTCTTCAAACACCTCAACAAGATGGTGGACAATGGGATATGGTAGTAGCTCTTTTTGAAAAATATGGTGTCGTACCTAAATCAGTGTATCCTGAATCTATCTCATCTAGCAGTAGCCGTGAGCTAAATGCAATCCTTAACAAATTGCTTCGTCAAGATGCTCAAATCTTGCGTGACCTCTTGGCTTCAGGTGCTGATCAAACGACTGTTCAGGCTAAGAAAGAAGACCTCTTGCAAGAAATCTTCAACTTCCTTGCAATGTCACTAGGCCTCCCACCGCGCAAATTTGACTTTGCTTATCGTGACAAGGATAACAACTACCAAAGTGAAAAGGGTATTACTCCACAAGAGTTTTACAAGAAATATGTCAATCTGCCTTTAGAAGATTATGTTTCTGTGATCAATGCTCCAACTGCTGACAAGCCTTATGGCAAATCTTATACAGTTGAGATGTTGGGAAATGTCGTTGGTAGCCGTGCAGTTCGTTACATTAACGTACCTATGGAGCGCTTGAAAGAATTGGCGATTGCCCAAATGCAAACAGGAGAAACTGTTTGGTTTGGTTCAGATGTCGGTCAGCTCAGCAACCGTAAAGCAGGAATCCTTGCGACAGATGTTTATGACTTTGAATCAAGTATGGACATTCAACTCACTCAAGACAAGGCTGGACGTTTGGACTACGGCGAAAGCTTAATGACCCACGCTATGGTCTTGACAGGTGTTGATTTGGACGAAAACGGTAAATCAGTCAAGTGGAAAGTTGAAAACTCTTGGGGAGACAAGGTCGGTACAGATGGATACTTTGTTGCCTCAGACGCTTGGATGGATGAATACACTTACCAAATCGTTGTTCGCAAAGAATTACTGACAGCAGAAGAACGAGCTGCTTACGAAGCAGAACCAATCGTTCTTGCACCATGGGATCCAATGGGTGCCTTGGCAGAATAAATGAGATATAAAAAGAACGGTTCTATAATTTTTAGGGTTGATGGAAATTTTCCACCAACCCTATTTTAGTGTATACAAAAAGGCCAACATCCATTATATTAAAAGCGCCTAAACCTAAAACAAAAGGATGATGACCATATGAACAATATACTAGAAGCTACACTACAAATCAAAGATAAAAACATTATTTGGGATAATAATGTTCAAGAGAAGATATTAAAAAATAGAAAATCTTTATTTTATTCAGCTACATATACGCATAAACCAGAATTTTGTGCCGTTTGTGGGTGCGTTAGCCAAAATAACAATATAGTTAAAAACGGGACGAAAACTTCTCGTATCACTCTCTGTTCTGTTTCAGGCCTTCCAGCCTACTTAAATCTACGAAATCAGAGATTTCTCTGTAGAGAATGTGGTTCTTCATTTACTGCAGATACTAGTCGAATTGTAGAAAAATACTGTCATATCTCGAAACGATTAAAAAATGAAATTAAGGCAAAAATAAGTGAAACAGTATCTGAAACATATATTGCCAAAGAAACAAATGTTTCAATTCATACCGTTAGACGTATCATAGATGATACAGCACGATTATTAACGATTAAACCATTACATGATTTACCCGAGCATTTGTGTTTTGATGAATTTAAATCTGTTAAATCTTCCGATAGTAATATGAGCTTCATTATTTGTGATAGCACTACACACAAGTTGGTCGATGTTGTACGAGATAGAAAATCTTACAGTTTGAAACAATATTTTTATCGTTTTGAGCCTAAGACTAGATTAAAGGTGAAAACTATCTCCATCGATATGTACTTGCCATACATTCAATTAATAAAAGAAATGTTTCTTAACGCAAAAATTATCATTGATCCTTTTCACATTGTACAAGCCTTGAATAGAGAATTAAATCGAACTCGGGTACGTATCATGAATCAGCATCGTTATAAAAATCCTAAATTATATCGAAAGTTAAAACATTATTGGAAGTTAATTTTAAAGAACCCTAATGAACTTCAGAACTATAAATATAATCGTTATAAGCTTTTTGAAAGCTTCATAACAAGTAAAGGAATCGTAGATTATATCTTAGAAAACAATCCATCTCTAAAAAATGATTATGAGGTTGTACATTCACTTCGTGAATGTACACAGGATAGAGATTATATAGAATTCAAGGAAACGATTGAAGCAGCTACGCAATTAGACCTATCTCCTGGTTTAAAAAGAGTATTAAAGACTCTTATGACTTACTTGCCATATATTCAAAATACTTGTGAGTATCCAACTAGAACAAATGGCCCTATTGAAGGAATAAACAATAAAATAAAAGTGCTTAAAAGAAATGCCTACGGCTTTAGAAACTATTACCATTTTAGAAATAGGATTATTTTAATAACAAAAATGTTTGGCCCAAAACAAAAAGGAATTAAGCAACAATTAGTTGCTTAATCCCTTCCTAAATTTCTTCATCAACACTATTTGACAAAGAGCCCTTTTTTAGTGCTCAAAATAGCACTCAATTTTAAATGGATTTGGTGTTCAAAAAATATAATCAAATGCAACAAACTAATTTCATTTTTAATAGGCACAATTAATTTTAGAAGATAGTACGAAAAAATATTGACTATTTTCTTTAGAATGTGTAAAATTTAGATAGATTATTTAAAGTGAGGTTTTTTTATCTTGTCTATATTAAAGAAGAAAGTTAATATGTTTAGTGTACTATTGAATGTGGTATTAATAGCTATTATAGCTATTGGAGTGCTATTTTTCTTACCTAAGGAACATAAATCAGAAGTCAAATCGTCAATTAATATCGAAAGTATTGAAAAAGTGAATGAAGTTGTATTTTTGAATGCGGGAATTAATGAAATTATTTCTGAAACAAAAACAACTCAAGTTTTTGGGTTTGATGTGCCGTTCTCTAAAAAAGCAGCATTAGTAATTTTAAATTATAACGCTAAATTTGGAATTAAAAGTAGTGTAAAGGTTGAACAAATAAGCGAAAAAGAATATAAGGTTATTGTTCCAAAATTGGAAGTAATTGGTGTTGAACTTTCAAAAGATGATCCTTATGATTTATATGATAGTCATGGAGAGTTATTAAGTGGGACTACAGAAGATGTTGATACTGGGAAATTGGTCACAAACCAACTTTCTAGTGATAAACAAGTAGAGTATTTAGATAAATTTAAGAGTGAAATTAAAGAATCTGCAATCAATTATTATAAAACAATATTTTCTTCAATGGATTCTGAAGTAAAAGTAACTATAGAATTTACAGAATAATTTTTGAAATACAAAACCCTGACCATCTCTGGTCAGGGTTTTGTGTGGTTCTATAATTTTTAGGGTTGATGGAAATTTTCCACCAACCCTATTTTAGTGTATACAAAAAGGCCAACATCCATTATATTAAAAGCGCCTAAACCTAAAACAAAAGAATGATGACCATATGAACAATATACTAGAAGCTACACTACAAATCAAAGATGCACACAATGAAGGTGTTACATTCCATTTCTTAGAGAATATTAAAGAAGTATTGCGTGATGAGAGTGGGAAAGTAACTGGTGTAAAGGTTATTACAATGGAACTTGGTGAATCAGATGAAAGTGGAAGAAGATCAACGCATGAAGTGGCAGGTAGTGAACATATTATTCCATGTGACCTTGTCGTTGCAGCAATTGAACAAAAGTATACTTTAGTGTTCTAGATGAAAGGTAAAAATTTGACTTTCGGTCAACATCAGAAAACAATAGAAATAAATAATAACAGGTGATGCATATTTAGGTCCTCAATCTATCGCAACCGCAATTAAAGGCGGGCGAGAAGTTGCGACAGAAGTACATGAATCGTTTAAAGAAAATACATAAATAACTTGTGGTGCCTTTCGTTTTTTTACTGGAAAAATTAAGGAACTATAGTTATAAAAGTTATAAATACTTAAAGACTTCAATATATTAACATGTATATATTTATGAGAAGATTAAATAGAAATATTTGATATTAGCAACAATATCTACATCAGGAAATTAAGGGTAAACCTGTTATCGCAATAGGAGAACGTGGTCTTGCGAACTTGGAACATTGTGAGGCAATCGTTTTACCAGATACAGTACGGTATCTTGGAAAAACTGCATTTGCGATTGATGAAGCTCTAAAGTATGTCTACTTAGGTAAGTCAATAGAAACAGTAGAAGATGATATCTTCAATGGATGTAGTTCTCTTGAAGAAGTAACTTTCCCAGAAGGCACAAAGAGTATTGGAACATTAGTATTCTGGGGTACATCATCAATTAAATCCATTACAATTCCAGCAAGTGTAACAGAAATTACAGAATACTTCTATTTTGTGAAAAACTGTAATCCAGATGTAGAAATTCATACACCTAAGGGATCAAAGGCAGAAGAAGTGGCTAAAGCAATGAAACTTAAAGTAGTAAATGACTAAAGGGGAATAGTATGAACAAGAAACTACTATCAGGCTTAGGGACTGACCCCAAAAAGTGAGAATTTAATAAAAACACCCTAGGGCTACCGTCTTCGGTATTCAACCGGAGACAGGTAGTCCAATTTTTGTTGGATTCTTTTTTCATTAGGTTCTTCATCAACACTATTTGACAAAGAGCCAAAAGAATCAGGTGATAAACCTGATTCTTTTTTGTTTGTATATTCTCACCGAGATTACATGATACCGAAGTAACGAGCTGCGATACCAACTGCAAAGAGTGCAAGGATGATTGTGATTGGAGATACTTTTTTCTTAAGCAACCACATGCAAAGGAAAGTAAGGAGAAGTCCCATCAATCCTGGGATCAATGAGTTCAACTGACCTTGAAGCGTTTGTGGTTGAACGCTATCCAAACTCAAACCGCTAAGTGCTTGGCCGAGGATTCCCTTCAATTCTCCACCTGTAACAGGACCTTCTGGGAAGACGATGTAAGCACCTTCTGACAATTGTTTACCTGGAAGGTTGATAGTGAAGTTGATTGATACCCAACGTTGTACAAGAACGGCAAGGATGAACATACCAAGGATAGAAGCTCCTTTAGTGATGTCTTTCAAGATACCACCTGACATGTCTTTGGTGATTTCAGATCCAGCCTTGTAACCAAACTCTTGTGTATACCAAAGGAAAGACATACGGATTGCATTCCATCCAAAGAAGAAGAGAAGTGGTCCAACGATATTACCAGTTGCTGCAAGTGATGCACCAAGGGCACCAAGGATAGGACGTACTGTAAACCAGAAGACTGGGTCACCGATACCAGCAAGAGGTCCCATCATACCAATCTTAACACCTTGGATAGCAGCATCATCGATGTCAGTACCGTTTGCGCGTTCTTCTTCAAGTGCAAGAGTAACCCCCATGATTGGAGCAGCTACGTATGGGTGAGTGTTGAAGAACTCAAGGTGGCGCTCAAGAGCAGCGGCTTGGTCTTCTTTTTTAGTGTAAAGTTTCTTGATAGCTGGGATCAAAGAGTAAGCCCAACCCAAGTTTTGCATACGTTCGTAGTTCCATGAACCTTGAAGGAATTGTGAACGCCACCAAACTTTTTGGCGATCTGATTTTGATAATTGAATTTTTTCAGCCATGATTGTTCCCCTTTCTAGTAGTCTTCTAGGATATCACCGATTGGATCGTTAGAAGTTGCAGCTCCTCCGCCACCGTTTCCACCTTGTTTAGAAAGGTTGAGGTAGATGAAGGCAAGGGCAACACCGATGACACCAAGGGCAATCAAAGTCAATTGAGAGATTGCTGCAAGAGCAAAACCGATAGCGAAGAATGGCCATACTTCACGAGTAGCCATCATGTTGATAACCAAAGCGTAACCAACGGCAACGACCATGGCACCACCGACAGCCATACCACCTTTAAGCCATTCTGGCATAAGTTCCAATACTCCTTGAACTGCTTCAGTTGGCATTGCAAGCAAGAGTGCAGCTGGGATAGCAATACGTAGACCTTGAAGAGCAAGGGCAAAGTAGTGAGCGCGTTCAACAGCTGCAATGTTTCCTTCTTTAGCAGCAGCATCTGCAGTGTGAACCAAACCAACTGAGATTGTACGAACGATCATAGTCAAGAAAAGTCCAGCTACGGCAAGAGGGATTGCAGTTGCAGTTGCGACTGCGATACCTTCAGTAGTAAAGTTACCACCTTTGATCATGATAATTGCAGCAGCAACAGAAGCAAGAGCCGCGTCAGGAGCTACGGCAGCTCCGATGTTAGCCCAACCAAGGGCGATCATTTGAAGTGATCCACCAAGCATAACCCCTGCTTCGAGGTTACCAGTTACAAGACCGATAAGGGTACATGCTACGATTGGTTGATGGAATTGGAATTGGTCGAGGATACCTTCAAGACCTGCGAAGAAGGCAACAACTACAACCAAGATAGCAGAAATGATTGAAATATCTGACATGGTTTTATTCCTTTTCTATTTAATGTTAATTATTGAACGTTAGCTTTGCTAATCAAGTCAAACAAATCTTTTTTAGTGTCGTTTGGTACTTTACGTACGTCAAATTCAACACCAAGATCACGCATTTTTTCAAATGTAGCAACGTCGTCTTTGTCCATTGACAATACGTTGTTGATCATTGTTTTACCAGTTGAGTGAGCCATTGATCCAACGTTAAGAGTCTTAATTGGCACACCGCCTTCGATAGCACGAAGGGCGTCTTGAGGTGTTTCAAACAAGATAAGGGCGTGTGTGTTACCAAAACGAGGATCTTTTGCAACCTCAATCAATTTTTTGATTGGAACAACGTTAGCTTTCACTCCGTTAGGAGCAGCTTGTTTGATCAACTCTTTACGCAATTCGTCGTTTGCAACGTTATCTGAAGCAACGATGATACGGTCTGCTTTTGAATCTGGTGTCCAAGCAGTTGCGACTTGTCCGTGAAGAAGACGTGTGTCAAGACGAGCAAGATTGATTTTCAATTTACCGTCTCCGATAACTGTTCCTTCTGGGATAGCAGCTTGGGCTACAGGAGCAGCTGCAGCAGTTGCAGCAGTTGCAACTTCCTCAGCTGGGTTTAGCTCTTCTGGAAGAGCCTTGATGCCATCTTTAGCTTCTTTAATGATGTTCGCAGCGACTTTATCCACTCCAGCATTCGCGTCCATAAGACGCTCTGTGTAGGCTTGGATCAACATCGGCAAGTTAAGTCCAGTGATGATGGCAAATTTACGCTCAGGATTTTCTCCCATTACGCGACTAGCTTGGTTAAATGGAGAACCACTCCAAAGGTCAGCCAAGACTAGAACCTCATCTTCTGCGTCAAATGCAGCCACAGCATTGTTGAATTTGGCGTATAAATCATCTGGACCTTCGTTTGGCATAAAGGTTACAACTTGAACCTTTTCTTGTTCACCAAAGATCATAGATCCTGACTGATGAATACCCGCGGCAAATTCACCGTGGCTCGCAATAATGATTCCGATACTCATTATTGTCATTCCTCCTTATAAAATGTTTGACTTGTAGTTTAAGAAAACTTTAAGACTCCTTAAGTATAAATCGATTTCAGAAAAAAAGCAACTAATTATAATAAAGATTAAGAAAATGCTCAAATTTTCATCTTTTTAAATATTAACATATAAGCTTTTTTAAAGAAGGTTGTGAAAGAAAATCTGCAAAATTTAGTATAAAATCCAAATCTACCATCATTTTTTGGAAAGTTTTTTTCGACAAGCTTGTCTCCGATTTTTGGTATAATATAGAAAGCAATTGATCTTTCTAGTAAGAGAATTTAGAGTGAGAGGTATCTATGTCCCCTTCTATCCAGTTATTGAAAAATCGTTATCTAAAAAATATCAAAGAAAATCCAGATCTATACATCGGTATTGAGTTGGAGTTTCCTATCGTACATACGAAAGGGAAACCTACAGATATTGAAGTCAGTAAGGACTTGATGCGCTTTTTGGTGGATGCTCTCAGTCTAGAAGTTGAAAAGGAGGATCAGGATGGCAACCCGATTCAACTTGTAGAACCGATGAGTCAGGATCGAATTCTGTTTGAGGTTTCCTACACGACCTTGGAGTTTGCCTTTGGTAGAGCTCAGAATATCCAAGAGGTCGAAAAACGCTTTGAAGCCTATATGAAGGTCATTCAGGAAAAGCTTGGAGAAAAGGATCATGCTATCCAGGGGTGGGGGATTCATCCAAACTGGAATCAAAATGACAATCGACCTGTGGCTTATCCACGTTACCAAATGTTGATGGCTTATCTGAATATGGGAAGTCGTCAAAAGAGAGCTGATTTGCATGACTTTCCACAATATGGAGCCTTTATCTGTGGGAGTCAAGTTCAGTTGGATGTATCGACTGCTAACTACCTACGTGTCATCAATGCTTTCACTCAGCTTGAGGCAGCCAAAGCTTACCTGTTTGCCAATTCTCAGTTTTCGGGAGCAGAATGGGATACTTTGATTTCACGAGATATTTTTTGGGAAGATTCCATGCATGGAATTTATCCAGAGAATGTCGGCGTCAATGCAAAACTCTTCAAAGATGAGGATGATTTCTTTGATTATCTAGACCACTCTGCGATTTTTACAGCAGAACGTGATGGGGAAACCTACTATTTTTCTCCAATTCGGGCTAGAGATTACTTAGATACTGATGAGATTACTGCCTATACTCTAAATGGAAAAGAAACTCTGCTTGTTCCTCAAGAGAAGGATTTCCAAGCGCACCGTAGTTACCAATTCCAAGACTTAACAACTCGAGGAACGGTCGAATTTCGTAGTGTTTGTACACAGCCACTAGACCGAACCTTTTCTTCGGCAGCCGTTCATTTAGGCTTGCTGGTGAATCTAGACAAGCTTGAAATTTACCTAGAAACAGCACCTTTCTTTGAGAGATTTGGTCGTGACTACAAATCTTTGAGACGCCAGTTTTCTAAGAAACAGCTTTCAGATGAGGAGACAACTGGAATTGTTCAATTCTCAAGAGACTTGCTAGCGATAGCAGAGCAAGGTCTTAAGATAAGAGGTCAGCAAGAAATGACCTATTTAGAGCCTTTGAAAGAAAAATTGACTCTATAATTTTCTTATAAAGGGAGAATTTTCTGAAAAATCATGTTATAATGGATGAGACTATAGATAAAGGATAGAGATTTATGACATTAGTTTATCAATCAACGCGTGATGCGAAAAATACAGTAACAGCCAGTCAAGCGATTTTGCAAGGTTTGGCAACAGATGGAGGCTTATTTACTCCAGTTAGCTATCCAAAGGTTGATTTGGATTTTGAAACATTAAAGGACGCTTCTTACCAAGAAGTAGCTAAGCTTGTCTTGTCAGCTTTCTTGGATGACTTTACAGCAGAAGAGTTGGACTACTGTATCACCAACGCCTATGACAGCAAGTTTGATACGCCAGCCATTGCTCCTCTTGTGAAACTAGATGGCCAATACAACTTGGAACTTTTCCACGGTTCAACCATTGCCTTTAAGGATATGGCCTTGTCTATCTTGCCATACTTTATGACAACAGCTGCCAAGAAACATGGCTTGGAAAACAAGATTGTTATCTTGACAGCGACGTCTGGAGACACTGGTAAAGCTGCCATGGCAGGATTTGCGGATGTTCCTGGAACTGAAATCATCGTCTTTTATCCAAAAGACGGTGTCAGCAAGGTACAAGAGTTGCAAATGACTACTCAAACAGGGGACAATACTCATGTTATCGCCATCGATGGAAACTTTGATGATGCTCAAACCAACGTTAAGCACATGTTCAACGATGTGGAGCTTCGTGAAAAATTGGCTGCTAATAAGCTCCAGTTCTCATCAGCCAACTCTATGAATATCGGTCGTTTGGTACCACAGATTGTCTATTATGTGTATGCCTACGCTCAGCTTGTTAAAACTGGTGAGATTAAGGCTGGTGACAAGGTTAACTTCACCGTACCGACAGGGAACTTTGGGAATATCTTGGCTGCCTTTTACGCTAAGCAAATCGGCCTACCAGTTGGCAAGTTGATCTGTGCTTCAAATGACAACAATGTTTTGACAGACTTCTTCAAAACTCGTGTTTATGACAAGAAGCGTGAGTTTAAGGTAACCACTAGCCCATCTATGGATATCTTGGTCTCTTCAAACTTGGAGCGCTTGATTTTCCACCTTTTGGGTAATGATGCGGTTAAGACAGCTGAACTCATGAATGCTTTGAATAACCAAGGCCGGTATGAATTGACAGATTTTGATGCAGAGATTCTTGACCTTTTTGCAGCAGAGTATGCGACTGAAGCGGAAACAGCAGCAGAAATCAAGCGTGTTTATCAAACAGATGCCTACATTGAGGATCCACATACAGCGGTTGCCTCAGCTGTTTATAAAAAATACCAAGCGGCGACAGGTGATGTGACTAAGACCGTGATTGCTTCAACAGCTAGTCCTTATAAATTCCCAGTGGTTGCAGTAGAAGCTGTAACTGGGCAATCAGGTTTGAGCGATTTTGAAGCCTTGGCTCAACTACATGAAATTTCAGGAGTAGCAGTGCCACCTGCAGTTGATGGCCTCGAAACAGCTCCAGTTCGTCACAAGACAACTGTTGCAGCAGCAGAGATGCAGGCTGCAGTAGAATCTTATCTAGGACTTTAAGACAGAGGAAGTAAACTCGGTTGGGCAACTAACTGAGTTTCTTTTCATCAGGAGGAAGGATTGTTTAAGAAAAATAAAGACATTCTCAACATAGCCCTGCCAGCCATGGGTGAAAATTTCTTGCAGATGCTCATGGGGATGGTCGATAGCTATCTGGTGGCACATTTGGGCTTAATCGCCATTTCGGGTGTGTCTGTAGCGGGCAATATTATAACCATTTACCAAGCGATTTTTATTGCTTTGGGAGCGGCTATTTCCAGTGTCATTTCCAAAAGTTTGGGACAGAAAGATCAATCTAGACTAGCCTATCATGTGACAGAAGCACTTAAGATTACTTTGCTACTGAGTTTAGTTTTAGGTGTCTTATCCATCTTTGCAGGACGAGAGATGATTGTCCTTTTGGGGACAGAAGCGGCTGTGGCTGAGAGTGGAGGACTATACCTAGCTTTAGTTGGAGGGACAATCGTCCTCTTGGGCTTGATGACTAGTCTAGGAGCCTTGATTCGCGCCACCCATAATCCGCGCCTTCCCCTTTATGTGAGTTTTTTATCCAATGCTTTAAACATCCTTTTTTCAAGTATCGCCATTTTTATCCTTGATATGGGGATAACTGGTGTAGCTTGGGGGACTATTTTGTCTCGTTTGGTCGGGGTTGTGATTTTGTGGTCGCAATTAAAACTTCCATATACGAGACCAAATTTTGGACTGGATAAAGACCTGCTGACCTTGGCTTTACCTGCAGCGGGAGAACGTCTCATGATGCGAGCTGGAGATGTGGTCATTATTGCCTTGGTTGTTTCTTTCGGAACTGAGGCAGTCGCAGGAAATGCAATTGGTGAAGTTTTGACACAGTTTAACTATATGCCTGCCTTCGGTGTTGCGACAGCAACAGTCATGCAGGTAGCTCGAGCAGTTGGGGAAGATGATTGGGCAAGGGTAGACAACTTAAGTAAGCAAACTTTTTGGCTTTCTCTCTTTCTTATGTTGCCCTTAACACTTAGTATCTATACTCTCAGAACGCCCCTAAGTCACCTCTACACTAGTGATCCTGTGGCTATTGAAGCCAGTGTTATGGTGACGCTGTTCTCTCTACTAGGGACTCCTATGACGACGGGGACAGTCATCTATACAGCTGTCTGGCAGGGTTTGGGAAATGCCCGACTTCCCTTTTATGCGACAAGTATCGGAATGTGGTGTATCCGTATCGGAACAGGGTATCTGATGGGAATTGTTCTTGGTTGGGGCTTGCCTGGTATCTGGGCAGGAACGCTTTTGGATAATGGTTTCCGTTGGATTTTCCTACGCTATCGTTATAAGCAATATATCTCTTTGAAAGGATGACACATGAACAAAATTGGATTTATTTGGGATTTGGATGGAACATTATTGGACTCTTATGAGGCTATTTTAGCAGGAATCGAAGAGACTTTTGCCCAGTTTGACATTCCTTATGATAAGGCTGAGGTTCGTGCCTTTATTCTACAAACTTCCGTTCAAGATCTGTTGGAAAAAGTGGGAGAAGAAAGAGGCTTGGATGCTGATATGCTCAATCAGGTTCGTGCTCAGAGCTTGGCTGAGAAGAATGCTCAAGTGGTTCTGATGCCAGGGGCGCGTGAAATCTTAGCTTGGGCAGATCAGCAAGGGATTGAGCAGTTTGTTTACACCCATAAAGGGGACAATGCTTTTACAATTTTGGAGAATTTGGGTTTGGCCCACTATTTCACAGAAATTTTAACCAATCAAAGTGGCTTTGCTCGGAAGCCTAGTCCAGAAGCTGCGATTTATCTTTTAGATAAGTATGGATTAAATCCTCAGCAGACTTATTATATCGGCGATCGGACTTTGGATATCGAATTTGCTCAAAACAGTGGGATTCAGAGTATCAATTTCCTTGCCTCATCTGCAGCTTGTAATCAACAGATAGAGCATTTAGAAGACATTAGCTCGCTTTCCTTCTAGAATTTTCTTCAAGAAGAATGTGTCAGCCTGATGACAAGAAACTGACAAACTATTTCAAGTAATGTGATTTGTTACAACGAATGTACAGTTCTGTTAAATAGCCCCAAAAGGGCTTTTTTTCTATTTTCTTTGTGTTATGATAGACAGGTACTACATTTGAAAAGGAGTTTGATAGTATGAAGAAAAGAATTATTTTAGCATCAACAGTAGCCTTGTCCTTTGCCCCTGTATTGGCAACTCAAGCAGAAGAACTAGTATGGACAGCGCGCAGTGTTGAGCAAATTCAAAACGATGTTACTAAGAATGAGAATAAAACAAGCTATACGATTCAGTATGGAGACACTCTAAGTACCATTGCCGAAGCTTTGGGAGTGGATGTGACCGTTCTTGCTAACTTGAACAAGATCAGCAATATTGATCTGATTTTCCCTGAGACAGTCCTTACAACAACTGTTAATGATGAGGAAGAAGTGACGGAAGTTGAAATCCAAACCCCTGACACAGCTCAGGCAGGTGAAGGCACAACTGCAAGAGCAGATTTGACAACCAACCAAGTCACTGTAGATGACCAAACTGTACAGGTTGAAGATTTAACTCAACCAGTTGAAGAAACAGAAGCTAAAGTTGAGCCAGTAGCACCACAAGTGACTGAAGAAGCAGTAGCAGAAACTACAACAGAAGCCTCAGTACCAGCAGCAGAACCAGTGACAGAAACTACGGCAGAAGTTTCAGCACCAGCAGAAAAAGCAGTAACAGAAACACCTGTAGTGGAAGAAACCACTACAACAGAAGCCCCTGTTACAGAAACTCAATCAACACCATCAACTTACCAAGCTGAAGCAAGCCAAGGTTCATCAGCTACTTATGCAGCACCAGCAGCACCTGATTATGCAAGTATTGCAGCTTCAAAATCAGAAAATACAGGTCTACAACCACAAACAGCTGCCTTTAAAGAAGAAATTGCTAACTTGTTTGGTATCACATCATTTAGCGGCTACCGTCCTGGAGATAGCGGAGACCACGGAAAAGGCCTTGCAATTGACTTTATGGTTCCAGTAAGCTCAGCTCTTGGAGACCAAATTGCAGATTATGCGATCCAGAACATGGCGACCCGTGGAATTAACTATATCATTTGGAAACAACGTTTCTATGCACCATACGATAGCAAATATGGACCAGCCTACACTTGGAATCCAATGCCAGATCGTGGTAGCGTAACAGAAAACCACTATGACCACGTTCACGTATCTATGAATTAAGAATAATAAGAAGCTATACATTTAAAATGTGTAGCTTCTTTTTGTGTAAAATAGTATTGATAAGTGAAATAAAATCTAAAACATGTTAGAATGTAAGCGAATACAAAACTATACTAACGCTTTTAAGCATAGAGAGAAAGGATGAAGTGAATGACAAACCGATTAAAAACTCCATTTGAGAAAACAAGAAATGATTTTGAACAGGAATTTACTGGAGAAATTGTCGAACTCTTGATTTTTACCCTCCAAAATGTAAATGGAGCTGCTTCTTTAAAAGATGGGTGTCTAATACCGTCCGTTCATTTTAAAGCTAGTGTCAATGTCGCAACTCAGGACTTCTCTGAACTTGAAGGACGTTTGGAATGGCTCTTGACTCCAGAAGAATTTAAAGAAAAGCATTGGGGATTTAGTTTTGAACCCTACAAAATTCATCGTATTAAATGTCAAAAACGCCCCTTCATGGAGCTAGAGCCTTATATGTCAGAAGTGGCTAACAACTGCTACCGCTTGCTAGAATACCTAGATGACCAATCTACGGATGCTAGGTTAGAGACCTTGATTGAAAGCTATCAAAAACCGGTCATTATTCAAGACGCTCTTGGCGAATTCACCTTAAACAGAGCCTATTCTTGGTTTGAAGGATTTATCACTTACGAGGGTGGTAAGATTCATGCTATCTTTGCTGCGAGTGCAGATGAAAGTCTTCCTCCAAGTTCTTTCGATACTCTAAAGAAATTTATGGGAACTTTCCAAGTCCATGATGATCAGATTAAAAACTATATTGTCAAAGAACTCTGGGAAACAGCTCAAGACTGGATTGATTCAGATGAAAATGATGTGGAGTTAACAGAAGAGTATTTTACCAACTCACTTTCCTTGAGTGAACTATCGATCAACGAAGACGGAGAATTGACCCTCTACTATGATGATAGCGAGGAAATTTTTGCGGGCCATGCCATCGAAGTTGTCATCGATAAAGAGGGAGAAATCCTTCGAGTGGACTTGGTAGGCTAGTGCTGGATTTTATCTAGAATATAGAAATAATAGCCTTTTGGGATTGAAACCAAGAGGCTATTTTTCGTGAGTAAGCAAAATAGTTGCGTTTTTAATCTTTCTGTAATATACTTGATAAGTCAATAGTTGACAAATCAAGTTTACGCAGGGAGGTAGAAATGAAAAAAATTAACGACTTACTGTACCAGCTCCATTTAACAGATCAGATGATCACTCAACTTTTTGAGAAACAATTGGGAATTAGTTTGACCCGCTATCAAATCCTGCAGTTTTTACTGCAGCAGTCACCCTGCAACCAGATTGCCGTTCAAGAGAAGTTACAGATTGACCAGGCAGCTTTGACCCGTCATTTTAAGGTTTTAGAGTCAGAGGGCTATGTCAGTCGCAAGCGTAATCCGGCCAATCAGCGAGAAGTCTTAGTTGAATTAACCCAAGAAGCCAAGAATCAACTCTTGGTTAATCCGCCTCAGCATCACCTGAAGGTGAAGGAACAGATGGAGAGTATCTTATCGACTGCAGAGCAGAAAGAGCTGACAGCTTTGTTGACAAAACTAGTGTCAGGTTTAGAAAAAATAGAATTTTAAGGAGAAAACGATGTCAATCATCACTACTATTTTAGCAACCCTTGTTGCTCTAGAGCATTTTTATATCTTTTATTTGGAGAGTATGGCAACCCAATCAGATGCAACCAGCCGAGTCTTTAATATGGACAAGGAAGAGTTGACTCGCCCCTCTGTCACCTCACTGTTTAAAAACCAAGGAATTTATAATGCCTTAATTGGGGTATTTCTTATTTACGGAATTTATTTCTCACATAGCTTAGAAATCGTAACAATCTTTGTGTTGTTTGTCATAGGAGCAGCGACTTATGGTGCCTTAACAGCAGATAAAAAAATTATTCTTAAGCAAGGTGGTCCAGCAATCTTAACGCTTTTAAGTATCCTTTTCTTAAAATAAAAACAACCAGCACTTTCCATAGAAGGTGCTGGTTTTAATCATTCACATTAAACTTTTCTCCGCTTGATTTCGAGTAATCTTTGATAGAAGAAGAACTGACTACTATAGATAAAAGGGAAAGAAGGGATGCTCGCAATTCCAAAGCTGATCCAGATAAGAAGATACCATGGTAGGAGTTGTAAATCAAGTACGAAGCGTTGGAACTTATAGCCTTTCATAAGGAAGCGACTTGTTTTGAGTACGCGACTTGGCTTGGCAATTCCAATTGCAAGGGTATCACAAAGGAGCAGCTCTACTTGGGAATAAGCGTAGTATTGCGGCAGATAGGCAATGGTTCCCAAAATCATCAGAAAGACGCTACCAAAGAAGTAAAGTGCAAAAGTGAGCAGAAAATGTTCGATATCTGAATTGGTGACGTCGACAGCTGGAAATTCGGGATGAAGTTCTACAAATTTATGAGCCATAGCACTGCTGTAAAAGAGCAAGTAAACTCCAAAAAGATTAGGGATGCTCCACAAAAAGAGATAGAAACGCTTGAGCAAGAGAGTCAGAAAGGTCTGGGTGAAGAAGCGATTGTCAAGTAAGGACAGACTATCTTTAAAAGAAAGCTCTATCTCGGAAATTCTGTAAAGATTAATGGTTGTAAAAAGAGCACCAGCTAGGATAATAGAACTTGTGAATCCAACTGCTAGAGGAAAGAGTGAGGACTGGATCAAACTCATCAAAAAAGTAAAGAAGGATTGCTCAAGAATCCCCTCATCAAGTAGGGATAACGGACTTATGAAGCTGGATAGAATCAAGAAAATGCTTGGTAATAAAAAGACAAGCAATAAACGTGGATGTTCAGCTTGAAACTGTTTAGCTTGTTGACGAACTTCTTTTAAATCAATTTTTGGGTATTTCATTCTTTCATTATACCATAGTTCGTGACAGTTCCTGTTTTTTTTGATAGAATCATACAGTATGCCCTTGGGCACAAAGTAAGAACTGGGACTGTCTTTCCCAGCTTCGGAGGTAAAAATGTCAGATTCACCAATCAAATATCGTTTGATAAAAAAAGAAAAACACACGGGAGCTCGTCTGGGTGAGATTATCACGCCACACGGAACCTTCCCAACTCCTATGTTTATGCCGGTTGGGACACAAGCAACGGTCAAAACCCAATCGCCAGAAGAATTGAAAGAGATGGGGTCAGGGATTATCCTCTCTAATACCTATCACTTGTGGCTACGTCCTGGAGATGAACTCATTGCGCGTGCAGGTGGGCTTCATAAGTTCATGAACTGGGATCAGCCTATCTTGACAGATAGTGGAGGTTTCCAAGTTTATTCCCTAGCGGATAGCCGTAATATCACAGAAGAAGGAGTAACGTTTAAGAATCACCTCAATGGTTCCAAGATGTTCCTTTCACCTGAAAAGGCCATCTCTATCCAAAACAATCTAGGCTCAGACATTATGATGTCCTTTGACGAATGTCCTCAATTTTATCAGCCTTATGATTATGTGAAGAAGTCAATTGAACGTACCAGCCGTTGGGCAGAGCGTGGATTAAAAGCTCATCGTCGTCCACATGACCAAGGTTTGTTTGGGATTGTACAAGGTGCAGGCTTTGAAGATCTTCGCCGTCAGTCAGCCCATGACCTTGTCAGCATGGATTTCCCAGGATACTCTATCGGAGGGTTGGCAGTTGGAGAAACTCACGAAGAGATGAATGCAGTTTTGGACTTCACCACTCAACTCCTTCCTGAGAATAAACCTCGCTACTTGATGGGAGTGGGAGCGCCAGATAGCTTGATTGATGGGGTTATTCGTGGGGTCGATATGTTTGACTGTGTCTTGCCGACTCGTATCGCTCGTAACGGTACTTGTATGACTAGCCAAGGACGTTTGGTTGTCAAGAATGCCCAGTTTGCGGAGGACTTTACACCACTTGATCCTGAGTGTGATTGCTACACATGTAAGAACTACACCCGTGCCTACCTTCGTCACCTACTCAAGGCTGATGAAACCTTTGGTATTCGCTTGACCAGTTACCATAATCTTTACTTCTTGCTCAATCTGATGAAGCAGGTTCGTCAGTCTATTATGGATGACAATCTCTTGGAATTCCGTGAGCATTTTGTTGAAAAATATGGCTACAATAAATCAGGTCGTAATTTCTAAGATTATCAATCTAAAGCTCAAATCCTAAGTTTTCTCTTAGGATTTTTCTTCTTTTTTTGATAAAATAAAGGTAATATGGAATGAACATTAGATGGTTTTTTTACTACTCTAATGAACGGAGAATAACCTCGTATGCGTATTAAATGGTTTTCCTTGATCAGGATTACAGGCTTACTCTTGGTACTTTTGTACCATTTCTTTCAGACGATTTTTCCAGGAGGATTCTTCGGGGTTGACGTCTTTTTCACCTTCTCAGGTTTCCTAATTACGTCACTCTTATTAGAAGAATTTGGACAAAAAGGGAAGATTGATATCCTAGGATTTTTCAGAAGACGTTTCTATCGGATTTTTCCACCAGTTGTCTTGATGATCCTTGTCGTTATTCCCTTTACTTTCTTGGTTCGGCAGGATTATGTAGCCGGGATTGGTGGTCAGATTGCTGGTGTCCTTGGTTTTATGACCAACTTCTATGAAATGTTAACAGGGGGAAGTTATGAATCTCAGTTCATTCCTCATCTCTTTGTTCATAACTGGAGCTTAGCTGTTGAAGTTCATTACTATATCTTGTGGGGCTTGGCAGTTTGGCTCATGTCTAAGCAAGCCAAAACAGGTGGGCAACTACGGGGAATGGTTTTTCTACTATCTTCAACTACCTTTGTTGTTAGCTTCCTTTCAATGTTTATTGGTAGCTTTATCGTTTCTTCCTACTCAACGCTTTACTTTTCAAGTCTAACTCATGTTTATCCATTCTTCCTAGGTAGTTTCCTAGCTACCTTGATAGGGGTCCGTCATACGACACCTCTTCTCAAACGTTTGAATCAAATCTTGGACTTGAAACAGACCTTGTTAGTCTTTTCAGCAGGTCTCGGAGTTTTACTCTTATTGACCTTCTTCGTGAAATTCAATTATCTCTTTGCCTACTTACTTGGCTTCTTGTTGGCAAGTTTAGCTGCTCTTCTGATGATCGTTGCAGCACGACTTTTGCATGAGAAAACTCCGACGATTGAAGAACCAAAGGTAATTAGCTTCTTAGCTGACACCAGCTATGCCGTCTATCTTTTCCACTGGCCGTTTTATATTATTTTCTCTCAGTTGATGAGCAATCTACCAGCTGTGATTCTCACCACTATCTTTTCTTATCTCTTTGCAAGCCTTTCTTTCTATGTGATTGAACCTTTCATTGCAGGGAAGAACAGTAGCTTATTGCAAAAGGTAAAAGAAATTCCGCATATTCAACCAATTTTTGCGGGTAGCGTTGGTTTCCTTAGCTTACTGACACTGATTGTGATGCTTATTGCTCCCCAAGTCGGTGCTTTTGAAACGGATTTGATGGTAAATGGTCTCAATCAAGCTCAAACCAATATTACCCGTACAAAAACCATGGCGGATCAAGCAGAAGCAAGTCGCTACAATATTGCCGAAGGTGTATCCATCATCGGAGATTCGGTAACCTTGCGTGCAACACCTGGACTTAAAGAGGTTCTACCAGACGCTCAGACAGATGGTCAAGTAAGCAGAAATACCAAGCAAGCCAATGCTATTATGCTCAACCACAGTCAGAATAAAGTCCTCCCTAAAATAGTCGTTATTGCTACTGGAGTGAATAACCCTGAGGATTATAAGGCTGATATTGATTCTTTGATAACAAATCTACCTAAGGGCCATCAGCTTGTACTTGTGACACCTTATGAAGGGGACAAAACTCAAGCAACTCAGCCTTATGTAGAACAGTATGCTAGCTATGTGCGTGACGTAGCTCAAAAGTATCCTTACATTGAGGTTGCAGACTGGAATCAGGTATCTAAAGATCATCCAGACATCTGGAAAGGAACGGACCAGGTTCACTTTGGAAATGATAATACCAAACTAGAAGAGGGTGCTAAGCTCTACGCAGAAACGATAGTATCAGCTATCAAAGCCTTGGCAGATAAGCCTGTGAAGTCAAAATAATATTTAAAAAGTAGAGATGACCGTTCTCTACTTTTTCTGTTTAGAAAGTATTTCTTAGAAGCTCAATCATTCTCTGAGCTTATCTCTCTAACCTATGCCAATATCCTCTTGCTCTAGGTTGCTAGCTCTTTGGGTAGTTTGGCTAAACTATGACTGATTTCTAGTCTGTAGTTTTTATGGCGAATCCAGTCTTGATTGGGAAAGACTTGCCAAATTGTCAGAATTATGAGAAAATAGGTGCAGTTTACAAATGGAGGGAATGCAATGAGAGAAGATATCAAAATCAATGATCGTGCTCTAGCATTAGGAGAACAAATCATTGAAAAACTAGAAAAAGTTTACGATACAGATGTGGAACTAGATGTCTATAATCTTGGCTTGATTTACGAGATTCATTTGGACGAGGCTGGTCTTTGTACAATTGTCATGACCTTCACCGATACTGCCTGTGACTGTGCAGAAAGTTTACCAATCGAAATCGTTGCAGGTTTAAAACAGATTGAAGGGATTGAAGATGTCAGGGTTGAAGTTACCTGGTCACCTGCTTGGAAGATTACGCGAATCAGTCGCTATGGTCGCATAGCGCTTGGTCTACCACCACGCTAAAATACAAGAGAGGTTGGGACAAAAAGATTTTGATTTTAGGAATTCTTTATTATAAATTTTTAAAATCGATAGATTAGACAAAAAAGCGAACAAGACAGTATTCTGAGTGTCAGACAACTCGTTTTGTTCGCTTTTTATATTTAAGGTTAGACTTTTGTCCCAGACTCTGTTTTGTTATTAGATTCCCCTAACTGCGAAATAGTGTCCACTTGGATTTGCAAAGTTAAAGTGAGGGAAAGGTTGGGTATTGATTGAACTTGTGGTTTCCGTTACTGCAGCTATGCGCTCGTGAAGACTGCAAAGGTCCGCTGATTCAAAGAGTAGGCTAGGTTTCATATCAACTACCTCTGGCGATACCTGACGAATAAAGTCTTTGGCGTAGACAGTAAAATTCAGTGTACTGTCCGTGTGAGATTTCATTTCAAAAGTTTCAAAACCCATAATTTCTGATTGATTAAAAACTTCAAAACCGATAGCAGACCAAAAGTCCCTCTCGGCTGCTACGTCTTCTACGTAGATCATAATTCCTGTATTTTGTGAAAACATCATTTCTTCTTTGTAATCATAGTTAGAGCAATTATCTTACACATTTCACGAGATAAGATAAAGGATTAGAAAAAGCAGTCATTTAGCGACTGCTTATTTTTCTAGTTATTTTTTACCAGATTGTTCCATATTCCAGAAATCTGTAACGGCACCACGGGATGCAGAAGATACAGTGTGGGCGTACTTACCGAGGACACCACGACTATAGAGTGGTGGTAAGGTTGTTTCTGCCTTACGTTTTTCAAGTTCTTCATCAGATACAGCCATGGAAATTTCTTTAGTATCTTGGTCAACGGTGACGATATCACCTGTGCGGAGGTAGGCAATTGGTCCACCATCCTGAGCTTCAGGAGCGATATGTCCAACAACCAGTCCATAAGTACCACCAGAGAAGCGTCCGTCTGTCAAGAGAGCAACCTTGTCTCCTTGACCTTTACCAACGATCATTGATGAAAGTGATAGCATCTCAGGCATACCAGGACCACCCTTAGGTCCAACGAAACGAACAACGACAACGTCGCCATCAACGATTTCATCAGACAAGACAGCTTGGATGGCATCTTCTTCAGAGTCAAATACCTTAGCTGGACCAACGTGACGACGAACTTTAACACCGGATACCTTGGCAACCGCACCGTCAGGAGCAAGATTACCGTTCAAGATGATAAGCGGACCATCTGCACGTTTTGGATTTTCGAGTGGCATGATAACTTTTTGACCTGGTGTGAGGTCTGCAAAGTCAGCCAAGTTTTCAGCAACAGTCTTACCAGTACATGTGATACGGTCTCCGTGAAGGAAGCCATTTGCCAGCAAATACTTCATAACCGCAGGCACACCACCAACTTCGTAAAGGTCTTGGAAGACATACTGACCAGAAGGTTTCAAATCGGCCAAGTGAGGCACACGTTCTTGGATGGTATTAAAGTCCTCAAGTGACAAGTCAACATTAGCTGCGTGGGCAATAGCAAGCAAGTGAAGAGTGGCATTTGTAGAACCACCTAGAGCCATAGTCACAGTAATGGCATCTTCAAAGGCTTCACGAGTCAAGATATCTGATGGTTTGAGACCGAGCTCCAGCATCTTAACAACAGCACGTCCTGCTGCTTCGATGTCTTCTTTCTTATCAGCAGATTCTGCTGGGTGAGAAGAAGAACCTGGCAAGCTCATCCCCAAAACTTCGATAGCAGTAGCCATAGTATTGGCAGTATACATACCACCACAACCACCAGGGCCAGGGCAGGCGTTACACTCGAGACGTTTCACGTCCTCAGCTGTCATATCACCGTGATTCCACTTACCGATTCCTTCAAATACAGAAACCAAGTCGATGTCTTTGCCATCCAGTTTTCCAGGGGCGATAGTACCACCGTAGGCGAAAATAGCTGGGATATTCATATTGGCAATGGCAATCATAGAACCAGGCATGTTCTTGTCACAACCACCGATAGCCACAAAGGCATCCACGTTGTGACCGCCCATAGCAGCTTCGATAGAATCCGCAATGATATCACGTGACGTTAGAGAGAAGCGCATACCAGGCGTTCCCATGGCAATCCCGTCTGCTACCGTAATGGTTCCAAATTGAACCGGCCAAGCACCAGCAGATTTGACACCTTCTTTTGCAAGCTTACCGAAGTCATGCAAGTGGATATTACATGGTGTATTTTCTGCCCAAGTCGAAATGACTCCCACAATTGGTGTTTCAAAGTCCTTATCTGTCATACCAGTCGCACGAAGCATGGCACGGTTTGGTGATTTAACCATGCTGTCATAAATGCTACTGCGGTGACGTTTATCTAATTCTGTCATTTGTTCCCTCCCATTTCAGTTTTTACCATTATAGCACATTTTAAAAACAATGAACAGAAGAAAATTCTTGAATTTTCAGACAATTCAAACCATTGAAATCTTCTTAAAAAAGATTGCATATTTTTGTTGACATTTAAAATTAAAGTGATATCATTTAGATATCAAATGCAGGAGGTCATTCTGATGACTGAAAAACTAATCAATTCAAAACCAAATGGTGTAGTAGCATTGGTACTCATTGAGTTGGCACTCGTACTTGGTTTCCTTATATTTATAATGGGTGCTGGTTCGGAAAACATTTTTGGAATTATTATCGGGCTTTTATTAATCTTAATTTCAGCTCTAGCTCATGCTGGTTTAAAAGTTGTTAAACCTCAGGAAGCACTGGTTTTGACCCTCTTTGGTAACTATACTGGTACCATCAAAGAACCTGGTTTTTACTTTGTCAATCCCTTCAGTATAGCGGTCAACCCTGCAAATCACACTCGACTTGGTCAAAGTGGTGACGTTAGCACGAAATCCCCTTTTTCAGGGATGAAATCATCAAATGGCAATGATGTAAACATTGAAATTGGCAAGAAACAGATTTCTCTCAAAGTTATGACCTTGAGTAATTCTCGTCAAAAGATTAACGATTGCTTAGGGAACCCTGTAGAAATCGGAATCGCGGTAACTTGGAGAGTTGTCGATACAGCTAAAGCAGTTTTCAACGTTGATAACTACAAAGAATACCTTTCATTGCAATGTGATAGCGCCCTTCGTAATATTGTCCGCATCTATCCTTACGATGTGTCTCCGAATGTGGATACTACAGGTGATGGGCAAGCAGATGAAGGCAGTCTCCGAGGCTCTAGCGAGATTGTAGCTAGTCGCATTCGTGAGGAAATTCAAAGTCGTGTAGAGGACGCTGGCTTGGAAATCCTTGAGGCACGTATTACTTACCTAGCTTATGCACCGGAAATTGCAGCTGTCATGCTTCAACGTCAACAAGCATCAGCCATTATCGATGCACGTAAGATGATTGTTGATGGCGCTGTAGGAATGGTTGAAATGGCACTGGAACGTCTCAATGAAGGAGAATTAGTAGAACTTGACGAAGAACGAAAAGCTGCTATGGTTTCAAATCTCCTAGTCGTTCTCTGTGGCAATCATGATGCACAACCAATTGTCAATACAGGAAGCCTTTATTAAAAATGGCAGAAGCTAAAAAGAAGCAGATTCCCCTTCGACTTTCGGCAAAGTTATATGCTGCACTCGCATCATGGGCAGAAGATGACTTTCGATCAGTCAACGGGCAGATTGAATATCTCCTCACAGAATGTGTCAAGCAACGAAAGAAAGACGGGAAATACGTCTCAGAAACCATTGATGAACCATTCGAGATTGATATTTAGTCTATTTTCCTATCCAGAAGATTGGATAGGAAAATTTTTTAATCTTTTTTTGTCAAGTAACTTTACTTTACAAAAAAGTTTTGATATACTATTAAAGTTGATGAAAATCAAACCTAACTGAATTTATATCTTAAAAGGAGAAATCAAAATGGCAGTACCTGCACGTCGCACTTCAAAAGCGAAGAAAAACAAACGTCGTACACACTACAAAGTAACAGCTCCATCTGTAAACTTTGACGAAACTACTGGAGATTACTCACGTTCACACCGTGTATCACTTAAAGGATACTACAAAGGACGTAAGATCGCTAAAGCTGCATCAGCTGAATAATAGAAGGGAGATACCATGCGCGTAAATATTACACTTGAACACAAAGAATCTGGTGAACGCTTGTACCTTACTTCTAAAAACAAACGTAACACTCCAGACCGTCTTCAATTGAAGAAATACTCACCAAAACTTCGCAAACACGTTGTGTTTACAGAAGTGAAGTAAGCATTCAATACGAATCAATACATAAGAAAAACGCTGATTTTGAACTGCACCCCAAAAGTTAGACATAAAAATCTAACTTTTGGGGTGTTTTTATTATGAAATTAACTTATGATGATAAAGTTCAGATCTATGAACTTAGAAAACAGGGATATAGCTTAGAGAAGCTTTCAAATAAATTTGGGATAAACAATTCTAATCTTAGGTACATGATTAAATTGATTGATCGTTACGGAATAGAGTTCGTCAAAAAAAGGAAGAATCGTTATTATTCTCCAGAACTAAAACAAGAAATGATAGATAAAGTTCTTTCTGCTGGAAGGTTGTTCTTATAGAAGTGTCAGCCTTGATTATGCTCTCCCAAACCAAGGAATGCTTTCAAATTGGCTAGCACAATACAAGAAAAACGGGTATACTATTGTTGAGAAAACAAGAGGGAGACCAGCTAAAATGGGACGTAAACGAAAGAAAACTTGGGAAGAAATGACAGAATTAGAACGACTCCAGGAGGAGAATGAACGCTTACGGACTGAGGTGGCCTACCTAAAAAAGTTAAAAGAGTTAGAGGAAAGGGACGAAGCCATACAGCGAGAAAGGCAGAGACAATTAGAGAAATGGTCTCAGGAGGATTTCGACTAGATTTACTTCTTGAAGCGGCTCGTTTACCTCGCTCAACTTACTACTATCAGTTGAAGGAACTAGATGGGCACGACAAAGATAAAGAGATTAAAGCTGAAATTCAGGAAATTTATTATGAGCATAAAGGAAATTATGGCTATCGCCGAATAACCCTTGAATTAAGGAATCGTGGTTTTGTAGTGAACCATAAGAAGGTCCAACGTTTGATGAAAATCCTTGGTTTAAGTGCTCGAATTCGTCGTAAACGGAAGTATTCTTCTTACCAAGGAGAGATTGGCAAGAAAGCAGATAACCTTATTCAACGCCAATTTGAAGCAGCCAAACCAATGGAAAAATGCTACACAGATGTGACAGAATTTGCCATTCCAGTAAGTAATCAAAAGCTCTACTTATCACCAGTTTTAGATGGCTTTAATAGCGAAATTATCGCCTACAATCTTTCAACTTCACCAAACTTAGAACAAGTGAAAGCTATGTTAGACCAGGCTTTCGGTGAGGATTATTACACAAATACTATTCTCCATAGTGATCAAGGATGGCAGTATCAACATCAGTATTATCATCGTTTTTTAGAGGATAAAGGAATCCAACCGTCCATGTCACGTAAAGGAAACAGTCCAGATAACGGTATGATGGAATCCTTCTTTGGCATTCTTAAGTCTGAGATGTTTTATGGTTATGAGAATACGTTTCACTCACTTGAGCAATTGGAACAAGCTATTGTAGACTATATTGATTATTACAACAACAAACGAATTAAGGTAAAACTAAAAGGACTCAGTCCTGTGCAATACAGAACTAAATCCTTTGGATAAATTAATTGTCTAACTTTTTGGGGTCAGTACATTTTAAGCGTTTTTTTCTTTTATGTGACTTTCAGTCCGTCTCGCTCCGTTAGGTGCGAGACAAAAGAACCACCCGCTATGCGGGTGCGCATCGAAGGTTATACCAAAAAACTCCAAACGCGATACAATTAAGGTGTTCAAGCCAATTGTAAAGCGAAAGGAGAAAAATATGGCTCAAAAAGCACATAGTTTATCACACACGAAATGGATGTGTTCTATCACATTGTGTTCACCCCTAAGTATAGACGAAAAGTGATCTATAATCAATATCGAAGTAGTTTGGGAGAAATATTCCATAGAT
The DNA here is from genome assembly GCF_041432415.1 of Streptococcus sp. 27098_8_22. Lineage (NCBI taxonomy): Bacteria > Bacillati > Bacillota > Bacilli > Lactobacillales > Streptococcaceae > Streptococcus > Streptococcus sp. 27098_8_22. Next base: position 508 of record NZ_JAPVZP010000006.1, on the reverse strand, counting down.
TATGTAGTTATAAAGGTGTTGAGATTATCGAAGGCCATTTAATGCCAGATCATGTTCATATGTTGGTAAGCATTCCACCTAGAATTAGTGTTGCAAGTTTTATGGGATATTTAAAAGGGAAAAGTGCTCTAATGATGTTCGATAAACACGCCAATCTGAAATATAAGTTTGGGAATCGACATTTTTGGGCAGAGGGCTATTATGTTAGTACAGTTGGCCTCAATGAAGCCACAATAAAAAAATACATTCAGGAACAAGAGCGAAAAGATATGGCTTTAGATAAGTTGAGTGTAAAAGAATATGAAGATCCCTTTAGGGATGGTGGCAAGTAGTACGTACGCCTCTTTGAGAGGGTTGTGACGAGTCAAATGCAATAAGGCTTGAACAAAGTAAAAGCCAGCGTCTTTAGGCGCTGGCTAGTTATCTGGGCTTATAGCCCTTGTACAAACCACCCGTTTGACGGGTGGTCATGATTTGCCAAATGCGATATATTGCACTGTATTTCAAT
>NZ_JAPVZP010000005.1:0-119959 GCF_041432415.1 Streptococcus sp. 27098_8_22 | reverse complement strand
TTAGCGGGTGTAGTTTAGTGGTAAAACTACAGCCTTCCAAGCTGTTGTCGCGAGTTCGATTCTCGTCACCCGCTTTGAACATATAGTTCATTTACCAAGTTATTTAACTTGGGCGCGTAGCTCAGGTGGTTAGAGCGCACGCCTGATAAGCGTGAGGTCGGTGGTTCGAGTCCACTCGTGCCCATTGAAATATGGTCCGTTGGTCAAGGGGTTAAGACACCGCCTTTTCACGGCGGTAACACGGGTTCGAATCCCGTACGGACTATTTATTGGAGGATTACCCAAGTCCGGCTGAAGGGAACGGTCTTGAAAACCGTCAGGCGTGTAAAAGCGTGCGTGGGTTCGAATCCCACATCCTCCTTTATTATTAACGCGGGATGGAGCAGCTCGGTAGCTCGTCGGGCTCATAACCCGAAGGTCGTAGGTTCAAATCCTGCTCCCGCAATAAGGCTCGGTAGCTCAGTTGGTAGAGCAATGGATTGAAGCTCCATGTGTCGGCGGTTCGATTCCGTCTCGCGCCATTTAAATATTTTGGAAGGGTAGCGAAGAGGCTAAACGCGGCGGACTGTAAATCCGCTCCTTCGGGTTCGGGGGTTCGAATCCCTCCCCTTCCATAACCTTAACTACGGGCATAGTTTAAAGGTAGAACTAAGGTCTCCAAAACCTTCAGTGTGGGTTCAATTCCTACTGCCCGTGTTTTAAAATTATGGCGGGTGTGGTGAAGTGGTTAACACACCAGATTGTGGCTCTGGCATGCGTGGGTTCGATCCCCATCACTCGCCTATTTTATATTATTGGGGTATAGCCAAGCGGTAAGGCAAGGGACTTTGACTCCCTCATGCGTTGGTTCGAATCCAGCTACCCCAGTTACTATTTGCCGGCGTGGCGGAATTGGCAGACGCGCTGGACTCAAAATCCAGTGTCCGCAAGGACGTGCCGGTTCGACCCCGGCCGCCGGTATAGTTTTAGAGACAAGGTTTTGGACCTTGTCTTTTTTGTTGAACAATTTATTAAAATTTCACTAAAAAAGGTCTATACCATTTACAAATTGTTTTGAAAGGTTTATAATGTAATTGACATAATAAATAGTAGATTATTTCTTAAGGAGGTTATCATTATGCCTAAGTATATTAAAGCTGATCAATTTTTCTATCCACATGGTATTCGTCGTGGAGGTTATTTGGAACTTATTGATGGCAAGTTTGGTAAGCACGTTGAAGAGATTTCGGATGATGCAGAAATTTTAGACTACTCTGGTTACAGCATTGCACCGGGTCTAGTTGATACACACATTCACGGTTTTGGTGGTGTCGACGTTATGGATAATAATATCGAAGGTACACTTCATACGATGAGTGAAGGCCTTCTTAGCACAGGTGTTACCAGTTTCTTACCAACTACACTAACTTCATCATACGAACAATTGCTGGCTGTTACTGAAAACATTGGTGCACGCTATCAAGAAGCATCTGGTGCTAAGATTCGTGGGATTTATTTTGAAGGACCTTACTTCACCGAAGAATTTAAGGGCGCTCAAAATCCTGCCTATATGAAAGATCCACGTATGGATGAGTTCCGCTCTTGGCAGAAGGCTGCTAATGGTCTTCTAAATAAAATTGCTCTTGCACCTGAACGTGAAGGTGTTGAGGATTTTGTACGTACAATTACTGGTGAAGGTGTAACTGTTGCTCTTGGTCACTCTAATGCTACCTTTGATGAAGCTAAAAAAGCTGTTGATGCCGGGGCTAGTGTTTGGGTTCATGCCTATAATGGAATGCGTGGCTTAACACACCGCGAACTTGGTATGGTTGGTGCGATGTATGAATTACCACACACTTATGCAGAATTGATTTGTGATGGTCATCACGTGGATCCTAAGGCTTGCGAAATTCTTCTTAAACAAAAAGGAACTGAAAATATTGCCCTTATCACTGACTGTATGACAGCAGGTGGTTTGCAAGATGGCGATTATATGTTAGGTGAATTTCCAGTTGTAGTTGCAAATGGGACTGCTCGCCTTAAATCTACAGGTAACTTGGCAGGTTCCATTCTCAAACTTAAAGATGGTTTGAAAAATGTTGTTGAGTGGGGAATTGCAAATCCTCATGAAGCAGTCATGATGGCTAGTCTGAACCCAGCAAAATCAGTTCATATTGATGACGTTTGCGGACAAATCCGTGAAGGCTACGATGCTGACTTTATCGTTCTTGATAAGGATTTGGAATTGGTAGCAACTTACCTTGATGGTGAAAAACGTTATCAAGCATAAAAATATATAGCAGTGACTAGTCTTAGTTGCTGCTTTTATTTTGATAATTTATAGATTGATTTAGTCGAAGAAAAATATTCTAAGGTTGTTGTTGAAAACGAGCAAAATTCTTTCATTGTTCTCAAAATTTCGCTATAATATACGGTACAAAGGAAGTTAAACTATGTATCGAGTTATAAAAATGTACGGAGATTTTGAACCGTGGTGGTTTATAGAAGGCTGGGAAGACGACGTCATTGCGAGCAAAAAATTTGATAACTATTATGACGCCTTGAAATATTATAAGTCTTGTTGGTTTGAGTTAGAAAAGGAGATTCCCCTTTACAAAAGTAGAGGAGATTTGATGACTATTTTTTGGGATCCAGAAGATAAACGCTGGTGTGAAGAATGCGATGAATTTCTTCAGCAATATCATTCCTTGGCTTTGTTGGAAGATGGTCAAGTCATTCCTGATGAAAAATTTAGACCTGGTTACGAAAAGCAGACTGGTTTAGAAATCCACCGTACTTGTCGCATAAAAAAAGAAGAAACAACTTTTTAATGAAGTTGTTTCTTCTTTTTTTATATTTTCTTCGAATAATAAGAGTGAGGAGGAAGATATGGTACAAACACTTGCACAAGAATTGATTACACTGGCCAAAAAACAAGGAGCTCAGGACATCTATTTTGTTCCTAAAGAAAAGATTTATGAGCTACATATGCGAGTTGGAGATGAGAGACATTTGATTAACACCTATGACTTTGAAAAGTTGGGGGCTGTCATTAGTCATTTTAAGTTTATTGCGGGGATGAACGTTGGAGAAAAACGCCGTAGTCAGCTTGGTTCCTGTGATTATCAGCATGGAGACAAGGTTTCTTCATTACGTTTATCGACGGTGGGAGATTATCGTGGTCATGAGAGTCTAGTAATCCGGCTTTTGCATGATCAAGAACAAGAGTTGCGCTTCTGGTTTCAGGACCTTATAGAACTGGAAAAGGGCTTTAGGCAACGTGGGCTTTATCTTTTTGCAGGTCCTGTAGGAAGTGGGAAGACAACTCTGATGCATGAATTAGCCAAGTCATTGTTTAAGGGACAACAGGTCATGTCTATTGAAGATCCGGTCGAGATTAAGCAGGAAGAGATGCTGCAATTACAACTCAATGAAGCTATCGGACTGAGCTATGAAAACTTGATAAAACTTTCCCTACGACATCGTCCAGATCTTTTAATTATTGGAGAAATTCGAGATAGTGAAACAGCCCGTGCCGTTGTACGAGCTAGTCTGACAGGTGCCACGGTATTCTCGACAATCCATGCCAAGAGTGTTCGTGGGGTTTATGAGCGCCTCTTAGAACTTGGTGTTAGTGAAGATGAACTTGCAATTGTTTTACAAGGTGTTTGTTACCAGAGACTAATCGCGGGAGGAGGAATTATTGATTTTGCAAATGGAAATTATCAAGAACACCAGGCAGAAAAGTGGAATGGACAAATTGACCAGCTTCTTAAAGAAGGACATATCACTGCCCTTCAAGCTGAAACGGAGAAAATTAGCTACTAGTAAGCAGAAGAAAATCATCACTCTCTTTAACAATTTATTTTCGAGTGGTTTTCATCTGGTAGAAATCATTTCCTTTCTAGATAGAAGTCTCTTGTTGGAAAAGGACTATGTATCGCAGATGCGTCTAGGACTTGCGCAGGGAAAGTCTTTTTCGGAAATGATGAGTCATTTAGGTTTCTCGAGTGCGATTGTCACGCAACTTTCATTGGCTGAAGTTCATGGAAATCTCCATTTGAGTTTGGGGAAAATTGAAGAATATTTGGATAATCTTGCTAAGGTCAAGAAGAAGTTAATTGAAGTTGCGACCTACCCACTTATTTTGCTAGCTTTCTTACTGCTCATTATGATGGGTTTGCGAAATTATCTCTTGCCTCAACTGGATAGTAGCAACATAGCTACCTTAGTGATTAGCAATCTACCACAGATTTTTCTTGGGATTACTCTAACACTAAGTCTTGCATCTTTAACAGGACTGATATTTTACAGAAAATCTAAGAAGATACAAGTCTTTTCTTTTCTAGCTAAAATTCCCTTTCTAGGTGTATTTGTTCAGTATTATCTGACGGCCTATTATGCTCGAGAATGGGGTAATATGATTGGTCAAGGTCTGGAGCTATCACAGATTTTTCAGATGATGCAGGAGCAAGGAAATCCTCTTTTTAAGGAAATCGGACATGATTTATCCCTGTCCTTGCAAAATGGGCATGAATTTTCTATGGTTGTGCGGAATTATCCTTTTTTTAGAAGAGAGTTGGGACTAATCATTGAATATGGAGAGGTCAAGTCCAAGTTGGGAAGCGAATTGGAAATCTATGCAGAAAAAACGTGGGAATCCTTCTTTACTCGAGTTAATCGTACTATGAACTTAGTTCAACCCCTGGTCTTTATTTTTGTAGCTCTGCTAATCGTTTTATTGTACGCAGCTATGTTGCTGCCTATGTATCAAAATATGGAGGTAAATTTTTAGATGAAAAAAATGTTGATGAAATTAAAGAAAGCCAAGGCAAAAGCTTTTACACTGGTAGAAATGCTAGTTGTATTGCTCATCATTAGCGTCCTACTCTTACTGTTTGTGCCAAACCTAACTAAGCAAAAGGATGCAGTGAATGATAAGGGGAAAGCAGCAGTCGTCAAGGTGGTAGAAAGCCAAGCTGAACTCTATACTCTAGATAAAAATGAGGATGCTAGTCTAAGTAAACTAGAGGCAGATGGACGCATCACTGCTGAGCAAGCAAAAGCCTATAAGGAATACCATGCAAAACAAAAGACAAGTCAAACAGTTGCGGATTAGGGCTTTTACCATGCTAGAAAGTTTATTAGTCTTAGGAATAGCTAGTATGTTAGCCTTGGGCTTGTCAAGTTCAGTTCAATCAACTTTTGCAGCTGTGGAAGAACAGATTTTCTTTATGGAGTTTGAGGAACTTTATCGAGAAACCCAGAAGCGAAGTCTGGCTAGTCAGCAGAAGATCAACTTGATTTTGGAAGAGAGAAGTATTGGAAATGGCTATCAGAAATTAGCCATTCCAAAAGGAATTCAATTGCAGTCTAATCAATCAATTTCCTTTGACAAGGCTGGAGGAAATTCGTCTCTTGCAAGTGTGAGATTTCAAACAAGGAAAGAAGTAGTTCGCTACCAACTATATCTAGGAAATGGAAAGATTAAACGTATTCAAGAAGCAAAAAATTAAGGCGGTTATTTTACTGGAGGCAGTGATTTCACTAGCTATTTTTGCCAGTATTGCAACCCTCTTGCTGGGGCAGATTCAAGAAAGTAGACGACAGGAAGCAAGACTCTTAGAACAGGAAGAAGTTTTGCGAGTGGCTCGTATGGCTTTGCAGACTGGACAAAAGCAGTTGACGGTCAATGGGCTTACAGTTCATGTTGTATCGAATGAGCGAGGTTTGGAGGTGTATCATGGAACTGAAAAATTACTGGCGATTCAAGATAAGTAGAGTCAGAGCTTTTACACTTTTAGAATCCCTGGTTGCTCTTATTGTGATTAGTGGGAGTTTGCTCCTCTTTCAAGCTATGAGCCAACTATTGGTTTCAGAAGTTCGCTACCAGCAGAAAAGTGAGCAAAAAGAATGGCTCTTATTTGTGGATCAGCTGGAAGCAGAGCTGAATCGAGCCCAATTTGAAAAAGTAGAGAATGATAGACTTTACCTCAAACAGGATGGGAACCCCATTTCCATGGGGAAATCAAAGTCAGATGATTTTCGGAAAACAGATGCGAGTGGACGTGGCTATCAACCCATGGTCTACGGTCTGAAATCAGCTCGAATTCAAGAAAAAGGGCAGGAGCTGCACTTTCACTTTCAGTTTGAAAAGGGACTAGAGAGGGAGTTCATCTATCGTGTGGAAAAAGAAAAAAGTTAGAGCTGGAGTTCTCCTTTACGCGATTACTATTGCTGGAATTTTTAGTCTCTTGTTACAGTTTTATCTGAATCGACAAGTGGCTCATCATCAGGATTATGCACTGAATAAAGAAAAACTTCTTGCATTTGCAATGGCTAAGAGGACCTATGAAAAAGCTAGTTCTGAGAGTGGTCAGCAGTCATTTGATGCAGGAAAGGCAACTTATCGTAATGACCAAAAAGGATTTACAGCGATTGTTGACACCGGAAAAAAACAGTTTGATTTTCACTTTTCTCCTTTGAAAAAGACTGACGACAAGACGAAGAAAACAGAAAAAAAGTCAAAAGAAGAAAGCGAGAAGAAAAAAGAAGAACAGGTAAAAAATGAGACCACCGAGACATCTGAAGTTGCATCATCTAAGAATGACAAGACATAGATTATCAGATTTGTAGAATCTAGTTTAAGTGGTGATGTTGGACTCAGTGGGTTAGGACGAGGTTTTTGTCTGAAATCATGCTATAATAGATACATATGGAGGACGGAATATGTCAAGTGTAAAATTGTATCTAGTACGTCATGGGAAAACAATGTTTAATACAATCGGTCGTGCTCAAGGTTGGAGTGATACTCCCCTAACAGCTGAGGGAGAACGAGGTATTCATGAATTGGGGATTGGTTTGCGGGAATCAGGTTTAACCTTTGAACGTGCTTATTCAAGCGATTCTGGGCGGACCATTCAGACAATGGGAATTATCCTTGAAGAACTTGGTTTGACTGGGCAAATTCCTTATCGCATGGATAAGCGAATTCGTGAATGGTGCTTTGGTAGTTTTGATGGTGCTTATGATGGAGACCTTTTTATGGGTATCATCCCTCGAATCTTTAATGTAGATCATGTGCATCGTTTGTCCTATGCAGAGTTAGCTGAAGGTTTGGTAGAAGTGGACACAGCAGGTTGGGCTGAAGGTTGGGAAAAACTAAGTGGTCGTATCTGGGAAGGTTTTGAAGCCATTGCCAAGGAAATGGAAGCTAATGGGGGAGGGAATGCTCTCGTAGTCAGCCATGGAATGACTATTGGAACCATTGTTTATTTAATCAACGGCATGCATCCGCATGGCCTTGATAATGGAAGTGTGACGATTCTCGAGTACCAAGATGGTCAGTTCTCGGTCAAAATTGTTGGCGACCGTAGCTACCGTGAAATTGGACGAGTTAAGCTAGACGAGCAAGCTAGTTCAGAACAATAAAATTCAGCACTAAATTTAGAAGAATTTTTAAAGGATTGATAGAATGCTAATGTCGTGCTTGCACAAGCTTCTGAGAGCTGAGTGCTTTGACAATAGCATTCTTTTTTGTTAGAATAGCATCAACATGAAAGCATAAGAAGGGACTGACAGAGTTGTCGTTCCCTTTTGTCTATCTTAGAAGGGGGAAATATGCTGTTTCAGAAAATAAAAGCCTATAAATGGCAGGCTCTAGCTTCCTTAATTATGACAGGTCTAATGGTAACGAGTTCACTCTTGCAACCACGTTATTTGCAGAAAGTTTTAGAGGCACTGCTAACAGGTGATAATGAAGCTATTTATCATATTGGTTTTTGGTTAATCCTTGTTGCCTTGATTGGTTTGATTGCAGGTGGCATCAATGTTGTGTTAGCCGCCTACATTGCTCAAGGAGTCTCGTCAGACTTACGGGAAGATGCCTTTCGTAAGATTCAAACTTTTTCATACGCCAATATTGAGGAATTTAACGCAGGGAACCTTGTTGTTCGTATGACCAATGACATCAACCAGATTCAAAACGTAGTCATGATGACCTTCCAAATTCTCTTTCGACTACCACTTTTGTTTATCGGTTCCTTTATTCTAGCAGTTGTCACCCTACCTTCTCTATGGTGGGTGCTAGTTCTCATGGTCGTTCTGATTGTTGTCATAATGGGTTTTATGATGGGAGTGGTGGGACCACGCTTTGCAAAATTCCAGACCTTATTGGAGCGTATCAATGCCATTGCTAAAGAAAATTTGCGTGGTGTGCGCGTGGTTAAGTCTTTTGTCCGAGAAAAAGATCAGTTTGATAAATTTACGCAGGTGTCAGATGAATTATTGGGAGAAAACCTTTATATCGGTTATGCCTTTTCTGTTATGCAACCTGCAATGATGTTGATTTCTTACGGGGCTGTTTTTCTCTCAATCTGGCTTGTAGCAGGTATGGCAGAGTCAGATCCATCAGTCGTTGGTTCCATTGCTTCCTTCGTGAATTATCTGAGTCAGATTATCTTTACTATCGTTATGGTCGGATTTTTGGGGAATTCAGTTACTCGTGCCATGATTTCCCTTCGTCGTATTCGTGAAATCCTGGATACAGAACCGGCTATGACTTTCAAGGATGTGGAAGATGAAGAATTGGAAGGAAGTCTCAGTTTTGAAAATGTAACCTTCACCTATCCAAATGATGAAGAACCTATCCTAAAAGATGTATCTTTCGATATTGCAGCTGGTGAGATGGTTGGGGTTGTCGGAGCAACTGGTGCAGGTAAATCAACCTTGGCTCAGTTGATTCCACGACTGTTTGATCCTCAGCAAGGTTCGATCAAAATTGGTGGAAAGGACATTCGTACAGTTAGTGAAGGGACACTTCGCAAGACAGTCTCTATCGTTCTACAAAGAGCCATTCTCTTTAGTGGAACCATCGCAGATAATCTCAGACAAGGAAAGGGAGATGCGACAGTTTCAGAAATGGAACGCGCAGCTCGTATTGCCCAAGCGAGTGAATTTATTAGTCGCATGGAATTGGCTTTTGAAAGTCCGGTTGAGGAACGTGGAACTAACTTTTCTGGTGGACAAAAACAAAGAATGTCCATTGCGCGTGGGATTGTCAGCAATCCTAAGATATTGATTTTCGATGATTCAACCTCCGCCCTTGATGCCAAATCAGAACGTTTGGTCCAAGAAGCCCTCAACAAGGATTTGAAGGGGACGACTACGATTATCATCGCGCAAAAGATTAGCTCTGTTGTGCATGCGGATAAAATTTTAGTGCTTGACCAAGGGCGTTTGATTGGTCAAGGTAAGCATGCTGACTTGGTTGCAACAAACCCAGTTTATCGTGAAATTTATGAAACGCAAAAAGGAAAGGAGGAGTAGGATGAAGACATTTGAATTTTTTTGGAACTATTTTAAAGTTTACAAGATATCCTTTATCGTTGTCATTGCTATGATTATCATTGCAACGGTAGCCCAAGCCCTCTTTCCAGTATTTGCAGGTCAAACAGTCACAGAGCTGGCTAATTTGGTTATAGCCTATCAAAATGGAAATCCAGATATGGTTTGGCAAAGTCTCCTAGGACTCCTGCTCAATCTTGCCTATATTTTAATCGTTTTAGTAGTTTCTAGTCTTATCTATATGGTCTTGATGAGCCGCATTATTGCCGAATCTACAAATGAGATGCGTAAGGGACTTTTTGGCAAGCTTTCTCGCTTGACAGTTTCTTTCTTTGACCGCCATCAAGATGGTGATATCCTGTCACGTTTTACTAGTGATTTGGATAATATTCTCCAAGCTTTTAATGAAAGCCTTGTGTCTGTCATGACCAATATTGCCCTTTATATTGGCTTGCTGATTGTCATGTTCGCAAAAAATGTCACCTTGGCTTTAATCACAATTGCCAGCACTCCAATAGCTGTTATCATGTTGTTCTTTATCCTGAAGCTAGCGCGGAAATATACAAACCTCCAACAAAAGGAAGTTGGGAAGCTCAATGCTTATATGGATGAGAGTATCTCTGGACAAAAAGCAGTTATCGTTCAAGGTATCCAAGAAGATGTGATTGCTGGTTTTGTTGAGCAAAATGAACGAGTTCGAAAGGCCACTTTCAAGGGCAGAATGTTTTCAGGAATTCTCTTTCCTGTCATGAACGGAATGAGCTTGGTCAATACAGCTATTGTTATTTTTATCGGTTCAGCTGTCTTACTGAATGATAAGAACATCGAGACAGCAACTGCTCTGGGCTTGATTGTCATGTTTACTCAGTTCTCGCAACAGTATTACCAGCCCATTATCCAATTAGCAGCGAGCTGGGGAAGCTTGCAACTGGCCTTTACAGGTGCGGACCGTATCCAAGAAATGTTTGATGCAGAAGAAGAAATTCGACCTCAAGATGCTCCAGTATTTAACGAATTAAAAGAAGGTGTGGAGATTCGTAACGTGGACTTCTCCTACCTTCCAGGACAACCAATTTTGAAAGATGTTAGCATTTCAGCTCCAAAAGGAAAAATGATTGCGGTAGTTGGTCCGACAGGTTCAGGGAAAACAACTATCATGAACCTAATCAATCGTTTTTATGATGTGGATGCAGGAAGTATCAGCTTTGATGGCAGAGATATTCGCGAGTTTGATTTAGACAGTTTGCGAAGTAAGGTGGGAATTGTCTTGCAGGATTCTGTTTTGTTCAGCGGAACTATTCGGGACAATATTCGATTTGGAGTACCAGATGCTAGTCAGGAGATGGTAGAAGCAGCTGCTAAGGCTACGCATATCCATGAATATATCGAAAGTCTACCAGATAAGTACGATACTCTGATTAATGATGACCAGAGCGTCTTCTCAACCGGTCAGAAGCAGTTGATTTCCATCGCTCGAACCTTAATGACGGATCCCCAGGTCTTAATCTTGGATGAGGCAACATCAAACGTGGATACTGTAACAGAGAGCAAGATTCAAAATGCTATGGAGGCAATTGTGGCAGGAAGAACGAGCTTTGTGATTGCCCATCGCTTGAAAACTATTCTCAATGCCGATCAGATTATTGTCCTTAAGGATGGTGAGGTTATCGAACAAGGAAATCATCACGAATTACTCAAGCTTGGAGGCTTTTACTCCGAACTGTACCATAATCAATTTGTCTTTGAATAAGCAAAAAAGTTGTCCTAATTTTGGGCAACTTTTTCTGATAAAAAAATTTTATCACGGACTTAAAAAATACATATTAGACAGGAGTGGGTAAGGGTGATAAGATAAGATTATCAATGGAGAACGAAAGGAAGTCAGTAATGGTAAGAACAGTTGTTGGAGTAGCGGCAAACCTATGTCCTGTAGACGCAGAAGGAAAAAACATCCACTCATCTGTATCCTGTAAATTTGCTGAAAGTATTCGTCAGGTTGGCGGACTTCCTTTGGTCATTCCGGTTGGTGATGAGACACTTGTCCATGACTATGTAGAAATGATTGATAAGCTCATCTTGACTGGAGGACAAAATGTTCATCCTCAGTTTTATGGTGAGGAAAAAACAATTGATAGCGATGACTATAATCTAGCTCGCGACGAGTTTGAGCTAGCTCTTCTACAAGAAGCCTTGCGTCAGAACAAGCCAATCTTAGCCATTTGCCGTGGCGTTCAGTTGGTAAACGTTGCCTTTGGTGGTACACTCAATCAGGAGATTGAAGGTCATTGGCAAGGTCTACCTTTTGGAACTTCACATTCTATTGAAACAGTGGAAGGAAGTGTTGTGTCCAAGTTGTTTAGTAAAGAAAGTCAAGTAAACTCAGTTCATCGTCAAAGTATTAAAGACTTGGCACCTAATTTCCGCGTAACTGCAGTAGATCCACGTGACCAAACGATTGAAGCAATCGAATCTATCGATGAACACCGTATTATTGGTTTGCAGTGGCATCCAGAATTTTTGGTCAATAAAGAGGATGGCAACTTAGAATTATTTGAGTATTTATTGAATGAATTGTAACGACTGGAAACCTAGTCGTTTTTTTGTCTTATTTCGTTCAAATTTTAATATTGTAACATTTTTTACGCAAATGTTTAAATTATGATAAAATTTGGAAAAATTCAGTATAAAAACTTGAAAAAATCTAAGGTAAGGGTTATGATAGAAGAGAAGAAATTTTGGAGGAATATTATGTCACATATTAAATTTGATTATTCAAAAGTATTAGATAAATTTGTTGCACCACATGAACTAGATTATATGCAGCCTCAAGTGACTGCAGCAGATTCTGCTCTGAGAAATGGTACAGGTCCTGGGGCAGAAATGACTGGCTGGTTGAACTTACCTGAAGAATATGACAAAGATGAATTTGCTCGTATTCAAAAGGCTGCTGCTAAAATCCAATCTGATAGTGAGGTATTGATCGTAATCGGTATTGGTGGTTCCTATTTAGGAGCTCGTGCAGCTATTGATTTCTTGAATAATTCATTTGTAAACTTGCAAAGAAAGGAAGAACGCAAGGCACCTCAGATCCTCTATGCTGGAAACTCTATCTCTTCAAGCTATTTGGCTGATTTGGTAGACTATGTATCAGACAAAGATTTCTCAGTAAACGTGATTTCTAAATCAGGTACAACAACTGAACCGGCTATTGCTTTCCGTGTCTTCAAAGAACTCTTGGTTAAGAAGTACGGTCAAGAAGAAGCTAACCAACGTATCTACGCAACTACAGACCGCGCTAAAGGTGCAGTTAAGGTTGAAGCAGATGCTAATGGCTGGGATACTTTTGTAGTGCCTGATAGTGTAGGTGGTCGTTTTACAGTATTGACAGCAGTGGGGCTCTTGCCAATCGCAGCTGCAGGAGCTGATATCAGCAAGTTAATGGAAGGAGCAAATGCTGCTCGCAAGGCTTATGCTTCTGATAAGTTGGCTGAAAATGAAGCATATCAATATGCAGTTGTACGCAATATCTTGTACCGTAAAGGTTATCTGACAGAAGTTCTAGCTAACTATGAACCATCTCTGCAATACTTCTCTGAGTGGTGGAAGCAACTGGCTGGTGAGTCAGAAGGGAAAGACCAAAAAGGGATTTATCCAACTTCAGCTAACTTCTCAACAGACTTGCACTCTCTGGGACAATTTATCCAGGAAGGTACCCGTATCCTCTTTGAAACAGTTATCCGTGTAGATAAACCTCGCAAAAATGTGCTGATTCCTGAATTGGCAGAAGACTTGGACGGTCTTGGCTACTTGCAAGGAAAAGATGTTGACTTTGTCAATAAAAAAGCTACAGATGGAGTGCTGTTAGCACACACTGATGGTGGAGTTCCAAATATGTTTGTGACACTGCCTGAGCAAGATGAGTTCACTTTGGGCTACACTATTTACTTCTTTGAGTTGGCTATTGCTCTTTCTGGCTACCTGAATGGTATCAATCCATTTGACCAGCCTGGAGTTGAAGCTTATAAGAAAAACATGTTTGCTCTTCTTGGGAAACCAGGCTTTGAAGAGCTGGGTGCTGAGTTGAATGCACGCCTTTGATTCTCATATGCTTTGAGTTCATTTAGAATATAAAAAGATCCACAAGTTCATTTCTTGTGGATTTTTAGTACAAGCCTCTTAATTAGTTTATTATTTTTTTTAAAAGTGTAAAAAAGAGTGTCTTAATTCTTTTATGAAAGCGCTGTATAATTGCCTTGTAAATAAAATTTGAGAGGTATCAAAATGAATGATTGGTTAAACATAAAAGGCAAAACAGTTCTTGTGACTGGCGCGTCATCTGGGATCGGTAAGGCAATCGTTGAAGAATTGCTGGAATTAGGAGTCAATGTAGCGAATTTTGATCTTAGCGACAACGATTTGCGTCACCCGAATCTATTATTTGTAAAAGTTGATGTAACTTCTCGCTCTGAAGTAGAAGAGGGTGTTGCCAAAATAGTTGAAAGATTTGGCAATATTGATGCGGTAGTCAATAATGCAGGGATTAATGTTCCCAGATTATTAATTGATGCAGAAAATCCTAAAGGTCCTTACGAGTTAGACGATGAAACGTTTGAAAAAGTAACAATGATTAATCAAAAAGGTTTGTATTTGGTTAGTCAGGCAGTAGGACGTATTTTAGTGAAAAATGGAAAAGGTGTAATTGTGAACATGGCTTCAGAAGCAGGCTTGGAAGGTTCTGAAGGACAAAGTGCCTATGCTGCAACAAAAGCAGCAGTCTATAGTTACACTCGTTCATGGGCGAAAGAGCTGGGTAAGCATGGTGTACGTGTGGTTGGAATTGCTCCAGGAATTATGGAAGCTACGGGACTTCGAACTCTTTCTTATGAGGAAGCTCTTGCTTATACCCGTGGAAAGACGGTAGAAGATATTCGAGCTGGTTATGCTTCAACTTCAACAACTCCTTTGGGACGAAGTGGTAAACTACGGGAAGTAGCTGATCTTGTAGCATTCTATATTTCAGATCGTTCTAGCTATATAACTGGAGTCACTACAAATATTGCTGGAGGGAAAACTCGCGGTTAAAAAAATGAAGGTGAGGAAGAGAGTTGACCTTAGTAAATCGATGGTATAACATTTTAGAAAAAATGGTCTCACAGCCAACTTATTCCATGATAGATATGCGCTCAGAGCTGGATATTAGTATGCAAACCTTGCAAAAGAGTATCCAACAATTAAATGATGTTTTGGCTCCTAATATCCAGATTATCTCACAAGATGATAAGTTAATGTTAGAAGTGTATGACTATACAGAGTTGGAAAGGATTTTATCTGGTAGTTTAAAACAGGAGAGTGACTTCAATTCTTCCAGTAAAAGAATTGCCTATTTACTAAAACGTTTAATTAAGTCAAACTCCCCTCTTCTTATTGACGACTTGGCTGAGGAAGCAGGTGTTAGTAGAAGTACCCTTAATAAGGATTTAAAACAAGTAAAATCTTTGGCAGAGAGTTACTCTATCACTATTTCAGGAAAGCCCAACCGTGGGCTGGAGGTCTTGGGGGACGAGCTGAATTTGCGCTTGCTCTATATTCACCAAGTGGCCCCTTACTTTGAAGGAAGGACACTCACCGAGGCAACATCTTCTTTTCTGGAGACGCTACTCCAGGAGTATAAAATCCCGAAAGAAACAAAGGAACTCCTTCGAAAGACCATTTCAATTATGGTGGAGCGTATTCATGCATCTAGGGTGTTGAGTTGTCCTATTCCTTACTATAGGAATGATTTAACAGAGACCCCTTTGGTTGAGAAATTAATCTATCATATTGTGATGACTTATAAGATTTCCCTCAGTCAGTTTGAAATAGACTTTTTGTGTTTTCCTTTTAATGTCCGTTTTATTGACACTTTAAGCAAGCCGTCTTATCAATCTGAACAGCTTGCAAACATTTTTCAAGGGATTGTCAAGAAAGTCAAAGAAACAATGTTGGTTAACTTTGATGATGAAGAATTATTTGAAGAAATCAAGTCTCATCTAGGCCCCTTAATCAATCGACTGATTTTCCATGTGCAAGCTAATGATATATTTCATGGCGAGGTTCAAACTCAATATCCTTTTGCTTTTGAAATGGCGAAAATTGCTGGAGAAGAACTATCTGCAATTTTTGGTTCTGAATTGGAATTATCTGAAATCGGATATTTGGCTTTGTATTTTGAAATGATTTTAAGAAAGCAAAACTCTATTGTAAATAGTTCTCGCAAGCAGATAGCTGTAGTTTGCACAACAGGAAGAGGAACTGCTGCGATGATTATTCAGCAACTCAGACGAATCCTTGGAAATGATGTAGACATTACTCAGTATTCTGAAGAGGATTTTAATGTGGATTTGAATCAGGACTATTTCGCGATTTTTACGACAGTTCCTCTAAAATATAAAGATTCTAAATCTCCAGTCATTCAAGTTAATCATCTTTTTGATGATCAATGGTTGCGGGAAGAATGGCAGAGAGCCAATGCTTTTCATCAAAGAAATCTAGAAACAGTCAGCTTACGATTTGTTCGATTAGGTCCACAAAAAACCT
Organism: Streptococcus sp. 27098_8_22; assembly: GCF_041432415.1. NCBI lineage: Bacteria > Bacillati > Bacillota > Bacilli > Lactobacillales > Streptococcaceae > Streptococcus > Streptococcus sp. 27098_8_22. Next base: position 104,059 of record NZ_JAPVZP010000005.1, on the reverse strand, counting down.
ATCATCAATACTTGCTAAATATGGTTGCAGAGTTAGAGAAACTTCAGATGATTGATGAAGGTTTTAGAAATCGGATAATTGATAGGGAGAAAAAACAATCAACCGTTTTTGGCGGAGGAATTGCTTTTCCCCATACAATTAACCAAGGTTATGCAAAAACTATTTTAATGTTTGGAAAACTAGAAGAGCCTTATCAAAAAGGAGATGATTGGATTGAATTTATCTTTCTAGTCGCTATACCCTCAGAAATTGAAAGAAAAATGGAAAGTGAATTGCTGGAATTGTATGACGACATTTTTCGAATTGCAGGAGAGCCTTCTCTAAAAGAAGCATTGAGGGCTGTAGAAACAGAGACAGAATTTCTATCATTTTCTAAGAGCAAAGGAGTATTTTAATGAATTCGCTAATAATTTTCGCTGTATTTGTCATGGCAGCTTATATATTTCAAATGTTCCTCGGCTGGCAGCAACTCAAAGACTTCAATAAGACCTATACGATGCTCCGGAAACTGGGGCGCGTAGCGATTGGCAGAAAATCCGGAAGAATCAAATCCGGTACGATTGTCATGTTCGCGGTTGATGAAAACGGTCGGGTTCTTAAAGCTAGCAAAATGCAAGGAGTCACAATCTTAGCGCGTTTTCAAAATATGGACGATTATGTTGGAGAAGACATCCATTATTTTGACAAGTATAATCCTCTTGTGAGAAAAGAAAATAAGTTGATGCAATCAGCTATAGAAGATGCTAGAAAAGTCTATCTTTGGCATGAGGCAGGTATTGAGAAAGAGACAAGTTCTTCTGATTCTTTTCTGGGATTCGGCTTTTATGCGGATTACTTACAATTATCTATTAAACAGTTATTTAAAAAAAATAAGAAAAGGAGTTCCTTATGAATTACATTACAGAATTTGCAGAGAGTTTTATGAAACTCTTCCAATTAGGTGGAGAAACCTTTATTAGCTGGATGACAAATATTGTACCTCTTGTCTTGATGCTATTGATTGCAATGAATACCCTTATCGCTTTCTTGGGAGAAGAGAAGGTCAATTCCTTGGCTAAGATTTCTGCCAAAAATCCTGTTAGCCGGTATATGATTTTACCTTTCATTTCAGCTTTTATGCTGGGAAATCCGATGGCAATCAGTATGGGACGTTTCTTACCAGAATATTATAAACCTAGTTTTGTAGCAGCTCAGATGCAGTTTTGCCATACTTCAAATGGTGTATTTCCACATATCAATCCTGGGGAATTATTTGTATGGATGGGAATTGCGACAGGAATTCAAACTTTAGGTTTAAGTCAAATGGACTTAGCCATTCGTTACATGCTTGTTGGGCTTGTCATGAACTTTGTAGGTGGTTGGGTAACCGATTTTACAACTGCTTATGTAGCAAAACAGCAAGGTGTTACCTTGAGTAAAACATTTGATTTATAGAAAGAGTGAAATTATGTCATATAAGAGTATAAAAGTTGTTAAAGGAAATGGCGGTTTCGGAGGACCTTTGGTCATTACACCTAGTGAAGCTAAGCATAAATTCATCTATATTACTGGTGGCGGAGAAAAGCCAGATATTGTAGATAAAATTGCTGATTTGACCGGTATGGAAGCTGTTAATGGGTTTAAAACTTCTATCCCAGATGAGGAAATTGCTTTAGCAATCGTGGATTGTGGCGGTACTCTTCGCTGTGGTATTTATCCTAAAAAGGGAATCCCTACAATAAATATTGTCGCTACAGGGAAAAGTGGGCCTCTAGCTCAATATATAACCGAGGAAATCTATGTGTCAGCAGTTGGCCTTAATCAAATTTCTGCTGCTAATGAAGACGAAAAAGCGACAACTGTGGTAACTGAAAAGCCAACTTACGATACTAGTAAAAAAATTACAGAGCAAAAAGCTGAAACAAGTATTGTAGCACGAATTGGGATGGGGGCTGGTAAGGTCGTTGCAACTTTCAACCAGGCTGCTCGTGAAGCCATCCAAACAATGCTCAATACAATAATTCCTTTCATGGCCTTTGTTTCCTTGCTGATTGGGGTTATTCAAGGATCTGGTGTTGGAAATTGGCTGGCAAAATTAATGGTTCCCCTAGCGGGGAACATCTGGGGACTCGTTTTAATTGGCTTTATCTGTTCCTTACCATTCCTATCTCCTTTGTTAGGTCCCGGAGCTGTTATTAGTCAGATTATTGGAACTTTAATTGGAGTCGAAATCGGAAAAGGGACTATTCCGCCCCAAATGGCTCTGCCAGCTTTATTTGCTATCAACACTCAAAACGGTTGTGATTTCATTCCTGTAGCACTCGGCCTATCTGAAGCCAAGGCTGAAACAGTTGAGGTTGGTGTCCCTTCGGTACTTTATTCACGCTTTCTCAATGGTGTTCCGCGAGTGCTAGTTGCTTGGATAGCTAGTATTGGTCTTTATCAGTAGACCTTTGATAGATGCCTGAAAACAGAGAACTATTATGTTAAACTTATCTATAAGCCTAAGTTTATGACAAATTAGAGAAAGTATGAATAGAAATCAGATGAAGAAAATTTTTGAAACTAAAGTAATTCAAGTAGGGTCTGAAGCTCAGAATATGATTCAAGATGCCAATATGCTCATTTTATTTGGAGAAGAAGCACCAGAAGATTTATCAGAGTATTGTTTTAAGATTGATAACAAAAATCTGCTAGGTTCAATACTAGAAGGTGGCAAGCTGGTGGTAGATAATCAGGAATATTCGATTAGTTCCGTAGGAAATGTAGTAGAAAAAAATTTAACTGGACTGGGACATATCACGATTTCTTTTGATGGTTCAAAAGAGGGGAGCCTTCCTGGTACACTCCATGTTGTAGCAGAGCAAGCGGTAGTAATTGAGAAAGGTTCTACTATTCAGATTTTTGAAACTGCTTGACCATAATAAAATTTCAAATCAAGCAACTTAGAAAAATAAAAGTCTAAAAAATTGATTCAGAGCCTGGACAAAAAGTCCAGGCTTCTCGGTCTAAATTAGAAAAAATAGATGACGCAGTGGTTGATTGGCAAGTCAATCAAACTAGCCAGTCAGTGTAAGGGAATTTCCAGCAGATGCATCCACAAGGGGTGCTTGAACAGAAGGGAAAGACCAAAAAGGTATCTACCCAACTTCAGCTAACTTCTCAACAGACTTGCACTCATTGGGTCAATTTATCCAAGAAGGAACTCGTATCATGTTTGAAACAGTTGTCCGCGTTGACAAACCTCGTAAGAACGTGATCATCCCTACTTTGGAAGAAGATCTTGATGGACTTGGTTACCTTCAAGGAAAAGACGTTGACTTTGTAAACAAAAAAGCTACTGATGGTGTTCTTCTTGCCCACACAGATGGTGACGTGCCAAACATGTACGTGACTCTTCCTGAGCAAGATGCCTTCACTCTTGGTTACACGATCTACTTCTTCGAATTGGCAATTGCCCTTTCAGGTTACTTGAATGCCATCAACCCATTTGACCAACCAGGTGTTGAAGCCTACAAACGTAACATGTTTGCCCTTCTTGGTAAACCAGGATTTGAAGAATTGAGCAAAGAACTCAACGCTCGTCTATAATAGAATAAAAAAGAGTGGTTTTCCACTCTTTTTACTTTTTCTCGAAAAGAGAAATTGGACTCTGGCAAGACTTGTGATATAATATAGAGAGCAAAAAGGCAGACGCCTAGAGACTTTATAGGAGAAGATATGTCAAAAGATATTCGTGTGCGTTATGCACCAAGTCCAACAGGACTATTACACATCGGTAATGCCCGTACAGCATTGTTTAACTATTTGTATGCACGCCACCATGGTGGAACTTTTATTATCCGTATCGAAGATACTGACCGCAAACGTCATGTCGAAGACGGAGAACGTTCACAGCTTGAAAACCTTCGTTGGTTAGGCATGGACTGGGATGAAAGTCCAGAAACTCATGAAAACTACCGCCAGTCTGAGCGTTTGGACTTGTATCAAAAATATATCGACCAACTCTTAGCTGAAGGAAAAGCCTACAAATCTTACGTTACAGAAGAAGAGTTGGGAGCAGAACGTGAACGCCAAGAAGCAGCAGGTGAAACACCTCGCTACATCAACGAATACCTTGGTATGAGCGAAGAAGAAAAAGCAGCTTATATCGCAGAACGTGAAGCGGCAGGCATCATCCCAACGGTTCGTTTGGCTGTCAATGAGTCTGGTATTTACAAGTGGCATGACATGGTCAAAGGTGATATCGAATTTGAAGGTGGCAATATCGGTGGGGACTGGGTTATCCAAAAGAAAGATGGTTACCCAACTTACAATTTTGCCGTTGTCATTGATGACCACGACATGCAAATTTCTCACGTTATCCGTGGAGATGACCACATTGCCAATACACCAAAACAGCTCATGGTCTATGAAGCGCTTGGATGGGAAGCACCTGAGTTTGGTCACATGACCTTGATTATCAACTCTGAAACTGGTAAGAAGTTATCTAAACGTGATACTAACACCCTTCAATTTATCGAAGATTACCGCAAGAAAGGCTACCTTCCAGAAGCAGTCTTTAACTTCATCGCCCTTCTTGGCTGGAACCCTGGCGGGGAAGACGAAATCTTCTCTCGTCAAGAACTCATCAAGCTCTTTGATGAAAACCGTCTCAGCAAGTCTCCAGCAGCCTTCGATCAGAAGAAAATGGACTGGATGAGCAATGAGTACATTAAGAATGCGGATCTTGAGACTATCTTTGAAATGGCCAAACCATTCCTCGAAGCAGCGGGACGTTTGACAGACAAGGCTGAGAAATTGGTGGAGCTCTACAAACCACAAATGAAGTCAGTGGACGAAATTGTTCCATTGACAGACCTTTTCTTCTCAGACTTCCCAGAATTGACCGAAGCTGAGCGAGAAGTCATGGCTGGTGAAACCGTTCCGACTGTACTTGAGGCTTTCAAAGCGAAACTCGAAGCCATGTCAGACGATGAGTTTGTGGTAGAAAATATCTTCCCGCAAATCAAAGCAGTTCAAAAAGAAACAGGTATCAAAGGGAAGAACCTCTTCATGCCAATCCGTATCGCTGTTTCAGGTGAGATGCATGGGCCAGAATTACCAGAAACCATCTACTTGCTTGGTCGCGAAAAATCAATCCAACATATCGAAAAAATGTTGGCAGAGATTGCAAAATAAGCTAAGTTCCGACTACTTTTGGCTATAGTAATTGTAGGACTTAGTTCAGAGAGAATCACAAGGTTCTCTCTTTTTTATTGTCAAAGTAGAATCATATTCAATTAAATGTTTAGGTGGCGCTTTAAAAAGAGTTATTTTTATATGTACTTATTTGAAAATGCAAAAGTTTTAGTGTATAATACTAAGTGACAGGGCAGGGAAAGAAGTCAGTGATATGGTAAAATTCTTTACAAACAGACTCGAATTAGCCCAGACATCGTCTATGTTGTTTGTTGAGTCGACTTATTTTTTCTTTGCGCTTTGCTGGACACAGGAAGAAATTCATGAGTTCATGCAACTATCATCCATAACGATGCCTTCGTTTTCGATTCGAAGTTTATGTGCGAGACTTTAGATTTAGATGTATATCTTGCTAGAGGTGCATATTTTTCTCTTTCTTCTCCCAAAAATAGAAAGAAATCGACCTTGCTCTGTTTACCTTGCGTTAAGCAAGGTTTTTTTGTGGAATAGTACTGGGCGATTTACGATTTTTCTATCAAGTGGTATAATATTAACTATTCTGATGAATTGAGGAAATCAAATGAAAGAATTTAACAAATCAATCAAATTAGAGCATGTGGCTTACGACATCCGTGGTCCAGTCCTTGAGGAAGCCATGCGTATGCGAGCAAATGGGGAAAAAATCCTTCGCTTGAATACAGGAAACCCAGCTGAGTTTGGCTTTACAGCACCAGATGAGGTCATCCATGATTTGATTATGAATGCGCGTGATAGTGAAGGTTATTCGGACTCAAAAGGTATCTTTTCAGCCCGTAAAGCAATTATGCAATATTGCCAATTGAAAAAATTCCCTAATGTAGGCATCGATGATATCTACCTTGGAAATGGTGTGAGTGAGTTGATTGTCATGTCCATGCAAGGTCTCTTGGACAATGGCGATGAAGTCTTGGTTCCAATGCCTGACTATCCTCTCTGGACAGCTGCAGTTAGCTTGGCTGGAGGAAATGCCGTTCACTACGTCTGTGATGAAGAAGCTGAATGGTATCCAGACCTAGATGACATTAAGTCTAAGATTAGTTCAAATACTAAGGCTATCGTTTTAATCAATCCAAATAATCCAACGGGAGCCCTCTATCCTAAAGAACTCTTACTAGATATCATTGAGATTGCTCGTCAAAATGACTTGATTATCTTTGCGGATGAAATTTACGACCGTATGGTTATGGACGGCAATGTCCACACACCAGTAGCAAGTCTAGCACCAGACCTTTTCTGTGTCAGCATGAATGGTCTGTCTAAATCTCACCGTATCGCTGGTTTCCGTGTAGGTTGGATGGTCTTGTCTGGGCCTAAACATCATGTAAAGGGCTATATTGAAGGTCTCAACATGCTTTCAAACATGCGCCTTTGTTCCAACGTCTTGGCTCAACAGGTTGTTCAAACTTCACTCGGTGGTCACCAATCGGTGGACGAATTACTCTTGCCGGGTGGTCGTATCTATGAACAAAGAAACTTTATTTATAATGCCATTCAAGATATTCCAGGTTTGTCCGCGGTTAAACCTAAAGCGGGTCTTTATATCTTCCCTAAAATTGACCGCAATATGTACCGTATCGATGATGATGAGCAGTTTGTCCTTGATTTCTTGAAGCAAGAAAAGGTGCTTTTGGTTCATGGACGAGGATTTAACTGGAGAGAACCAGATCACTTCCGTATCGTTTATCTGCCACGTGTAGATGAGTTAGCCCAAATCCAAGAAAAGATGACCCGTTTCTTGAAACAGTATCGTAGATAAGGCTTTCATAGCAAAAAAGCTGGAAACATTTGTCAGAGCTATTGACAAATGCAAAAGAATCAGATAGAATAGTAAAGTATGTTTAGTAACTGATCACTTTATAGCCGGCTAAACGAATACAAAATCTATGAGGAGGTATTCATCGTGAAACGTACTTATCAACCAAGTAAACTACGTCGTGCGCGTAAACACGGATTCCGTAACCGTATGTCAACTAAAAACGGTCGTCGCGTCTTGGCAGCTCGTCGTCGTAAAGGACGCAAAGTTTTGGCTGCATAATCCAAACGAATTCAACAAAGAAGTCAGTAGGAACTCGAGTCTACTGGCTTTTCTGTTTATCTAAAAGAGAGAAACTTCTATGGCAATTGATGTAATCTGAAAACTGTAGAAGATGCATTGGAAAGACGATCAATAGAAAAAGCTCAAAATCAGGAGGTGATTTCTCTGATTTTGAGCTTTTCTTTATTCTTTCAAATGATAAGAGTAGCTGGCAACGACGACATCTTCGTGCCATCTGAGAGCATATTTTAATTTGAGACTCATTTGATTGTGGAGGATATTTTGCCAAGGTTTGTTAGGGATAAATTGGGGTACTAGAACTGTGACTGTGTAGTTCTTTTTCTTGGCTTCTTGAGAGATTTTTCGAACATATCGAACTGTAGGTGTGATGATATCGCGATAGCTGGTAGTAATGTTTTTTAAAGTGATATTTGGAAAGTAGCCAGCAAATTCTTGGAGGATTTCTTGGTCTTTTTCTTCGGTTTCCTTGGTGGAAATGTGCATGGCCAAAACTTCATCTCCAATACTTTGAGCATAGTTAATAGCTCCGACGCTTACTCGAGTAACATTTCCCACTAAGACAAGGACGACATTGCCATCGTAGGTTTTCTTTTGAATTCCTTCATAGAGTCGAAGCTGTTTAGCTACCTTTTGGTAATGACTGTGGATGGACAAAAAGAGGAAGGTTAGGACCAGGATGATTGGGAAGAAGGGCCAAATATCTCCAAGTCTAAAGAAGAGTAGGATAAGAACGATAGCATAACAAATGATAGCGCCAAGGATATTTGCGAAGGCAGATTTTAAGAAATGAGAGCCTTTTTCTTTTTTCCAGTGGCGAATCATTCCTGTTTGAGAAAGGGCAAAAGGAACAAAAACTCCGATAGTATAAAGAGGAATTAAGCGTTCCGTATTTCCGTTAAAAATGAGCAGAAGGATCATAGCACCGAAGGCCAAGGTCAAAATACCGTTTGAATAACCAAGGCGGTCTCCCTTTTCCATAAAGAGATGGGGCATGTACTTGTTCTTGGCCATATTGTAAGCTAACATCGGAAAGGCAGAAAAACCAGTATTTGCAGCAACGGCTAGGATTAGGGCTGTTGAGAATTGGAAGAGATAATAAACAATCTGACCGAGAGCTGAATTTCCTAGAATTCCTTTCGCCATTTGTGAAAGGATTGTTTCTCCGTGTTGAGGAGTAATTCCCATCCAGTAGTTTAAGAAGGTAATCCCTGCAAATAGAAATCCAAGGATCAGAGACATGATGGTTAGTGTCTGGGCAGCGTTCTTCTCTTTGGGAGTTTTGAAAAACGGAACAGCGTTTGAGATAGCTTCAACTCCAGTTAGTGAAGCCGAACCGCTGGTGAAGGCTCTTAAAATGAGAATAATTGAGAGACTTGGGACGGTTTGACCAATTGCAGAAGTTGCATGATAGCTGAGAGAACCTGTCAATAGTTGGAAGATACCAAACAATAAGAGGAAGACGGTACTAAAGATAAAGAGATAGACAGGGATCATCAGAGAACTGGCAGATTCCTTCAAGCCTCGCAGATTCAAAAGCATGAGCAAACATACTAGAAAAATGGAGATGTGGAGGTTGTAAGGGTGGAGAGCAGGGAGGGCAGCTGTGATCGCATCAGCACCTGCAGCTACGGATACGGCAACTGTTAGCATGTAGTCAACAAGCAGACTTCCCCCAGCAATCAAACCTAGCTCAGGGGAGAGGTTTTCTCGAGTAACCATATAGGCACCCCCACCTTGAGGGTAGGCGTGAATGATTTGCCGATAAGATATCGTCAGGCTAGCTAATAGTAAGAGGACAAAAATGCCGATAGGAAGACTCCACCAAATAGCGAGGGGAGAAAGACTAGCCAAGACAAGAACGACCTGCTCAGGTCCATAAGCGATAGAAGATAGAGCATCGCTTGAGAGCATTGCGAGTGCTTGTGTTTTTCCAAGAAGTCCTCCTTCACCTTCTGTTAAGGATTTAAGGGGACGACCGATAAAAGTATATTTTAGTTTTGTAAACATTCTCTTTCCTTTTCTAAAAAATTCAACAAGAGTTATTATACTGCTATGAAAAAAGGCCGTCAAGGGAAAATGATTGATTTCAAAATATTTTTTCCTATAAGAATGAGACTAGTTTTTTGGTATAATAGAAGGTAGAAAAAACGAGGGAATATAAATGATTTTTGATACGCATACCCACTTGAATGTGGAAGAATTTTCAGGAAGAGAAGCAGAAGAAATAGCCTTAGCAGCTGAAATGGGTGTGACTCGGATGAATATTGTTGGTTTTGACAAACCAACCATTGAACGTGCCTTGGAATTGGTGGAAGAATATGACCAACTTTATGCGACGATTGGTTGGCATCCAACGGAAGCAGGAACCTATACAAGGGAAGTTGAGAATTACTTGCTAGAAAAACTAAAACATCCAAAAGTTGTTGCCTTGGGGGAGATTGGTTTGGACTATCACTGGATGACGGCACCTAAAGAAGTGCAGGAGCAAGTTTTCCGTCGTCAGATTCAGCTGTCTAAGGAACTGGACTTACCTTTTGTGGTTCACACACGTGATGCGCTCGAAGATACCTATGAAATTATTAAGAGTGAGGGAGTTGGTCCGCGTGGCGGCATCATGCATTCCTTCTCAGGTTCTTTGGATTGGGCTGAGAAGTTTGTGGAGCTTGGCATGACCATTTCCTTTTCTGGGGTCGTTACCTTCAAGAAGGCGACAGATATTCAGGAAGCAGCCAAAGAGTTACCTTTGAATAAGATTTTGGTAGAAACGGATGCACCTTATTTGGCCCCAGTACCCAAGCGTGGGCGTGAAAATAAGACAGCTTACACGCGCTATGTAGTAGACTTTATTGCAGACTTGCGTGGCATGACAACAGAAAAATTAGCTGCTGCGACAAGTGAAAATGCCGAACGAATCTTTGGATTGGAAAGTAAATCATGAAAGAGAAAATATCCCAAGTCATCGTAGTCGAGGGACGTGATGATACGGCCAATTTAAAACGCTACTTTGATGTTGAGACCTATGAGACTCGTGGATCGGCTATCAATGAAGAAGATCTTGAACGAATCCAACGTTTACATGAACGTCATGGGGTGATTGTTTTTACAGATCCTGATTATAATGGGGAACGAATCCGGCGCCTGATTATGACCGCTATCCCAACAGTTCAGCATGCCTTTCTCAAACGTGATGAGGCAGTTCCTAAGTCCAAGACCAAGGGACGTTCTCTGGGAATCGAGCATGCCAGTTACGAAGACTTGAAGACAGCACTAGAACAAGTCACCGAGCAGTTTGAAGCAGAAAGCGACTTTAATATTAGCCGTAGTGACTTGATTCGCCTTGGTTTTCTAGCTGGAGCAGACAGCCGAAAACGCAGAGAATATCTAGGAGAAAACCTTCGTATCGGTTATTCCAATGGGAAACAACTCCTCAAACGTTTGGAATTGTTTGGCATCGGTTTAGCTGAAGTTGAAGATGCCATGAAATCGTATGAGAATTGAGAAACCGTCCCAAAATGTAGGGGGAATATGATACAATAGAAGTAATCATATACGGTTTAATCAGGCTTGGTAGCAAGCATTAGAAAAGTGCTCCACAGGATTAGCCTTGTGTGGAGTTAATGAGGAAAAGTTATGGGAATCTTTGATTTTTTAAAAAAGACGGAAACTGCAGAGGTAGCTGAAATCACTGAAGCACAGAATGAAATAGATGAATTTAAAAACAATGCATGTATTGGAGTTTTAGATTTGTTCCCAATGAAGGAAACGAATCAATTATTGATCGTTGGGAGTTTAGAAGGGACTCTCAAGGTTGGAGATCAGTTGCAGTTTTGCAATCCTGACCAAGGAATGGAAAGTCTTGGTACTATAGAGGTTAAAAAGCTTAGCAGTCAAAACAAAGATACAGATAGTCTTACTGATGAAGTTCTCGCACATCTAGTGGTTGATATGGATCCTTCCTTGACTAAACTTAAAAAGGGAAGTGTCCTCTTTAGTTCAGGTGTTGATGAAGAACAAACATTATCTAGCTATTCAGATGCTCTGTATCGTGCTTTTGTAGCCATCCAAGAGGGGCAGTTGACCAATGAGGACTATTTGGCAGCTAGCCTTGATGACAGTGTAGAGATTTTACGTCTCTTTTTATGGAAATGTCGTCAAAATCAGGAAACTGAAAGTGAAGAAAGCTATCAAGCCAATACTCGCAAGTTGGAAGGTCTAGCGGAAATCGTTAAAGATAAGCTTTTAGAAGCAGATGCAGTTTATGCAGTTTATTCAGAAAAAACAGGCGAACCTTACCTCTTTTCAACTACTTATGATAGAGGTGAGGAAGGTTATCTGTGTACTGATCCCATGATCATGCTTTTGACACCATCTTGGTATCGCCAATTCAAGGAAACCATTGATAGCCGACCAAACTCAGTCGTCAAACTGATTGAAAATACGGAAGATAAAAAAGGAATTGAGAATTTCCTTGGGACAGCCTTTTACTTAAATGGTGCCTTGGGAGCAATCTTTAATTCCAAGGAAGTCAGCATCAGCGCCTCTGCCTTAGTCCAAAAACCAGATTTTTCTGATTTACCAGAAATACAAGTGCCTGTCATGAATCCTGACCTGGTAAGATGGATGCTCTTGATGGGGCAGATGGATCAACCGACTACAGAAGAGCAAGAACTAGTTTATGGGCTTTACTACAAGTTCTTCTCTATGGCTATGCCTAAAGCAAAATTCCTAATTCCTTTAGATGCTGCTTCGGAATTTAAGGACGATAGTCAAGAAGGAAGCTCCTTTGTCTTGGAAAAAGATTCTAGTTTCAACATTCCAGTCAAAGAAGGAAAAGATGGCAGAAATTCTGTTCCAGTATTTACTGATTGGAAACGTCTGCGAATGGTCTTTGATGAAAAATGGAATGGCATGATTGAAGAAGCAGGAGGCATGATTGAAGTTTTTGATTATGCCATTAATCCAACGGAATACTATGAAGCGGGTGCTTATGTTAGTCTGACAGCTTTTAAAGATATGCAAAAGCTCAGTGAGGAACTAGAAGGCAGAGCTAACGGTTAAACAAAGAATGAAAATACGAGTTGATAGAGATTCTGTCTGTATGGGGGATGATGTCCTGTCTCATGAGATGGAATTTGATGTTCCTGAAGATATGACGGTGAAAGACTTTTTTGATTTTTTAGAAAAGGAACGTTATTTGCCGTCTATCCAAGGAAATAATGTGGCCTGGGAACTTCGAAATCGAAATGGGGAACAAGGTGTTTATTTCACTAAAACAGGAGAGATTATCCATCAAGATGAGGTATTAAAAGAAATGTTAGAAGGACTTACTGAGACTCCCTTATTTGTTTTGCTCTATCATTACACCCCGGAAGCATACTACATTAGTAAAGAGAATAAATGAGAATTGCAGATGATGACCTGACCAAGGTTAAACTGGTCATGTAGTGTTATCGTCCCTTGGTGCTTTTATGAAACATCTTTTTCAATGAAGTCTAGGTTTTTGATTGGGGATGAAAAATTGGAAACTTTATAGTTTTATCTACATCCTACTTGAACCACTAACCTTTTTCAAAGATTTTGAAAGGAAATGATATGGCAAATAGAAGTTATATTTACTTAAAAAGCGAAGATGAAGCTCGTATTCTAACAAAGGGAATTTACACAATACCTTATTTTTGGCAATTGTTTTGGGATGAAGAAGATTTAAAAGCTTCTATTGCTCTCTGGAAAACAGCAGAAAAACTCGAAGAAGATGAAGAGCAAGCAGAAAAGTTTTACCAAGAGCAGAATGTAGATATCTTGCTTCCCATTGAAAAATTCCGGCAAAACGCCCTCCAAAACCGGTCTTTTTTAGAAGAAAATGTCCCACAATCCGTGCAACTATATGATGCCTTTGTTCGTTATATTCTTGCAAATGTCAAAGATGGTGATGTACTCGGATTTGATCTTTTGGATGTGGTTTTTATGGATCAAGTGTCTGTAGTCGCTGATAAACTGTTAAAAAATATCCGAGCTGTTCAGGAAAACCAGCCAAAAGATTTGGATTTTTCTCTAACGGATAAGAACTTAATAGGCCTTGCTATGGGCTTTCCTGATTATTATGCTTCAGAATTATTGCCAGAAGACAATATTCTAGATTCGGGTGCCTATCAGGATGAACTGAAGAAAATGAATCCCCAAGAAGATAAGAAAGTGCTTGATATGACTGGATCTGATTCAAAAGGGAATAAGCCTCGTGTTCTTTTAGTGTTTTGGATTTTGTTGGCACTAGGAATGATGTGGGTTTTATATATTATTTTTAGCTAATAAATAGAAAAGAGAATAAATGAGAATTGCAGATTATAGCGTGACCAAGGCAGTGCTGGAGCGTCACGGTTTTACCTTTAAAAAGTCCTTTGGGCAAAATTTTTTGACGGATACCAATATCCTTCAAAAAATTGTGGATACGGCTGAAATTGATGATCAGGTCAATGTCATTGAGATTGGGCCAGGTATTGGTGCCTTGACTGAATTTTTGGCTGAGCGTGCAGCTGAAGTCATGGCCTTTGAGATTGACCACCGTTTGGTGCCAATCCTAGCAGATACCCTGCGTGATTTTGACAATGTGACCGTAGTCAATGAGGACATTCTAAAAGTTGATCTAGCGCAACATATCCAGAATTTCAAAAATCCTGATTTACCAATCAAGGTAGTAGCAAACTTGCCTTACTATATCACAACCCCTATTCTCATGCACTTAATCGAGAGTGGCATTCCTTTTAGTGAGTTTGTGGTTATGATGCAAAAAGAAGTGGCGGATCGTATCTCTGCTCAACCAAATACCAAGGCTTATGGTAGCTTGTCGATTGCAGTTCAGTATTATATGATGGCCAAGGTTGCCTTTATCGTGCCTCGTACAGTATTTGTACCAGCGCCCAACGTGGACTCAGCTATCTTGAAAATGGTACGTCGCCCAGAACCAGCTGTGTCAGTTGAAGATGAGAACTTCTTCTTTAAAGTTTCCAAGGCTAGTTTCACCCATCGTCGTAAGACCTTGTGGAACAACTTGACGGGATTCTTTGGGAAAACCGATGAAGTCAAGGATAAGCTGACCAAGGCTTTGGACCAGGCAGGCTTGTCACCAAGTGTACGTGGTGAAGCTCTTGGCTTAGAAGAATTTGCTAGTCTAGCAGATGCGCTTAAAGGACAAGGACTCTAAGATGCAGGGACAAATCATTAAAGCCTTGGCCGGTTTCTACTATGTGGAAAGTGATGGTCAAGTTTATCAAACACGCGCGCGTGGGAATTTCCGTAAAAAAGGCCATACACCCTATGTTGGAGATTGGGTAGAATTTTCTGCAGAGGAGAACTCAGAAGGCTATATATTGGAAATTCATGAACGAAAAAATAGTCTGGTTCGTCCACCCATTGTCAATATTGACCAAGCCGTTGTCATTATGTCCGTTAAAGAACCTGACTTTAATAGTAACTTGTTGGATCGGTTCTTGGTTCTCTTAGAACACAAGGGCATCCATCCTATCGTCTATATTTCTAAAATGGACTTACTAGAGGATAGTGAAGAACTGGATTTTTACGAGAAAACCTATCGTGCTATTGGTTACGACTTTGTGACTAGTAAGGAAGAACTCTTGCCCTTGTTGACAGATAAAGTGACAGTCTTTATGGGGCAAACAGGTGTTGGTAAGTCAACCCTTCTTAATAAAATTGCACCTGACCTCAATCTCGAAACAGGAGAAATCTCAGACAGTCTGGGGCGTGGTCGCCATACTACTCGAGCTGTTAGTTTTTACAATCTCAATGGTGGGAAAATCGCAGACACGCCAGGATTTTCATCACTGGATTATGAAGTGACAACAGCAGAAGACCTGAACCAGGCCTTTCCAGAGATTGTCTCTGTCAGTCGCGACTGTAAGTTCCGTACTTGTACGCATACCCATGAGCCTTCCTGCGCGGTCAAACCAGCAGTAGAAGAAGGTATTATTGCGAGCTTCCGTTTTGATAACTACTTGCAATTCCTCAGTGAAATTGAAAATCGTAGAGAAACCTATAAAAAAGTCAGCAAAAAAATTCCAAAATAAGGAGAAACCTATGTCTCAATACAAGATTGCTCCGTCAATTCTGGCAGCAGATTATGCCAACTTTGAACGTGAAATTAAACGCCTAGAAGCAACTGGGGCAGAATACGCCCATATCGATATCATGGATGGTCACTTTGTACCTCAGATTAGCTTTGGTGCAGGTGTGGTCGAAAGCCTTCGCCCCCATAGCAAGATGGTTTTTGATTGCCACTTGATGGTCTCTAATCCTGAACACCATCTAGAAGATTTTGCGCGTGCAGGGGCAGATATCATCAGCATTCACGTAGAGGCAACACCTCATATCCATGGCGCTCTTCAAAAGATTCGTTCTCTAGGTGTCAAACCATCGGTTGTTATCAATCCTGGAACACCTGTTGAAGCGATTAAGCATGTCCTTCATCTAGTTGATCAAGTTTTGGTCATGACAGTTAATCCTGGATTTGGTGGGCAAGCTTTTCTGCCAGAAACCATGGATAAGATTCGTGAGTTGGTGGCCCTTCGCGAGGAAAAAGGTTTGAACTTTGAAATTGAAGTCGATGGCGGAATTGATGATCAAACCATTGCTCAAGCCAAGGAAGCTGGTGCAACAGTTTTTGTAGCAGGGTCTTATGTCTTTAAGGGAGATGTCAATGAACGAGTGCAAGCTCTCAGAAATCAACTGGACTAAAGCTGCAGTTTTTGCAGGGGGAGACCGCGGTCACTACCGGACAGATTTTGACTGTTTTGTCGGTGTGGATCGAGGCTCACTCTGGGTATTGGAAGAAGGACTTCCTCTTGCTTTAGCAGTTGGGGATTTTGATTCTGTGACTATGGAAGAGCGTCAGTTGATTCAAAAGCGTGCTCATCACTTTGTCCAAGCCCAGCCGGAAAAAGATGATACGGATCTGGAATTAGCACTTTTAACGGTTTTTGAAAAAAATCCTCAAGCTCGAGTGACCATTTTTGGTGCCCTAGGTGGTCGCATCGATCATATGCTGGCCAATGTCTTTCTACCCAGCAATCCCAAATTGGCACCCTATATGCGCCAAATAGAGATTGAGGATGGGCAAAACTTGATTAGCTATTGCCCAGAAGGGACCAGTCAGCTAGAACCACGTTCGGACTATGATTATCTGGCCTTTATGCCGGTTCGGGATAGTCAGTTGACCATTATCGGTGCCAAGTATGAACTGACAGAGAAAAATTTTTTCTTTAAGAAAGTTTATGCTTCTAACGAATATATAGATAAGGAAGTTTCAGTGACTTGCCCAGATGGCTATGTGGTCGTGCTGCATAGCAAGGATAGGAGGTAGGATGGAGAGTTTGCTTCTTGTATTATTAATTGTTAACCTAGCCGGTCTCTTTCTTATTTGGCAAAGGCAGGACAAGCAGGAGAAATATCTGACCAAGAGCTTGGAGGATCAGGCAGATCATTTGTCAGACCAGTTGGATTACCGCTTTGAACAAGCCAGACAAGCTAGTCAGCTTGACCAAAAAAATCTAGAAGTGGCTGTTAGTGACCGTTTGCAGGAGGTGCGACTTGAATTGCACCAAGGCTTGACTCAGCTTAGGCAGGAGATGAATGAGAATCTTCTCCAAACAAGAGATAAGACTGACCAACGCCTTCAGGCCTTGCAGGAATCAAATGAGCAACGCTTGGAACAGATGCGCCAAACGGTTGAGGAAAAGCTAGAAAAGACCTTGCAGAAACGCTTGCAGGCCTCTTTTGAGACAGTTTCCAAGCAACTGGAATCTGTCAATCGTGGCCTTGGAGAAATGCAGACGGTGGCGCGTGATGTTGGTGCGCTAAATAAAGTTCTTTCTGGAACTAAAACGCGAGGAATTCTAGGAGAACTACAACTGGGACAGATCATTGAAGATATCATGACACCTGCCCAGTATGAACGAGAATTTGCAACAGTTGAAAACTCTAGTGAACGTGTGGAATACGCCATCAAGTTACCTGGACAAGGTGATCAGGAATATGTCTATCTACCGATTGATTCTAAGTTTCCACTGGCAGATTATTACCGTCTGGAAGAAGCCTATGAAGCAGGTGACAAGGACGAGATTGAGCGCTGTCGTAAGTCTCTCCTAGCAAGCGTCAAGCGTTTTGCTAAGGATATTAAGAGTAAGTACCTGGCGCCACCTCGGACAACCAATTTTGGAGTCTTGTTTGTTCCGACAGAAGGACTCTATTCAGAAATTGTTCGAAATCCGATTTTCTTTGATGATTTGAGACGGGAGGAGCAAATTATCGTTGCAGGTCCAAGTACCTTGTCGGCTCTTCTTAACTCCCTATCGGTTGGTTTCAAGACTCTAAACATTCAAAAAAGTGCCGATCATATTAGTAAAACCCTAGCTAGTGTCAAAACCGAATTTGGCAAGTTTGGTGGGATTCTGGTCAAGGCACAAAAACATCTCCAACATGCCTCTGGCAATATTGATGATTTATTAAACCGTCGTACTATAGCTATCGAGCGAACGCTTCGTCACATTGAGTTATCAGAAGGTGAGCCTGCGCTTGATTTGCTCCAATTCCAAGAAGATGAGGAAGAATATGAAGATTAGTCACATGAAGAAAGATGAGCTTTTTGAAGGCTTTTACCTGATCAAGTCAGCTGACCTGAGACAGACACGTGCTGGGAAAAACTACCTAGCCTTCACCTTCCAAGATGATAGTGGAGAAATCGAAGGGAAGCTCTGGGATGCTCAACCCCACAATGTTGAAACCTTTACAGCAGGGAAAGTAGTCCACATGCAAGGTCGTCGTGAAGTGTACAACAATACCCCTCAGGTTAATCAGATCACCCTTCGCTTACCTCAGCCTGGTGAACCCAACGACCCAGCGGACTTTAAGGTTAAATCTCCAGTAGATGCCAAAGAGATTCGTGAGTATATGGCGCAGATGATTTTTAAAATTGAAAATCCAATTTGGCAGCGAATTGTTCGGAATCTCTACACCAAATATGACAAGGAATTCTACTCCTATCCAGCTGCTAAGACCAACCATCATGCTTTTGAGACAGGTCTTGCTTACCATACTGCTACTATGGTTCGTTTGGCAGAAGCGATAGCAGATATTTATCCTCAGCTCAATAAGAGTTTGCTCTACGCGGGGATTATGTTGCACGACCTGGCCAAGGTTATTGAGTTAACAGGTCCCGACCAGACAGAGTACACAGTAAGAGGAAACCTTATTGGTCATATTGCTTTGATTGATAGTGAAATTACCAAAGCGGTAATGGAGCTTGGCATTGATGATACTAGAGAAGAGGTTGTACTTCTTCGCCATGTCATTCTCAGTCATCATGGTCTCCTTGAGTATGGTAGTCCAGTTCGTCCTCGAGTGATGGAAGCAGAAATTATTCATATGATTGATAATCTGGACGCAAGCATGATGATGATGACAACAGCTCTGGCCCTTGTTGATGAGGGAGAAATGACCAATAAAGTCTTTGCTATGGACAATCGTTCCTTCTATAAGCCGAAATTAGACTAGAAACTAAAAAAATGAACTTTATTTAGGCAATAAAGTTCGTTTTTTTGCTTTAGTGTGATATAATGAGAAAAAGACTAAATAAAAAAGAATGGTAAAAATATAATGAAATTAAGAAGAAGTGATCGGATGGTTGTCATTTCCAATTACTTGATTAACAATCCATACAAATTAACCAGTCTCAACACTTTTGCGGAAAAGTATGAATCTGCCAAATCGTCTATTTCTGAAGACATCGTCATCATTAAACGGGCCTTCGAAGAAATTGAAATCGGGCATATTCAAACGGTGACAGGTGCTGGTGGTGGTGTTATTTTTACACCATCGATCTCTCCCCTTGAGTCTAAAACGATTATCGAAGAGCTTCGTGATAAACTTTCAGAGAGTGACCGCATTCTTCCAGGTGGCTACATTTATTTGTCTGACCTATTGAGCACTCCAGCTATTTTGAAAAATATCGGTCGCATTATTGCCAAGAGCTTTATGGATCAAAAGATTGATGCTGTTATGACTGTTGCGACCAAAGGGGTTCCGCTTGCAAATGCAGTGGCAAATGTCCTCAACGTACCATTTGTCATTGTCCGTCGCGACTTGAAAATCACTGAAGGTTCAACTGTTAGTGTCAACTATGTTTCAGGTTCTAGTGACCGTATCGAAAAGATGTTCCTTTCAAAACGTAGCCTCAAAGCAGGAAGTCGTGTCTTGATCGTCGATGACTTCTTGAAGGGTGGAGGAACCATTAACGGGATGATTAGCCTCTTGTCTGAGTTTGATTCAGAGTTGGCTGGTGTAGCTGTCTTTGCTGATAATGCGCAAGAAGATCGTGAACAACAGTTTAGCTACAAATCCCTCTTGAAAGTCACAAATATTGATGTGAAGAACCAACAAATTGCTGTTGAAGTTGGAAATATCTTCGATACAGAAAAATAAGAATTGACTTGAAATACAAAGGTTGGAACTTTCGTCCCAGCCTTTCTTTGATAATGAATATGAAGGAGTCCTATGAAAACACCATTTATTAAACGTGATGCCTTAGAAAAGATTGTTGAGGAGTTTCCAACCCCATTCCATCTTTACGATGAAAAAGGTATCCGCGAGAAAGCACGCGCAGTAAACAAAGCCTTTTCTTGGAATAAGGGCTTTAAAGAATACTTCGCAGTTAAAGCAACCCCAACCCCAGCTATTTTGAAAATCTTACAAGAAGAAGGGTGTGGAGTGGATTGTTCTAGTTATGTCGAACTCTTAATGAGTCATAAACTAGGATTTGCAGGTTCCGATATGATGTTCTCATCTAATAATACTCCAGATAGAGAGTATGCTTATGCGCGAGAATTGGGGGCGACGATTAATTTAGATGCCTTTGAAGATATCGAGCATTTGGAACGTGCAGCAGGCATTCCTGAGATTATCTCTTGCCGGTACAATCCTGGTGGCGTATTTGAACTGGGTACGGACATTATGGATAATCCTGGTGAAGCTAAGTTCGGGATGACCAAGGAACAGCTTTTTGAAGCCTTTGCTATCCTGAAAGAAAAGGGAGCTAAAACCTTTGGGATTCATTCCTTCCTAGCTTCTAATACAGTGACCCATCTCTACTATCCAGAATTAGCACGTCAGCTTTTTGAATTGGCAGTAGAAATCAAGGAAAAGTTAGGTATTTCACTGGATTTTATCAATCTTTCAGGTGGTATCGGGGTTAACTATCGCCCAGATCAGGAACCAAATGATATCGCTGTGATTGGTGAGGGAGTTCGTCAGGTTTATGAAGAAGTCCTCACACCAGCAGGACTTGGTCAGGTTAAGATCTTTACAGAACTAGGACGTTTCATGTTGGCACCTCATGGAATTCTAGTCACAAAAGTAACTCATAAAAAGAAAACCTACCGTACTTATCTAGGAGTAGATGCGTCAGCTGTCAATCTTATGAGACCAGCTATGTATGGTGCCTACCATCATATTACTAACATGATGCATCCTGATGGTCAGACTGAAGTGGTTGATGTTGTTGGTTCACTTTGTGAAAACAACGATAAGTTTGCAGTTAATCGTGAACTACCTCAAACAGAAATTGGTGATTTGTTAGTTATTCATGATACAGGTGCGCATGGCTTCTCTATGGGCTACCAGTACAATGCCAAGCTTCGTTCGGCAGAAATTCTCTATACAGAGGACGGTGGAGCACGCTTGATCCGCCGAGCAGAGCGACCAGAGGATTATTTTGCGACTCTCTATGGCTTTGATTTTGACAAGGATTAATAAATATTTTGAAAATCATGAAAGTTGAAAGTGAAAAACAGATTGTTTTCTAAAAAATAGGCAAAATCTGTGGTTTTTCTTTTCAGTCATGGTATAATAAAGACTATAAAACGTTTTCAAGGAAGGTAACGATATGTCTGAGGAAATAATTGACTATGGACAAGTGACAGGAATGGTGCATTCGACAGAGAGTTTTGGGGCGGTAGATGGCCCTGGAATTCGTTTTATTGTCTTTTTGCAAGGCTGTCAGATGCGTTGCCAATACTGCCATAACCCTGATACTTGGGCTATGGAAACCAATAAATCTCGTGTACGAACAGTAGATGATGTTCTAGAAGAAGCGCTTCGTTATCGTGGTTTCTGGGGAGACAAGGGAGGTATCACAGTCAGCGGAGGAGAGGCCCTCTTGCAGATTGATTTCTTGATTGCCCTCTTTACCAAGGCAAAAGAAAAGGGTATCCACTGTACCTTGGATACTTGTGCCCTTCCATTCCGT
Source organism: Streptococcus sp. 27098_8_22 (assembly GCF_041432415.1). Classification (NCBI taxonomy): domain Bacteria; kingdom Bacillati; phylum Bacillota; class Bacilli; order Lactobacillales; family Streptococcaceae; genus Streptococcus; species Streptococcus sp. 27098_8_22. The sequence continues at coordinate 82,496 of NZ_JAPVZP010000005.1, read as the reverse complement.
AACAAACCACGCTATCTAGAAAAGTTCAACAAGTTAATGGCCGTGACAGACTTGGTTCTTCTTGATATTAAAGAAATTAATGATGCTCAGCATAGGATTGTAACCAGTCAAAGTAATAAAACTATTCTAGCTTGCGCCCAGTATCTTTCAGATATCGGAAAACCAGTCTGGATTCGTCACGTTCTTGTACCTGGTTTGACAGACCGAGATGAAGATTTGATTGAACTTGGTAAGTTTGTAAAAACTCTCAAAAATGTTGATAAGTTTGAAATCTTGCCTTATCACACTATGGGTGAGTTCAAATGGCGTGAGCTTGGAATTCCGTATTCACTTGAAGGAGTTAAACCTCCAACAGCAGATCGTGTCAAGAATGCTAAAAAACTAATGGATACAGAAAGCTATCAAGATTACATGAAACGTGTACATGGATAAAAAAGAAGCCTGATGGGAACATCGGGCTTTTGTGATATAGAAAAGGCTCAGCATTTAAGCTAAGCCTTTTAGTTTTTATCTCGAATGTTGTTTTCCAGCATTGCGTTTTTTGCTTTTCTTCTTGTTAGAAGTTGTGATAGCTGTTGCTGGTTCAGGGGTTACATCTTTACGAGTGCTTGAAGTTTTGCTTGCTTTTGGTGGGTTCTTAGCAAATTCTTCGCGTACTTTTTTGCGAAGTTTTGGACGAATGATGTAGTTGACGATGAATTGTTGAAGAATCATCATGAAACCACCGACAACCCAGTAAAGTGTAACGCTGGCTGGTGAGAAGACAGAGAACACGACAATCATGAGAGGGCTCATATAGAGCATCTTCTTGATTTGTTCTCTTTGAGTTTCATCCTCAACTCCATGTAAAGAAAGGAGTGATTGAAGATAGTAAAGGATACCAGCAAAGACAACCAAAATCATACTTGGTGAGCCTAGAGGAATTCCTAGGTAGCTTGCTTGGGCAACTCCTTCAGTATGTTGGGCAGCAAAGTAGATAGCAGAGAAGAAAGGCATTTGAATGAGGATAGGGAAACATCCCACGCCGCCAAACATGCTGATGCCGTGCTCTTTTTGAGCAGCAAAGAGAGCTTGTTGGGCTTCTAGTTTTTCTTCTTGAGTCGTTGCTTCTTTCAGACGAGTTTGATGTGGCTCAAGGACATCTTTGAGGGCGTTCATCTTCTCAGAGTGAAGGGTCGCCTTCCATGATTGGTAGATACCAAGTGGAAGGATAAGCAAGCGCACGATAATGGTTACGATGATAATACCAACACCGAAGCCGAGACCTTGATTATTAGCGAAGTATTTGATAGCTTCAGCCATAGGCGCTCCGATGGTATTCCAGATAAATCCGGTTGGCTGACCTGTTGCTTTGTCAACCTGAACGCAACCTGTTAAGACTAATAGCATAGCCACTCCCATGACTGAGAAGGCGATTCGTTTAATTGATTTCACTGTTTTTATTCCTTCTTTAAAAATTATACCTTTCTATTCTACTGTTTTTTTGGAAAATATACAATAGTTCTAGAGACTTAATTTGCGACTTTGAAGTCTGAATAAGATGGAAAGTTACTCAATTGAACATCAAGATAGGTTACTTTAGAGAATGGGGTAGGGCCTTTTCGAATCTCTTGGATAAATTTGGCCATGATGGCTGAAGACTCTGCTTGGGCAAGAATTTCAACGGTTCCGTCATCGTTATTCCAGACACGCCCCGTAATGCCACCTAGTTCTAGAGCTAGAGTATAGACACCCCAGCGGAAGCCCACTCCTTGGACGCGACCTTGGGCGATCATTTTAACCTTTTGCATACCAAACCTCCTTGATTGTGTTATAATATTTCTATGACTATTATAACCTCTAAAGCCAATTCTGTGGTGAAAAATGCCAAAAAATTACATCAAAAAAAATATCGGAAAACCTCATATCTGATTGAGGGATGGCATCTGTTTGAAGAAGCTGTTCAGGCTGGTGCAAAGATTGAGAAAATTTTTGCTCTGGTAGAGTATGGAGATAAACTGGTAGACTATCCTCAGACTGTCCTTGTGACAGAAGAAATCTTGCTCGATTTAGCAGATTCTCAAACGCCTCAGGGCATTGTTGCCATTGTTCAAAAGGAGGAGGAGGAGCATTTACCAGATTTGAGTCGGGGGAAATATCTTTTCTTAGAAGATGTGCAGGATCCTGGAAATGTGGGGACCATGATTCGGACGGCAGATGCGGCAGGTTTTTCTGGAGTCATCGTTTCCAGCAAGTCAGCAGATATCTATAGCCTTAAAACGCTTCGCTCCATGCAAGGAAGTCATTTCCATTTGCCGATTTATCGCATGTCTGTTGAAATATTCGTTGAAGAGGCTAAAAAGAATCACCTGCCCATTTTAGCAACCACCTTGTCACAAAACTCTAAAGATTATCGTGAACTGGCTCGGTTAGAAGATTTTGCCTTGGTCATGGGAAATGAAGGTCAAGGGATTAGTCCATTCATGGCAGATCAAGCAGATCAACTGGTTCACATCAGCATGAAAGGGCAGGCAGAAAGCCTCAATGTCGCCATTGCTGCAGGTATACTCATGTTTTATTTGAGTTAAATGATTTAATTTTTGTTATAATCAGTAAAAAGATTTCATAAGGAGAAAAAGATATGAATCAAACAATTATTCAAGAACGTTCAGGTTTGAATCAATTTTATGCAAAAGTTTATGCTTTTGTAGGAGTTGGGATTGCCTTATCCGCACTTGTTTCAGCCTTAATGTTAACAACCTTCCAAGATTTACTTGTTCAGTTGATGCTTAATGCCCGCATATGGCTAATCGTAACAGGAGTAGTTGAAGTTGCTCTTGTAATTGCAGCCAGTAATATGGCTTATAAAAATAGCCCAGCAGCTCTTCCGATGTTTCTCATCTATTCAGTAGTGAACGGTTTTTCGCTGAGTTTCATCGTATCGCTCTATCTTCCAGGAACAGTTTTGACAGCCTTTATCTCTAGTGCAGCCCTCTTCTTTGTCATGGCTATCATAGGAGTCGTCATCAAAAAGGATTTGAGTGGTATCGGACGTGCTTTGATTGCAGCCTTGGTAGGTCTCATTTTAGCTATGATTGTCAATGTATTTTTAAACAGTGGTTTCTTCGACTACATTATCAGTATTGTCATGGTTCTTGTTTTTGCAGGTTTGATTGCCTGGGATAACCAAAAGATTCGCTATGTTTATGAAGAATCAAATGGTCAAGTCGCTACAGGTTGGGCAATTTCTTTGGCGCTTAGCCTCTACCTTGACTTTATCAACCTCTTCCTTAGCTTCTTGCGTATCTTTGGAAGTGACGATTAATACTTTTAGAGCTCAAATGGGCTCTTTTTTTAAACTTTTACTTTTATTTTTACTGGTAAAAGGGTATAATCATCTTATTATTCAAAAGGAGAGATGTATGAAGAAAAGTTTTATCCATCAACAGGAAGAAATTTCCTTTGTAAAAAATACCTTTACTCAGTATTTGAAAGATAAATTAGAAGTTATAGAAGTGCAGGGACCAATCTTGAGTAAGGTTGGGGATGGGATGCAGGACAACCTTTCAGGGATTGAACATCCAGTTTCTGTTAAGGTTTTGCAAATCCCAGATGAAACCTATGAGGTAGTGCATTCCCTTGCTAAGTGGAAACGCCATACCTTGGCCCGTTTTGGTTTTGGTGAGGGGGAAGGACTCTTTGTTCACATGAAGGCCCTTCGCCCAGACGAAGATTCCCTAGATGCGATTCACTCAGTCTATGTAGATCAGTGGGACTGGGAAAAGGTCATTCCTAATGGGCAACGCAATCTAGCCTATCTTAAAGAAACGGTAGAAAAGATTTATAAGGCTATTCGTTTAACAGAGTTAGCAGTAGAAGCACGCTATGATATTGAGTCAATTTTGCCTAAGCAAATTACCTTTATCCATACAGAAGAGTTGGTAGAACGCTACCCAGACTTGACACCAAAAGAACGTGAAAATGCCATCTGTAAGGAGTTCGGTGCTGTCTTCTTGATTGGTATCGGTGGAGAATTGTCAGATGGAAAACCTCATGACGGACGTGCACCAGACTATGATGACTGGACAACTGAGTCTGAAAATGGCTATCATGGCTTGAATGGGGACATCCTTGTTTGGAATGATAATTTGGGTGCAGCCTTTGAATTGTCTTCAATGGGCATTCGTGTCGATGAAGATACTCTCCGTCGCCAAGTAGCTATCACAGGAGACGAAGACCGTTTAACTTTAGAATGGCATAAGGCTCTCCTAAATGGACTTTTCCCATTGACAATCGGTGGAGGAATTGGTCAATCTCGTATGGCTATGTTCCTGCTTCGTAAGAAGCACATCGGTGAAGTCCAAACCAGTGTTTGGCCGCAAGAAGTGAGAGATACTTACGAAAATATTCTTTAATCAATCGAGCCGTAAGGTTCGATTTTCTTTTTTTGATAAGAATTTGGTATAATAGACGTTATGAAAATCGTATCAGGAATCTACGGTGGGCGTCCTTTAAAGACGCTGGACGGTAAAACGACAAGGCCAACATCAGACAAGGTTAGGGGCGCTATTTTCAATATGATTGGCCCTTACTTTGAAGGCGGGTGTGTGCTAGATCTTTATGCTGGCAGTGGCGGTCTATCCATCGAGGCAGTCTCAAGAGGAATGTCCAGTGCCGTTCTGGTTGAGAAGGATCGTCGAGCCCAGAATATAGTCGCAGAAAATATCCGAATGACCAAGGAAACCTCCAAGTTTCAATTGTTGAAAATGGAGTCCAGCCGTGCATTGGAGCAGGTCGATGGTGTCTTTGATCTTGTTTTTTTGGACCCTCCCTATGCAAAAGAACAGATCGTATCCGACATTGAAAAAATGGCAGAGAGAAATCTTTTTTCAGAGGATGTCATGGTGGTATGTGAGACCGATAAATCAGTAGAACTTCCAGAAGAAATCGCTTGTTTGGGTATCTGGAAGGAAAAAATATATGGGATTAGTAAGGTGACGGTTTATGTCAGATAAGATTGGGCTATTTACAGGTTCCTTTGATCCGATGACCAATGGACATTTGGATCTTATTGAGCGTGCAAGTAAGCTCTTTGATCAATTGTATGTAGGGATTTTTTATAATCCCCATAAAATAGGATTTTTACCGATAGAGAGCCGAAAGAAAACTGTTGAAAAAGCAGTAGCACATCTCAACAATGTTAAAGTTATAGCTTCTCACGATGAATTAGTCGTTGATGTTGCTAGAAGATTAGGTGCAGAGATCTTAGTGCGTGGTTTACGCAATGCTACGGATCTTCAGTATGAAGCTAGTTTTGATTTTTACAACCATAAATTAGCGGGAGAAATGGAGACAATCTATCTCCACAGTCGGCCGGAGCATGTTCACATCAGCTCTTCAGCTGTGAGAGAACTATTAAAATTTGGTCAAGATATCAGTGAGTATGTACCAAATGCTGTCCTAGAGGAGTTAAACAATGAAGAAAAAAACTAGATGGCCCTTATATCTCATTATTGGGCTCATTATCACTTTTATAGCTTTTACGGTGCCCCTGCCATATTATATCGAGGTGCCAGGAACTTCTGAAGATATTCGAAAGGTTTTACAAGTTAATAACCAACCTGACCAAGAGGAAGGTTCCTACCAATTTGTGACGGTTGGAGTTAAGCACGCCAGAATGGTTGACTTGTTTTATGCCTGGCTAACACCTTTCACGGATATACATAGTGCCAAAGAGATGACGGGTGGCTCGTCAGATGCAGAATTTATGAGAATCAACCAGTTTTACATGGAAACTTCGCAAAACATGGCCAAATATCAAGGCCTGAAGACAGCGGGTAAGGAAATTGAGATCAAATATCTGGGTGTCTATGTTTTGACTGTAACAGATAACTCGACTTTCAAGGGAGTTCTTAATATTGCTGACACCGTAACCGCTGTGAATGATAAGACTTTTGAGAGTTCCAAGGAGATGGTTGACTACGTTAATTCTCAAACTCTAGGTGATCAGGTTAAGGTTACTTATGAGGAGGATGGAAAAGTTAAGACTGCCGAAGGAAAGATCATTACTCTAGAAAATGGGAAGAATGGTATCGGAATCGGTTTGATTGACCGCACAGAAGTATCTAGTGATGTACCAATCAAGTTTTCAACTGCTGGCATTGGTGGTCCTAGTGCTGGGATGATGTTTAGTTTATCCATCTACACGCAAATTGCAGATCCCACTCTTCGAAATGGACGCATCATTGCGGGTACAGGAAGCATCGATAGAGATGGCAACGTAGGTGACATTGGCGGAATTGATAAAAAAGTGGTTGCCGCAGCTAAAAAGGGAGCAACTGTATTCTTTGCTCCTAACAATCCAGTAACTGAAGAAGCTAAAAAGTCAAATCCAAATGCCAAGAGTAACTATGACACAGCTCTAGAAGCAGCTCAAATGATTAAAACAGACATGAAAATCGTTCCAGTCAAAACGCTTCAAGATGCGATTGACTATTTGAAAAACAATCCCTAAACAGTAGGCGAATCCCTAAACTAGCTTAGAAAAAAAGAAGATGGTATAATAGGCAAATGATTCAATTGTTTTTTACCCTTAGTAGTCATATGTTTTTTGTCTACCTAGTCTTTCAGCTCTTGAAAGATTTGGTCAGATGGGATCAAATTTTGAAGGTGACAAAGGATAATGCGAAGAAGGTTCGACTCTTGGTAGTATTGTGTAGTATCGGTTTAGGATATCTGATTAGTTCCTTTTTCCTAAATCTCTACCAACTTTGGCAAGAAGCAGTTAGAACACTATTCTAAAATTGTAAGTGAAGGAAAATACTCTATGGAAAAAATTGTAGTTCAAGGTGGCGATAATCGTTTGGTTGGAAGTGTTACCATCGAGGGCGCAAAAAATGCAGTTTTGCCACTGCTTGCAGCAACTATTTTAGCAAGTGAAGGAAAAACAGTCTTAAAAAATGTTCCTATTTTATCTGATGTTTTTACCATGAATCAGGTGGTTCGTGGATTAAATGCGAAAGTAGACTTTGATCAAGAAGCACATATTGTTGAAGTTGATGCAACCGGTGATATCACAGAAGAAGCTCCCTATAAATATGTCAGCAAGATGCGTGCTTCTATTGTAGTATTGGGGCCAATCTTGGCTCGTGTAGGACACGCAAAGGTTTCTATGCCAGGTGGCTGTACGATCGGTAGTCGTCCGATAGACCTCCACCTTAAAGGACTCGAAGCAATGGGGGCTGAGATCACCCAAACGGCAGGTTATATTGAAGCTAAGGCGGAACGCTTGCACGGTGCACATATCTACATGGACTTTCCAAGTGTAGGTGCTACTCAAAACTTGATGATGGCAGCAACTCTTGCTAACGGCGTAACTGTCATTGAAAATGCTGCGCGTGAACCTGAGATTGTCGACTTGGCTGTTCTCCTAAATAAAATGGGTGCCAAAGTCAAGGGGGCAGGAACAGAAACTATTACCATTACTGGTGTTGAACAACTACACGGTGCAACCCACAATGTTGTGCAAGACCGTATTGAAGCAGGGACCTTCATGGTAGCAGCTGCCATTACAGGTGGAGATGTCTTGATTCTGGATGCTATCTGGGAACACAATCGCCCCTTGATTGCTAAATTACAGGAAATGGGTGTTGAAGTCATCGATGAGGACGAAGGAATTCGTATTCGTTCTCAACGTGAAAAATTAAAGGCTGTCCACGTTAAGACACTTCCACATCCAGGATTTCCGACAGACATGCAAGCGCAGTTCACTGCTCTGATGACTGTTGCTCAAGGTGAGTCAACCATGGTAGAGACTGTATTTGAGAATCGTTTCCAACATTTAGAGGAAATGCGTCGTATGGGCTTGCACTCTGAAATCATCCGTGATACAGCCCGTATCGTCGGAGGACAGCCTCTCCAAGGTGCAGAAGTTCTATCGACAGACTTACGTGCCAGTGCAGCCTTGATTTTGACAGGCTTGGTAGCTGAAGGTGAAACAGTTGTAGGAAAGCTTGTCCATTTAGATAGAGGTTACTACCGTTTTCATGAAAAATTAGCTCAGTTAGGAGCTAAGATTGAACGGGTAAGTGTGGAAGCTGATGAAGATGAATAAACGATCCAAATATGTCTTACGTCGCTTAATCTTAGTAATTGTAGTATTACTACTAGGAGTCTTAGCTCTTGCTATTGGTTTGATGATTGGCTATGGTATTCTAGGAAAAGGTCAAGATCCTTGGGCTATTTTAGCACCAGCAAAATGGCAAGAACTCATCGCAAAATTTACAGGAAAATAGGCTGGGAGACCAGTCTTTTTCTAGGAAGTGAAATGAAGGAGAAAGTATGAACAAAAAAACAAGGCAGGCCCTAATTGGCCTCTTGCTCTTTTTGCTCTTGTCAGCAGGAAGCTACTATATTAAACAAATGCAGTCTTCCAACACTGCACCACAAACACAAGTAAAACAAAAATCACAGTCGTCTGATACTCCAAGTCAAGAACTGGCTGAAAGTGTACTGACCGATTCAGTTAAAAAACAAATTAAGGGTACTCTAGAGTGGAATAGCGCAGGAGCCTTTATCGTCAATAACAATAAAACCAATCTAGACGCCAAGGTTTCAAGTAAACCCTATGCGGATAATAAAACAAAGACTGTAGGAGGAGAGACAGTTCCCACAGTAGCGAATGCAATCATGTCAAAAGCGACCAGACAGTACAAGGACCGTGAAGAAACTGGCAATGGTTCAACATCTTGGACGCCTGCGGGTTGGCATCAGGTTAAGAATCTAAAGGGAAGTTACAACCATGCGGTCGATAGAGGGCATTTGTTGGGCTATGCCTTAATCGGTGGTTTAGATGGCTTTGATGCTTCTACTAGCAATCCTAAAAACATTGCCGTACAGACAGCTTGGGCCAACCAAGCGCGTGCAGAAGATTCTACAGGCCAAAACTATTATGAAAGTCTGGTTCGAAAAGCTCTAGATCAAAACAAACGAGTGCGTTACCGTGTGACGTTGCTCTATGCGTCTGAGGAAGACTTGGTGCCGTCCGCATCGCAGATTGAAGCCAAGTCCTCTGATGGGGAGTTGGAGTTTAATGTCGTTATTCCAAATGTCCAAAAGGGAATTCAGTTAGATTACCGAACAGGTGAGGTCACAGTCACAAAAAATAGCTAATTGATCAAGAGGTTGAGGAAAAATCCCAACCTCGTTTTTTATTAGTCATGAACTGTAGAAACGATTGCTTGTTTTTTGCTCTTCTGATTTTAAAGAGCTTTTTTGAAGATTCACAAGGCTTGAACTAGGGCGTCGAGACTTGGATTGCAGCTCTCTATTCAGCGCCCCTTTATCATAGAAATTGAAAATTAATGTGTAGAAATTGGAAAATATGGTATAATGGTTTCAATTATACTTTTTAGGAGAAGGAAAATGGAAGACCCGAGCAGTCAGGATTTGTTACTGCAATTTATTTTATTAGTTGTTTTGACCTTTTTAAATGCCTTTTTCTCTGCAACAGAAATGGCCATGGTTTCACTTAGTCGTTCACGTGTTGAGCAAAAAGCTGAGGAGGGAGATAAACGCTATATCCGTTTACTAAAGGTACTTGAAAACCCCAATCACTTTTTATCAACCATTCAAGTTGGTATCACCTTAATTACGATCTTGTCAGGGGCTAAACTAGCAGATTCACTTGGAGAGTTGATCGCCTCTTGGATGGGAAATAGCGAGACTGCCTATGCGGTAGCTAGCTTCTTATCATTAGCTTTCTTGACCTATATTTCTATTGTTTTTGGTGAGCTTTATCCTAAGCGAATTGCTCTAAATCTTAAGGATGCCTTGGCTATCAGAACAGTACCGTTTATTATTGCTCTTGGTAAGATTGTGAGTCCCTTCGTTTGGATGCTCTCAGCATCAACTAATCTCTTGAGTCAATTGACACCGATGACATTTGACGATGCAGATGAAAAAATGACTCGTGATGAGATTGAGTACATGTTGTCTAAGAGTGAAGAAACCTTGGATGCTGATGAAATTGAAATGTTACAAGGGATTTTCTCGCTAGACGAGCTCATGGCACGTGAAGTCATGGTTCCTCGAACCGATGCTTTCATGGTAAATATTCAAGATGACACTCAAACCATTATCCAAAGTATCTTAAAACAGAATTTTTCTCGGATTCCTGTTTATGATGGAGATAAGGACAATGTTATTGGATTGATTCATACCAAGAGTCTCCTTAAAGAAGCCTTTGCCAGCGGGTTTGACAATATTGTCTGGAGGCGAATCTTACAAGATCCACTCTTTGTACCTGAAACTATTTTTGTGGATGATTTATTAAAAGAGTTTAGAAATACTCAAAGACAGATGGCTATCCTTCTGGATGAGTATGGAGGTATGGCTGGTCTAGTTACGCTGGAGGATCTCCTTGAGGAGATTGTTGGTGAAATTGATGATGAAACTGACCGAGCTGAAGTTTATGTTTATACAATTGGCGAAGATACCTATATCGTCCAAGGGACAATGAATTTAAATGACTTTAATGCTTACTTTGATGTTGAACTTGAAAGTGATGATGTAGATACAATCGCTGGTTACTATTTGACCGGTGTGGGAACTATTCCAACATCAGAAAAACTCAGCTATGAGTTAGAAAGTAGCAATAAGCATATCACCCTAACTAATGATAAGGTCAAAAATGGACGTGTAACCAAGCTTAAGGTTCAAATTCAAGAACTTGAATCAGAAGAAGAAACAGAATAAAACAAAAGCTTTATCAGAGCAGAACTGATAAAGCTTTTCTAGTAGTTAAAAGAAAAAGACTCCTGTAGGAGTCTTTGATAATATAGAGGCGGTAGACGGATTTGAACCGACGATCAAGCTTTTGCAGAGCCGTGCCTTACCACTTGGCTATACCGCCTTAGCTTTTATTATTATACCTTTTAAATTAAATCTCGTCAATAGTTTCTTTTCTGAAAATGTAAGTTTTCCTGCTTTCAAAAGGCATGCGACAAAATATTCTGAAAATTCGTTTACTTTTGAAAGGGAGTGTGGTATAATTAACAGTATCTCATTAATTTTATATAGAGGAGTTAACTAAACATGAAAAAAAGTCGGATTCTTGCGGTAGCAGGGGTTGCCCTACTCGCAACAGGCGTTCTCGCAGCTTGTGGTTCTTCAAAATCATCAAATGCTGAAGCACCAAAAGCCTATGGCTATACTTATACTGCTGACCCAGAAACATTGGACTACCTTATCTCTGGGAAACAAAGTACAAAAGTTGCTACTTCAAATGGTATCGATGGACTCTTTACAAATGATAAGTATGGTAACCTTACTCCTGCAGTCGCTGAAGACTGGTCAGTGTCTCAAGATGGATTAACATACACTTATAAGATTCGTAAAGGTGTAAAATGGCTCACATCTGATGGTGAAGAATATGCAGAAGTAACTGCAAATGACTTTGTTACAGGTTTGAAACACGCAGCCGACAATAAATCAGCCGCTCTTTACCTAGCACAAAATTCTGTTAAAGGATTGGCTGACTATATATCAGGGAACAATACAGACTTCTCTGCTGTAGGTGTAAAGGCTGTTGATGATTACACTCTTCAATACACTTTGAACCAACCAGAACCATACTGGAACTCTAAATTGTCTTACGCAATCTTCTGGCCTTTGAACGCAGAGTTTGAAAAATCAAAAGGTAAAGACTTTGGTAAGGCAACAGACCCAACATCATTGCTTTACAATGGACCTTTCTTGCTTAAAGGGTTGACGGCTAAGTCTTCTATCGAATTTGCAAAGAATGATCAGTATTGGGATAAGGACAATGTTCACATCGATACTGTAACACTTTCTTACTATGATGGTTCAGACCAAGAGTCACTTGAGCGTAACTTTACAAATGGTGCATACAGTTATGCCCGTCTCTTCCCTACTAGCTCAAACTATTCTAAGGTAGCAGAAACATATAAAGACAATATTTACTATACTCCACAAGGAGCTGGTATTGCTGGTTTGGGTGTTAATATTGACCGTCAAAGCTATAAGTACACATCAAAAACAACTGACGAAGAAAAAACATCTACTAAGAAAGCCCTTCTTAATAAAGATTTCCGTCAAGCTTTGAACTTTGCTTTTGATCGTACTGCTTATTCAGCTCAGCTAAATGGTAAGGATGGAGCAGCCCTTGCTGTCCGTAACCTCTTCGTAAAACCAGAATTTGTTTCAGCAGGTGAAAAAACATTTGGTGACTTGGTCACTGAGAAAGTTGTTTCTTATGGTGATGAGTGGAAAGATGTAAACTTTGCGGATGGCCAAGATGGTCTTTACAATGCTGATAAAGCTAAAGCAGAACTAGCTAAAGCTAAAAAAGACCTTGAAGCAGATGGTGTGAAATTCCCAATCCACTTGGATATTCCAGTTGACCAAACATCTAAAAACTATATCGCTCGTATCCAATCATTCAAACAATCTGTTGAAACCGCTTTGGGTACAGATAATGTAGTTATCGATATCCAACAAATCACTACGGATGAATTACACAATATCACGTACTACGCTGCTAGTGCGGCAGCAGAAGATTGGGACCTTTCAGGTGCTGTTGGATGGAATCCAGACTATGATGATCCATCGACTTACCTTGATATCTTGAAATCAACTAATAGTGAAACAACTAAGACCTACATGGGCTATGACAATCCATCAAACCCAGCGGTTGCTCAAGTTGGTTTGAAAGATTACGACAAATTAGTTGATGATGCAGCTAGTGAAACAAGTGACCTTAACAAACGTTATGAGAAATATGCAGCAGCTCAAGCTTGGTTGACAGATAGCTCACTCTTCCTTCCAGCTATGTCATCTTCAGGAGCAGCACCAGTTATTTCTCGTGTAGTACCATTCTCAGCCTCTTACACTCAATCTGGTGATAAAGGTTCAGATGTATACTTCAAGTACCTTAAATTGCAAGCTAACACTGTAACAACAAAAGAGTACAAGGAAGCTCGTGAAAAATGGCTCAAAGAAAAAGCTGAATCAAACGAAAAAGCTCAAAAAGAGTTAGCGAGTCATGTGAAATAAATAATGCTCATCAGAACTTTCTCTCCTAAAGGAGAAGGTTCTTTTGGGATTTTAAAGGAAATAATATGAAAAAATATGTTTTTATGCGTATCTTGCGGTCGTTGGTTTCTATTTTCTTAGTAACGACCTTGATTTACACAATCATCTATACGATGGTTCCACGGAAGTTGATCTTCAAACAAGATACTAACTACAATAAAATTGCGACAACGGCTGATAAACGAGATAACTATGAAAATACTGTCTTTGAGCGTATGGGTTATATCGAATATTACGATACGAAAGAGTTGCAGGAAAAAGCTAGTAGCATTGACTCTTCTGTTACAGTAGATGCAAATGATACAAATAAAGCAATCTATGAAAAATATATCCAACAACTTGGGAATGGTTGGACTCTAGGTGAGTTTACAGAGAGTGGACAATTCTACGCTACACGTGAAATTCCTATTTTTGAACGTGTGTTCAAATTCTATGCAAACTTGCTTGATATTGACCATACAAACAAGATTCAAGACCCAGAAAATCCAAACTTAGAGCGTTATTTGCGCTTTGAGAATGACCCTGCGATCGGTTGGTCTCTTGTGGGTTCAGGTACTAAACATAAATACCTCTTGTACTTCAATAGTCAGTTCCCATTTGTTCACCAAAACTTTGTCAACTTGAACCTAGGAGATTCTTATCCAACTTATGCCAATACTCCTGTTCTTCAAGTTATTACACAAGGACAAGGACAAACCAAGACTTCTGAAGTTCAATTCCCAACTGGTAAGAAAACATCATCAGTTAATATTTACTCAAGAACTTATAAATCTCCGAGTCAAGCTGATGCTCGTGAAGTAGCGAACTACGGTAAAGATGATCCATATACAGCTACTGAGAGCAACTATCAGTACCCGTCTATGATTGCAAGTTCTGCTATTACTGGTTTGATTGGTCTTGCGATTTCATATGCGATTGCGATTCCTCTTGGCTCAGCAATGGCTCGTTTCAAAAATACTTGGATCGATAGTTTCTCTACAGGGACTCTAACTTTCTTGTTGGCTCTTCCAACGATTGCCCTAGTCTATATTATTCGTTTGATTGGTTCTTCAATCGGCTTCCCAGACTCATTCCCAATCTTGGGTGCTGGTGATTGGCGTTCTTATGTCCTTCCTGCAGTGATTCTGGGCTTGCTAGGAGCACCTACTATGGCAATTTGGATTCGCCGTTATATGATTGACTTGCAATCACAAGATTTCGTTCGTTTTGCTCGTGCTAAAGGTTTGTCTGAGAAAGAAATTTCTGATAAGCACATCTTTAAAAATGCTATGGTACCACTCGTTTCTGGTATCCCAGGTTCTATCATTGGTGTTATTGGTGGAGCAACTCTTACTGAAACAGTCTTCGCCTTCCCAGGTATGGGTAAAATGTTGATCGACTCTGTAAAGGCTTCAAACAATAATATGGTAGTTGGTCTCGTCTTTATCTTCACTTGTGTTTCAATCTTCTCAAACCTTATTGGAGATATTTGGATGACCATTATTGACCCACGTATTAAATTGACAGAGAAAGGAGGCAAATAATGTCTGCAATTAGTAATGAAAAATTTCAGTTTGTAAAACGTGATGATTATGCCTCTGAAGCAATTGATGCTCCTGCCTACTCATACTGGGGTTCTGTCTTTAGACAGTTTTTGAAGAAGAAATCAACAGTAATCATGCTAGGTATCTTGATTGCAGTTATTTTGATGAGTTTCATTTACCCAATGTTCTCTGATTTTGACTTCAATGATGTAAGTAAGGTAAATGATTTTAGCGCTCGTTACATTAAACCAAATGCTGAGCATTGGTTTGGTACAGATAGTAATGGTAAATCTCTCTTTGATGGTGTCTGGTTTGGAGCTCGTAACTCTATCTTGATTTCTGTCATTGCGACCTTTGTCAACCTTTTTATCGGTGTTGTTATTGGTGGAATTTGGGGGATCTCAAAATCAGTTGACCGTATCATGATGGAAGTCTACAACGTTATCAACAATATCCCATCACTTTTGATCGTTATTGTTTTGACTTACTCTATCGGTGCAGGTTTCTGGAATTTGATCTTTGCCATGAGTGTAACCACTTGGATTGGTGTTGCCCATTCAATTCGTATCCAAATGTTACGTTACCGTGATTTAGAGTACAACCTTGCTTCACGTACCTTGGGAACACCAAGTTACAAAATTATTATGAAAAACATTATGCCCCAATTGGTATCTGTTATTGTTACGAGTACGTCGCAAATGCTTCCAGCCTTTATCTCATATGAAGCCTTCCTATCATTCTTTGGACTTGGCTTGCCAATCACAGTACCAAGTTTGGGACGTTTGATTTCAGATTATTCTCAGAACGTAACAACCAATGCATATCTCTTCTGGATTCCATTGACAACTTTGGTCTTGGTATCCTTGTCCCTTTTCGTAGTAGGTCAAAACCTAGCAGATGCTAGTGATCCACGTACACATAGATAGGAGTAGACATGATAAAAGGAAAAAATGTAATTTTGACTGCTCAAGATATTGTCGTGGAATTTGATGTTCGTGACAAGATTTTGACAGCTATTCGAGGTGTCTCCATCGATTTGATTGAGGGAGAGGTCCTCGCCTTAGTTGGGGAGTCAGGTTCAGGTAAATCAGTTTTGACAAAAACATTCACAGGAATGTTGGAAGAAAATGGTCGTATTGCACAAGGTAGTATTAATTACCGTGGACAAGATTTGACAACCTTATCTTCTCATAAAGAATGGGAAAGTATTCGTGGTGCGAAGATTGCAACTATCTTCCAAGATCCGATGACCAGTCTAGACCCAATCAAGACAATCGGAAGTCAAATCACAGAAGTTATTGTTAAACACCAAGGTAAGACTGCTCAAGAAGCTAAAGAGATGGCTATTGACTATATGAATAAAGTTGGTATTCCAGATTCTGAGAAACGTTTTGACGAGTATCCTTTCCAATATTCTGGGGGAATGCGTCAACGTATTGTTATCGCGATTGCTCTTGCCTGTCGTCCAGACATTCTTATCTGTGATGAGCCAACAACAGCTCTTGACGTGACCATTCAGGCACAGATTATTGATTTGTTGAAGTCACTTCAACACGAATACCACTTTACAACAATCTTTATCACCCACGACCTAGGTGTAGTAGCAAGTATCGCTGATAAAGTTGCGGTTATGTATGCTGGTGAAATCGTCGAGTATGGTACTGTTGAAGAAATCTTCTACGACCCACGTCATCCATATACATGGAGCCTCTTGTCGAGCTTGCCTCAACTTGCGGATGACAAAGGTGAATTGTACTCAATCCCTGGAACACCTCCATCGCTTTATACTGAATTGAAGGGAGACGCTTTTGCTCTTCGGTCAGATTATGCTATGAAGATTGACTTTGAGGAAAAAGCACCTCAGTTTGCAGTATCTGATACTCATTGGGCTAAGACATGGTTGCTTCATGAACAAGCTCCAAAAGTTGAAAAACCATCGGTGATTGCAGATTTACACGACAAGATTCGTGAAAAGATGGGCTTTACACATCTTGAGGACTAGGAGGAAGGAAATGTCTGAAAAATTAGTAGAAATTAAAGACTTAGAAATTTCCTTCGGTGAAGGAAGCAAAAAGTTTGTCGCTGTTAAAAATGCGAACTTCTTTATCAACAAAGGAGAAACTTTCTCACTTGTTGGAGAGTCTGGTAGTGGTAAGACAACAATTGGTCGTGCTATTATCGGTCTTAATGATACTAGCAAAGGTGATATCATCTTTGAAGGTAAAAAAATTAATGGTAAAAAATCACGTGAACAAGCTTCGGAATTAATCCGTCGTATCCAAATGATTTTCCAGGACCCTGCTGCAAGTTTGAATGAACGTGCAACAGTTGATTATATCATTTCTGAAGGTCTTTATAACTACCATTTATTTAAAGATGAAGAAGAAAGAAAAGAAAAAGTTCAAAATATCATTCGTGAAGTGGGACTTTTGGCTGAACACTTGACACGTTACCCACATGAGTTTTCAGGTGGACAACGTCAACGTATCGGGATTGCCCGTGCCTTGGTTATGCAACCTGACTTCGTTATTGCGGATGAGCCAATTTCAGCCTTGGACGTTTCAGTACGTGCCCAAGTTTTGAACTTGCTCAAGAAATTCCAAAAAGAATTAGGATTGACTTATCTCTTTATCGCCCACGATTTGTCAGTAGTTCGTTTCATCTCTGATCGTATCGCGGTAATTTATAAGGGTGTTATTGTTGAAGTGGCTGAAACTGAAGAATTATTTAACAATCCAGTTCATCCATATACGCAAGCACTTCTATCAGCTGTTCCTATTCCAGACCCAATCTTGGAACGTAAAAAAGTTTTGAAAGTCTATGATCCAGATCAACATGACTATGAAACTGATAAACCTTCTATGGTAGAAATTCGTCCAGGTCACTATGTTTGGGCAAACCAAGCAGAGTTGGGACGCTATAAAAAAGATTTGAAATAAGAAAGAGTTTTGTAATCTTGATAGAACAGTTCTATTAAGATTATGAAACTTTTTTATTTTTGTAAAAGAACATTAGTTTAAAGATAGATAACTATATACCCGAAAACATGCTAATACTCAATGAAAATCAAAGAGCAAACTAGGAAGCTAGCCGCAGGTTGCTCAAAGCACGGCTTTGAGGTTGCAGATAAAGCTGACGTAGTTTGAATTTGATTTTCGAAGAGTATAAGATTAGTCTTCAATGACAATTGGATGAGAGATCAAAGGAGCTGTTTTCTTTGAAAGAGTATTGAATCTATACAGAATGGAATGAATAAAACTACTTTCAGATAAGCTTTTATGAATCTTCAAAATTAAAATCACTTTCTATTTAAAAATCCATCTTGCAAAGCCTACCTATATGTGCTAGAGTTATGGTAACGGTTACAAAATTAAGGAGGGTTTTATGAGAAATCCAGCATTAGTAGAAGAAATGAAAACATACCAAGGAAGGGATGAAGTTCCTCATGATTTTGATGCTTTTTGGGATGGGGAGATTGATAAGGTTTCGGTCTTGCCAGATTATCAACTAGAGGAACGTGATTTTCATATTCCAAATGTGAAGTGTTATGAGTTAAGCTTTAAAGGTACCCGTGATGGCCTTGTTTATGCACGTATAGTCTTACCAAAATCAGAAAAGAAAGTACCTGTCATTTTCCACTTCCATGGCTATATGGGACGTTGCTGGGATTGGACAGATATGCTAGCCTTTACAGTAGCTGGTTATGGTGTCGTATCGATGGATGTTCGTGGACAATCTGGATACTCACAAGATGGCTTGCGCTCACCACTCGGAAATACAGTTAAGGGCCAAATTATCCGTGGTGCAGTAGAAGGAAAAGAGCAACTCTTCTATAAGGATGTCTATCTAGATATTTATCAATTGATTGAAATTGTCGCTAGTTTCCCACAAGTGGATGAGGGGCAATTAGCAAGCTATGGAGCTTCTCAAGGAGGGGCACTAGCTCTAGTGGCTGCGGGGCTAAATCCACGTATCAAGCGTACAGTTGCTATTTATCCATTCTTATCAGACTTTAGACGGGTACTCGAGATTGGAAATACCAGCGAAGCCTATGATGAACTCTTTCGTTATTTTAAGTTCCATGATCCATTCCATGAGACAGAAGAGCAGATTATGGAGACGCTCGCTTATATCGATGTAAAAAATCTTGCCCATCGCATTAAGGGGGAAGTTCGGATGATTACTGGGCTTGATGACGATGTCTGCTATCCAATCACTCAGTTTGCTATTTACAACCGTTTGACTTGTGAAAAGAGTTATCGTATCATGCCTGAATACGCTCATGAGGCCATGAATGTTCATGTCAATGATCAAGTTTACAATTGGTTGTGTGGTAGTGAGATCCCCTTTACCTATCTTGGTCACTAAAAATTGAAAAAAAGCTCTGTAGTTTCGAATGAACTACAGGCTTTTCTTTATGTGACCCAGATAATGAGAAAGTAGTTTCAGGTAGTTTGAAACTTCTAAATATCTTTGAAAGTATAATCTATTATAGATTATAAAGTCTAAAATTTAGAATATTTATTATATAATATGATTAAGATAAAATGTGAAAGGAGTATAGCTAGTTGCGAATCTTTTAACATGGAATTTATAAAAGAGCAACAGCATTTCATCTACAAAGAATGACAATTTCATTCAATAATACAGTTTCTTATTTGCAGCTAGTTTGAAAGGCTAAAAATTTTAAGCAAAAAAGAAAGCGCTTTATTTTTTTAAAAAATAACGGAAGGGAACACATGAAACAGAGATATTTTGATAGAAAACAGAGATATGGAATTCGGAAATTTGCAGTTGGAGCGGCTTCAGTAGTGATTGGAGCGGTTGTTTTTGGTGCTGCACCGGCTTTGGCTCAAGAGGCGCCATCAACGAATGGTGAAACAACGGGGCAATCTTTGCCAGAATTGCCTAAGGAAGTAGAGACAGGAAGTCTAGCTAATTTAGATAAGGAGCCTGCAGGCCAAGTAACCACAGTAAATAATAGTGGAACAGAAGTGAGCCGTGAAGAGTTGCAAGCAAACCCAGGGTCTGAAAAACCAACAGAAACAGAAGCATCAAACGAAACTCCAGCTACAGAGAGTGAAGAAGAAGTTGGAAACATTCCTCGTGACTTTTATGCAAGAGAGTTGGAAAATGCCAATACTGTTATAGAGAAGGAAGATGTTGAAACCAATCCTTCAAACGGTCAAAGAGTTGACATGAAAGAGGAACTCGATAAGCTTAAAAAACTTCAAAATGCGACCATTCATATGGAGTTTAAGCCAGATGCATCTGCTCCACGTTTTTACAACCTTTTCTCAGTTTCTAGTGATACCAAAGTAAATGAGTATTTCACTATGGCCATCCTTGATAACACAGCTATCGTTGAAGGTCGTGATGCAAATGGAAACCAATTCTATGGTGATTATAAAACTGCTCCTTTGAAGATTAAGCCAGGTGAGTGGAACTCTGTAACCTTCACAGTTGAAAGACCAAATGCAGACCAACCAAAAGGTCAAGTTCGTGTCTATGTAAATGGTGTCTTGTCGCGCACAAGTCCTCAGTCTGGTCGTTTCATCCAAGACATGCCAGATGTCAACCATGTGCAAATCGGTACAACGAAACGCACAGGCAAAAACTTCTGGGGTTCTAATCTTAAAGTCCGTAATCTAACTGTTTATGATCGCACTCTTACTCCAGAAGAAGTTAAAAAACGTAGCCAATTTTTTGAAAGAGGAGAGTTGGAGAAGAAACTTCCTGAAGGGGCAGAAGTTACTGATAAACTGGACGTTTTTGAAGGTGGTGAGAACCGTAAGCCAAATAAAGATGGTATCGCAAGCTACCGCATTCCAGCCTTGCTGAAAACTGATAAGGGAACCTTAATTGCTGGAACTGATGAGAGACGCTTGCATCACTCTGACTGGGGTGATATCGGTATGGTTGTTCGTCGTAGTGATGATAAGGGTAAAACTTGGGGAGATAGAATTGTCATCTCAAATCCTCGTGATAATGAGAATGCTAAGAATCCAGAATGGCCATCACCAGTCAACATTGACATGGCCCTAGTCCAAGATCCGAAAACTAAGAGAATCTTTTCAATTTATGATATGTTCCTTGAAGGTAAGGCTGTATTTTCTCTTCCAGGAAAAGCACCACAAGCCTATGAACAAATTGGGGACAAGGTATACCAAGTCTTGTACAAACAAGGTGATTCAGGACGTTATACAATCCGTGAAAATGGTGAAGTTTTCGACCCTGAAAATAGAAAAACAGAATATAGAGTTGTAGTTGATCCTAAGAAGCCAGCCTATAGTGATAAGGGTGACCTTTACAAGGGTGAAGAACTAATCGGCAATGTCTACTTTGAGTATAGTGACAAGAATATCTTTAGGGTTTCAAACACAAACTATCTCTGGATGTCTTATAGTGATGATGATGGTAAAACTTGGTCTGCACCAAAAGATATTACCTACGGTATTCGTAAGGACTGGATGCACTTCTTAGGTACTGGACCTGGTACGGGTATTGCCTTGCATTCTGGACCTCACAAAGGACGTCTCGTTATCCCAGTCTACACGACAAATAACGTATCCTACCTCAGTGGTTCTCAGTCTTCACGCGTCATTTACTCAGATGACCATGGTGAAACTTGGCACGCTGGTGAAGCGGTCAATGATAACCGTCCGGTAGGTAATCAAACAATTCACTCTTCAACTATGAATAATCCAGGTGCTCAAAATACGGAGTCAACTGTTGTTCAGTTGAACAACGGAGACCTCAAACTCTTCATGCGTGGATTGACAGGAGATTTGCAGGTTGCAACAAGTAAGGATGGCGGAGCAACTTGGGAAAAAGATGTGAAGCGCTATGCGGATGTCAAAGATGTCTACGTTCAAATGTCTGCTATTCATACGGTACAAGATGGTAAGGAATATATTGTCCTCAGTAACGCAGGTGGGCCAGGACGCTACAATGGTCTGGTGCACTTGGCACGTGTGGAAGCTAATGGGGATCTAACTTGGCTCAAGCACAATCCAATTCAAAGTGGTAAATTTGCTTATAACTCCTTGCAAGATCTTGGAAATGGTGAATTTGGCTTGCTTTATGAGCATGCGACTGCCACTCAAAATGAATACACCTTGTCTTATAAGAAATTCAACTGGGATTTCTTAAGCAAGGATAGAATTTCTCCAACAAAAGCAACTGTGAAAAATGCTGTGGAGATGAGCAAAAATGTCATTGCTTTAGAATTTGATTCTGAAGTATTGGTGAATCGGCCACCAGTTCTTAAACTGGCAAATGGTAATTTTGCGGCTTTCTTGACGCAATACGATACAAAAACATTGCTTTTCGCAGTTAACAAGGAAGATATTGGTCAAGAAATTACAGAAATCATTGATGGTGCAATTGAGAGCATGCATAATTTACCTGTAAGTCTTGAAGGTGCAGGAGTTCCTGGTGGTAAAAATGGAGCAAAAGCAGAAATCCATGAAGTCCCAGAATTTACAGGTGCAGTCAATGGTGAAGGTACAGTTCACGAGGATCCAGCCTTTGAAGGTGGCATCAACGGTGAGGAAGCAGCCGTTCATGATGTGCCAGACTTCTCAGGTGGTGTGAACGGCGAAGTAGCCGCTATTCATGAAGTTCCAGAAATAGAGGTCGAAGAAAATCCACCGGGAACTATCCATGAAGTCCCAGAATTTACAGGTGCAGTCAATGGTGCTGAAGCAGCCATTCATGAGATTCTGGACTTCGAAGGTGGTGTGAACGGCGAGGAAGCAGAAATCCATGAAGTTCCAGAAGGTAGTCTAGTAGAAAGCTCAAAAGGGGAGTCTGTCATTCATGACGTTCCAGCTTTTGAAGGTGGCGTCAATGGTGAGGAAGCAACTACATCAGAAAGCCCAGCCTTCGAAGGTGGTGTCAATGGTGCTGAAGCAACTACATCAGAAAGCCCAGAATTTGAGGGTGGCGTCAATGCAGTAGAATCCGCTAAGTCAGAAATTCCGGAGTATACAGGTGGTGTGAATGGAGTGGAGGCCGCTAAGTTAGAAGTTCCAGAGTATGCAGGTAGCGTGAATGGAGTAGAATCCGCTAAGTTAGAAGTTCCAGAATACATAGGTGGCGTGAATGGAGTAGAGGCCGCTAAGTTAGATTCTCCAGAATACACAGGTGGCGTGAATGGAGTAGAATCCGCTAAGTTAGAAGTTCCAGAATACACAGGTGGTGTCAATGGAGTGGAGGCCGCTAAGTTAGAAACTCCAGAATACACAGGTGGTGTCAACGGAGTGGAGGCCGCTAAGTTAGAAACTCCAGAATACACAGGTGGCGTCAACGCAGTGGAAACTGCTAAGTTAGAAGTTCCAGAATACACAGGTGGCGTCAATGGAGTAGAGACCGCTAAGTTAGAAGTTTCAGAATACACAGGTGGCGTGAATGGAGTAGAGGCCGCTAAGTTAGAAGTTCCAGAGTACACAGGTGGCACTAATGCGGTAGAGGCTGTTAGTTCAGATATCCCAGCTTTTGCGGGTGGTGTAAACGTAAACAGTGCTGAAGCTGCTGTTCATGAGATCTCAGAGTATAAGGGAGAACAGTCAGTTGTGGTTCAGGCTATGGCACAAGATCGTACTTATCAAGCTCCTGCTGCTCGCCAGCATCTCCTTCCTGAAACAGGAAGTGAAGATGTTGCTCCTCTTTCCTCTTTAGGATTTGTAGGCATGCTCCTAGGTATGTTTGCCATGGGGAAGAAAAAAGAAGATCAATGAAATAGTTAAAACCAACGAAATTCATAGAGAAATTTGATCTTATATTAGAAAGGGTCGTGGCTAGAACTAGTTACGGCCTTTTTGATCTAGATAAATCAGGAGTCAAATAGATAATACTCTTCGAAAATCTCTTCAAACCACGTCAGCTTCGCCTTACCGTACTCAAGTACAGCTTGCGGCTAGCTTCCTAGTTTGCTCTTTGATTTTCATTGAGTATAAGTTTGAGATAAAGTTCATTAAAAAAACGATTCAACTGAATGAAGCAATTTTATGTTAGAAAAATCTAAAGCATCCGAAAGTAGTTTCAAATGTCCAATTTTATATTTCTAAAACCGAAAGTAAAATCTGTTCTATATTCATCTATCTTAAAATAGAGAAACTTATTATATAATGAGAATAAGATAAAATTTGAAAGGAGTAGGAGACTCTAGTTAACGATGGCATGATGATAGATTGTTGATCGTTAAGTGAGAGAAAATTTGAAAGAGCGAGTGTAACCATTCGTGAAAAAGTAATTTTTGTCATTTAGTCAGATGACTAAAAATTTTAAGTAAAAAAGAAAGCGCTTTATTTTTAAAAATGAAAGGAAGAAAGATGAAGCATAATCAGTTGGATAGAAAACAACGATATGGAATTCGCAAATTTACAGTAGGAGCCGCTTCAGTCGTTATTGGAGCAGTTGTTTTTGGTGCATCGCCAGTATTAGCACAAGAATCAACAACTACCAATAAGGAAGCGACAGAACTAGGAGTAGAGAAGGATCAGGCAGAAAAAGTAGTAGATACTGAAAAGAGTGCGACAGAGTCTAATGGGGTAGATACAGTCACACATACATCTACAGAAGCACATACTGGAACAGAGACAACTGCAACGGCAGAAACAACTGCAACAGCAGAAACGGCAGAAGCAACTAGAGAAATCGAAAAAGATCCAGCTTCGCTTCCACGTGATTACTATGCTAGAGAGTTAGAGAACGCCAATACTGTTCTTGAAAAGGAAGATGTAGAGACTAATGTTGCAAATAGCAATAGAATTGATCTGACAGAGCAATTGAACAAACTGAAACAGCTTCAAAATGCGACCATTCATATGGAGTTCAAACCAGATGCTTCTGCACCAGCATTTTACAACCTTTTCTCAGCCTCAAGTGATACGGTTCGAAATGAATATTTCACCATGGCTGTTTACAACAACGTTGCCTTGATTGAGGGCCGCGATCAAAACGGCGACCAATTTTATGATAGATACACAGACGCACCATTAACAGTCAAACCAGGTCAATGGAATTCAGTAACCTTTACAGTTGAAAGACCAAGTGCAGATTCTCCAGATGGACAAGTTCGTCTCTATGTAAATGGAGTCTTGTCACGAACAAGTAAGAAATCAGGACGCTTTATCAAAGATATGCCTGATGTGAATCATATGCAAATTGGTACCACAAATCGTGCAGGAAGTATGGTTTGGGGGGCAGGCTTACAAGTTCGTAATCTAACTGTTTACGATCGTGCCTTGAGTCCAGAAGAGGTTCAAAATCGTAGCTACCTCTTTGAAAGATCCGAATTAGAGAAAAAGCTTCCAGAAGGAGCTGAGATAACAGATAAAAAGGATGTCTTTGAAGCTGGTAAAAATGGACAGTCAAATCCAGATGGTATTAATAGTTATCGCATTCCAGCCCTCCTTAAGACTGACAAGGGAACTTTGATTGCTGGAGCTGACGAACGCCGCTTGCACCACTATGACTGGGGCGATATCGGTATGGTCGTCAAACGAAGTGAGGATCAGGGTCAAACATGGGGCGATCGTATCACACTTACGAATCTACGCGACAATCCAAAAGCTACTGATCCATCTGTTGGTTCACCAGTAAATATCGATATGGTTTTAGCCCAAGATACTGAAACCAAACGCATCTTTTCAGTCTATGATATGTTCCCAGAAGGAAAAGGTATCTTTGGGATGTCAGCTGAAAAAGAGGAAGCTTATAAAGAAATTGATGGGAAAACCTACCAAATTCTCTATCGTGAAGGAGAAAATGGGGCCTATACTATTCGTGAAAATGGCCTTGTCTACACACCAGATGGTCAGGCAACGGATTACCGTGTTGTTGTAAATCCAGTCAAGCCGGCTTATAGCGATAAAGGTGATATTTATCAGGGTGAGCAGTTACTAGGAAATATCTATTTTACAAGCAATAAAACTTCTCCATTTAGAATTGCTAAAGACAGCTACCTATGGATGTCTTACAGTGATGATGATGGTAAGACTTGGTCTGCACCACAAGATATTACCCCGATGGTCAAAGCTGATTGGATGAAATTCTTAGGTGTGGGACCTGGAGTGGGAATTACCCTCCAGAATGGACCTCATAAAGGTCGGATTGTCGTTCCTGTCTATACGACGAATAGAACAAACCACCTCAATGGTTCTCAATCATCTCGTATCATCTACTCAGATGACCATGGTAAGACTTGGCATATGGGGGGCGGTGTCAATGATAACCGTACACTTTATGATGGTACAGTAGTTGATTCAAGCAACATGAACAATTACTATGCTCAAAATACGGAGGCTTCAGTTGTTCAGCTGAACAATGGTCAGTTGAAACTCTTTATGCGTGGTTTGACAGGTGATTTGCAGGTTGCGACAAGTTATGATGGTGGTATTACATGGGACAACTATGTAGCGCGCTATGATGTACCTGATGTTTATGTTCAAATGGCAGCGACTCATACGGTTCAAGATGGTAAGGAGTATATCCTTCTAGCAAATGCCAATGGCCCAGGTCGTAAGAATGGTTACATTCGAGTGGCTCGCGTAGAAGAAGATGGCGAGTTGACTTGGTTGCATCATCATTTGATTCAAGAAGGGGAGTATGCCTATAACTCACTTCAACAGATCGGACCAAAAGAATTTGGTCTCTTGTACGAACATCATGAAGCTGGTGGCAATCCTTATACTCTATCCTTCAAGAAATTCAACTGGGATTATCTAACTAAAGAGAGACTTGCTTCAAAAGAAGTGAAAGTTACAACGGCTATGGAAAAATGGCCAGGCATTATTGCTATGGAATTTGATTCAGAAGTCTTGGTAAATCAAGCTCCAACTCTCAAACTAGCTAATGGTAAGACTGCAACCTTCATGACTCAGTATGATACTAAAACTCTCCTATTTACAATAGCTCCTGAAGATATCGGTCAAAAAGTTACAGCTATTGAAGCGGGTGCAATTGAAAGTATGCATAACTTGCCAGTATCAGTGGTAGGTACTAAACTTACGAATGGTTTTAATGGTGACGAACCGGCAATCCATGAAATCCCAGAATTTACAGGTGGTGTCAATGGTGACGAAGCAGCTGTAGCAGAACTTCCTGAGTACATTGAAGCTATTGGAACAGTAGGTGACGAAGCAGCACCAACAGTAGAAGTTCCAGAATTCGAAGGTGGCGTCAATGGTGACGAAGCAGCTGTGGCTGAGCTCCCTGAGTACACTGAACCTAGTGCAACAGTAGGTGATGAAGCACCACCAACAGTAGAAGTCCCTGAGTTTGAAGGTGACGTAAATGGTGAAGCAGCATCTGAATCTGAGCTTCCTGAATACTCTGTTCCTAGCGCAACAGTAGGTGATGAAGTAGCACCAACAGTAGAAGTCCCAGAATTCGAAGGTGGTGTCAATGCGGTCGAAGCAGCAGTTCATGAGCTTCCAGAATTCACAGGCAGTGTGAAGAATGACGTCGCGTCAACAGAAAAACCAGGATTTGTAGGAGACGTCAAGGGTTCAGAAGTAGCGAGTCCTAAAAATCCAGATCACAAAGGTCAACAGTCTATTGTATCTCAAGCTATGGCACAAGATAAGACCTATCAAGCACCTGCAGTTCGTCAAGATGTTCTTCCTAAGACAGGAAGTAAAGATGCCACTACCCTTGCATCAGTAGGGCTTGTGGGGATGCTCCTTGGTATGTTTGCCATGGGCAAGAGAAAAGAAGATTAGTCAAATCGTTGAAAGTGAAGGTTTCTTTAGTGAAACTAGATCTTAGCTAGAAAGGGTCGTAACGGGAATTTGTTACGGCCTTTTTCTTTCATGTTTGCGAGAAAAAAGGGCTGGTTTCAAGATTTAAGAGGTGTTGGGATAGATTTTAGGTCCCTGAAACTACTTTCAGAAGAAGCTGTTGCATAAAATTGTTTTGAAACTCCAATCTATTCTAGCACAAGATATTGAAAGCGCTTTAATAATAAGCTATAATAGTCACATAAACACAAAGGAAAAGAAAAGGAGGAAAGTAGATGCCACAAATTAGTAAAGAAGCCTTGATTGAACAAATCAAAGATGGAATCATCGTTTCTTGTCAGGCACTTCCTCATGAACCGCTCTACACAGAAGCGGGAGGAGTTATCCCCTTGTTGGTGAAAGCAGCTGAACAAGGTGGTGCAGTCGGTATCCGAGCAAACAGTGTTCGAGATATCAAGGAAATTAAAGAGGTCACTAAACTTCCGATTATCGGAATTATTAAACGTGATTATCCACCACAGGAACCATTCATCACAGCGACTATGAGAGAGGTAGATGAACTAGCAGCTCTTGACATCGAAGTCATTGCTCTTGACTGTACCAAGCGTGAACGTCATGATGGCTTGGAGATCCAAGAATTTATCCGTCAGATCAAAGAAAAATATCCAAATCAACTCTTGATGGCTGACACAAGTACCTTTGAGGAAGGTCTAACAGCAGTTGAAGCAGGAATTGACTTTGTCGGAACTACCTTATCAGGTTACACTTCTTACAGTCCAAAAGTGGATGGCCCAGACTTTGAACTGATTAAGAAACTTTGTGATGCAGGAGTCGACGTCATCGCTGAAGGAAAAATTCACACACCAGAACAAGCTAAGCAAATCCTAGGTTACGGAGTGCGAGGTATCGTAGTTGGTGGCGCTATTACTAGACCAAAAGAGATTACGGAACGATTTGTTGCGGGTCTTAAATAACACAATATAAAAAACGAGGAGAGTGGTTGATTAGTAGGAAAAAATGAAAACGTATACAAAGTTGACATTACTCATTATCCGATTCGGATACGCTTATCATCATTTAGGAGAATACAAATGAAATTTAAAAAACTAGCTTGTACAGTACTTGCGGGTGCTGCGGTTCTATCTCTTGCTGCTTGTGGCAAATCAGATGCTAACAAAGATGCTGCTAGCTCTGGTAGTGACAGTGGAAAAACTGAAATCACTTGGTGGGCATTCCCAGTCTTTACTCAAGAAAAAACTGGCGATGGTGTAGGAACTTATGAAAAATCTATCATCGAAGCTTTTGAAAAAGCAAATCCAGATGTTAAAGTTAAACTAGAAACAATTGACTTCAAATCTGGTCCTGAAAAAATCACTACAGCTATCGAAGCTGGAACTGCCCCAGATGTACTTTTCGATGCACCGGGTCGTATCATCAATTACGGTAAAAATGGTAAATTAGCTGAGTTGAACGATCTCTTCACAGACGAATTTGTGAAAGATGTTAACAACGAAAACATCATTCAAGCAAGTAAAGCTGGTGATAAAGCGTACATGTATCCAATCAGTTCAGCACCATTCTACATGGCTATGAACAAGAAAATGTTGGAAGACGCTGGTGTAGCTAACCTTGTTAAAGAAGGTTGGACAACAGATGATTTCGAAAAAGTCTTGAAAGCACTTAAAGATAAAGGATACACTCCAGGTTCATTGTTCAGCTCTGGTCAAGGGGGAGACCAAGGAACACGTGCCTTCATCTCTAACCTTTACGGTGGTTCTGTAACAGACAAAGAAGTTACTAAATACACAACTGACGATCCTAAATTTGTCAAAGGTCTTGAAAAAGCAGCTAGCTGGATCAAAGATGGTTTGTTGAACAATGGTTCACAATTTGACGGTGGAGCAGACATCCAAAACTTTGCAAACGGTCAAACTTCTTACACTATCCTTTGGGCTCCAGCTCAAAACGGTATCCAAGCTAAATTGTTGGAAGCAAGTAAAGTTGAAGTGGTTGAAGTACCATTCCCATCTGACTCAGGCAAACCAGCTCTTGAATACCTTGTAAACGGATTTGCAGTATTTAACAACAAAGATGAAAAGAAAGTTGCTGCAGCTAAGAAATTCATCCAATTCATCGCTGATGATAAAGAGTGGGGTCCTAAAGACGTAGTTCGTACAGGAGCATTCCCAGTTCGTACTTCATTTGGAAAACTTTATGATGATAAACGTATGGAAACTATCAGTGGTTGGACTCAATACTACTCTCCATACTACAACACAATCGACGGATTTGCTGAAATGAGAACTCTATGGTTCCCAATGTTGCAAGCTGTGTCTAATGGTGACCAAGAACCTGCTGCAGCTTTGAAAGCATTCACTGAAAAAGCGAACGAAACAATCAAAAAAGCAGCTAAATAATAAGTCCTAAATAAAAACTGAAATCCCCCCCTTTTCCCTGTGCATATCTGTGTACGAAAAGGGGGGCATTTGTTTAAAAATATAAGCAACTGACAGGTCAAAATTAAAATGAAGTTCTTACATTAGCTAATCTTTAAAAGAATTTCATTTTGATTTTAGATCAATGTCAGATGATAGTCAAAAAACAAAACTATTTGAAAGTGAGGTGCCAATTGTGAAAGTCAATAAAATTCGCATGAGGGAAACAATTATTTCATACGCGTTCCTAGCACCAGTATTAATCTTCTTTACCGTCTTCGTTTTAGCTCCAATGATCATGGGCTTCATCACTAGTTTCTTTAACTACTCGATGACTAGCTTTGAGTTTGTGGGCTTGGACAACTACATTCGTATGTTTAAAGACCCTGTCTTTACAAAATCTTTGATTAATACCGTAATCTTGGTAATCGGATCTGTACCAGTCGTAGTACTCTTCTCACTATTTGTGGCATCGCAAACTTACCAACAAAATGCCGTTGCTAGATCTTTCTACCGTTTCGTTTTCTTCCTTCCTGTAGTCACAGGTAGTGTTGCCGTAACGGTTGTATGGAAATGGATTTATGATCCTCTATCAGGTATTTTGAACTTCGTGCTTAAGTCAAGCCATATCATTAGCCAAAACATTTCTTGGTTGGGTGATAAAAACTGGGCTTTGATGGCGATTATGATTATTCTTTTGACAACATCAGTTGGTCAACCAATCATCCTTTACATCGCTGCAATGGGTAATATTGATAACTCTCTTGTTGAAGCAGCGCGTGTCGACGGAGCAACTGAGTTACAAGTTTTCTGGAAGATTAAATGGCCAAGCCTTCTTCCAACAACTCTTTATATCGCAATTATCACAACCATCAACTCATTCCAATGTTTCGCCTTGATTCAATTGTTGACATCTGGTGGTCCAAACTACTCTACAAGTACTCTTATGTACTACCTATACGAAAAAGCCTTCCAATTGACTGAATACGGCTATGCCAATACTATTGGTGTATTCTTGGCAGTTATGATTGCCATCGTCAGCTTTGTTCAATTTAAAGTACTTGGAAACGACGTAGAATATTAATAGAAAGGAGACAGCTATGCAATCTACACAAAAGAAACCTTTAACAGCCTTCACTGTTATTTCAACCATCTTCTTGCTTTTATTGACTGTACTGTTTATCTTTCCATTCTACTGGATCTTGACAGGTGCATTCAAATCACAACCAGATACCATTATGATTCCACCACAATGGTTCCCTAAAGCTCCAACTATGGAGAACTTCCAACAATTGATGGTGCAAAACCCAGCCTTGCAATGGATGTGGAACTCAGTCTTCATTTCATTGGTAACTATGTTCTTGGTTTGTGCAACCTCTTCACTAGCAGGTTATGTTTTGGCTAAGAAACGTTTCTATGGTCAACGCATTCTCTTTGCAATCTTTATCGCTGCCATGGCTCTTCCAAAACAAGTTGTCCTTGTACCATTGGTACGTATCGTCAACTTCATGGGAATCCATGACACTCTTTGGGCAGTTATCTTGCCTTTAATAGGATGGCCATTCGGGGTCTTCCTTATGAAACAGTTCAGTGAAAACATTCCGACAGAATTGCTCGAATCTGCTAAAATCGATGGATGCGGTGAGATTCGTACCTTCTGGAGCGTAGCCTTCCCTATTGTGAAACCAGGATTTGCAGCTCTTGCAATCTTTACCTTCATCAATACATGGAATGACTACTTCATGCAATTGGTAATGTTGACTTCACGTCAAAACTTGACCATCTCACTCGGGGTTGCGACTATGCAGGCCGAGATGGCAACTAACTATGGTTTGATCATGGCAGGGGCTGCCCTTGCTGCTGTGCCAATCGTAACAGTCTTCCTTGTCTTCCAAAAATCCTTCACTCAAGGGATTACTATGGGAGCTGTCAAAGGATAGTACTCTGCGAAAATTGAATATCGTACAAATTGTTTATCAGTATGCAGCAGTATAGTTGATAGACTAAGAGAATACAGGATATATAAGTGTCTACAAAATGGAGAGGAGTTGGTTACTTCAGGAAGTTTTGTTAGACACTTATAAACTTAATTTTTGACTTTTTAGATACTATTTAGAATAGTTGTTTCCCATCTTAGTGGTATCCAAGATAAGTATGTTGTACTTATCTTGGACGGAATTTTTGAGAGTAAAATAGTTCGGGGAACTATTTTAGCCTGAGCCTAGAAATGAATGAGCGAGGAGCTCAAAAATTAGGTCTTTCATTTCATGGTTTTCTAAAATCATCCACTGGATAATTTTACCTTCCGTCCGCACTATTTAAGGGAAATTATAAAAAGATGAATCAAATTGAAAATAAGTATCAGAAGCGAAGGAAATTACTATGATTTTTGATGATTTAAAAAACATTAGTTTTTACAAAGGAATTCATCCAAATCTCGATAAGGCTATTGATTATCTCTATGAGCATCGTAAAGATAGTTTTGAATTAGGTAAATATGAGATTGATGAGGATAAGGTCTTTCTAGTTGTGCAAGAAAATGTTCTCAACCAAGAAGAAAATGATCGCTATGAGCATCATAAAAAATATGCAGATTTGCATTTGTTGGTTGAAGGACATGAGTACTCTAGCTATGGTTCTCGTGTCAAAGATGAGGCTGTAGCCTTTGATGAAGCTAGTGATATCGGCTTTGTCCATTGTCATAAGCAATACCCACTCTTGTTAGGTTATCACAATTTTGCAGTTTTCTTCCCAGGGGAGCCTCATCAACCTAATGGTTATGCAGGTATGGAAGATAAAGTTCGTAAATATTTATTTAAAATTTTAATCGATTAGTCAGTTAGGAGGAGCAAACAATGGCACATAAAGGATCTGGATTGATAAAAGCGGCATTTGATACGGATAACTTCCTGATGCGTTTTTGCGAGAAAGTTTTAGATATTGTGACGGTTAATCTACTCTTTGTTGTGTCTTGTTTGCCTATTGTGACGATCGGAGTAGCGAAAATCAGTCTCTATCAGACAATCTTTGAAGTTAAGAGTAGTCGACGTGTTCCTGTTTTTAAAACTTATATGAGAGCCTTTAAGCAAAATTTGAAATTAGGTCTCCAGTTAGGTTTGTTGGAACTAGGAATTTTTCTGATTAGCGTTGTTGACTTATCATTATTCTGGGGGCAAACCAGCCTAGGCTTCCAGCTCATTAAAGCCATTTGCTTGGGAATTCTGATATTTTTAACCTTAGTCATGTTGGCTAGCTATCCAATTGCAGCACGCTATGACTTGACTTGGAAAGAAGTTCTTCAAAAGGGCTTGCTTTTGGTCAGCTTTAACTTCGTGTGGTTCTTCTTGATGTTTGCAATTATTTTATTAATCATGATGCTTCTCTATCTATCAGGCTTCACTCTAGTGCTTGGTGGTTCAGCATTTCTACTTTTTGGCTTTGGCCTTCTTGCCTTTTGCCAAGCTGGATTAATGGAAAAATTGTTTGCTAAATATCAAGCAGATTGAAAATGATATGAAACTACTTTCAAACATAAAAAGCTATGGGAGATGAATAGAAATTAAAATCTAAGTGGCTGAGATGTATTGAAAGCGCTTTTCACAAGGTGTATACTAAAATAGTAAAAAATCATCTGCCAAGAGCAGAAAATAAGAAATCTTAGGAGAAATCTATGTCAGATTTAAAAAAATATGAAGGTGTCATTCCTGCCTTCTACGCATGTTATGATGATGCGGGTGAAGTAAGCCCAGAACGTACTCGTGCCTTGGTACAATACTTTATTGATAAAGGTGTTCAAGGGCTTTATGTCAACGGTTCTTCAGGTGAATGTATCTACCAAAGCGTAGAAGACCGCAAATTGATCTTGGAAGAAGTCATGGCTGTTGCTAAAGGCAAATTGACCATCATTGCTCACGTGGCTTGCAACAATACTAAAGACAGTATCGAACTTGCTCGCCATGCTGAAAGCTTGGGAGTAGATGCTATCGCAACAATCCCACCAATTTACTTCCGTTTGCCTGAGTACTCAGTTGCTAAATACTGGAACGATATCAGTGCTGCTGCACCAAACACAGACTATGTCATCTATAACATTCCTCAATTGGCAGGTGTTGCCTTGACTCCAAGTCTTTACACAGAAATGTTGAAAAACCCACGTGTCATTGGTGTTAAAAATTCTTCAATGCCAGTTCAAGATATCCAAACTTTTGTCAGCCTTGGTGGTGATGATCATATCGTCTTTAATGGTCCAGACGAACAATTCCTAGGTGGACGTCTCATGGGAGCAAAAGCTGGTATCGGTGGTACTTATGGTGCTATGCCAGAACTCTTCTTGAAACTCAACCAATTGATTGCAGATAAAGACCTAGAAACAGCGCGTGAATTGCAATACGCTATCAACGCTATCATTGGTAAATTAACTGCAGCTCATGGAAATATGTACGGTGTTATCAAAGAAGTCTTGAAAATCAATGAAGGACTTAATATCGGATCAGTTCGTTCTCCACTTACACCAGTGACCGAAGAAGATCGTCCAGTTGTAGAAGCAGCTGCGGCATTGATTCGTGAAACTAAGGAGCGTTTCCTCTAATCAATAGGAGGCTTTATGACTAATTACGTTGCAATTGATATTGGTGGAACTAATATCAAATATGGTTTAATTGATCAGGATGGACAACTTGTAGAGTCTCACGAAGTAGCGACTGAGGCGCATAAGGGTGGTCCACACATCTTACAAAAGACAAAAGATATCGTCGCTAGCTATCTAGAAAAAGGACCAGTGTCAGGTGTAGCCATTTCCTCTGCGGGAATGGTTGATCCTGATAAGGGTGAGATTTTCTATGCTGGTCCACAAATTCCAAACTATGCAGGAACTCAATTTAAAAAAGAAATTGAAGGAAGCTTTGGAATTCCTTGTGAAATTGAAAATGATGTCAACTGCGCAGGGCTAGCAGAAGCTGTTTCTGGATCTGGAAAAGGTGCAGGAATAACGCTTTGTTTGACCATCGGAACGGGCATCGGCGGTTGTTTAATCATTGATGGCCAGATTTTCCATGGATTTAGTAATTCTGCCTGTGAAGTTGGCTATATGCATATGCAGGATGGGGCTTTCCAAGATCTAGCTTCTACAACTGCCTTGGTTGAGTATGTAGCCAAGGCTCATGATGAGGAAGTGGCTCATTGGAATGGTCGTAGAATTTTCAAAGAAGCTACAGAAGGCAATAAACTCTGTATGGAGGGCATTGACCGTATGGTAGACTATCTTGGGAAAGGTCTTGCTAACATCTGTTATGTTGCCAATCCAGAGGTTGTTATACTAGGTGGTGGTATTATGGGGCAAGAAGCGATTTTGAAACCGAAAATTCGTACAGCTCTGAAAGATGCGCTTGTTCCGAGCTTAGCGGAAAAAACAAGATTAGAATTTGCGCGTCATCAAAATACTGCAGGTATGCTTGGAGCCTACTATCACTTCAAAACAAAACAATCCTAAGTTGGCCTTGCCAATTTAGGATTTTTTAGTCATAAATAGTAAAATAATCATTTAGTAAAAATCTAGTTAAAACTTTGAAAACCCTTGCATTTTTTAATATAACATAGTATATTTATAATAATGCGAAAACTCTAGAAAAATTCTTGCTAATGGAAGCATTATTTTATTTTTTAAAAATGTAAGCGATTTCTACAAAAGGACTTACCAAAAAATAAATAGCTTAGAAGCAGAGTTTTAAGCTAGGGAATCAAACAAAAAATGTCGCCAGCTAAAGCTGGGCTTGGGCAGTAGCTGACTGCTCTAGAAGATTAGGAGTATTTGATGAAACAATATTTTTTAGAAAAAGGGAGAATATTTAGTATTCGTAAACTGACTGTTGGTGTTGCTTCTGTAGCAGTCGGTCTTGCTTTTTTTGCATCTGGTAATGTTGCGGCTAGTGAACTTGTGACAGAACCAAAACTTGAAGTAGATAGTCAAGCAAAAGAAGTGGTAGATGTAGATCATGAAAAAGAAGAAGAAGTTAAGGGAGAAGTAACTGAAAAAACAGAACCTGCTGTCGAGAAAGTGGCAGAGGAAGGGAAAACTGCTGAAGTGGCTGGCGATTTACTCCCTGAAGAAATCCCTGACCGTGCCTATCCTGATACTCCAGTGAAAAAAGTGGATACTGCAGCTATTGTATCAGAAAAAGATAGTCCACAAGTAGAGGCTGAAAGTATCTTAAAAGCGAAGGAAGAAACTCCATCTGAAGCTGGAAAAGAAAATAGAGCCATTATCAATGGTGGACAAGACCTTAAGCGCATCAATTATGAAGGTCAACCAGCAACATCTGCTACTATGGTTTATTCAATCTTTAGCTCACCTTTGGCCAATGGAGGTAGTCAGCGATACCTTAACTCAGGTTCGGGTATCTTTGTTGCTCCTAATGTCATCTTGACAGTGGCCCACAACTTCTTGGTCAAGGATGCGGATACTAATGCTGGTTCTATCCGTGGTGGTGATACGGCTAAGTTCTACTACAATGTAGGTTCAAATACTGCTAAGAATAATTCTTTACCAACTTCAGGGAACACTATTTTGTTCAAGGAAAAGGATATTCATTTCTGGAATAAAGAAAAATTCGGTGAAGGCTATAAGAATGACTTAGCCTTGGTTGTAGCTCCAGTTCCACTTTCAATTGCAAGTCCAAATAAGGCGGCTACCTTTACTCCTCTAGCAGAGCATCGGGAATACAAAGCTGGAGAACCAGTGAGCACAATTGGTTATCCTACAGATTCAACTTCTCCAGAATTGAAGGAACCAATTGTTCCTGGTCAATTGTATAAGGCAGACGGTGTCGTTAGAGATACTGAAAAGTACGATGAAAATGGAGCTGTAGGTGTTACCTATCGTTTGACTTCTGTTTCTGGTCTTTCTGGTGGTGGAATTATCAACGGTGATGGTAAGGTCATTGGGATCCACCAACGTGGTACTGTTGATAATGCGAACATTGCTGAAAAAGATCGCTTTGGAGGAGGGCTTGTCCTCTCACCAGAACAATTGGCATGGGTCAAAGAAATCATTGATAAATACGGTGTTAAAGGCTGGTATCAAGGCGACAACGGCAATCGTTATTACTTTACTCCAGAGGGAGAAATGCTCAGAAATAAGACAGCTGTTATCGGTGAAAACAAATATTCCTTCGATGAAAGTGGTGTAGCGACTCTTCTTGAAGGTGTTGATTATGGACGAGTTGTTGTCGAACATCTAGACCAAAATGATAATCCAGTCAAAGAAAACGATACTTTTGTTGAAAAGACAGAAGTTGGAACTCAGTTCGACTATAACTATAAAACAGAAATTGAAAAGACTGACTTCTTCAAGAAGAATAAAGAAAAATATGAGATTGTATCGATTGATGGCAAAGCTGTCAATAAACAGCTAAAAGACGCCTGGGAAGATGATTATAGTGTTGTGAGCAAGGCTCCTGCAGGAACTCGTGTCATCAAGGTGGTTTATAAGGTCAATAAAGGTTCCTTTGACGTTCATTATCGTTTGAAAGGTACAGACCAAGAATTAGCAACTGCAACTGTGGATAATAACGATGGTAAAGAATATGAAGTTTCCTTTGTTCACAGATTCCAAGCCAAAGACATTGCAGGCTACCGTGCAGTCAATGAAAATCAAGAAGCAACAATTCAACATAAAGGAGTGAACCAAGTTATTTTTGAATACGAAAAAATTGAAGATCCAAAACCAGTAACTCCTGCAACTCCAGTAGTGGATCCAAAAGACGAAGAAACAGAAATTGGAAACTATGGACCACTACCAAGCAAGGCCCAATTGGACTACCACAAGGAAGAATTGGCTGCCTTCATCCACTATGGAATGAATACCTACACCAACTCTGAGTGGGGAAATGGTAGAGAAAATCCTGAGTACTTTAATCCAACAAATCTTGACACAGACCAGTGGATTAAGACTTTGAAGGATGCTGGGTTCAAACGAACAATCATGGTTGTCAAACACCACGACGGTTTTGTGATTTATCCATCTAAATATACAGACCATACGGTGGCTGCAAGTCCATGGAAAGATGGTAAGGGTGACCTTCTCGAAGAAATCTCTAAATCAGCGACTAAGTATGACATGAATATGGGTGTTTACCTATCACCATGGGATGCTAATAACCCTAAATATCATGTTTCAACTGAAAAAGAGTATAACGAATACTATCTCAACCAACTCAAGGAAATCCTTGGAAATCCTAAATACGGAAACAATGGTAAATTTATCGAAGTCTGGATGGACGGTGCGCGTGGTAGTGGAGCTCAAAAAGTAACCTACACCTTTGACGAATGGTTCAAGTACATCAAGGAAGCTGAAGGAGATATCGCTATCTTCTCTGCACAACCGACAAGTGTCCGTTGGATCGGTAATGAACGTGGTATCGCTGGAGATCCGGTTTGGCATAAGGTTAAGAAAGCTAAAATCACTGACGATGTGAAGAATGAATATCTCAACCATGGAGACCCAGAAGGAGATATGTACTCTGTCGGTGAAGCAGACGTTTCTATCCGTTCAGGTTGGTTCTACCATGATAATCAACAACCAAAATCAATCAAAGATTTGATGGATATCTACTTCAAGTCTGTTGGTCGTGGAACGCCGCTTCTTCTCAATATTCCACCAAACAAAGAAGGTAAATTCGCAGATGCAGACGTGGCTCGCTTGCAAGAATTCCGAGCAACCTTGGATCAAATGTATGCAACTGACTTCGCCAAGGGAGCAACTGTAACGGCAAGCTCTACCCGTAAGAATCACTTGTATCAAGCAAGCAACCTAACCGATGGTAAGGATGATACTAGTTGGGCATTGTCAAATGATGCGAAGACAGGTGAATTTACTGTCGATCTCGGTCAAAAGAGACGCTTTGACGTAGTCGAACTCAAAGAAGATATTGCTAAAGGTCAACGTATCTCTGGATTTAAGGTTGAAGTTGAGCTAAATGGTCGCTGGGTTCCATATGGAGAAGGTTCGACTGTTGGTTATCGTCGTCTTGTCCAAGGTCAACCTGTAGAAGCCCAAAAGATTCGTGTGACTATCACGAATTCACAAGCAACTCCTATTTTGACAAACTTCTCTGTTTATAAGACACCAAGTAGTATCGAAAAAACAGATGGCTATCCTCTAGGCTTGGATTACCATTCAAACACAACAGCTGACAAAGCAAATACAACCTGGTATGACGAATCTGAAGGCGTTCGTGGAACATCCATGTGGACCAATCAAAAAGATGCTAGCGTAACCTACCGTTTCAATGGAACTAAGGCTTATGTCGTATCTACAGTGGATCCGAATCACGGTGAAATGTCAGTTTATGTGGATGGTCAAAAGGTTGCAGACGTACAAACGAATAATGCAGCTCGTAAACGTAGCCAGATGGTTTATGAAACAGATGACTTGGCTCCAGGTGAACATACCATCAAACTCGTTAACAAAACTGGAAAAGCTATTGCAACTGAAGGTATCTACACGCTCAATAATGCTGGTAAAGGTATGTTTGAGTTGAAAGAAACAACCTATGAAGTTCAAAAAGGTCAACCAGTTACTGTAACCATTAAACGTGTTGGTGGTAGCAAAGGAGCTGCAACAGTTCATGTCGTGACTGAACCAGGAACAGGGGTTCATGGTAAAGTTTATAAGGATACAACAGCTGATTTGACCTTCCAAGATGGTGAAACAGAAAAAACGTTGACCATTCCGACAATTGACTTTACGGAGCAAGCTGACTCTATCTTTGACTTCAAAGTGAAAATGACGAGTGCTTCAGACGAAGCTTTGCTTGGCTTTGCTTCAGAAGCAACGATTCGAGTGATGAAAGCTGAATTGCTTCAAAAAGATCAAGTAAGTCATGATGATCAGGCAAGTCAACTTGACTATAGTCCAGGTTGGCACCATGAAACCAATTCATCAGGTAAATACCAAAACACTGAGTCTTGGGCATCGTTTGGTCGTTTAACAGAAGAGCAAAAGAAAAATGCTAGCGTAACAGCCTACTTCTACGGAACAGGTCTTGAGATCAAAGGATATGTGGATCCAGGACATGGTATCTACAAAGTAACGTTAGACGGTAGAAAAGTCGAGTATCAAGATGGCCTAGGTAATGCTTCTGAGTACAACGGTAAGAAGTACTTCAGTGGGACAGCTGCCACACGTCAAGGTGATCAGACTCTCGTTCGTCTGACAGGGCTTGAAGAAGGTTGGCATGCTGTAACCTTGCAATTGGATCCAAAACGTAATGATACTACAAGAAACATTGGTATCCAAGTTGACCAGTTTATCACTCATGGAGAAGATAGTGCTCTTTATACCAAAGAAGAGTTGCTTCAAGCTATGAAGAACTGGAAGGATGAATTGGATAAATTTGATCAAACAAGTTTGAAGAACACTCCAGAGGCGCGTCAAGCCTTCAAGTCAAACTTGGACAAATTATCAGAGCAACTTTCAGCAAGTGATGCTAAACCACAAGAAGTTCTGAAAACAGCTACAGTCTTGCAAACGATCCTTGATAAAGAAGAAAACTACGGTGTCGAAGAAACGCCAGCCCAACCAGAAGAGCCTAACTATGATAAGGCTATGGCAAGTCTGGCAGAGGCCATTCAAAACAAGAGCAAGGAACTAGGTGATGATAAGGAAGCTAAGAAGAAACTAGTTGAGTTATCAGAGCAAGCTCTTACTGCTATTGAGGCAGCTAAGACTCAGGATGCGGTAGACAAAGCCTTGCAATCAGCTCTAACTTCTATCAACCAGCTTCAAGCGACTCCAAAAGAAGAACCAAAACCAGAGGAACCAGCTCAACCAGAAGAGTCTAAGATTGACTACGATAAGGCTATGGCAAGCTTGGCAGAGGCTATTCAAAACAAGACCAAAGAACTAGGTGATGATAAGGAAGCTAAGAAGAAACTAGTTGAGTTATCCGAGCAAGCTCTTACTGCTATCGAAGCAGCTAAGACACAGGATGCAGTAGATAAAGCCTTACAAGCAGCTCTAACTTCTATCAACCAGCTTCAAGCGACTCCAAAAGAAGAACCAAAACCAGAGGAACCAGCTCAACCAGAAGAGTCTAAGATTGACTACGATAAGGCTATGGCAAGCTTGGCAGAGGCTATTCAAAACAAGACTAAAGAACTAGGTGATGATAAGGAAGCTAAGAAGAAACTAGTTGAGTTGTCAGAACAGGCTCTTACTGCTATTGAAGCAGCTAAGACTCAGGAGGCAGTCGATAAGGCCTTACAAGCAGCTTTAACTTCTATCAATCAACTCCAAGCGGCTCCGAAAGAGGAAGTAAAACATTCAAATCTTCCAACTGAAGGTGTTAAAGAATTGAGCTTTACTCAACCAAGTCTTGAGGTAGTAGAAGAAGCTATCAACTTCAAGACTGTTAAACGAGAAGATCCAACTCTGCCAGAAGGTGAAACTCGTGTAACTCAGGTAGGTCGCGCAGGCAAGGAACGTATCTTAACAGAAGTAGCACCAGATGGAAGCCGTATTGAAAAACTGCGTGAAGTTGTTGAAGTGGCGCAAGATGAGATTGTGCTAGTCGGAACTAAGAAAGAAGAATCAGGTAAAACAGAGGCAGCTATCCATGAAGTACCAGAGTTTACTGGAGGTGTAAATGGTTTGGAAGCAGCTATCCATGAAGTACCAGAGTTTATTGGTGGTGTAAATGGTTTAGAAGCAGCTATCCATGAAGTACCAGAGTTTACCGGTAGTGTGAATGGCTCTGAAGCAACTGACCACAGAGTTCCAAACTTTGAAGGAGGAGTTCTTGGTGGACAGGCACCTATTCATCAAGTACCTGGATTTGCTGGAGGTGTAAATGGTTCTGAAGCAACTAACCATGAAGTCACTACACACAAGGATGAGCAGTCACATGTGGTTCAAGCTATATCACAAGATAAGACTTATCAAGCACCTGTAAATCGTCAAAATATTCTCCCTGAGACAGGCGCTAAAGAAACGGCTACTCTTGCAAGTTTGGGAGCTGTAGGAGCACTTCTTGGTCTAGCTGCAATAGGAAAGAAAAAAGAAGACGAATAGAGTCTGTCAAACTCAAGAAATACTGTTGAGGAAGTATAGATTTTGTGGAAATTATTGCAGAATATTAAAGAAATTGCTGTAATAACTGTCCAAACTTTAGAGATTGAAACCAATAACTAATCTCAATTATAAAAAGCGAACAAAATGAGTTTTCTGAAAGTCAGAATTTCGTCTTGTTCGCTTTTTTATATCAAGAATCAGGTGTAGAGTTCTATGTGTATAAGTCATCAGTTATAGGACTTGAGCAAACTAATACTCAATGAAAATCAAAGAGCAAACTAGGAAGCTAGCCGCAGGCTGCTCAAAGCACTGCTTTGAGGTTGTAGATAAGACTGACGAAGTCAGTCACATATATAATCCAAGGTGAAGCTGACGTGGTTTGAAGAGATTTTCGAAGAGTATAAAAACCAGCGACTTTAATCGCTGGTTACTCATATGATTATTCACTTGAAAGGGATGAGGGCTTATCTAGACCTTCTATGTCTACGATAGCCATTTAGTTTTTTATTTTCCCAATAACTGTTAAAGATTTTTTCTTTACTTTCACGATCAATTTCTAGGAAATAAGCATAGAGTAGATCGATTGAGATCAACATAGGAAGTTGGGCAGAAATGCGTTGGATATAGGAAGCCTGACTCTGGCTTGCTACCAATACAGTTTCTGTGAAGCCCTGAGTTTCCTTGCTAGGCGTACTAGTAAAAAGAACAGTTCTAGCCCCCATGTCTTGAGCGTCTAGTAGACTGTCAATGATGGATGGAGTTGTTCCTGAAAGGGAGAAACCAAAGACCAAACATTTTTCATCGATGATACTAGTTGTCCAGGCGAAACCATCTGGATCTGTTAAAGCTTCACAAACGACTCCAAGTCTCATGAAACGCAATTTCATCTCACGCGCAACGAGGCCAGAACTTCCAGTCCCAAAAAAATAGACGCGTTCTGATTGATCAATCATTTGGGCAATACGCTCCAGTTGGTCATCATCAATCAATTCTTGTGTCATTTCTCGGATATTTGTATAGCTTCTCAAGACTCTTTGTGTCAAAGGATTCATATCTTGTTGAGGAACGGAAAGGGTATCCTTTTGTTGTTGGTATTTGAAAATAAATTCCCGATAGCCCGTAAAGCCACATTTTTTGGCAAAACGAGTGAGAGCCGCCTGAGAAATATGAAGTTTTTGAGTGACCTGTTGAGAAGACAAGTCATCATGAATGGTATCTGCCTGCAAAAAATAGCGGGCAATCTCTTGCTCTAAATCGGTCATTTCTTCAAAATGAAGATCAATAATCGTAGAGATGTCTGGCTTGTTCATGGGACTCCTTTGTAGTTATTTGTTAAACATTATTTGTCAATAAAACCTAACAAATAAAATAGCGCTTACTTCTATTATACCACAGTTGCTTTGTTTTTGGGATAAAAAGGAAAAGTCTTTTCTTTTTCCATAATTTTCTCTTCAAATTATGGTACAATGAAGAGTAAGATTTTGATTAGAAATGAGACTGATTTGTATGAGAAAATTCAATAGCCATTCGATACCGAT
Source organism: Streptococcus sp. 27098_8_22 (assembly GCF_041432415.1). Lineage (NCBI taxonomy): Bacteria > Bacillati > Bacillota > Bacilli > Lactobacillales > Streptococcaceae > Streptococcus > Streptococcus sp. 27098_8_22. Next base: position 39,095 of record NZ_JAPVZP010000005.1, on the reverse strand, counting down.
TCGGCTTAATTTATTGTTTGCAATCGTTATTTTGCTTTTCATGACCATCATTGGTCGCTTGCTCTATATGCAAGTTTTGAACAAGGATTTTTATGAAGCTAAGCTAGCATCAGCTAGCCAGACTAGGGTAACAACGAGTTCTGCTCGTGGAGAAATCTATGATGCAGCTGGAAAACCCTTGGTAGAAAATACCGTTAAACAAGTAGTTGCTTTCACACGAAGCAATAAGATGACGGCTGCAGATTTAAAGGATATTTCCACTAAACTCTTAACGTATGTAACAGTTACCTCGCCAGATTTGACAGAACGTCAAATGGCTGATTATTATCTAGCAGATCCAGCTGTCTATAAAAAAACGGTAGAGGCTCTTCCTAAGGATAAGCGTTTTGATTCTGATGGAAATCAGTTGTCTGAGGCTCAACTTTATAACAATGCTGCTGAGAGTATCACTTCTGATCAACTGAACTATTCAGAGGATGAAAAGAAGGTTATCTACCTCTTTAACCAGCTCAATGCAGTTGGTAATTTTGCGACAGGGAATATCCAAACCGATCCCTTAAGTGACACACAGGTGGCCATCATTGCTTCAGCTTCCAAGGAATTACCTAGTATTAGCATTTCAACTTCGTGGGATAGAAAAGTTTTAGAAACCTCTCTTTCATCTATCGTTGGAAGTGTCTCTAGTGAGAAATCAGGTCTTCCGGCTGAGGATGTGGATGCTTATTTGCAAAAAGGCTATTCACTTAATGACCGTGTTGGAACTTCTTATCTAGAGAAACAATACGAAGAAGTTTTACAAGGGAAGCGCACTGTAAAAGAAATCCATCTCGACAAATATGGTGATATGGAGAGTGTGGAAAATGTCGAAGAAGGTAGCAAGGGCAAAAACATTAAGTTGACCATTGATTTGACCTTCCAAGACAGTGTGGATAATCTTCTGAAAAGCTACTTCGATTCAGAACTATCAAATGGTGGAGCAAAATATTCAGAAGGTGTCTATGCAGTAGCCCTCAATCCTAAGACGGGTGCTGTGTTAGCTATGTCAGGGATTAAACATAATCTGGAAACGGGTGAATTGACCTCAGACTCGCTGGGGACTGTGACCAATGTCTTTGTACCAGGTTCTGTCGTTAAAGCGGCTACCATCAGCTCAGGCTGGGAAAATGGTGTTCTTAAGGGGAACCAGACCTTGACAGACCAACCAATCGTGTTCCAAGGATCCCCAGCTATCAATTCTTGGTATACTCCTTATTATGGTTCTTTCCCGATTACAGCAGTCGAGGCTTTGGAATACTCTTCTAATGCCTATATGATTCAAACAGCTTTGGGAATGATGGGTCAAACCTATCAACCAGATATGACAGTCAAGACAGACCGACTAGAGTCTGCAATGGGAAAACTACGCGCGACTTTTAGTGAGTATGGTTTGGGTGCTTCTACAGGGATTGACTTGCCAGATGAATCGACAGGATTTATCCCCCAAAAATTTGACTTGGCTAATTATTTAACTAATGCTTTTGGCCAGTTTGATAACTACACACCGATGCAATTAGCCCAGTACGTTGCAACTATTGCTAACAATGGTGTTCGTCTAGCTCCACATATTGTCGAGGGAATATACGACAACAATGATAAGGGTGGCCTTGGGGAATTAATCCAAGCAATAGATACCAAGGAAATCAACAAGGTCAATATTTCTGAATCAGATATGGCAATCTTGCACCAAGGATTTTACCAAGTATCGCATGGAACTAGTCCCCTTACGACAGGACGGGCGTTTTCAGATGGCGCCACTGTTTCTATCAGTGGTAAGACCGGTACAGCTGAAAGCTATGTAGCTGGTGGTCAAGAAGCTAATAATACCAATGCCGTGGCCTATGCTCCAACAGAAAATCCTCAAATTGCAGTTGCAGTAGTCTTTCCTCATAATACCAATTTAACCAAAAATGTTGGGCCAGCAATTGCTCGCGACATTATCAATTTATATAACCAACACCATCCAATGAACTAGAAAGGAAGCCATGCTTTACCCAACACCTATTGCTAAGTTGATTGACAGCTATTCTAAACTTCCAGGTATCGGGATTAAGACAGCAACCCGACTGGCCTTTTATACCATTGGGATGTCTGATGACGACGTCAATGAATTTGCTAAAAATCTCCTTGCAGCTAAACGAGAATTGACCTATTGTTCAATCTGCGGACGTTTGACGGATGATGATCCTTGTTCCATCTGTACCGATCCTAGTCGAGATCAGTCAACGATTCTGGTTCTGGAGGATAGCCGCGATGTCGCTGCTATGGAAAATATCCAAGAATACCACGGACTATATCATGTCTTGCACGGTTTGATTTCCCCTATGAATGGGATTAGCCCAGATGACATCAATCTTAAAAGTCTCATGACGCGCCTCATGGATAGCGAGGTTTCAGAGGTTATCGTAGCCACCAATGCAACTGCTGATGGTGAGGCGACTTCCATGTATATCTCTCGACTTCTCAAACCCGCAGGGATTAAGGTTACTCGTCTAGCGCGAGGTCTAGCAGTTGGAGCTGATATCGAATATGCGGACGAAGTAACGCTCTTAAGAGCTATCGAAAATCGTACAGAACTCTAGTCTGTAAGGTTAAGGATAGATGCAATGAACTAGCAGATAATCATTTAAAAGTATAAAGAGACTGAATCTCATTTTGATTTGGTCTCTTTTCTTGTTTTTTGCTGTACAAGTTTAAAAAAAAGGACAAATGTGATATACTAAAGGACGAGTATTCTATTAGAATTGGAACAAATCATATGAAACAAACAATTATTCTATTATATGGTGGACGCAGTGCAGAACGTGAAGTGTCTGTCTTGTCAGCTGAGAGTGTCATGCGTGCGGTCAACTATGATCGTTTCGCAGTCAAAACCTTCTTTATCAGCCAGTCCGGTGATTTCATCAAAACACAAGAATTTACCCAAACTCCTGGACAAGATGAACGTCTCATGACCAATGAAACGATTGATTGGGATAAGAAAATTGCTCCAAGTGCTATCTACGAAGAAGGAGCGGTTGTTTTTCCAGTTCTTCATGGACCTATGGGAGAAGATGGTTCCGTTCAAGGTTTCTTAGAAGTCTTGAAAATGCCTTATGTCGGTTGTAACATCCTATCTTCAAGTCTTGCCATGGATAAAATCACAACTAAGCGTGTCTTGGAATCTGCTGGGATTGCCCAAGTTCCTTACGTAGCCATTGTTGAAGGGGATGACTTGGCTTCTAAGATTGCTGAAGTTGAAGAAAAATTAACCTACCCAGTCTTTACTAAACCATCAAATATGGGATCTAGTGTCGGTATTTCTAAGTCTGAAAATAAAGAAGAACTCCATCAAGCTCTAGAGCTTGCCTTCAAGTATGATAGCCGTGTCTTGGTAGAACAAGGAGTTAATGCGCGTGAAATCGAAGTTGGCCTCTTAGGAAACTACGATGTCAAGAGCACGCTACCTGGTGAAGTTGTCAAAGACGTAGCCTTTTACGACTATGAAGCCAAATATATCGATAACAAGATTACTATGGATATTCCAGCTAAGATTAGTGACGATGTGGTAGCAGTCATGCGTAAAAATGCAGAAACTGCCTTCCGTGCTATTGGTGGACTTGGCTTATCACGCTGCGATTTCTTCTATACAGATAAGGGAGAAGTTTTCCTAAACGAGCTTAACACTATGCCAGGGTTTACCCAATGGTCTATGTATCCATTACTTTGGGACAATATGGGGATTAGCTATCCAGAACTAATCGAGCGTTTGGTTGATCTTGCTAAAGAAAGCTTTAATAAACGTGAAGCGCACCTATTGTAAAGACAGACATAAGGGCGGGGAAGGACTCCTTGCCCCTTTTTAAAGGAGTAAACATGAAACTTACGATTCACGAAGTTGCGCGTGTCGTCGGTGCAAAAAATGATGTGACTAGCTATGTGGATAGTCCACTAGTTAAGGCAGAGTTTGATAGTCGATTGATTTCTGAGGGGGATTTGTTTATTCCTCTCAAGGGAGCGCGTGATGGTCATGACTTTATCGAGACAGCTTTTGAAAATGGCGCTCTTGTAACCTTGTCCGAGAAGGAAGTCGAAGGGCAACCCTACATCTTAGTAGAGGATGTTTTGACAGCTTTTCAAGATCTTGCAGCCTATTGCCTTCAAAAGACCGGTGTAGATGTCTTTGCCGTTACAGGTTCAAATGGGAAGACCACTACCAAGGATATGTTGGCCCATTTACTTGCTACGACTTTTAAAACATATAAAACGCAAGGAAATTACAATAACGAGATTGGACTGCCTTATACAGTTCTCCATATGCCAGATGACACTGAGAAATTGGTCTTGGAGATGGGTCAGGATCACTTGGGAGATATCCATCTTTTGTCTGAATTGGCTCATCCAAAGACAGCTATTGTGACCTTGGTTGGAGAAGCTCATTTGGCCTTCTTTAAGGACCGTTCAGAGATTGCCAAAGGGAAATTGCAAATCGCTGATGGTATGGAGAAAGGGGGGGTGCTTTTAGCGCCAGTTGATCCCATTGTAGAGGATTATCTACCTACTGACAAAAAAGTGGTTCGCTTTGGCCCAGGTGCAGAACTAGAAATTACAGAATTAACTGAGCGTAAGGATAGCTTAACCTTCAAGGTTAATTTCTTGGAGCAGGCTCTTGACTTGCCAGTAACAGGTAAGTACAATGCGACTAATGCTATGATTGCTTCTTATGTTGCCCTGCAAGAAGGAGTGACTGAGGAGCAAATCCGTCAAGCCTTCCAAAATCTTGAATTGACCCGTAATCGTACCGAGTGGAAAAAAGCAGCCAACGGTGCGGATATCCTATCAGATGTCTACAATGCCAATCCAACTGCTATGAAGTTGATTTTAGAAACTTTCTCTGCTATTCCAGCTAATGAAGGTGGTAAGAAAATCGCGGTTCTGGCGGACATGAAAGAACTTGGAGACCAGTCTGTTCAACTCCATAATCAGATGATTTTGAGCATTACACCCGATGTCCTTGATACCGTTATTTTCTATGGCGAAGACATCGCTGACTTGGCTCAATTAGCTAGTCAAATGTTCCCAATCGGTCATGTTTACTACTTCAAGAAAACAGCTGAGGAAGACCAGTTTGAAGCCATGGTTAAGCAGGTCAAGGAAAGTCTTGGCGCACATGACCAGATTCTGCTTAAAGGTTCCAACTCTATGAATCTAGCCAAGCTAGTAGAAAGCCTAGAAAATGAGCACAACTGATTTCGCCAAAGCTATTCAGAGAATGTTAGCTATCACTGATACTGGGTTGACCTATTCCAAGGATCCTTATGACCGTGAACGTTATGAGGATTTACGTCAGATTTTATGGAGTGTCTTGCAGGATCAAACAGAGCTTGATCAAGAGGAATTGACTGCAATTTTAAAACCAACAGGTAGCTATGCAACTCCCTTGATGGATGTAAGGGCATGGATTGTTCAAAATCAGAAGATTTGCCTGGTTAGAGGGCAAGGAGAGGATACTTGGGCATTACCTGGTGGTTTTGGCGAGGTAGGATATTCTCCCAAGGAAAATATCCGAAAAGAAGTTCAGGAAGAAACAGGATTTACGGCAGAAGTAGGCTCTTTATTGGCAGTTTTTGATACCAACTGCTTTCAACTTCAGAACAAACAGTATGCCAAGTTCGTCTTTGACTGTCAGTTATTGGATGGTCAATTTCAAGAAAATCAAGAAATTGCAGAACTTGAATTTTTTGATATCAAGAATCTCCCACCCCTATCTGAAAAACGAATAACCAAAGAACAAATGGAAATTCTATGGCAGGTCTATCAGGGTGAGCGGGAACAGTATGTCGATTAGAAGCTTTGTTTTATATTAAGATCGACAGTTTCTTTTACACAAAAATATAAGAAATAAATGTAAGCTAGGCTCTATAAAAATCAGTAAGAGATTGGCTTATATGAAAATGAGGAAAGTTACATGAATGTTTGGGATGCTTTATTTAGCACGCAGCCGACGGAGCCACCCCAATTTGACCTTCTTTGGTATGGCAGTCTATTTACCTTATTGGCATTGACTGTATTTCTTGCCTACCGTTATGGTGAGAAAAAAGTCTGTCAGCGATTTTTCCAGATTTTACAGGCGGTACAGCTAATCCTGCTCTACGGATGGTATTTAGTAAATCAGATGCCTCTAACTGAAAGTCTTCCCTTTTATCATTGCCGTTTAGCAATGTTTGTAGTGCTTTTGCTTCCTGGTGTTTCTAGAGTCAAACAGTATTTTGCTGTGCTAGGAACCTTTGGGCCTTTGGCGGCCTTTGTTTATCCAGTGCCAGATCCCTATCCCTTCCCCCACATCGCCATTTTGTCCTTTATTTTCGGACACTTAGCCCTCCTTGGAAATTCCTTGATTTATCTTTTGAAGGACTACGATGCTAGCTTATTGGACTTCAAACGAACCCTAATCATCACATCTTCGCTTAATGCGGTGATATTTGTGGTTAATCTAATGACGGGTGGAGATTATGGCTTTTTGACAAGACCACCATTGGTTGGAGATCACGGTCGTCTGATCAATTATCTAGTGGTAACGCTATTCCTGACTTGCGCCATTTATTTAGTCTCTAAAATTTTTCAGACAATCCTTCAGGAGCAGGAAGAAAAAAGGTTGAGAATCTGGCAGAAATAAAAAAATATTTTCCCAATCTCTTGACTTTTATCTGAGAATTTTGATACAATAGTAGACGGTATTGTTTACCCCATTTGTAAGGCCCCGGAACCTTTCAAATAACTTGCGGACCGGAACATCCGCCCTGTAAACAAAAACGATATTCATATAGGAGAAATCATGAACAAAACTACATTCATGGCTAAACCAGGCCAAGTAGAACGCAAATGGTACGTTGTTGACGCAACTGATGTACCTCTTGGACGCCTTTCAGCAGTTGTTGCTAGCGTACTTCGCGGAAAAAACAAACCAACATTCACACCACACACTGATACAGGTGACTTCGTAATCGTTATCAATGCTGAAAAAGTTAAATTGACTGGTAAAAAAGCATCTGATAAGATCTACTACACTCACTCAAACCACCCAGGTGGATTGAAATCAATCTCTGCTGGTGAACTTCGTTCTAAAAATGCAGTACGTTTGATCGAGAAATCAGTTAAAGGTATGCTTCCACACAATACTCTTGGCCGCGCTCAAGGTATGAAATTGAAAGTATTCGTTGGAGCTGAGCACACTCACGCTGCACAACAACCAGAAGTTCTTGATATTTCAGGACTTATCTAAGGAAAGGAACAATAAAGTATGTCACAAGCACAATATGCAGGTACTGGACGTCGTAAAAACGCTGTTGCACGCGTTCGCCTTGTTCCAGGAACTGGTAAAATCACTGTTAACAAAAAAGATGTTGAAGAGTACATCCCACACGCTGACCTTCGTTTGGTCATCAACCAACCATTCGCAGTTACTTCAACTGTAGGTTCATACGACGTTTTCGTTAACGTTGTAGGTGGTGGATACGCTGGTCAATCAGGAGCTATCCGTCACGGTATCGCTCGTGCCCTTCTTCAAGTAGACCCAGACTTCCGCGATTCATTGAAACGCGCAGGACTTCTTACACGTGATTCACGTAAAGTTGAACGTAAGAAACCAGGTCTTAAGAAAGCTCGTAAAGCATCACAATTCTCAAAACGTTAATCAATACGATTATATCAACGTTTCGAAACACTTCATGGTTCACACCATGGAGTGTTTTTTTGATGATTTTTAGTAAAATTCACACCACTTTTCACACCAAATTCACACCATTACTTTTTAAGATTACGAAAGGCAATTTCTCCAACAGCCATTGGAATTACGTTTGAAGTGTTGACATAAGTCTTAGTTGTAATCGTATCACTATGAGTGAGTGCTTCAGAAATAGCTTCCATAGAGGTTCCAGCCTGTTTAGCGAGTGTAGCTCCTGTATGTCGTAATTTATGAGGGGTTGCATGTGCGAGTTCTGGATGACGACGCTTAACAGATTTCATCTTGTTGTTAAGATAATCAGCATGGAGACAACTGTTTACATTTCCCTTTGTATCAATATACGTAAAAACATACTGTTCAGAAGTTTGCATGATGTTAAATGAAGCCAGTTCAGATTTTTGTTGCTTCTTCCAAGAATTTAACAAGTCGGTAAGTTCTTGTGGAATCGAAAAAATCGTCTTTTTATTCCCTTTAGTTGATTTTTGATTTTTATATCTATCTAAGGCTTGAACCAATTGAATTTGTTGATTTTTGAAATCAATATGTTTCCATTGCAAAGCGTAGCTCTCTGACTTTCTATCTCCTAAAAAGAAGGTAGTATAGAACAAAACATAGTCTTTGAATAGAATTTTTTCAGTCTCTAAATCCTTTTCAAAAGCTGTAAACCATGCTTGAAGTTCTTCTTGAGATAGATATAAATCTTCATCTTTTTTAGATTCCTGTAGCTTGATTTTCTTAGTTGCTTTGATACGGCTTATAGTTTTTGATAAGCGATTAGTTTCGATATACTCTAATTCTTCTGCCCAGTCAAAGATAGAGTTAACGTAGCTCCTGATAACTTTGAAATTTGCATATTCTTCAGCCTTTTGAGTCAATAAATTTAGTACAACTTGCTTATTTTGATTAAGAAAGTCTATTGAATAATTCCCAAGTAAGGGTAAGATGTGTTTTCTAAAAGCAATTTCTGTTCCAACTATAGTTGCTTGAGAAGGTGGTTTAGCAGTAGAAGTAGTCTGACCTGCTTTGTAGGATTCCCACCAAATGTTTTGATAGAAATCTGAAAAAAGGATAGAACCACTATTTTCTAATGAGACTGAATCTCCACTATGAATTTTATCAATCTTATTTTGAAGTTCTAGTTCATATTTTTTTGCTTCAATCCTTGTTTTGAATCGTTTTTCAATCACTTTCTTATCAACACCTAGTGAAGACTTCACATCCTCAGGAATATAGACACGTAAGCGATAGGTTCCGTTTTTAGTTTTTGTAATAGACATAGTATTCTCCTTTTGAATTGAGCTAGAAAATACCATGGTTACATTATAACAAACGACCATAGAATTTCTACTGCTTTTGTAACCAGCGATTGATTTCAGATTTGCTAAAGCGAACAGTTTTTCCAACCTTAATGCAAGGTAAGCCTTGCTTAATCCAGTTGTCTAAAGTATTGTTGGTTATATTCAAATATTCACAAGTTTGCTTTTTATTTAAAAATTGATTGGTATTTTCATTAATATCTAAAAATTTATCCAGTTCTTTCTTAACAGTATCTGATATTAGTAATTGAAATTGCCGAATCATTTCGTCTGGAATAAATAAATTCATAAATAGTTCCGTTTATTTCTTTCTATTAATATTTTTATAGGAGCATTAGTAAGTAACTATTATCAAGTACATTCTCTGTTTTCTGTTTATAGAATGTATAGATTGCTTCCCTACTATAAAAACTGGTATATAATCCTCTTGAAATTTCTAAATTTTATTGCGATAATAGTAGTAAGTAATAGGTATTATTACTGAAATATTTTGAGTTTGTTTCTGACACCGACCAAAGTTTGGAAACAAGCTCTTTTTTATTTTTACTTAAAGTAACTTTCATATCCTTATCCTTTTAAAAATATTCGAATAGCAGTCACGGTACATATTTATACATGCTCCTTGATATATCAACGTTTTTTGACATTGAAGAATAAATTTGCTATTAAAATAGCTGCTAAATTTTTATTCCATCTCTTAATCTTTTTAAGATCAGTTTTAACATTTTATCTTCAAGTTTTTCTTTTGTATTTTTTTTAATTGTGTTATTGAAGATCTTATTTCGTTCTTCTAAAGAGTATGTTTTTAGTGGAAAAGTTTTATAAGAAGTTGTGGAAGGGTTTATACGAGTACCTAAACCATATTTTTTTGCTTCTTCCAGTGAATGGAACATTACTCTTATTATTTCTAAAACATGCCAACTAGTCATTTTTCCTAATGCATGTTTTGTTTCCGTATTTACTTCGTGGGATTGGAGCCTTTCTAGGATTCTTCTTTTAGTTGTACCCCTATTTGTTTTTAAAAATTCTAATGGAAGAAATGTAATGATTTCTTCATCAATTAAATCAGATACTGTAGTATTTGATAACTGATCAATAACAAAGAGTAAAAATACCGTCATATAATCTTGAGGTTTACATTCCTTATAAATCTTATCTAACATCTTTTCGCACGAATTAATTGATTTCTCAAGAATTTCTTCGTATTTAAAGATAGCTAAAGACAATACAGATTCTAAATATTGAATAATCTTTTCATCAGTTAATTCTGTTAAGAAATGGGAATCTAATTTATTAGCTATATTACTATCCGTTAATTCGATTTCATATCTAAAGATTTCTAGATTATTTAATGATGAATTTATTTTACGGATTTGTCTGTTCTTTTTTGCTTTCTCAATTTTATTATAAAAAGTGTGTATTTCTTTTTGATTAATTTTGCTCGTTATCATTGAAAAACCATCTGCATTTTTACTTGTTCTATGGTTTTTTAAATCTGCTTTCTTTTCTTTTGCAAGTGACCTTATTAATAATTGACGAGTTTGTAAAGATGGCAATTTATCAAAAGCAATTGTGAATGCTAATTCAATCTTCTTAAACCTAACATAATCCGGATTATATTTGATTTTAATCTTATAATCTCTTTCTAACTTATGTAATACCTCTAGTAATCTTAATTTAATCCCATTAATGCCTGTAGTTTGAAAATTGGGAGAAGGACCGTTAAGTTGGATTGCAGTAAATTTTTTTTTGTAATCTTCTTCTTTAAGACTAATTGTTACTTTTCCTAAATCTTCTGATTGAATAGTGATCTTATCTAATTCTCCTTCTGAATTATAATTTAGAGAAACTGTTTCTTTAAAGATTTGTTCATCAAAAACGTTAGGATCATAAGTTACTTCTGGGCTAAGAATTGAGACTGTACAGTTATCAATACCCCAATAAGATGGGGTAACTGAGAAACAAGATTTTATATTATTTTCATTTTTTTGCTGTAGTTCTAGTAATTTTCTCTGTCTGAGTTCTCTATTTTTCTTATGCTTTTCCTTTTTTCTTCTTTCTGCAGGGGTTAAATGACGTTTCTTAGCCGCTTCTCTTTCTCGTTTACTTTTTTTATATCTTCTTACCATGTATATTCCTCCTTGTTTCTAAATCTGTAATGAAGATGTACTTCTAAAATGTAATTTTCTTTAAAATTAAACCTCCTTTTTTATTTCATTAATTAGTATGCCATTAATTTCACTAAAAATTATGTTTTTTTTATTTTTTAGTGAAAAAAATTTTTTAAAATAAAAAAACACTCAATTAAGAGTGCTTTAAAAACGCGTCGTGACAAGGTTTTGAAGGAAAAAGTAAGTTTTTATCTACTTTTATCTATTTTAAAAAAATTTTTTTATTCTTCATTTAATTTTAGAATGTTGAGAAAAAGATCAATAATTTCAGTACGATTTTTATTTAGTTGAATTTTTTCGATTAAAAGTTGAAGATTATCATCTGAAGTTTCAGAAAGTGGTCTAAAAAAATCAGAAGGATTTATATCCATGGCAGATAAAATTTTTAGTAGAGTATCGACAGACAAGTTTCTTCTATTATTTTCAATTAGATTAATAAAAGGTAAGCTAAGATCACTTTTTTCAGCAAGCTCTTGTTGTGTTAACTTTTTACTTAGTCGATATTCCCTGACTAATTCTCCAATCTTCATTTACAAATTCTCCTTTTAATTATTGTATATATTTTTTGTTGATATTTATATAAACAATAGTGTTTAAAATATACGTTTTTATTTACAATAGTAAATAAAAATGATATAATGAGAGCGTTTGTAATATTATAAGAAGGGCTTGGATTTGGGGCAGATGCACTTCAAATTTTGTGTGGGTAAAAATGAAATCAAGAAAAAGCAAAAAGAATAAAAAAATAACTCTTGCTTTAGCGGCAGGAGTTGCATTAACAAGTTTCTCAACGTTATCTGTAAAAGCAGATGAACAAGTTGATGTGAAATCGACAGACAATACAGTAGCTGAAGAAAAACACGTACAAACTTCACCTACAACAGCCATCACTCAAGTTGAGGGTGTTGAGGTTTCAAATGGAACTGCTCTTGTAACTAAAGCTCCAACGGAAACCATTGTCCAAGAAGCAAAAGGAATTAAAGACCAAGCTGACCAAGCTGTTGAAGCTCAAACTCCTGTTGTTGAAGATGCTAAGAAGCATGAAACTACAACTGGTGAGGCAGAGGCTAGTGCTAAACAAACACTTGACCAAGCTGAACAAAAGAAAGCTTCCGCAACTCCTGAAGCAATCGAAGGAACAAAAAGTGCAATTGACACTTCTAAGAAAGAAGTGGCAACACACACAGAAAAAATTGATTCTTTGAAAGAACAACAAAAACAAGTGCAAGGAAAGAAAGATGCACAAGAAGCTGTTGTTAAAGATGCTACGGAAGCTACAAACAAGCAAGCTGAAAAAGTTGATAGTGCTAAGAAGAAAGTTCAAAACGCTCAGGATGTTTTAAATGGAACTGGCGCTGATAAGGTTATCAAAGAAGAAAATGATGCCAAGAAAGACCTAAAAGCTAAAAAAGCTATCGTGAAAGATGCGAAAAAAGCTCTTGAACAATCACAAGATGCGGATGCGAAAAAAGCTCGTAAATTGAGTGATGCAAAAAAGCTTGAAGCAGGACAAAAGAATACTTTTGACCAAGCCACTGATGCTCTTTCAAACGCAACGCAAGCTCACAATGAAGCTACATCTAAACGCAATGTTGCTAAACAAAACAAGGACAACGCTCAAGCCGTTCTTGACGGAACTGGTACAACAGCTATCCTAGATGAGCGTAAACATGCACAAAACAACTTAACTACTAAAAAATCAGAATTTGAAGATGCTTCTAAAAAGCTGGATGATGCCAAACGTGCAGATGCTAAAAAAGCAGGGGATATTGCTAAGTTGGAAGGCGAAAAAGCAGATGCCGAAGCTACAAGTGCTTCTACTGCAAAAACACTTCAAGATGCAACTGAAAAAGCAAATGGAACTGCTTCAGCCCTAACTGTTGCCCAACAAAACAAAGATAATGCACAAACTGTTCTTGACGGAACTAGCACAAAAGCCATCTTTGATGAGCATGATGATGCCGAGTCTGACTTAGCAACTAAAAAATCAACATTTGAAGATGCTACTACAAACTTGGATAATGCCAAACGTGCGGATGCTAAAAAAGCAGAACAAGTTACTGGTGCGACAACTAACCTGAAAGAAACAACTGCGACACTGAAGCAAGCAGAAGATGCCTTCAATGAAGCTCAAAATGCTGCAAATCAAGCTTCTGACGAATTGAAGAATAAGAAAAAAGCTGAAAAGAAAGCTCAAGAAACTTTGGATGCTTCTAAAGGGAAAGTAGCTGGTGTTACAAATGAACGTGACAATGCCAAGTCTGATTTAAAAACCAAAGAAGATGTTCTTGCAGATGCTACTACAAAATTGGAACAAGCAAAAGGCAAAGATGCTGAAAAAGCTGAACAACTTCGTTTGTTGGATGAAGCTAAAACTCAGGCTGAAGATGAAGAAGCTACAACTAAAAAAGCTAAAACAAAAGCTCAAGGTGGCGCAAACCTTGCTTCCACTAAACTTCAAGAAACTACCGCAGATGAAAAAAATGCAAAAGATAGCCTTACTTCATCTGAAAATCGTTTGCCAGGTGTTACAGAAGAGCGTGACAATGCCAAAGCTGACTTAGCTACTAAACAATCTGAAAAAGATAATGCAGAACGTAAACTGGATGAAGCTAAAAACACAGATGCTCAAAAACGTTCTGACATCCAAGAACTACGAACTCTCAAAGGTGAACAAGAAGCTGCTGTTCGCGAAGCAACTCAAGAACTAACTAACGCAACAACTGCCGCTGAAAACGCTGAAAATGCGAAGAATGAAGCGGATAAAACTGTTGATACTCTTGAAAAACAAATCGCTGCCATTAAGAATCTGACTATTCCTCAATTGCCACAAAATGTCATTGCAGCTTACAAGACTTACTTGAATGATGCTAGTGAAGCAAATAAGCACGCTTTGAACAACGCCATTCAAGCATGGTATAAAGGTGGTAAATATGATTTTGGAAAACCGCAATTTGTTTGGAATCCAAAAACTAAGAAAAATGTCTTTACTGGTTGGGACAACAAAAACATTGTTCTTCCAATTGATGACACTCTAGTTGATTTGGATAACATCACTGATGAACAAATCAAAGCTTTGAGCCACTATTACGCTCTTTTGGCGAATAATCTCCAAGACCAAGTTTGGGGAACGCACAACTTTATCGTTACCAAAGAGTCTATCCAAGGAATTAAAAATATTGCCAAAAACTATGCGAACGAAAATAAACCCTACAATAGTGGGCATAGCCATACAGCACTTAATAATGATGGTGTTGATGAGGTAAAATGGAATGGCGAAGTTATGAATCGCACAAACACATTAAGCAGCACTTCACCTTTAGAAAAAGCCATTGACACTGAAAAAACTCATAAAGCTACTATGTCTCAACTTTATCGTGAAGTTTATGACTCAGTTATTGCCTTTATGACTAATGACATCCATGCCAACTTTGGACACATGAAAGGGATGGTAGGACGTGTTAAACCAACCTATCCAAGCGCAGTTGGAGGAAACATTAGTTATACTGCTGATAACATTGGACGCATGCACTTTGTTCAATTTGCTGGTAAAAACGCCCATACAGAAACAACTCTTAACCCTGCAACTGGGGATCGTACTTCTGTTTACATTGACGATTACTACGATAAAGGTATCGCAAAACCACTCCCAACTCCATTTGATACTAGCAAGATGGAAAAAGAATTAGCACAAGCTAAGGAAACGCAGATTTCTGCCCTTGCCACTCACAACAACGCTCAACGTCGTTTAAGTGCTGCTAAACGTGCAGATGACACTGCAAAATCTGAACTTGCAACTACTACAACTCGTCTTAACACCTTGCTTAACACGCAAGACTTGACACCTGATGCAGAACGTGTTCTTAATGCTGCTAAGTCAGAATTAAGTAAAGCACAATTGCGCAATACAAACGCAAGCACTGCTTATGCAGATCTTATTCAAGAGATTAAGGATAAGCGTGCTACTCACCAAGAAACAGAAAAAGCCTTGTCTAAAGCAACTGTCGCAAATAAAGTTGCACAAGAAACTCTTGAAAAAGCAACTACTGAACACGATAATGCTCTTGATAAACTAAACAGTATTAAAGATGCTATCAAACGTACAACAGCGATTAAGGATTTAACTCCTGATGCTCAAGCTAAGTTCGATACTGCTAAAGCAGAACATCAAACCGCTAAAACACGACTTGAAAATGCTGAAAAAGCCTTGACTGACCTCAATAATGAGATCACTACAAATAGTGATAATCTTGAAACAGCCAAGACAGAGTTAAAAGAAGCTGAAAAAGCTGATAAGACTGCACAGGCTAATCTTACGCAAGCAACTTCTACTAAAGACAATGCTTCTAAAGCGCTTGATGCCGCAAAAGATGCTCTTTATAAAGCAAATGCGATTAAAGAGATGACACCTGAAACTCAAGCTGCATTTGACCAAGCAGAACTAGCTTACAATACAGCTAAAACTCGTTTGGAAAATGCAGAAACAGCCGTCAACAACCTAAACGCTGACCTTGCAGTGAAACGCCAAGCTTTGGCTGATGCTATCAAAGCACTTGAAGAAGCTGAGAAAGCTAACACTACTGCTCAAACTAAGAAAGCTAATGCAGAAACAGCACATGCTAAAGCGACAAGCACCCTTACAAACATCCAAAAAACTCTTGCTTCACTCCTTGCCATTAAGGACTTGACTCCTGATGCAGAAGCTAAATTTGACCATGCAACAGTAGAATACAAGGCTGCTCAAACTCGCTTGGAAAACGCAGAAACAGCCGTTACTAACCTAAACGCAGGATTGAAAGAAAAACGCAAAGCTTTGTCAGATGCCGTTCAAGCACTTAAAGAAGCTGAAACTCTTGCGAAAGCGACACAAGCTGAACTGGAAGTTGCACAAGCTACTTATCAAAAAGCTGATGATGAGCTTACAGCTACTCGTAAAGTGATTGCAGAATTGGAATCAATCAAGGACTTAACTCCTGATGCCCAAGATGCTTATGACCAAGCTCTTAAAGCTGAAGCTCTTGCAGAAAAACGCTTGTCAGATGCTAAATTGGCAGTTGAAAATCTAACTGCTGATGTCAAGACTAAACAAGAAGCTTTGGATAATGCGCAAGCTGAACTTGCACAAGAAGAGAAAGCTCTTGAAGAACTCAAGGCAAAACAAGCCCAAGAGGAAAAAGTTCTAGCAACCATTCAAGCCCAACTAGACGACTTGAAAGCTCAAGAAAAAGCTATTCGTGCAGAAATTGCTAAAATCGAAGACAGCATCAAAGAGATGGAAGTTCTTCTTAATAGCCTCCTCCACGCTTCTGAGAACTACGAAGTCGCAAAAGAAGCCTACGAAAAAGCTCTTGAGGCTCACCGTCAAGCTCTTCAAACTCTTGAAGTAGAACAAGCCAAACTAAATGCTCTCCTCCAAAACCAATTGGATGCCAAAGCGCAGTACGAGGCTGTTCTACTTGCATATCAGAGGGCATATAATAAACCTCAAGAATCATTGAACCATAGACATGATTCTAAGGTAGAGAAACTAGAGCATAAAGTAGAAAATATAGAGCATAAACTGGTAACAGATAAACTTAGAACTGCTTTAAGTAATCCAGCTTATATCTATGTTGGAAACGAACCTAAATATGGTGTCAATACGACTTTACCAAATACAGGTTCAAGTGAAAATATGTTGATGGTAGTTCTAGGAACTATACTTAGTGGAATTGGTCTAGCATTACCACTTAGAAGACGTGATTAACTAGAATCTACGAAGTTAGAGTTTTGTTAACATAATTTGTTATTTATAAGGGCATAACGAATACAACATGAAATTTTTAGTATTTTAATTTCTATAAAAAAGATTTTAAATTTTTATTCAATACATTTTAGTATTTTAGGAGGAAAAATAATGAAAAAAATTATTGCGATAGTAGCTTCTGTACTTGTAGCACTTTTAGTGGCGGGTGGAGCGTTCTTTTACCTAAATCAAAAATCTGATCCAGCAAGCCAGTTCGTTGGCTCATGGTATGATAAAGAGCATGATGTTATGATAGTATTTAAAAAAGATAAAAGCCTTGAAGTGACTAATGATAAAGATGAAACTAAAGAAGGAACATGGAAAGTAGCTGGTAAATATATCAAACTGACTATCGATGGTGCATCTAGTGCAAAAGCAGAACTGCCTGAAGAAGATGCTAAAGAAGTGAAAAAACTTGATTTTAAGTTTGATACACTTAAAACATTACAAAGTAAGTTTCGTATAATTGATGGAACATTTGAAAAGCAAAAATAACTAAATAGTCTTAAAAAAAGGTAGCTCAATCATTTGAACTACCTTTTTTATTTTAAGGAGAGATATATCATTATTTTTTAGAAGTGCTGATTAGTTTGCTTGTGCGATTAACTTATATGCATAGGACTTTTGAAACTCTTCTGGTCGATTGTGTCCGAGAGCACGCGATACAATTGAACAAGCCTTTCGATCAAGGACAACACCTTTTAATTCGCCTCGTAGATAAATTTTTTCTTTTTTATCTTTGATATGTTTGGGATCCCGTGCGACAAGAAGATAAAGACGTTTTGCGTATTCTGCACGATATTTATGAGGTTTTAAAGCAGTTGGAACTTGAAATACACGCTTTTTACCAGCTAGTTTAAATTCTTCAACAAACCTTTCTAATTCCTCTTTGTCTCGCGTAATAATCGGAACCCATCGGTCTCGTGCTCCTTTTGATTTATGTTTTTTACCAATAATTTTAAGATAATATTGACCATCCTCACGTTGGTAGAGGGAGTCTCCAGTAATAGCTTTTAATTCATTTTTTCGTAGTCCAGTGGCAGATACGATTGAGAACCAGCGATTATTTGTTTCTTCAGACATCCTGTCGTCATTAGACTTCAAACGATTATTCTTTTTGTCGGCTCGATATCGAATATCCGTTGCAATAAAAGCGGTAGAAGGTACTCCTAAAACTTTGGCTAATGCTGCTTTATAGGTTGACTGGGTTGGAGCAGAAAGCCCTAATTTCTTACAATGTTCTAAGTATTGATTTACTAAGTCAATCCATCCTTCTATATCGTTAGATTTACCAAGAGCTTCTAACTCTTCGGCAGTAGTTATTGAGGCAACAAAGGAAGCGAATCTGCTCCAGGAACCAGCGTAGTTATGAAGAGTTCGGTCTGTATGGATTAAATGAATGTCTTCTCCCGTTTTTTTGGATTCATTTCGCTTGATACCTTTTCCTTTTTTAAAGCGCGTGACTAGATTAGTCAATCCTTTTGATTGGACGAATTGTTTACGGCCTTCGAAAGTAGTTAGAGAATCCATCTGTTGTTTCTTAGCTTTCTCTTTAGCTTTTCGTCGATCAGCACGACTACGTCTCTTCTTTGCCATAGTTCTTTCCTTTCTATAGTAGATAATGTGCTTTTAAAGAAGATCTTAAGAAAAATCTTAAGGTCTCTTTTATTCAAGTTGAAGTAGTGCAGTGACTTAAGCTTATATTCACTGATGTAGTATCTTCCCTTTGCTTAGGGCGCTTCTTAATTGATGGCTAAGAAGATAACCAAGTCATTTTACAACATGACAAGTTGACTCAATTCAAATAAGATGTAGAGTTCCATCTTGCAGATAAAGATCTGTTGTTTTTTCTTGTTAGTCTTTTTCAGGTTTAAATGCTCTGAATTTAGCGACTGAGCTAAGCTAGTTTTTGTATTTGATTTTTAGACTTTTGTTATTTACTTTAGTTTTTATACTTTGATTTTTTACTTTGATATGATCAAAAAATTTTTTTAAACTGCTGTTGACATTACTTTTATTATCTATACATTTATTTTTTATTGGTAAATGAAATACAAAAATTGGTTCCTGTTATTTACTTTCGTTTTTTACTTTTATTCTTTACTTTGTTACGATCAAAAAATTTTTTTTAAACTGCTATTGACATCTTTTTTATTATCTATACATTTATTTTTTTTAGTTAATGAAATACAAAACTGGTTCTTTCCTAACCCAGCTTAAACCTACTGTTTCCACGATAGCTACCTCCTTTCAAACATAAAAAACGTAGCTATATTAGTTACGTCTCTACTCAATCAATTATCTTGATATTATTAGTATGCCATAAATTTTAAAATAAAAAAATTAGGATAAGATTTTTTTACGTTATTCACTTTTACCTAGTACTGTGTGTTTAGCGTGACTTACACATACGTTTCTGTCAACGCTAAACACACAGAAAAATTAGAATTGCAAAATATATGAGGGATGAGAGAAAGAGGAAAAACTACAAAAAATTCAATAAGTGAAACAATATCTTTATCGTTTTTTCTTAATTATTTTTTTTATAAATTGGGATTTGTGGCATACTATAACTGTAAAAACATTTTAGGAGGAAACAACTATGTTTCTAAAATATTATTCACTCATTAACTATATTCTCTATAAAAATCGCAGAGAATTCGAAAACTCATTTGATTGCTACCCCAAAAAGACAGTGTATGAGTTCTATATTAGGGAGTCTACAGGAGGAATGAAAATTAGACAAAAAGAACATAATGCAATTCATGTTAGCCTATTTTCTAATAGTGGAAGTTATATTACACTTTACTTAAGGAATTTTACGCCAGATGATTTGGTGGCTGTGATGAACTCATTAATCAAGCAGAAGAAAGAACTTGGATATGAGCGGTTGATTTGCATGTTATCAGAGCTCAAAAATGATGAACGCTTAAGTTTATTGATGAAGTTATCCAAAATGAAATAAATATACTGGGACCAAGCAAACTGCACCCCAAAAGTTAGACAGAAAAAAACTAACTTTTGGGGTGTAGTTCAGTCCCTCTTCCTTTAAAAATCCGAATCATCATTTTTATTTCAAATAAGGTAGTGATTCGGTTGATTTATATTGCAATGTAGTGAAATTTAGAATTTCAAAAATCGCTTTGAATCAAGGTCTATACCGTCTAGTGACGTGTAGTGAATCCCTATTTTACTTCTATAAATAACAAACAGGGCAGAGCATTGTATCATATAGAAATTTCAATGTTCTTAAGAGGTGGAACTAGTCAGTCCGCTAAGTATAATAAGAAAAGTAGAAAATCCTATAAGGATATTGACGATCTAGTCGATTTTGATAGACCTGTTCACATAGTTCCCCATATGTTCCGACATAGTTTTGTTTCAGTCATGGCTGATAAGATTGTAAGCCTAAACGTTATTCGAGAGTTTGTAGGACATTCAGAAGATAGTAGAGATATAGAAAAAATCTATCTTCATGTCATGCAAAAAGGAAAACATAAAATTGAACAAGCCATGATAGATTTAGCTAAAATATAAAATGAGTAATAGTTGTGGTTATTGATTCAGTTTCATTAAAAAAATGATATGATAGTGATATAAAGTATCAATTAGGTGTAGGTATGATAAATAGACAAGCTAAGAAGTTTTTTGATTATTATTTAAAAATAGTTGCAACAGAAGAATATCAATCTTATTATCAAAGACATGAGCAGGAAGGATTAGAATTTCATAAAAAGTTCATTGAAGAAAAACATCCCGAATGGAGGACACGGACAGACTATTTTGATGAATTCTCAATTGGCGAGTTTATTATTTTAGATACACTTTCAAATGAGGGTGTTAATAAATTAACGAAGCGTTTATATTCGTTGCCAAAGTCGAAATTTAAAGTGAAAAATTATTATAAAAAACCTACTATATTTAAAAAATACGACTATGTCCATTTAGAATATTTAAGGCATGGAGTCGGAATTTTTGCTGAAATTGAGATAATTGGAGATAATTTTTTCAGCAGTATTGAAATAAGTTGGGCGACGGTAAATAATTATTATGCTATTTTTCAATATAGATTTCATTTAAAACAAGTATTGACAGAGTCTAATCTTCAATTATTTATTTCTGATAATATCAAAAACTTGAGTAAAAAAGATTACATTAATTGGTATATTCTGGATGATGAGGACGATAAGCTTAATTATCTATCTATTGATCAGATGACAAATGAACTTCCTTCTTTGATATGTCAACATTACATAACTACGTTTTTATATAGCGAAAATGGGAAAATGAACAAATTAATTAATCTAACAGTTGCTTTTCGAAAAGACAAAGTTGATATAGATAAAATATACTTCGGGGATATTAGTTATAGTCTATATAATAAAAAAGGCAATTACTATATTTCAAATAGTTTTAATGATAGTGATTATGTTCTATACTCAGGAAATAATTTCATTCCTAGATTTAGTATTTTAGGGTCTATATCACAATATGGGAACGAGCTCTATTACTTATTATTTGGAGAGCGAGAGCTTCACATTTTTGAAAGAGATTTTTCGAAATATGTATCAGGAAGAAAGAACATAATGTTTAATAAGAATTTTTTAAACCTTTTGAAAAAGATACAAAGCCTATCGGAGTCAGAAAACAGAATAGATATTTCTAATTTTAAAAAAGACTTTGAAGATTCTTGGACTATATTTGTATCAAATGACGAAGTTCAGCTAGAAAATTTATTTCATAAAAATTTGTCATATTATCGAAATGTAATTAAAGAAAATTATTCCTATTTGAATATGCTTACTGAGATAAATTATACAAAGACAAATACCATAAGTTCTATCGTTGCTACGATAGTCTCCATCATTGCTACCATTATATCTGTTATTGCTCTCCTAAAGTGATATAATCAGTTAAAATTCAGTTGTTTTGCTAAAATTAAAAGAAAAAAGCCTTTGAAATGCTGATTTCATAGGCTTTTAATATATCTAATCACTTCACTTCTGTAAAAAGATTAAATAATTTCTATTTTAGCTGTTAGAAACGTTGGTACATCAATGTTTTTAGAATGCTACAAAATAAAAGGTAGAGTGAATGGTAGAGTAGTAAAAATAGTTGTTATACTAGTTGATTAAAAAAATCTCTGATTTCCTCATCTTTTATAAAATAATATATAATTTTCCCCTCTCTTCTAGTATCCAAGATGTTTTGATTGGCTAGTTTACGAAGATGGTGGGAGGCAGATGCCATACTGAGATTTAGTAAACAGGCTATATCGCAGACACAGAGTTCTTCAACAGCAAGGAGATAAAAGATGATATTTATCTGTTTATTATCGGTAAACTTTGATAAAATACGAAGTGATTTTTGGACTTTTTCCTTTTCAAGGTAGTTCGTTGCGGTTGTAACATTTTGTTGATTTATAATATTCACTTGGCATATACTATCTTTTTTCATAATTTTTTCTCCTAGCCGAACACAGTCCTTAGCATGTCAAAGCTGTTGTTTTCAATCAGGATATACATCCCCAACCCTAAATAAACAACGGCAATAAACCATCTGCTATATTTTTCCAAAGTTTCTCCAACAGAAGGGACTTGTGCCAATTTTTGGGCAGAAAAAACCAAGAGATAAATCATGACTAGAAAAGTAAGTAAAGCCACTATCAAATTCGTTAAATTTAAGGTAATAAAATATGGGACAAAAACACCAATATTGTCAGCACCACAACTTGCAAAAGTAATCATAGCGACTAGAAAAATCAGGTTTTTATCATCTTTGCGCAAACCATCTTTTGCAATAGCTTCCCCATCAGAATCTCCTAAAAGCAAAACTTTGAGTCCTAGGAAAATTGGAATCAAACCGAGCAAACCTAAAATCTCTTTACTAGGAATATAATTTAAGACAAATGCAAAAAGTAAACTTAGCAATATTAGACTAACAGAGCCTAGAAATTGTCCTAAATAGATGTTAATGATGTCTTTTCTGCTTTTTCTTTTGGCAAAAAATAACATTAGGATAATAAGTAAGTCTACGGCTGTCCCAGAATACAGGATTATTGAAGTAACAACATTTTGAACCATAAAACACCTCGTTCAAATATATTTTTGAATGTATTTTAACATTAAACTTTGTAGATGTCAACTTCAGCTCCATCAAAATATAGATAAGAAGGTAGTGTACCAAACATTAAAAAGCCCTGCCATCGAAATGATAGCAGGGCTTAACTTCAATATCCAGATGATATATTTATCTAAAAAAGGTAGAGAAAAAGGTAGAGTTTGGACTGAAATATAGTGAAATGTATTGAAATTGAAAAAAGAAAAAACGCTTGAAATCAGCGTTTTTCTTATGTATTGATTCGTATTGAATGCTTACTTCACTTCTGTAATTATCAAGTATTACAATCTATATTTCTTTTAATATTTTAGCAAATAATTCTTCTAACTTCCCTAAGTCTCCATAGACAGTTCCGTCCATATAAAGGTTGTAAACTTCATCATCTTGTTCTACTCGTATTTGTGCAGAATACCCTTTTAATAGTGCTAAGGAACGAATAACTTCTCGTTGAGTTCGTCCATTTCCTTCTCGAAAGGGATGGAAATAATTAAGATTATCAAGAATTTTTGCTAAATGTTTAATGATTTCATCTTTTGAGTTGGCAGTTTGATGATAGGAATGAATGAGATGATTTATATAAGTTTCTGCAGCATTAAACGACTGTATCGACATAAAAGGATTACCACTTTTAGAGATATTCACCTTGCGATATTGTCCTGACCAGGCATAAACGTCTTGAAACAAATAGTTATGAATGGCTAAAATATTACTCATGGAATAGACTTCAATGGCTTTCAAGCGCAAGTCTGCAAGTCTTTTAGTAACGAATAAGTGTTCATTTCGGTAGGCTTCTTCAATATTTGTAACATTTTGTTTGTTGATTAAGACTGTGGAATTTGGATAGGTATATTGGTGATTAGGGTCAATATACTTATAGCCTTCGTATTGATTTTTAACCAATATTCAATTCCTTTCGTCTATTGACAACATAAGTTTTTAAATCAATCACATCTTGAACAGTAGGTTCATAATTTTCAATCATTGATGATCCAATAGCATACCAGACGGTATCGAAATCTGAAAAATTATCAAAGGGAATCCCTAAAATTGTTAATTCTTCTTTATTTACATCAAGAGTCATGGCACACCTCCTTATATAACGTTACCTTTATTATACCATAAAATCGGTATTTTTACCTAAAGGGATAGAGACTAAAAAACATATTATGTTTAATGTAGATTTATGATAAAATAGTTTTATTATAAAAAGAAATAACAGAGGTATAGCATGGAGCCATATATTACAGAAGCTTTAGTAAAAGCAGGGATTGAATTGGGAACTCTAACATTTAAGGGAACAACAACACTAGTGAATAGTAAAATTCAATCATTAAAGGAAGAACGTAACGCCGATAAATTACGAAATACTTATGATGAAATTGTAAATGAGTTACTTTCGGAACGAGAACAGGCAATTAGAATTGCTCAGGCATATAAAGAAGAATATGAAAAAGTACATATTGATGATAAAGATATTGAGTATTTGCACAACACTTTAGAACGGGTTATTTCTCTTCTATCTTCATTTACTAATGTTGAAGATGGGAAAGAAGATTCAATGAAACAATTGGTTGCTCTACTTAATAAGGATACTTTAAAGACTATGCAACTATTAGGATTTAATTACAAGGAGGCAATAGGAGAACCTTTGACGGAGGTTTGCTCAAATGCTATAAGAAATACATTAGGAGGTCTATCATCTAAGAAAAACGTACGTAACAAAAAATAATTGAATCAATGGTGTGAACTTTTTGGTAAAATCTAGCTCAATTTGTGTATTTTTAGGGTAAAATTCACACCATTCAAATGAAATTTATTCAAATTAGATGAAATTCTGTTTTCTGTAAATGTGGGAAAACATTGATTTTAAGCGGATGTTGACACTTATTCAAATAAAAGTGTTTCCAACCAGGTCTTAAGAAAGCTCGTAAAGCATCACAATTTAGTAAACGTTAATTCGAAAGAATTACTATACTTACAAAGAGCACCTTTCGGGGTGTTCTTTTTTTGACTTTATACGTTTTCCTAAAATACAGAACATGTTATTTCTTATTTATTATGATTGTACAATGCAAAGAGAAATCATAGTTGTTATAATCAAAAGTGTGATAGTATTAGCAAACCTATTTGGTAGCAATAGGAAGTTATTTTTTTATATTCTGTGTTATGTTTGTAGCTTGTTCACTCAATTTGGAGTTAAAGTCAGATGGTGAAGATTTTGATAGGTTAATGATCCGCATTCTCTAAATCGTATGTAAAAATAAAAGGTAGAACAAAAGTAGAAAATTCTTAATGATTTTTTGAAGAAATTTTTTAAAATAAGCAAGACTGTAAAATAAAACCCAACCAAAATTTATTTTGACTGGGTTTATTTGATATTCTTTACAATTTCATTAAATGAAGATATAATTTTTCCTTGCTTATCTTTGGGTAACTTTGTTAAGTTTTCAAAAAGTACTTCTGGAGAATCTTCTCGATCTGATTCAAATGATTGTAGATTGAAGAACTCCTCGACCGTTAGATTTAGGGCTTTGATTACGGATTCAAGAGTTTTTATCTTAAAATCATACTTCATGTTTTCTATATTTTGAATCGCTTTAACACCTAGCCCAGCAATTTCAGATAATTTTTCTTGACTTAATCCCTGTGCTTTTCTACACTCACGTATGCGAAATGCGATATGCTTTTGTAATTTATTATATTCCATACTATATACCATTTTACTATCTGTTTTCTCTAAAAATAAGTATAATAAACTATCCAAAAACAAGAAAAGTATGGTAAAATAGTACTATAGTCTAATAAAATGCATAGGGCATTGTACAAAAGGAGTTTATAAATGTCAAAAACTACGGAAAATAGGCATAGTGCTGCTAAAAAATTGTATACGGGTGCGGTTATTTCTGCCATTGCAGCAACTGGTTTTGTCGGAACAATCGGAACTACTCACGCAGATACAGTAGAGCTTCCATTACCTACAACTGCTAAAAACGAACCAGCTTTGGTAGAGAAAGGAGCACCAAAAAACGAAGAGAAAGTTCCTACTAAGGAAGTCACAAAAGGTCAAGTTGACGAAGCCAAGGACAAACTTGACAAATCTACCCAAGCAGCAGCAGACGCACAAGCCAAAAAAGACCAAGCGCAGACTGAAAAAGACAAGGCACAAACCGAAAAGGATAATGCTCAGTCTGAAGTAGATAAGGCGCAAGCAGTTAAGGATAAAGCAACACCAGAAAACATTGAAAAGCAAAAGCAAGAAGTTGCCAATGCTGAAACTGGTAAGACTAATGCTGAAAAGCAAGAAGAAAATGCTAAAAATGACCTTGAAAAAGCTAATCAAGTAGCTAAAGACCAAGAAAAAGTGGTTAAGAAGTCTGAGGATAAGGTAGCAAGTGCTGAAAAAGAAGTCAAAGACGCACAGACTAATGTAGATAGCGCACAAGCTATCCTTGACGGTACAGGCCAAGCGAAAGTTGTCGAAGAAAAGGAAAACGCTGAGACTTTCCAAAAGCAAGCACAGGAACAGTTGACGAGTGCAGAGAAGGCCTTGGAACTAGCTAAGTCAGACGACAAGAATCTTGCAGATGCAATTTCAAGCGTCCAAAACGAGTTGACAGAAGCTAGTAAGGTAGTAGCAAGCACAGAGTCTACATTGACTGATGCTACTAGCAAAGCTGACCAGACACAAACTGCTCTTGACCAAGCACAGGACACATTTACTAGGGCTGAAAGTAGTTATAAATCAATTAACACTTTCCAAGTTACTGATGAATATGTTAACGCTTTGAAATCCTATGTAAATAATCCTTATAACATTTTGGATGACCGTGCTAAGTGGAGAGAACATAGAGAAAAAGTAGAGTCTATCTTAAAGTCGGTTAACCAAGAAAATTTGAATTTGAATAAATTCAAAGGAAATGCAAATGATAAAGCTATCAGTGTTGATGCTAATAACTTGACAACCGAACAAATGACAGAACTTTCTCTATTTGCAAGTGATCTACTTAACCAAATCCGTGAGCGTTTTGGAACACCTAAAACTGTTGTAACAAAAGGCATGGTTCAAGTTGCTGACGAAGTGACTGACGGTTACGTAGCTGATGATTGGGGATTCGGAAAAGGTCACGATAACAAAGCAATAAATAACGTAGCTCGTAAGTATGGATTGCCTACTTATGAGGATGATACTCAAAATTACCTTGAAAATCTCAACAGTGTCAATAGTGGTGATGAAATTCATACCATGTATGATGCTAAAAAATGGGTTTATGAAAGTATTTCTGACTTGCTATTTAATGGTTGGGAGTGGATGCACGCTCAAAACATAACAGGTGTATCTTCTGTTCGAGGTGCTACTAAAGAATATTTTGCTTTAGATATTTCTAAGCGTCTAGGACGTACAAGCGCACACTTCATATCAGTTTTTGATAATCAAGTTACTGGAAACAAGTTGGATAAGACTGAAGTACCTAACAATAATACAGCAGAAAGCATTGTAAAAGCCTATAACAATGCAAAAGCTACCCTATTAAATGCTCAGACTGTAAACTATCAGGCACAACGTGAAAAAACAAGTGCTTCGCTTGCGAATATCAAGGCTAAAGGGGAGCAGGAAACAATTCAAAAACGATTGGATGCTCTTAAAGCTACACCACTTAAAACACCGACTGCTGAACGTAATCTTGTAAATGCAAAAGACACGCTCGCTAGTGCGAATGAGCGCTTGAAAAATGCTAAAAAAGCACTAGAAGCCTTGACTGCTGACGTTAAAATCAAGCAACAAAACCTTGACAAAGCGAAACAAGAACTTGCCAATAAAGAGGCTACCCTTACTAACGCTAAAAACAACCTAGCAAATGAAAAAGCTAAGTTGGAAGAGTTGAAATCTCTAATCAAGATCGCTGAAAAAAATCTCGCGCTATCTAAAGAGAAAGTAGCACAAGCAACTAAAACTCTTGAACAAGCCAAGGCTGACCTTGAAAACTTGCTCAATGCAGAGCCTAACTTAGTTAAAGCTAAGAAAGTTCTTGCTCAAAAAGAAGCTACTCTTAAAGAGAAAGCGATTGCTTTGAAAGAAGCACAAGCTGTCCTTGATAAGTTGTTGCAAGAGCAAAAAATCGACCAAGAAGCCTATGACAAACTCTTTGCGTTATATAGTGAACAAGTAGAAGCTAAACGTTTAGCTGACCTTACCGAAGCAAAACGTAAAGAGCTTGAAAAAGCAGGTTACAAACCAGTACTAGTTGTAGATGGTAAAGGGAATGTGGTTGATTACAAAGCAGAGAAAGTAACGGTAGGAACTAAAGACGACAAAACTTATCAAGCGCCTGCACAAGCTACCAATGCTAAGAAACAACTTCCAAATACTGGAACGAAAGAATCAAGTCTCCTAGCGGTGATTGGGGCAAGTCTTGGACTACTCGCTTTAGTAGGAAAACGAAAATATAATAGATAAAAAGAAAGAGAGCGTTGGCTCTCTTTTCTAGTAAAATAAAACAAGTTAACATATCTGTAAAAATTTTATATAAGGGAAACTTTTAATATTCTGGTTCGATTTTTGCTTATTTTTTATGAAAGTTTCCCTTATTTCAATGAAACTGATTGAAATTAGTTGAAATTTCATTTTTTGAAAACTTATGAAAATGTTGATTTTAAAGCACTTTGAAATAAGTGATGCCCCAACCAAATCTTAAGAAAGCTCGTAAAGCTAGCCAGTTCTCTAAACGTTAAGAACCAGCTACAATACAGCATTTACAACACTTCATGGTTCACACCATGGGGTGTTTTTTTGATGAATTTTAGCAAACCATACAACTTTACTCGAAAGAATGCTATAATAGCTTAGAATAACTGATTTTCTGTTGAAATATATTTATGGGGGATTACGATGCTACTTGTCTTAAAGGTTGGTTTGTTCTATTAGACAATTGGATTTTGAATTCCTTTTTTCAACTGTCTTTATACACCTTGAAAATTCAAATTGGGGTAGTTGTTATCCAATCCTTATGAACGAGTTGTATCAGGGGAGAGTTTCAGTATATTATTTAAAGAATTGTCTACTCTAACTACAGAGTATTAGCATAGAGTTTAGCACATTATCGTCTTATAATAATATTTTGGGCTTTGAACATGCAAGTTCTATGGAAAAAGTGTTGAGATCTCTACTTGGTAGGTTTCCTTGATTGCTTCATCATGCGAGGAAGATTTATTTAAAATGACTATTGAAGTTTGAGAATTTGGATGTTTATATCTATGGTGCTTTTAAAGTGACAAAAATTTTAAGACTTATAAGTATTTTTGAAGATAGGATTCAGATCAAACTGAAATCAATCAGAATGCAAACGGTCAAAGACTAGAGTACGACTTTGATAGGGCAAAAAACTGCTGCAGTATAATCGGCATGATAGTTGTTACTGTAATAAGCGAAGGAAATAGACATGAGAGAATTTGAAATAAGGGAGAAGCAGGATAAGATAAATCAGACTGACTATTGGGATTGTCGGATTCTAGATTTACAAATATTATATTTTGGCGATGAAGTCCATATATACATAGAAAGTTATAACGAGAATAAAGTAGATTTAGAGGAATGTTGGAAAGTCAGTTTCCTTGCTTGTGCATCACTGAATTATGAGACAGATGCACAAAATCGCAAAAAATTTAAAGTAAAAGATTTTACACAAAATCACTTGTATACCTGTCAAGAGATATCTCTTGAATATTACGATGGCAGTTTTTTTCAAACCAGGATAGTTTTAGAAGGATTAGTCAAGTTCAATATCATTTCTAGGGATGTTACTGTGGAAAGAATCAAACTATCAGAACATGATTTTTTCTGGAAGAGCACTTTTTAAATTTTTAATATAGGAAACATTAAGTACGTGTGTAAACATACTAAAAATAAGGCATAAGAAGGCTCCTAAGGATGATGTGGTGACGACGAAGCTTACGGGTGGACGTATACCAATGACAGTAGAGAATCTCCAAATGTTTGCGGAGAAGCCTAAGGCTTATTCTAATAGTCGTCCAAATTATGCAAAAAGACAGATAGAGGAAGTGTTTGAGAATGCCAAGAAAAAAATGGAAGTAAAGTGATTGATCCAACAGGTAAAGAAATTACTTGGGATAAAACAAGAAAAAGAGCTGGCCAATGGGATATGGGACATATTCCAGGTGAAAAATATTCTGAGAAACATCGACAATATATGAGTGGAGAAATTAGTAAATCTGAGTTTTTAGAATGGTATAGATTTCCATTTAATTATAGGCCAGAATTACCTAGTACAAATATAGGTCATAAATATGAGTAAAATAGGAATGGGATTAGGTGCTTCAATAGTGTCTAATAATATTTTAAAAAATAAGGCGAATATAAAATGGATATTCCGAGAGGATTCCGTTGATGAACTAGATAATGGATGGCGTTTTTTTCCAAAATAGATACTGAAAAGTATCTATCACATTCAGAAAATATGTCAGTATGTGACTGGAGTACAATTGTTGAAATAGAACCTGCAGTATTACCAATTTTTAACATGCCTATTGGAACAGAACTCATACTTATTTACGAAGGTGAGAAGAAGTATTTCTTAGATTCAAATACTGGCGAAAAAATTTTTTAATATAATTGGTATAGATTTAAGGATATTGAAAAATTAATATAAATTTCTTATTGAAAATCTAGTTTATTAAAACACTTTCTAATAATTAAAATCTTACTTAAGAATGTGATAAATTTTAAATAACCTATCCAGCTGTAATAGAACCATAGATAAAACTCTCGAGGATGGATTTCTTCGAGAGTTTTATGTTCACACTCTGAAAAGCAAGATGGGCAAGTGCTCTATACCTATGATGCGGACGGCCGTCGGGTGTCTATGAGTGATCTGACAGGAACTAGTCAGTACGCGACCAACGAAGAAGGCGAGATCACGGGCGTTCGTCAGGGAGATGGTAGCCTGATCCAGTACGAGTATGATGCTTATGGCAATATCTCGAAGATGATTTACCCAGATGGTAGCACAGTTTCTTATACTTACGATGAACTGGATCGTCTCACTTCCGTGACAGATGTCAAAGGACAAAAGACCAGCTATAGCTACAACACCGCAGGGGATCTGACGGAAGTTAATCGAGGAGATGGGACCAAGAGCTTCTTGACCTATGACAAGGCTCACCGTCTCACCGAACTCCGTCACATGGACAAGCAAGACAAGCTCATCTCCAGCTACGGCTATGAGTATGATGATGGTGGCTATATCGCTAAGGAAACCATCAAGCAAGATGGTGAAACCCTAGTCCATACCTACACCTACGATACTTTGGGTCAAGTGGAAAACATGATCGTATCGGATGCATCTGGTAAGGAACTTTCCAAGCTCTCCTACACCTATGACCTAGCCGGCAATAAGCTGACTAGCACCGAGACAGTTGATGGTAAGGAGAGCCAGACACGCTTTACCTATGATGACCATAACCACTTGACCAAACTAGAAGGTCCAGATGGCACCATCACCTATACCTACGACAAGAATGGCAATCGCATCGCTTCTGAGAAGAATTCAGAGAAGCTAGACTACATCTACGACACAGAGAACCGCCTGCTTGCGATCAAGGACAAGAAGGGCCTTCTCATGGCTGCGCTTTACGATGGGGATGATAACCGTGTCTTCACTGCTAGTCGCAAGGAAGGCAAGAACACTTATCAACTCTTCCAACGCAAACCTAAGGAAGATCAATCTGGTGATCAGGTATCGCATGCAGGTAGAGGCAAGTCAGGACGTAAGTCGCCATACACAGCCCCAAGTGGGGAAGAAAACTCCCTCTTCTGGTATGGCTTTAGTCAGAATGTCCTCCAAGCCCTATCCACCCTACCACAGACAGTAGGAAGCATCTGGCACAGCATCTTTGACGATGTGTCGAGAGCCTATCACCAGAAAGTGGCTAAGGATCGAGCGACCAAGGAAGGAATCGTGGTCAACCCACCAGAACTCGGGAACTTACCTGGACAGGGAGAAGTGACCTATGCCAGTCAGGTTCAGGATGTCCTGATCCCTTATACCACACGAGAGGATACCTACAACTACTACGAGGAACGCAACTATGTCAACGATGTCAATCGTGAACATACAGAAGTCCTCGAAACCTATGACCATGATGGCAAGGCACGTGAGACCTATAGCTATGGCAAGGGTCGAGCTAGCTACCTCAACAACCAAACAGGTGACAGCTACAACTACTTGACTAACCAGTCAGGCTCTGTGACAGGTTTGACCAAGGATGGACAAGCCGTCGCATCCAGTCGCTATAACCTCTATGGGGCAAGAAAGACAAGCACAGATACAACAGGGAATCCCTTTGCCTATAACGGTGAAGCTCGTGACGATACTGGACTTGACTATTTACGAGCAAGATATTATGATAGTCAGGGAGGTACGTTCTTAACAGAGGATAGCTACCCAGGTGAGGACACAGATCCTCTCAGCCAGAACCTCTACAGCTATGTGCAGAACAACCCGGTTAACTATACAGACCCGAGTGGGCATAGAATGGTCTGGATGGGTGGTGAAGGCGAACCAAGTCGCCCTCGTAGTATCAATACGCGCCTTCAACGTTTCTACCAACGGAGTATTGTTGAACAAGATGCTTTAGGTCGTGCAGTGTCACTACGTGAATACACAGATCGTCGTATTCAAACCGATCGAAACTTCCGAGCACCAGCAAGTTATTATCAAGCTTTTGGTCCCAATGTGGCAACATATCAGGGTGGAAGTTACGGAGGACAAAGTTCTTATGCATATGCCCAACAACAAGCAGCGCGCGCAAGAGCCCAAGCAGAACAGCGCCGTCGCCAACAGATTCGCTATGAATATGGTTTAGCAACAGGCATTAAGTCATCTCCAACCATCCGGGAAGGATTAAATTTACTTCGTAATTGGAACACGGCATTACAGAACACCTTGAAGCATGTATGTAATCCAAAAACGACTAAGGGTCAAGATGATGCTAGCAAGAAAAAACTGACAGCTAGTGAGTTACGACAACTTGTCAAAAAAGCAAATTCTGGCGATATGTCTGCGGTTGCAGCCTTGTCGAGAAGCTATGATGGTAAATCAGGTATAGGGACGGGCATACGCACAAAAGAGGAAATTGAAGCTGGTAACAAACTGGTTTGGGAGAATACAGTAGATGGCTTAAAGAAAATACCTTATATAATCGGAGAGTTTTTCTCTGTCAACGATACATACCGTCTAACTACAGGGAAAGATCCTGAAACAGGTGAGAATGCCAGTCGCATAGAAGCAGCTGGATGGCTACTAGCTGATATCGTAACATTAAAAACTAGTAAAGTTGCCAAGGGAGCTAAAGCCGCTAGTAAAGGCTTAAAAGCACTGGATAAGGTTAATGATGCATCAAAAGCTGCGAAGGCAGCTGATAGAGCTAAAGATGCTTCGAAAGCTGCAAAGGCTGTGGACAAGGCATCAGATGCTGCTCGTGTGGCGGATAAAGTAGATGATGTTAACAAAGGTTTGAGGGGTAGTAAGAAACTAGATGAATTTCCTCAGCATGTACAAGACGCTTATAATGGTTATTCACGTAATAATTGGACAGGAACATATAAAGGACAAAGTACTGGTACCAAGGCTGGAGGACGATTTAAAAATAATAAAAATTACTTACCAAATGTTGATGCAAATGGAAATACAATTATGTATAGAGAGTTTGATATAAATTCAAAAATTGTTGATAGTACGAGAGATGCAGAGCGTTTTGTTAAAGGAAGTGATGGTAGTTTGTATTATACAGATAAGCATTACGAGCAATTTATAAGGGTGAAATAAGGTGAATGTATATAAACGAATAACAAAATTAGAGAAAATATACTTAATGTTCAAATTCTCTGGTTATTTTAATCTAAATATTGATGGAAAAACAGTACAGAGTGAAAAAGATGCTGTACAGATATTAGCGGAAGATTTTAATATTGATGATCTCCAAGATGGCAATTGGGATGCACTAGCTGATCGTCTTGAGCGTCCTGACTATATAATCCCAGATAGCATTAATATTTTTATAAATAATGCAAAGTATCTTTTTATCAATGATGAAATTTCTAAAAATATTTTTTTAGAGATTTTATCTGACACTGTTTTGTGGTGGGATGGAGGCGTTGAGAGATACATAGTTGATGGTAAGAGAAAAAAATTTAATGTTTATATCATTGAATAATGCCATTTCATCGAGATCTAAACAAATAAAAGTATATTGCTGAATGTGGTACACCCCAAAATTTAGATAGAAAGTCTAATTCTTTGGGGTGTTTTGCTATGAAATCATCAAAAGATTAAATTTTTAGTCTCACCGAACTCCGCCATGTAGATAAGCAGAATAAGCTCATCTCTAGCTATGGTCAGGGTCGAGCAAGCTACCTCAACAACCAAACAGGTGACAGCTACAACTACTTGACTAACCAGTCAGGCTCTGTGACAGGATTGACCAAGGATGGGCAAGCCGTCGCATCAAGCAGCTATAACCTCTATGGGGCAAGAAAGACAAGCACCGACACAACAGGGAATCCATTTGCCTATAACGGCGAAGCTCGTGACGATACTGGGCTTGACTATTTACGAGCAAGATATTATGATAGTCAGGGAGGTACGTTCTTAACAGAGGATAGCTACCCAGGTGAGGCGACGGACCCTCTCAGCCAGAACCTCTACAGCTATGTGCAGAACAACCCGGTTAACTATACAGACCCGAGTGGGCATTTCTGGAACAGTATCAAAAAAGGCTGGAACTATGTTAAAAAGACAGCCTCTAATGCTTGGAATGGTGTTAAACGAGTCGCATCTAATACCTGGAATACTGTGAAAAGAGTGGCCTCAAACACCTGGAATAGTGTGAAGAGCTTCGCCTCCAAGGCTTGGAATGCGACTAAGAGTGCTTTCAACCACGCGACTAACTGGGTCAACACTCAATACAATCGTGCATCGAATTGGGTTGGCAGACAGTGGAATAAGGTTCAAACGGCCTACAATAGTGCCAGTGACTATGTACAAACGAAATACCAGCAAACAGTAGCTCAGATAGAAGCCAAGCGCCAACAAGTGGTTCGGTCTGCCTATGCCTTGGCAACAGGCTTGAGCTCTTCCCCAACCATCCGAGAAGGTATGAATCTCCTCCGAAACTGGGGAACAGCCTTGCAGAATACCTTAAAACATGTCTGTACAACAGCTGAACGAGTTAAGAATCAAGTCGTTGATTTCGTGAAAAATGTCGACTGGAAGAAGGTTGCCGTAACTGCGGCAGCTATCGGTGTCGGTATTGCTCTTACCGTAGCGACTGGAGGTCTTGGAGCCCCCGTAGCGATGGCTATCGGTGGTGCAGCCTCTGGAGCAATCATCTCAGGATATGATGCCTATAGTTCTGGCCAACGTGGTTGGGAATTGGTTGGTTCGATTGCCAAAGGAGCAGGAACAGGTGCTATCTCAGGTCTTATTGGTGGTCAATTGATGGGAGCAGGAGCTAGTCTAGCAACCAATGTGACCCAAAATATTGGCAATCAAGCAGTTCGACAAGTTGCCAAAGATTGGAGTGGAATCTGCGGTTGAGACTGCGATTGACACAGGTATTGATTTGGCCACAGGAAATAAGATTACTGGTCAAACAGTCGCCATGAACTTTGCCTTTAACACCTTTACCAACGGAGCAGGTAGTGTGTCTCCTAAGAAGGCTCCTAAGGCTGATGTGGTGACTACGAAGCCTACGGGTGGACGTATACCAATGACAGTAGATAATCTCCAAATGTTTGCGGAGAAGTCTGGTGCTTCAGTATCTAAAGCACGATATGGGAAAAGTAAATTATCTGCTGCAGAATATAAAAAATTAAGAGATAATACTCCAACACCCGATCTTCGGATGAGAGTAAATGAAGGGATTAGTCTGCCGATGAATGATTTTGCAATACCAGGAAATGTTATTACCAAGAAATTAGAAGTTGATCATATAGTCCCAATGAAAAAAATTGTTACTATGGAGGGATTTGATAAGTTATCATCGGAGCAACAACTTTCTGTGTTGAATTTTGAAGAGAATTTTATAGGATTAAGTAAATCAGCAAATACTTCAAAAGGAGCAAAATCTTATAGCGATTGGACGATGTATAAAAAAACTAATACACCGATAAATCCAATTTTTAGGGAAGAAATGATAAGAAAAGAAGCAATCTTAGAAGGGGAACTTCAGAGTATGATAGATAATTTTATCTATGATAAATAAATTGGAGGTAGTTTATGAATGAAAAATTAAATTTTTTAAAGAAATATGTACCAGCTGGAGAGATGGTCGAGATTTTATCTAATTTTGAAAATCTGTCCAATCATACTATTCCACAATATTGGCGCGATGCATTTCAAACATCAGATTTTTCTAAAAGAAAACAAATAATTTTTGAGGAATGGAAAAAATATTTAGGAGTTGAACTCAGCAATACAATCTCATATCTAGAGGAATTTTCAGAAGATATAGATCTTATCAAAATTGGAAGCAATTATTCATTGCTTTATTCCATTAGAACGTATCAAAGCAATAGCTTGGTTTTTTATGAGGGGAAAATGCCGATTTTGGAGCAACATTTTATTGATCATTTTAAGCAGTCAGATATAGAATTAGATGAGAGTATTATTCAGTTTTATACAAAAGTTCATGCAGGTTTTAATGACTATACGAGTAAAAGTATGGGATTAGACGATTTAGATATGATTGAACCAATAGCCGATTATGATTGGGAATTTGAGGATCAGTTAACAGATGATATTTCCTGTTATTACAATTTTTTTAGTAATGGTATGGGAAAGTATCTCGTTTTAGATTTGTCTAAACCAATAGATGAAGGAGGTATATTTTGGTCAAAGGATGAATTGCCAGAATATCCGATCCCTTTTTGGGATTATGTTGATGAATGGATAATCATCGGTTTAGATTTTTGATGACGTAGGATTATGAGTTAAATTAATCTAAAATCTCTTGAAGAATTTCTTCAGGAGATTTTACTTATGGCTTACTATAAAGTTTACTTCTAGCTGACTATATTGATACCAGCATCGCTTCTGAGAAGAACTCAGAGAAGCTAGACTATATCTACGACACCGAGAACCGCTTGCTTGCGATCAAGGACAAGAAGGGCCTTCTCATGGCTGCGCTTTACGATGGGGATGATAACCGTGTCTTCACTGCTAGTCGCAAGGAAGGCAAGAACACTTATCAACTCTTCCAACGCAAACCTAAGGAAGATCAATCTGGTGATCAGGTATCGCATGCAGGTAGAGGCAAGTCAGGTCGTAAGTCACCATATACAGCCCCAAGTGGGGAAGAAAACTCTCTCTTCTGGTATGGCTTTAGTCAGAATGTCCTCCAAGCCCTATCCACGCTACCGCAAACGATAGGAAGCATCTGGCATAGCATCTTTGACGATGTGTCGAGAGCCTATCACCAGAAAGTGGCTAAGGATCGAGCGACCAAGGAAGGAATCGTGGTCAACCCACCAGAACTCGGTAACTTACCGGGACAGGGAGAAGTAACCTATGCCAGTCAGGTCCAGGATGTTCTGATCCCTTATACCACACGAGAGGATACCTACAACTACTACGAGGAACGCAACTATGTCAACGATATCAATCGTGAACATACAGAAGTCCTTGAAACCTATGATCATGATGGCAAGGCTCGTGAGACCTATGGCTATGGTCAGGGTCGAGCTAGCTACCTCAACAACCAAACAGGTGACAGCTACAACTACTTGACTAACCAGTCAGGCTCTGTGACAGGCTTGACCAAGGATGGACAAGCCGTCGCATCAAGCAGCTATAACCTCTATGGCGCAAGAAAGACAAGCACCGACACAACAGGCAATCCATTTGCCTATAATGGCGAAGCTCGTGACGATACTGGACTTAATTATTCAGGATAGGGCTACCTCCATGAAGGTAGCCCTATTTTTTTGATTGTGAATGAATCGAAGCGATGGGATTACACAGAGTTAGAATTTCTTTTTGCTTTGACTGAGATACATGAGTATAGATTTGTGTGACTGAGATAGAACTATGTCCAAGAAATTGTTGAATGTATCGAATATCTACATCACTATCTAGAAGCATCGTTGCGAAACTATGTCTAAACATATGGGGAGTAATAGGTGTAGTTAAGTTATGTTGTTTAACAAGGGTATTTAGAATTAAACGTACACTTTGCTCTGACAATGGTTTGATAGAATATTTTCCAGGGAATAGGTAGTCACTGGGTTGAAAGCAGTAGTTATTTATATATGTTTCTAGTAAGCTAAATGTTATTTGATCTCCTAAAAATAGGATACGTTCTTTCTTACCTTTTCCCATAATATGGAGAGTCCTATTTGAAAGATTAATATTTTTAAGATGAATATGACAAAGTTCGGAAATCCTAATACCAGTTGAAAGCAATAGGGAAATGATTAGCAAATTTCTTTCAGCTTTTTGTTTTTGATATTTAGTTTTTGAATAGGCAACTTTCTGTTCTAGATGTGAAAAAATACTTTTCAAAATATCATAAGGAATTGTTTTAGGTAATATTTTTTCCGTTCTAAATTGAAAACGTAATTGATTAAAAGGATTCTCATCAACTAAATTCTGATATTTTAAGTAGCTGTAAAACACCTTCAAACTAGCAATTTTGCGACGTAATGTATTAGATTTAATATTGGATTTCGTCAAATGTTCAACATAGGTTTCCACACTGCTGTAATTTGAATTGTAAAATTGCAAAAGATCATTTTTGTAAGCTCGAATCGTATGTGAACTTAAGCGTCTATGAGTTTCGCAGTAGTCTAAGAAAGTAGAAATATGTTTATAATCCATGAATAACTCCTTTATCAATAATCATGCTATTATAAACTTATTTGGATGCTTTGT